>NZ_KV786242.1 GCF_001806875.1 Corynebacterium sp. HMSC29G08
GGCAGAGGTCATCGTCCCGGACAACGCCTCGACGGCGTCGAACGCGATAAGCGCTGCCGATCGCAATCGTCGTGTCAACACCACGTACGAGGAGTTTCTGGAGCACTACAACACCGCTGCGCTGCCAGCGCGGGCAAGACGGCCGAAAGACAAGGCCAATGTTGAGGCAGCGGTCAAGATTGTGACCCAAAAGGTCATCCATGCCCTTGACGACCACCAGTGCGTCAGCCTTGATGAGCTCAACAGTCGCATACTCAAACGAGTTGACGCGATTAATGCGCACACCCCGTTTCGCGGCAACACCATCAGTCGGCGGCAGCTGTTTGAAGACTTTGAGGCTGATTTGCTCACTGACCTGCCAAAGCAACGGTGGCAGCGCACGGAATGGAGGCGTGCAAAAGTCGCTCCCGACTTTCATATCGTCGTCGGCAGCGTGCATTACTCCGTGCCCTACACACTTGTCGGCCGCACTGTTGATGTACGCATCACCGGCAACACGCTCACGGTTTTCGATGCCGGCGAGCGACAAGCAGTACATACGCTTGCGCACCAACGCGGCACCTTCGTCACCGACACCG
>NZ_KV786243.1 GCF_001806875.1 Corynebacterium sp. HMSC29G08
CAGGGGCGTGTGGGTGGATGACGGTTGCTTTCGCATTGACCACGTTTAAGGATGCGCTCATCTGGCCGGGGTTATCCATCGTCGAATCCAAGGGGATCAACGCGATTTTGTTGAGGATGCGTGCAGACGCTTCATCGGCGTGCTGCATGTTGTTGAGGTTGACTTCAGAAATATTCGCAGCATCCATCATGTGCGAGCCCAATACCCGGAATGATTGGGGTGCATGCATTGAAGCAATGAGTCCCAATGCCTGGCCCGCTTCACGGTACCCAGTGATATTGGAAAACGTTGCAAGGCCTGACCTTTTAGACCACAGTGTCGATTCTCTGACTGATAGGGCCTCGTCTTTTAGCAGTCCGATGCCAGTTGATAGAGCGTCTGTGTCTAGGTATACGTGTTGCGTCACAATAACCCCCCATTTATGAATAAATCTACGTGCTTGAAGAGAAGCCTAATACGTTGCTGTGAAGAATGGAATCCGTTTGCGTGCGCACTTTAGTGGACATCGTTAGCGCACATCGCCGGTGCCATACTCTAAGAAGAGCTGCTCGGTGATCTGAATCGCAAACTCGCACATCTCCCGTTGAGTTATGTCTTGTGTAAAACCTCCGGCCCCTGTGCCGAATCCACCGCGAAGAGTATCGATCTGTGTGTAGCAGAAACCCGAGTCATGGTCGGTGGCAGCAAAGGCGAAAAGCTCAGGAATCAGCTCAGAGGTGTACTGGGGAAGCAGCAACCCTTGCATTTCAATCATTTCGCGGTTGGGTCTGCCATTGCTGAAGCCAGCTGAGACATAACGTGCAAGTTGTTCTTCGGTAGGCGGAATGTTGCATGCGTTATGTCCATGATACGTTGCCCCGTCCCCTTCACTCTCAATCCCTGGAAATCCTGCTGCGGCGTATTCCTCTGGGGTGATTTCGGTGCAGGGGTTGAACAGGTTATCGCCAAGTGCGTAGGGGTCGAAGTTGCCGAATTCGAGAAAGCCCGACTCGAATACAAAGCCGCGTGGTTCGGAAGATTCCACTTCCGACTCAACAGGATCCACTTCAGGCTCAGCAGATTCCACTTCAGACTCAATGAAGGTAACGTCTGTCAGTGATTCGATCTTTCCGCTTGGCACACAAGCACTCAGCATAAGCGTGGCCGCAATGAGTGTTGCGGCAGATTTCTTCAGCACGGTGTATCCCCCTTCGGATTGGCCTTTTGGACCTAAAGTATTCCTGAATTCCCATTCAAGCATGGCCTTTTCTGGAGACGTGTTACCCCCGTTGTCAACCCGCGGCCCTAGAACGCCAATCACAGGAGCTGGACGGTGAGGTTGGGGGCTGGTTCCATGTCGATTGGAAGCGCAACAACTTCGCCGTTGTTGCTGGCTATGGGAACCGGTAGCTTTGAAAAGCGCTTTAACCTTTAGCCCTGCATATCGGCTGGACTCGGCCTTGGCGTATGGGGCAAGTTAGCGCCGAAAAATCGACCATGCTAACCGCAAACCGGCAGGCGAGAGCGTCACGGTTGTTTTCAAGGTACACCGGCCAGCCACTCCACCTTCCGGCATGCATACCCGATTTCAATTGCGGCGTGTATCAGCCAAACCGGGGATAGTTGCCGCAATAGGCCCGAAACTGTGAGCCAGCTGCCAGCCGTGGCAGATATCCCCGGTTTGGCAACATGCTGCCGCAATCCAAAAAAGCTCCACCCGAGGTCCGGAGACTAGGGCCGGCAGTCAGAGTCCGGAGGCCAGGGACCCGAGAGCTACGCGGGCCCAGGGCCAACGCCTACGGCAGATTCGGCGGCAGCAGCTCGGAGGGTTCGCCGGTGGAGGTGATGACGAGTTCGTCACGCGCCCTAGAAGCAGCCACGTACAGCAAGGAGCGTTCACGTTGGAGGGCCTCGCGGGCGTCTTCCTCTGAAAGGTCCTTGAGGCGGAATCGCAGCGGCATGAATTCCTTGCCCACGCCCATGAGCAAGACGTGGGTAAATTCCATGCCTTTGGCGCCGTGCATGGTCATCACGGAAACCTGCTCCGGTGTGGCGCGCTCGGCGTTGCGGGTGGCCACGGCGTCAATGCCGTGATCCGCAAGCCCGGAGACCACACGTGAGATCTGACCGCGGGTGCGGCACATCACGCCAATGTGTACCTCGCGCTTCAAGTCCATCCACTTAGAAATGAAGTGGGCGGCAACGTCGAACTCTTGGGCCTCGGAATTCACACGCACAAGGTACGGATCCGGCCCGGTGCGGGCGGAGCGGTAGCCGCGGACGGAGTCGTTGTCGCCTTCGCCGTCCAGGTACGCCAAGCCCTCTTGGCCAAGCAAGATGAGCAGGGCGTATTCCAGGTTCTGCTTGGTGGTGCGGTAGTTCAGGGTGAGGCGTTGGGAGCGGCCTCGTGTAGCAATACCAAAACGTGACAAGGTCAACGGTTGGCCGTAGATGCGCTGGTGGGAGTCTTCCGCAATAAAGATGTCGTTGGGTCCGGTGGCAACGCAGGCGCGCAAGAATCGCCAGTGGCCGGCGTTGAAATCTTGGGCCTCATCAACTACCACGTGATCAAACGTGTACCCGCCGCCATTTTCCGCGCGCACGTTCAACACCTCGGCGCCAACGGCACTCATGGTGGGCCAGAACAACTGCCCGTCCACCGCTTGGGTTTGCATGACGGATTCCATAACCGCCCACACCAGTTTGCGCTGCTTCCGGTTCAACGGTGTACCGCGGCCGGTGCGCGCGATCTTGAGGTATTCCGCAAGCGACGTCACCTGGCCAGCAAGGACCACGCCTTCGTACTCCTGCTGCAGGAACGTGAGGTTTGCAATGGAGCGCGGCAGGTCATCGCTGGCGGCTTCCAGTGCGGTCTCCCAAACCTGTTCGGCGTCGCGGTCCAGGTAGGGCCGCACGCGCGGGGCACCCAGGCCCAGGACGCGTTTGGTGGCGGCCTCCACCTCGTGTGGCGCGGCCGACGTCAACACCTGGCGCACCGTGGCGTCCACGTTGTCCACCCAAATGCCGGGCTGGCCAAGTGACTCCGCCGAAGGGTGATGCGGGTTCAACGTATTCAGCTGATATTTCAGCCCCTGCGCGAGGCCCTTGGTGTAGGTGGTCAGCAGGATGCGCGGCGCCTCATCGCCGGCGGGCTGGTTCGGTATTGCCCGGCGCGCCAGGTTGTTCGCGCGGTGGACGGCAACCACAGTCTTGCCGGTGCCGGCGCCACCGAAGACGCGCGCGGAGCCGTTGCGTGCGCCTTCCGCCATGCGGCGTTGCTCCGGGTGGATGAATACGCGCCACTGGTCAAAGTCGTCGAGGCTAATCACGGCGCGTAGGGATTCGGTGTCCACATCATCCAGGTAGGCGAAGTCCAACTCGGCTGCGGGTTGGCGCAGGCCGGCAAGCAAAAGCGTGTCCTCGTCGGCGCCGGATTGTTCCACCGCGCCGGGCTCAAGCTTCTTCAGCCCCAGGGAGTCGCGCACTTCGTCGACGGTGTAGCCGGCTGCAAGGCCGAGGATGGCGTCGTGTTCCCAGGTCGGTCGGGCGTCGAGAAGCAACTGAAGCTCTGCCTCCGACTCGGCGCGCCAGACGGCTTCTAGCAGCGCCTGGTCCACACCGAGCTCTGCGTACAGGCTGGCCGGGGTGTAGCCGTTGTGCTCCATCTCGGTGCGCGGCGGGGCTTTCGGCTGATCCGCGACGACCGCATCCACCCCATCCACCTCCGAAAGCGCCCGCGCCTGCTCTTGCTGCTTCGCGGCCAGTTTCTCGGCGGCTTCGGCTGCGGCTTTCGCCTTGGCTTCGGAGGCGCTCTGAGCTGCGAAATCAGCAGCCGGGGCGTCTTCCTGGATGAGCTGGGTCAGGCCGTTGACGGGGTTGACGGTCAGGCGGAGGCGCGCGGGGTCGAGGCGTTCGGCTTTGGCGTTGCCTTCGTCGTGGGAGTCGACGTCGACGAGGACGAAGTGGTGCGTTTCGGCGTCGCGAATCTCAAAGAGCACCGCACGGAACTGGTCATTGACGCGGCCGGTGCGCACTCGCTTGTCCACCGCGTTGCTGAGCGTCTTGATACGCAGCGACGGGTTGGTGGGATCTTCTGCAAGCTTCTGCAGGAAGTTCATGACGGGTTTGTGCAGCGCACCGTCTAAACTTAGGCCGCTGTAGAAGCTAAACGTCACCATCTGTGTCATGTGCTAATCACCCTTACCCAGCAACGCTGCCGGAATTGTTTGCTCGCTGAGTGTATCTGGATACATCAACGTCCAACCCTGATCACGCAGGGTGTCCTCGGCCTGTGCGTAGGACGCGTCATGCTGCATCAAAAGCGCAATCTTGCGATCTGGCCAGGATACGGCGGTGGGCAGCGAACCCACTTCCTCACCAATGTCTTCGGTGGCCTCCGCACCGGCGCGTGCCAAAAGCTGCAGCGCGGCGAGCACGCTGGATTCGTCCTCAAACTCCTCGATTGCTTCGGCCCACGCCTCGGGGAACTCAGTAGCCACAGCGTCGGTATCCGCAGACACTGCTGCAGGAACCTCGGCAGGTTCCCCGGCAACCGCGCCCTCGTCCTCCGCGGTGGTGGCAATCAGCACAGGAGCATCGGAGAGCCACCAGATGTTGGCAAAGCGCAGGAAGTCGCGCCAGTTCTCATCGGTGATGGAACCGGCGTGCGGTGCCTCCACGTAGGCGCGCTTAGGGTGCAGCTGCTGCTCCAAAAACGCGCAGCGCAAGTGGATCTGGTCGCGGAAGGTCACATGCGCACCGCCCGGAATGCTGCGTGCCTTGGACTTGCCAATGAGCAGTCGCATCAGCGCCTGGTCAGCCATGGCGTAGGTGTCTTTCTCCGGCCCGGCCAAGTAGTCCAGAAGCTGGGTGACAGGCGAGGAGGTGAGCATCTTCCAGGCAGTATCACTGAAACCGTCAAACCTCGGGAACTCCTTCACCCTCCCCCACGCCGGCTTCTGGTCCACCTGCTTTTGCTCGTCTTCGAACCAGGTGATGTCCGCATCCGTGACGTTCCACGGCAACCAGGATTCCTCATAGTGCAGGCGGTTGCGCTTGGCTATGTCATCCGGGAAGCGGTAGTGCGCTTGGCTGATGTGGAACGCCGCGCCATCCGTAAACACCGCAACCGGGCGCACCTTGGCATTAGTGCGGTGGGTAAACAGGAAGTCCGGCTTGGTGTAGCCCTTGTCCGCCTGCTCCTGCATCTTCCACATCTCACCGTCGGTGAAGGTGATCAGCCATTCCACCTGGCCAGCGTTGGGAATGTCCTTGACGGTAGCGTTGCGGTTTTCCAGCGCCTTGCGCAGGATCTCACGGAAGCGGACCTCCAGGTTGGAAGCACTATCGCGCACCGGTGCTTCGGTTTGGGTCTCCCAGGTCACGCTCAAGGGGTCCAGGTCTGCGGCCGGGTGGTCTTGGTCGGCCAAGATGGCGCGCAACACACGCTCCGCCGCGGCACGTGAGGTGACCTCCAGCTGGCTTGGATGCGTATACGGCAGCAGGCAGTCCGGGCAGGCCAGGCGCTCATCGGCAGCACACGAGCAGTTCTTCACTCGCGTGTACGCCTTTTCCAAAAGCCGGCGCACGTCTTCAGGCGAGGCGAACTGCGAAAGGTAGCCGGTACCACCGGGCACGCTGTCGTGCATCAACAACGCATCGACGGTGTCGCCCCTATCATCCGGCACACGCACCGTGACCACGCTGAGGTGCTCCGGCTCACCGCCCAAATCTTCCTTGAAGCCAAGCTTGATCGCCGCGGTCAGGCTGGGGATGGTGGAGTTATCGCCCGCAGTCAGCTGCACCGGAACGTGCAGCAGCACGCCCTGGGTTTGCAGCGTGCGTGATAGCGCCACGGTCACGGTCTCTTCCTCGCTGGCGTTGCGCTTCGGGCACCACGGTCTGTGGTCCCACTTGGAGTTAGCACCCTTCTGGGAATCTAGGTGCCCGCAGTAGTTGCACACCGTGAACAGGGGAGCGTCCGTTTCCCTATTGGCGTAGATCCGCTTCGCGCTCGGGCCGCGGCCCAGGTTGAACCAGCTTAGGTTCACGTAGCGCAAATACTGCGCACCAAAGCCGAGGGAGGTAAACCAGCGCCCGCCGTGTCCGCCTTCGGGTACGGCGAAACTTAAGGTGGTGATGTAGCTCAGGCGGGTGCGTTCTTCCTGGGTGCCGTCGATAAGCGATCTAGCCCTATCAACCTCCGCCGAGACCCGCCGCATGCGAACCGAATCCAGTATCTGGCCCTTGTCCGAAAAGCCGGCGTCGCCGCAGACCGGGCAGGCGGCAGGTGTTGCGCCTTCGGTGACGCGCTCGCCGTAGGAGCAGGCGCGGCAGAGGCGCCACTGTTCAATGTCGCCGCCGTTGTGGCCCATCTCCACCGCATCCACTGTGGCTGCGATGCCGCGGGCGTAGAAGGTGTTGCCCGGCGCGAGCTCCATCAGCGCCGAGGACACCCCACGGGACAGTTCGAAGGTTTCCGGATCAATCTGCAGCGTAGACGGGTTGAGTTGGGAGACCACCACGGCAAGCTCCACCGAATCATCCAACAGCGTGAAGTTGGGCAGCAGGCCGTAACGCTCCATGGAGGAGATCCAATACTCTTTAAGCAGGATCTTGTTCAGGTCGCGCTGCGTGCGCTTTAACGCCGCCTTGGTGCTGCGCTTCTCACGCTCTAATTCCGCATCGGCGTTTTCGGTGCCCGCGTTCGGGTCCGCCTTGGCCTCTAGTTGGCGTATCCGGTCCTGCAGGACGTCAAGGCGCGCGGTCATCATCTTCACCTCGCCATCCCACAGCTCTTGGGTGCGCTTGAGCTCACCAACCAGTGACTCCGGCCCAAGGCCCGTGACCCACTGGCGGACACCGGCAAGTGAGGCCTCATCCACCGCACCAGCAACGGTGGCCAGATAAGCATCAACCCGCTCCTCCACGCCCGCGGCGATGTCTTCTGCCAGCACCTCTACAAGAGACCTGCGCTTGGTAGAGAACACGTCCAGCGAATCCGACACCTGCAGGCCCTGCGCCGCAAAGTCCAGCGTGTCCACCAGATACGCGGTGACCTGCCGGTGCAGGATCTCGGTGGCGGACAGAAACGCCGCCGGCGGAACAACGGATCCCGCGATCATGGACAGCGGTTTGTTCAGCTTGGGCAGTGTCGTGCCACGGCCTTGCACAAACGCCAGTACCAGCGAGTTGCCGGTCAAACGGCCGGCGCGCCCCACACGTTGCACGTAGTTGGCAACAGACTTAGGCAGCGATGCCAGCATGACGGTTGATAAGTCTCCAATATCAATACCCATCTCCAGCGTTGGTGTTGCCACCAGCACATTCGGCGCGTTCGGTGCGGTTTCCGCGCCGCGGAATGTGCGCTCCAGCGCCAGGCGTTCGTCCTTGGGTATCAGCCCGGTGTGCTCACGCGCGACCACCGCGCGCGGGGTGGTGGAGGTGTACAGCCGTGAGTAGTAGTTCGGCTCAATGTCCGCAGGCTCCAGCTCACCCAGGCAGCCAGGCGTTGGGCACGGCATCCCGGCAAGCAGGGAGCTTGTTTGCTTATCGACGCCCAACGTCCCATGACACACCCCACACCGCAAGGAACGCGCGTGGTTTTCAAACCGCACCACCACCACCTGTTCTGGTTTGAGTGCGTAGATGGTGCCACCGGTGCCGGTGGTGATCGCCTCCATCACCCCGGCGGTGGCGAGCTCCTTGAACACGCTGGTCAGGGCAGTGGTGGCGTCATGGGTGGAGATGCCCAGCATTTTCGACGTCCACCGTGCGTAGCGCCCGCGCGGGCTTCCCAGCGGGGTGATCCCGCGGTCTTTTTCATCCAGTGCGGCGCCTGCGCGTGGGAACTCCGGCGCACCGCCCTTGGGAAAGCTCGGTACGCCTTCCGCTTTGGCAAAGCGGTTGTGGAGGCGCCAGGTATTAGCGTCATCCTGCAGGTACTTTTGCAAAAGCGCTGTGGTGATGCCGCCGCGCTCACGCACCTGCTCTACAAGCCCGCGCATCCACCGCAGCCGCATCTCTTCCGAGGCGGCATCTTTGAGCTCAAACAGCCCGGCATCAATCTTGCGCAGCGCCGCCTCAGCGGCATCCAACAGCACGTGGTCTTCCACATGCACCGACGCCACCAACGCACCCGTGGACACCAAGGAGCGCGGCAGGTGCGCACGCTGACCGAACTCCAGCGCCGCATCAAGCTCCAGGCGGTTCAGCACCGCCGTGGTTGCGCGCCTGCGCTCCGCATCTGGGGCCTCCGGGGTCCAAAACGGTGCAAACGTTGGTGTCTCTGCAAGCTCCGGCGGCAGCAGCTCGAAACGGGCGCGCGCCGGGTCTGTGTCAGCGTCCGCCTGCTGGAGGATCAGGTGCGGCAGCGTTGCGACGCTCACCTCATCCCCCTCATCCAACCCCGCACGTGTCACCACACTGCGCATCAACGTACGGATGCCAAAGGCGCGCGCACGTGACTGCACAAAACCCGCGCGGTGCGCCGCGTCCTGCACCGAGTCCGCGAACACCAGGGTCTTCTTTTCCTTCTGGTCCAGCTCCGGCATGCCGAAGAGGTTGGACAGGCCTACTGAGAGCAGCGTTGCCACACGCGAGCCGATGTAGCGGATCGTGTCCGTACCACCGCACGACGGGCAGACCTGGTCGCGCGCGTAGTCCTCCGCGCCGAGGCCGGAGTAGGTCAGCACCGGCACCGATGTACCTTCCGCAAGCTCTTTGTCGCTGGGGTCCGCGGTGCTCAGCGCACGGGTTTCGGTGTGGAACCACATCATGGTGCGCTTGCCTTCGTCATCGCTCATGGCAGACCACGGCACGCCTTCGGCGGTGGCGCGGCGGTACTCCGTCGTGGCGTCGATAAGCGGCCTGGTCCTCTCACGAGCATTGAATGACGCATGGCGGATCTCAGCACCGTTGAGCACCACTGCATCGGTGCCCGGTTCCATCGCGGCCATCCACCCGGCGCGCCCGCACTCACGGCAGTAGATGGCGGGCAGCCACACGCCGGCTTCGTCCCAGACCAAGTGGCCGTCATCGGCGAAGCGGAAGACCTCACCGGTGTCATTGGGGGTTACGGTGCGCTCAATGCGGGAGACTTCACGCAGCCACAGGTGCGTTTCCACGCCCGGCAAACGCTTGCCTTCGAAGCGGTACTTCTCACCGGCTTTTGCGCGCAGGTGCGCCACCGCGGTGAGCAGGTGCGTGATAAATTCGCGGGCCACTTCGGTGCCTAAAGAGCGCTCTACAATCGGGCCCAGCACCAACACCGGCAAGGTGTCTTCTTGCTCACCTTCACGGTTGATCAGCGGCTTCGCCGTGTTTGCTTGCTCCAGCAGCGCTTGGGTTAGCGGGTGTACCGCGTAGGCCGCGATGGTTTCTTCCTGGCTCTCGCCCGCGCCCCAAAGCTGGGTACGAAACACGTCCAGCACCACATCCGCGTGGTCGCGGTGTGATGTGTCTTGCTGGATGGTTTCCACCACGGTGCGCAGCTGCTCAATGTCCGGGTACGGCTGCACCGGGTGCGCGCCGTAGGTTTGGGTAAGTTCTGCAACCCAGTCCTGGTAGCTCAGTGTGCGCTCACCCACCACGGCGTCTGGCGTGAACGTTTCCCCGAAGATGGTGGCCGCGAAGTTCAGCACCTTCTCTTGGTCGCCCTCACCGCCCAGGGTTGCGGACGTTGCCACCGGCGTGACCTTACCCAGCGGATTTTCTTCGCACTCGCCTAAAAACCCTTCCGGTTGGTGGGCTTTGAGCATGAGTCCTAGTCTGCGCAGCAACAGCGCCACATCTGTGCCCTGCGCACCGTCATATGTGTGGAACTCATCCAACACCAGGTACTGCAGCGATGTTGCGGATTTCTCCCAGATCTCACGGTCCGCCGGGCGCAGCAGCAGCTGGTCCAACATTTTGTAGTTGGTCAGCAGGATGTCTGGGGGGTTGCGCTGCATCTCGTCCGGATCATTGATCAGCGAGTGCTCGGTTACCTTCTTTACGTTGC
The DNA here is from genome assembly GCF_001806875.1 of Corynebacterium sp. HMSC29G08. Classification (GTDB taxonomy): domain Bacteria; phylum Actinomycetota; class Actinomycetes; order Mycobacteriales; family Mycobacteriaceae; genus Corynebacterium. The sequence continues at coordinate 9,980 of NZ_KV786243.1, forward strand.
CTTTGGCCTCACCGGTGTAGATACCGGCGGTAACACCGGCCAGGCCTGGCTCGCTGGTGATCAGCTTGGCCAGGCGATCTGCCTGGTCATTTGCCAGTGCGTTCATGGGGTAGAGCAGCAGCGCTTTTACACCGGTGCGGCCTTGTGCGCGCGTGCGGGCGGCGTGGTCCAGCACGGGGTACAGGAAGGATTCCGTCTTACCGGAGCCGGTGCCTGTGATGACGAGCGTTGCTTGTGGACGCCTCTCCCCACCACCGTCATTACTCCTCAACCTGCGAAACGCTTCCGCCTGGTGGTGGTACGGCGTGAAGGCAAAGCTGGTGGGCATCCAGTCCAAGATGCCGTCCCACCCCAGGGCGCGCGCGTAGGGGAGGCGTACCCGCACGTACGGGCCGTGGAACATACCCCGCTCTGTGTCTTCCAAAAACGCTTTGAGGGCGTTGGACGTCTCCGGGTTCTTCAGTGAAAACGCGGTGGCGAGGTACTCGGACACACCATCAAGGACGTGCTCCGATGCGTGGACGGGAGTGAGGGTGGACACGGGGACAACTCTAATCAGGCTTCACGACCGGAATGGCAATCTGACACAGCCGCCCGATGACACTCATTGCGCAACCAACTGTTGTGCTGCCTCGAAGACAGCTCCGGTGATTCCTTCACGACTATCTGGTAGCGCTTCATTCAGTATCTAGTAACACTTGAAAAAGCTTCAAAAGAGGACTCCGCAACTTCAAAATCAAAGCCTGCATCGCAATCGCTAGCATCGTACAAAAATAGTGGTCAGCAGCAAACAAAGTTGAGAGCAACATAAGGGACCTGTCACTTACCGGCCACTTAATCTATCCTTATTGGTGATCCTTAGCCACACGAAAGGTAAAGCCATAACATGGGTAACCGTAAACCCAATTTTCGCGTAAGACAGATTCAAAAAACTCTCGACAAGGAATATGTTCCGCATATTTTTATGGACGATGTCCAAGAGAAAGATAAGTGGACGCAGGTGGCTCGATCGCGAGCACTGGCGGCTTTCTACCTTTCAAAGCAGTGTGGCTTGCCTATCAAAGAGGCTTGCGAATGCATAACCGATGGGCGAGACGACAAGGGCATCGATGCACTTGCTGTAACGAACAATGGTCAGCAGACACTTATAATTGTGCAATCAAAATGGTCAGAAAGTGGGAAATCCGGTGGCCTCAATAAAGACACCTTTCTGAGGTTGCAGGAAGGGATTCAGCTACTTGTGGAAGATAAGTGGGAAGCCCTCAATTCCAAAATCAATTCGAGACGTCCTGAGCTGGAGAAAGCGCTCCTCGATACTGATCTAAAAATTCAGATTGCGCTGGTCGTAATGACGGACAACACGCTGAACAGGACACTAGCCGAAGAATTTGAAGAATTTCTCGCCGATGTTTTCAACGACGAGATTCCGTCCACCCATCCTGAAGCCGTCGCCACATTCGAAGTTGTCAGAAAACAAGCAATCCACGAGTTGCTTGGAGCTGATTTCACACATGTTCCGGTAAATCTAACTGTCCACCTGCAAGACTTTGGAAAAATCTCTTACCCTTACGAAGCTTTCTACGGCCATGTCAGTGGTTCAGACGTAGCAACTTGGGTGCAAGAGAACAAACATAGTTTGATGCGCCAGAACGTCCGCGCCGACCTTGGCACTACCGAAGCCAACAAGGGCATCCGATCGACTATCGAGAAGAAACCGGCAGACTTTTGGTACTTAAACAACGGCATCACTGTTCTCTGCGACTCAATAGCTAAAGCGCCGTTTGGCGGGAAATCAACGGCTAGCGGAGTATTTGATGTCAAGAATGCCCGTATCGTTAATGGCGCTCAAACCTCATCGACTTTGAATAGAGTATTTAACCATTCTGACTCAGATGCTGAAAAATGTGAAGAAGTGCGGGTGATGGCTAAATTTATTTCGCTTGAGGATGCCCCTGACGACTTCGCCGAGCGTGTTACACGTGCCACTAACACGCAGAATGCAATTGGTACTCAAGATTTCGCAAGTCTGGACAATCGTCAACGTAGTTTGAAGAGCGCTCTAGCGATCGAATCGTTCCAATATTTGCTTCGCTCTGGTGAACAGCTTAACGATGGAGAAACAGGATGCACCTTTGAAGAGGCTGCGGTATCACTAGCTACTGTGCATAGCGTGGAGCTAGCAACCCAAGCAAAACGTGAAAACAGTAAGCTTTGGGAAAACGTGCGTCGCGACCCATATATACAGATCTTCCCGGAGGACCTGTCTGCACTTCGTTTGCGTCGAGCGTTCGAATATGTGACTAATGTCGAGAAACAGTTGATCGATCTACGGTCCACCCTTGATAGTAGAACCACAGCTTATTCGAGGCATGGAAATCGATTCGTAGAATTTATCCTAGCGGAGCTGAATGATTTTACCGACCATGCCGAAGACGATGATGAATCCGCATGGACCGCTTGGCTAGAAGAAGTAAAACTCCAAGTAGAAGGGATGGTCAAGACCGTCCAGAGAGTCGGGGACGAGAAGTATGCAGGCTATCCAGCAGCTCTGTTCAAGAACAAACAGAAAACCCAGGACCTCGCAAAGCTAATTCTGGAGGAGAAGACTCAGGCAGGACTTAGCACCAAGAGCCCAGAGTAAACCTAACCCCAACCTTGGCCGTATTCCTCGGCATGGTGCATCACTCGCAGCTAGCGGGCTCGTCAGAGATTACGAAGCAGTGCAAATGTCGTACGACTCGACTACCCGCAGTTGTTCACTCCAGGAAGGACTGGGGGTCGCCTGTTGCCTGCAAATTGTTACCCGATAACCCACCCACCTTCACGCGTTACTGGATAGTCACCACAGTGTTACTAGCCAGCCCCGCAATAGACCCGCCCACCCCCTCTCGGTTCTCCAGAGCTTCTCAAACTGCGGGTACGCTCGGGGGAAGAAAAGCAGGGGACTCGACGAAATTTCTTACTGCAGCGACCTGCCAAACAAAAAGGACTAGCCGCCTCCCATACGGAAAGGTCAACAGTCGACTAGTCCTAATGGATGGAGGGTTTGCTCCTGCACTCTCAACGTACAACCGACGAGACCGGTATCAGGTACCAAATCTCCAATTGTTCTGCGTCGCCGCGAAACTGATCCTTCTGAGAGGCTCCGGTTTCGGGTTCTACCCGAGATTTATACCGCTGTAGCGCAACCCACGGGCAGTAATAGGGGTTAAGTACAATCTCCAGACATGAGTCTGGGTGATCAACCTTTATCGTTCAGTGAGCTAGGAATGCCTACGCACCAAGAGTTGGTAACTCCTGTGCTTCGAGCTGTTGAAAAGTTGGGTGGCTCTGCAAAGGCCCGCGAAATCACGGAAAACGTGATTGACGAAATCCCTAATGCGGATCACCTGCTGGAAATGACGTACCCCGCTAGGCCGACAGCGCCGGTATTGCCTGACCGCATCTCTTGGGGTCGTTCTACCGCCAAGCTCATCGGCGCCCTTAAGCAGCCATCCAGAGGCGTATACATCCTGACTAATCTCGGCGAAGAGCTTCTCACCGCCACTGAAGAAGATGCTCTAATCCGCGTCAAGGAGCTCGACCGGATTTACAACCGCGAACAACGCTTGGCTAAACAACCTAACCTGGCGATCCCGGATGATGAAATCGAGAGTGAAGATCCTTCACCAGAGGTTCTAGCTGAATCGATAGAAGATGACACCGATTCTTCTGCAACATGGAAGACGCAACTCTTAGCCCGTCTCCATCGACTTTCACCGGACGGTTTCGAGAAGTTCGTCATATACCTCCTCCGACGTTATGGGCTTGAATTAACACATGTCGGTGGAACCGCCGATGAAGGAATTGACGGTATCGGGACCGCACCCCTGAGCCCCGTGCTTTCATCTCGCGTTGCGGTACAAGTCAAAAGGTACGCGCCAGACGGCAAACCCATTGGCCGTGAAACGGTCGCGCTCTTTCAGCGCGATGCACAGACCGCCGGGGCTGAACGGGCAATCTTGGTTACTCTGAGTCGTTTCACAGAACCCGCCCGCCGTGCGGCGATAGCTGCCACACCGACAGTTGATCTCATCAACGGTGACCGTCTTGCCGAGCTGATCAGAGAAGACGGAAACTCAGGCGTTACTTTGCAGCCCACAGTGCAGGAAGATTGGTTCGACCAATTCGATTGATCTCGAAGCGCCTAATTCCAGATCACGCGGAAAGCTGCATGACTACACAGCAAAGAACTTAAGTGTCTGGTGGGTTAAACTCCTGAAAAATAACGGGAATGAGACACCCGCAGGTGGTCTTCGCTCTCACTAGCCACTGCGACAATCTCGAGGTCAGGATCAGTGTTAAGACGGTCTAACCGAAGTCGCTCAGCAGTAGCTTCACGCAGAGAATCAAATTCTTCCAGCGCCATCATGCCGGTTTGACGTTGATACTTAATCAAATACGCAGTCACCGTCAGCTCCTTCCTCCTGCACGAATTCGCGATTCCTTCAGGGTTTCATGAATGCGATCAAGTATGCCATATACATCAGCTTCTAACGCATTAACCTTAGCTTTCAATTCAGGTTGCCCTTCATCGACTAGGTCTTCAACCTTCTTTACCAAGGCCGATAGTTCGTGTAACTCTGCAGTGATTTTTTCCGCCCCAGTTGGAATCGAAAACCCCTCTTCGTGGAGGTATCGGATGTCTCTGTTCAGAAGACTGAAATGGTAGCGGTGTGGTGA
>NZ_KV786244.1:0-28384 GCF_001806875.1 Corynebacterium sp. HMSC29G08
AATGGCCACTGTCGCACACACTGCAGCAGCTGCCCTGACACCGGATCTTCGCGCTGCCTACGAAACAACCTACCTTTCAGCCTTTGCACCACGCGCCAGTACACAACTGGCGGCTACGGTTCCAGCGTTTGTCAAACTCATTCCGGATTTAGACCACGTCCCGGGCGATCCCTTCGACATCCGTGAAGCAGCACATCCGACAGCCCCATCGTTTGAGCGTTCCCCACTGCCGAAGGTGATTCAGGATTCCTTCATCGCCGTCGGCCATAAAGACCTAGCCTATGCGACAACACCAGATGAGGTCATCGGCTCCTACGGTCAGATCAACCCTGATGTGCTTGAGGCGATACAAGCCGGGGCCACACAAACCCAAGCCGCATCACTCACCTCCCCCTCCACGCCACCGACACTTACCCCAGGCCCACATGGCACACCGGCACATCTTGGTTCTGCCGCTGGCATGCATACGATCTCTCCTGGTGCGATTGGTAGCACCGCAGCCGGTGTGAACGCTGGTACGGGTGCGAACACCAGCGGTGGTGGTGTCGGTGGTGGCATGGGCGGATTCGGTGGTATCTCCGGCAACCGTGGCAGCCGCAACGGGCTTGGTGGTCCCGCATCAGGAAACAACACAGGCCACAGTGGCGGTACCGGCATGGGTACTGGTGGTGCACCACTTCACGGTGCAGCCCCAGGTGCAGGTCCCAGCATGGGGGCAGGTATGACTGCTAACACTGGTGGCGCAGGCCAAAACACGCAGCCACGTTCCACAGGTCTCTCTGCTGCACCGATGGCGATGGGTGCTGGTGGTGGTCAAGGACAGCAGCAACGTAAAGCCACCAAGGTCAAGGCAGTGACAAGTGCAGTCGAACGCGAAGGCAACATCCAAGTCCTACTCGGTCAAAGCAAACCAGTGCTACCAGACGTCATCGACCACAGAGTCCGCGAATAACCCGCAGCCCCTCCCCGCCACCGTGCCTGGTTTGGGGTCAGGCTTTCCGCTTCGCGGAAAACCATCTAGTTGAGGTTGAAGGTATTCCGCGCCGCGGAAAGCAACCAAAACCCTGACTTGGCACACCGTTAGGCGCTGAAGACCCTCTGGACATTATGCACAGAAGGATTTCGGTCTCTCCTGGAGTTGTCGAAAGTTTGGTAGGACGCAGAACTGCTGATGCAGGCTGAGTGTCATCGCGTCAGGGGCCGGTGACTACAGGCAGAACCTGCAGAATCGACAGTTCGGCACTGAATTTGTCTGCTAGTGACGCACCCGCGGCGCACCCGAGCGCGTGCCGGGTTCGTCCCGGGAGCCCACCCGGGTCCTGGAGCTCCCGCCCAAACCCCGAACCTGGCGATTACCTGGCAATTGCGGCAACTATCCCCGGTTTGGCAACATGCTGCCGCAATTCCAAAAAGCTCCCCCAGCTCCCCCAGCACCCCGACTCACAGCACCCCGACTCACAGCACCCCGGCCGCCCTCAACCCCAGATCGCAGCGAATGCTTCCTGCGCGAGCGCCCAGTCCAGCGACACTCGTTCCTGCTCAAGCCTCCGATTACCGCGCGTGACCAGCAAACGGCGCGCGTTTTCTTCCTCTTCGGTGAGGTGCGGTAGGTGGCGGGTGGCATCACCGGGGTCATCAACCGACAGGTGCAGGAACTTCGCAACGGTCGCGCTATCCATCGCGACGCTTTCAACGCAGCCGAATCCAGCGCCAGCGCTAGCACCCAAGGAAGCCCCAAGGCCTACAGCACCAGCAGCACCAGCTTCAGCACCACCAGCTTCAGCACCAGCGCTCATGTGGCTGCGCAGTGCGTTCAGAATGGCGTAGCCATCCGCATCCGCATCGCCCCAGTACAGCACGTTGCCGCCGCGGACCCAGTCGAGGGACGCCAACTGCGCCCCGCTGTAGCCCGCGCCGAACACCAACACAGCGTTAGAACCAACGGGCGCTTGCGGCAGCGCAAGGAACGTCTCTTTGTTCTCCACAATCACAACCGTCAAGCCCAAAGGAAGCTGCAGGGCGTTGAGCGGAACCGCGATGTCTAAAAGACCCAGTGTGGGGGCTAAAGAAGGGTCGAGGAAGCGGAGGCGGAGGGTGGCGTCGGTAAGCGAAAGGCCCAAAGTGGCCAGACCGAGCGGCTTGAGCAAACGCAACAGGAGGCGCTGGTGGCTCTCGATCCATTTGGTGTCAACGCCTTCGACAGGCACGGCGCGTGGGCGCAGACCGGAGGTCGGGTGCGCGTACAGCCAGGTCAGAGCTTTGGTGAGGCGGGTGAAGTCCAAATTGTCCAAAGAGAGCCAGGCGGCGTGAGTGCGCGCAGCGGCAGCTCGGAAGCCAGGCAAGCCCGGCGAACACGGGAACAGTCCCACAAGTTCAGCAAAACGAGAGCGCGCTGACGCCAACGTAGAGGCCTGCCCGCTGAGCTCCGCAACTCGCTCCCAGCTGCCAATATGCACACGCGCGGGGACCCGCTGCTGGCCTAGGTGCGCCCAGCGGCGAGTGACCCACTCCACCTCCGCCTGGGGTTCGTACGCCTGCCAGGCACGGACAAACTCGGTTGCCGCTAAGGGGTCTGCAAGCACTTTCTTTGCGGTTGGCGGGTGCAGCGGGATCGACTCAGGAAGTGCTGAACCCATAAGCGCGCGTTCAATGTCAAGGCGCAACGGAAGCTGGTCGGGTAAACGCATCAGAAAACAACCAACCTGCTAACCAACGCGGGTGTCAATGAACTCGAAGGTGGAGCGCGCCTGTGGCGTTTCAGCGTAGTTGACCACAATCGTGCCGTCCACGTACGGCGACAGGGTTTTGATCAGCTTCATCGGTGTTGCAAGAATCATGTGGAAACCAAAGCTGGTGAACACGTCCATGGCGGTGCGGGTGAAGGTTGGGTCGGCGCGATCGAACGCCTCATCAAGCACGACGGTAGCGTAGGTGGGCACCTCTGCATCCACCCCGGCGAGGCGGTAGCGCAGCGCCGCAGCCAGGCAAAAGAATACAAGTTTCTGCGCTTGCCCGCCGGAGAGTGACGTGGAGTCAACGTGGGTGTTGTACACCTCACCGTCGGCATCAATTTCGTTGCCCACAAACTTCACGTGGCGGCGGGTGTCCAGAACGAGGTTGCGCCAGCGGGTATCGGCACGCTCCGAGGAGGCGAGGCGGTCCATGATTTTCGCCAGCCGATGGTAGCGCGCAATCGCCTCGGCTTCGTCGGCCGCACTTAAGCTTCCCGCGGTGGCTTCTCGCAGGTCCTGCTGGAATTCGCGAACTTCAGGACCGCGGTTGTCGCGGACCTCAATCTGCAGATACCGCCCGCCGCCCTCAGGGGTGTATTTTGAGCGCATCAGCGAAGCATTGATCGGCCCAAGGTTGGTTTCAATGTCACCTTTCGCCCGCGCGAGCTGCGTGGAGATGTGGCTCAAGTGCATGACGGATTGGCCGTTGAGCAGCTCTAGGAACCGGCCACGGAACTCAGGCAGGCGGTCAGCGCGTAGCGCTTCCAGGCGGTTGATCGCCTCACCCGCAAACTCCGGTTCGGCGCGCAGCTCCGCCGATTCGGAGGGCCACCCGGCCAGGTAGCTGGTCAAAATGTTGCCAATTTTCGTGTTTGCACTGGTGATCACTTGTGCGTTGTGTTTGATGGTGGCGTCGAGTTCGGACTGCACCTCGTCTGCAAGCGAATTGATGTTCTCGCGCGTGAGGCGCCGCTTGCGGCTTTTCAGCTTGGCTTCCAGCTCATCAAACAGCGCCTGATCCACCGCAACGCTGGCTCGCTCAACCTCTGTAAGCCGAGCCTGATCTGCGGCAATGCTGGTCTCCGCGACGGTGATCTGCCGCTGCACCTCACGCAGTTCCTCCTCGGTGGCCTGCAGGCTGGCACACGCCTGATCGTAGGCACGGTTCAGCTCGCGTACCTCGGGCGAGGACGTTGCAAGCTCCAGTTCCTCCTGCAGTTGAGCCAGTTGCTTCTCGACGCCCACGTAATCCACCTCGTCCCACCCCGTCGAAGCAATTAATTTCACCTGATCCAGACGATGCTGCAAGCTCTCGCGCTTTCGTTGCAGCTCTCGCTCCCGGTTGTGGGCAGCAGTTGTTGCCTGGCGCGCCTCTTTCAACGACCCACGCAGCAACTCCACCTTCTTGTTGTTGGAGGAGCCTAAACGGTAATCACGATGCTGCCCAAGCGGGCGGCGATCGTCCTTGATATAGCGGGTGGACCTTGTGCGGTCGCGAACGTTGCGCTCCAAACCGTCGATAGTTGCCGCGCGCTGGGTCTGCTGCTCAAGTTCCTCGACAGTGCGCACCAGGGCGTAATCAAACGTGCTGGTCAGCATCTGTTCCAGCCAGGGGCGCATTGGGCTGTCCACCACCGCGACTTTGTGAAACAGGCTGGCATTGTTCTTTGGCCGTCTTGGTGGCGCCGCACCAGTCGGCACCGTGCGGTACTCCAACCTGCGGCCAAGCCGGCGGCTATTGACCCAGCTGTTCACCGCGCGCTCGTGTTCCTCCGGAACCAGCAACGTGATGGCAAAGTTGGATAGCAGGCGCTGGATCACCGGCTCCCACTCCTCCTCCTGCTTCAACACGTCAATTAGTTCGCCCACAAAGGGCAGCTCTTGCGTTGTCAGATTGATGTCTGCACACATCCGTGCGCGTAGGTCGATGAAGCCCTGGTCAATGTTGTTTGAGCGCGCACTTAAACCCTCAAGCTCCTGCTGGATGGCGCGGTCCTGTTGTTGGCACTGCTGTTTCTGTGCGCGGGCGTCGGACCACGTTGCGTCAAGTAGCTCGCGTTCTGCGGGTGCCTCTTCGATCTCGCGGCGTGCCTGCGCTTTGAGTTCCGCAAAGGTTTCCGTGGTTAGTTCGTCCACGTTCAGAATCTGCTGCAGCTGTTTCGCCTTCGCTGTGCGCGTTGCAAGCTCCTGCTCTTCCCGCTGGATGCGTTCGCGAAGCGACGCGACAGCGTCACCGGTCAGCCCCTCCAACTTCGCGTACGTGCGCTGCACCGCCTCCTGCTGTGTCTGTTTGCGCTGGGCAAGGGAGCTTTCTTGCACCTTGACGGCTTCGCGTTGGGCCTGGTGGGTTGTGATAGCGTCTCGAAGTTCGGCGGCTTCAATCGCCCTGCGCACAGATGGCAACGCTGCCGCCAGCGCCTCTGCATGTCCGCGCGTAGCCTGCGCCTTTTCTAACGACGCCTGTAACCCTGGCAACGGCGCCAAGGCCTCAATCTGGCGGTTCAGATCCTCCAGACGCTCGTAGGAATAACGCAGGTCGCCATGCGTAGCCACCGCCTCGTTGGCAAGCTCAAACGTTATGGGCTGTTCCAGCATGTAGTCCCGAAACAGCTCGTCCATACTGCTTAAAGACTTCGCCGACTGCGTACGGTGCAGCAACATCTGGGCGTCCTCACTATCAATACCCAGGCGCGCACGGAAACGGTTGGCGAATACCGAATACTGATCTGTAAACGTTACGCCGTTGCTCGGTGTCTTGAACTTTTGCTCAAGTTTGCGCTTATCAAGCGAGTTCACCAGGTGCGGCATAAACGCATCCACATCCACCTCGTCCGGGAAGATGCCATAAAGCGTTCTTACCTGGGCTTCGGAGTTTTGGCCTGCGTTGAGACGAAAAATTGCCACCAACGTGTACGTCTCACTTGCACTGCGATACGTCATTGCAACCACAGTCGCGGTGGCACCCTCGCGTAGGTACTGGTTGCGGATCTCACCAGTGGTGGGGTCCTCGCTCCTGCGCCACGCGCCACGAATGTACGACACCCTGCTACGGCCCTTGTCGCGCGTGGTGTCCTGCTGCGCCGCCGCGTTGTAACGGATCTTGGACTGGGGAACCAGGATGGTCGAAAACGCGTCGATCAAGGTGGACTTCCCCGAGCCCGACGCGCCCGTGATCAAAAAGCCCTTCTGGCCTACCGGGATGTCGAAGTAGCCGTGGAACGTTCCCCAGTTCACAAGCTGCACTCGTGCCAACTTGAATTGCTCGCTCACTGCTCTTCTCCCTCGAGGTCATTGCCAGCGTTGGCTCCAGCTAGCCGTAAGTACTCCTCGCGCAGCGCGTAGACAGTATCCGCATCAAAAATGTGGCGCAGTACTGGCGAGACCACATAGCGTCCTTCCGTCTCCGTCTCCGTGAGCAGGCTGTACTTGTTCTTGATGGCGTTGATCGCCGCATCAAAACGACGCTTAAAACCAGCCTCATCACGGTTATCCACCGCTCGGATGTACCCAATTGCCGTGTAAAGCTCGTCTTCACCGACCACTACGCGCTCCCCCGGCGTACTCATGCCCAATTCGTGGCGAAGCTGCAGCAAAATCGCCGTCTGCAGGTGCGTCAAGGAATCCGTGCGCAACACCGGTGGCACGTGCACGTCATCGTTATCCGGGCGAACGTGACGGGTAAACGCAATTCCGGCTTCCTCATCAATCACCAGCTCCAAAAACACGTCATGCAGCCAGCTGCGCAACGCCTCCTTGTCGCTCAAAATGGCGTTCCACGTGTCCTTTTTACGGTCTGCGCTAATTAACGGCCCCTTCAACAAATCCACCAACGCTCGACGGGACTCATACGACAACGTCCCCGTGTCCCCACTCCACAATGCTTCCGTCATCGCATCTCCTCCACTGATATGGTGTCGAAAGTGAACATAGGCAATGTCGCTAAGCGAACTGTCCCATCGTCCTCCTCATAATCAACCGATTCCCTGCCATCAAGCTGCACCCCGAACCGCATGGCCAAATAAACCAAACCCACAACTGAAGCCAAGCCCTGCGTCGCCGGATGTCGGCTCAACACATCCGCAATTGAAGGTTTGCCCAGCTCAGCAACCGCATCAGCAACAGCGGCAGACAGCTCCTCAAGATCAATCTCAGACTCGCGCACCAGCTCAAGCAACGCCTCTGCATCCCCCTCGCTAGCCTCAAAACGCTCCACATCCGACGTGATTACCTCCGCCCCCGGATCCGCCAGCTTCATCTGTGCAACAGAACTGACCGCCATACCAATACGCTGCAACGGTGTTTCCATCCGTTTGGTTGGCGACAACTCCTCAGCCTCCGCCGCCTCCGACGCAAGCCTGCGCGTATCGCGCAACAGCTCAATCATTCGACGATCTTCAGCAAACTGTTCACTGGAAACATAATTGCGCAAGTTGCGCGCAAGGCGGGTCATCATGCGGTTGACCTCATAACCAGCGTCTTCAAGATTGCGGAACAGATTCCTAAACTGCGAACGGGTTTTGGAATCCATCACCTCCGGACCAACCCGCTCCAGAATCTCCCCAATCCACGACTCCACCCACGCACCATGCTCCGAATCCACAACCAGCCGATAAAACCCGTTGAAACTTCGCCCCGCATCTGACTCCGAAATCACATCGACGCCCGCGAAAATCTCCGCTAGCACATCACCGCGACTGCCCTCCGGGTCCAGCAATTGGCGGCGCAAATCTAGATTCAGCACCTCCAACTGATGCCGTACACGCGCAAAATCACTCGGGATTGCAGAGGCCATGCCCAAAATATCGCCCACCCGCTCTTGCACACTTGCATCCGAAGGCAGCTCAAACTCGCCACGCTCTACACCTGCAATCATCTCGTCCACCCGCTCACGCTGCCGATGCAGATGCTCTAGGCGCGTCGAAATGTTTGGGTCGGTGTCCCTTGCCAGGTCTTGGAGGGCATTGCTTATCGACGCCACCCTACTCGCCGTCACCGCCGAATACGGCCCTCCAACCCGATCCATCATCTGCAGTGCAACCAGACCATCCTCGCTCGGCTCAAGGGTCTCACCCGTGACCTGGGTGCCAGATTTTCGGACGAGCCAGCCCGCCTTCACCCAGTCATTGCAATACGCCTGTGGACTCTTCGGCAGATCAAACGTGTTGCGCAGCAACGCAAAGTCGGCAGCCATCAGCTCGTACACTTCACCGGCCGGTCTTGGCTCGGCGCCGCGCGGGAAGTACTCTGCGATCATGGCGAGGACCACGGGCGCATTGTCGGCGTGCAAGAGTCGCACCGCCGCCGACTGTTCCTTCTGGCGCTTAAACGTCAGCGCCCGTGCCTGAAGAGCCATACGCTGATCTTATTTGCTGCGCAGTGCGTCTGCACTTCGGGTAGTGCTTTGGACCTCGGGTAGTGCTTTGGACCTCGGGTAGTGCTTTACCTCGGGTAGTGCTTTTTGGATTGCGGCAGCATGTTGCCAAACCGGGGATATCTGCCACGGCTGGCAGCTGGCTCACAGTTTCAGGCCTATTGCGGCAACTATCCCCGGTTTGGCAGATATTCGCCGCAATTGCTTCGAGGTAGCACCCGCATCAAGCGTTAACTCGCATGCTGCAGAGCTGCCGCGGCCCCGCAACAGCTCCACCGAACCCTTATTAACTGAAAAATCAAACCTGCAAAACTGGGCAAAGTGCAGCAAAGTGCAAAAGTGCAAAAGTGGTCGGCAAAAGTGCAACTTAAACTTGCAAAACTGCCTATTTAGCAAGTTGCAAAATGGAAAAGCTGCAGGTAGACAAAGCGTCAAAGTGTAAAAGCAGCCCACGCACCTGCGCCCTTAACAGTTACAAGCAACTATCGCCCAGCGTTCGCCAACGCACCGTTGGGGTTGTACGGGCTGAAGAACCCGTAGAGCCCAAGGATGATAGCTCCGATGACAAGAAGTCCGATAACGCTTCCGGCTTCGCTACTGGCGTCAGTTTTCTTGGTGTTCTTGGTGTTCTGAGTGTTCTGGACGTAGTTGGTCTGAACCGGCTGCGCCTGGACTGCCGGTGCAACTACGACGGTGGACAGGGCCAATGCACCAGCCGTAGCCGCGCTGAGGATCTTCTTCATGAGTGTCACCGTATGACGCTTGCACGTCATCCTCGCCCAAAACAGCAAAATAGCTTTCAATGATCTTCGCACTTTCCGGCAATCCGCCAAACTTGAGTCCATAAGTTTGGCTGTTTGTGCCTTCGCTCCAGCATCGCTTTCGCCTGTGAGTCCAGTTTTCGTCTGGCCACTAGCACACAACGCAAAAACTGCGATGAGTAGAGACAATCGACCTGGGGAAACGCAGGGCCAAAATCATTGTCTGCTAGTGGCGCACCCGAGGCACACCCGAGGCGCACACCCGAGGCGCGCACTCGAGGCGCGCACCCAGATACGCTCCACGGCAGCCCGTCCAGGTCTTAGGCAGCCCTCGGCAAACCCCCCAAGCCTGGCAATCACCTGTCAACCAATGCAACTATCCCCTGTTTGGCAACATGCTGCCGCAATTCAAAAAAGCTCCCCCAGCACCACACAACCCGTAAAAGCCTCGGACCAACACGCTGATGTGACCCACGCCTCGTGTGGAACGTAAGGTGAGCCTGTTCAAGGCGAAAGCCGCAAAGAAGGACCCAGAGAAAGAAGGTGACGCATGCAGATCGAAGTTGGGCTGGTGAGCTCAGTAGCGTTGACGCTCTTGCTGTTGTTGTTTGGCGCGTGGGCTGCGAGGAGCTGGAGAATCTTCAGCAGGTTCGCAATCCCGGGGCCTGTAGTTGGCGGCTTCCTGTTCGCGCTCGTGGTGTTGGCATTGCGTGAGTGGGGCTCGATCGAACTCACGATTGACACCACCCTGCAATCCCCGGCGATGTTGGCGTTTTTCACCACGATCGGTCTCGGTGCGTCGCTAAGCCTGATCAAAACCGGTGGCCGCGTCCTTGTGGTGTACCTGGTTGCGTGCTGGACTGTGGCAATTTTCCAGAACCTCGTCGGCATCGGTCTGGCAAAAGCGCTGGGGATCAACGAGTTGCTGGGCATCATGGCTGGTGCGGTATCGCTTGAGGGTGGGCACGGCGCGGCGGCAGCGTTTGGTCCAACGGCTGAAGAGCTCGGCGCCCAGGGCGCGACTGCGGTAGCTATTGCTGCGGCAACGTTTGGCTTGATCGCCGGCTCGCTGATTGGCGGTCCGCTGGCCACGTGGTTGATTAAGCGGAACAAGCTGGCCGTTGAAACGCGAGATATCGGTGATGTGCAGGAGCGCGGCGTGGACAACACGTCCGAGGTCAACGAGGGCTCGGTGGTTGCTACCGCTGCTGTGATCGGCGTGGTTGTGGTCATCGGTGTGTACCTGGGCAAGCTTTTCGGCGAGTGGACGGGGTATTCGCTGCCGGGATACGTCGGTGCGATGTTGATCGCGATCATTCTTCGCAACATCAACGACACCGCCGGCTGGGTGGAAATCCACGGCAAGGCGCTGAAGCTGATTTCAGATGTGTCGCTGGGCTTCTTCCTTACTCAGGCCATGATGAGTCTGAAGATTTGGGATCTTTATGATCTCGCCCTGCCGCTGCTGGTCATCTTGTTGGTCCAGGTAGTTGCGCTTGTGGCGTTTGTGGCGCTGATTGTGTTCCGCATTCTTGGCAAGAATTACGACGCCGCCGTGATCTGCGGAGGCATGATGGGCCACGGCCTCGGCGGTACCCCCAACGCGGTGGCGAACATGGACGCGGTTGGTCGCAAGCATGGTTTGCAGTCCAAGGTTGCGATGGTGGTGGTTCCACTTTCGGGTGCTGTGCTTATCGACGTCGTCGCGCTCCCCTGGATCGTCTTCTGCCTTAACTGGGTCGCCTAAGCCCCAACCGAATATCTTCGCTCTTTCCGCCAAACCACCAAACTTAAGGCTATAAGTTTGGTGGTTTGCTGCTACGGTGTCGTTATGCAGTGGCCGAGTGTGGCGAATGAAACGTTGGATTGGGTGGGGGCCGAAGGGGGGTTTGCGGGGCGCGTCGCAAAGCGAATGCCCCGGACCTACCAAAGTGCTGTCGTGCCTGCGATCAGCGAGGAAGCCGTCACGCTGACCAACGGCACCGCGGCGATTGTGGAGGAAGCAACCGTTGCCGCCGTGCGTTTCGACGCCACTGAGGCCCACCGAGTCCTCCCCTTCACGCCGTTGCTGCTCCGCAGTGAGTCGGTGGCGTCGAGCAGGATTGAGCAGCTGACGGCGTCCGCGCGCAAGGTGCTCGAAGCGGAAACCACAGGTCACGGCGCGGGCAACGCAGCGCTGATTGCTGCGAACACACGCCTCATGCAGCAGGCGATTGCGCGCGGCGGCGCCACCATCGACAGCATTCTAGACATGCACCGCCTGTTGCTGGAGGAATCAGCCCCAGACTTCGCTGGCAAACTGCGCACGCAGGCAGTCTGGATAGGCGGTAGCGATTTCCATCCTGACGGCGCACTGTTCGTCCCGCCGCAGGCCACACACGTTGTCGCACTGCTTGAAGATCTCCAGCGGTTCATGCAACGAACCGACATCCCGGCACTTGCGCACGCGGCGCTCGCCCACGCACAATTCGAAACCATCCATCCGTTTGCAGACGGCAACGGGCGCACAGGCCGTGCACTCATCCATGTGTTGCTGCGTAAACGAGGGCTGACATCCACCGTCGCCCTACCGATCTCAGCTGGCCTTCTTCATAACGTCGATGGCTATTTCCAAGCCCTCACCTCCTACCGCGCTGGCCACATCGAGCCCATCATCACCCTCTTCGCCCGCGCCGCCATCGACGGAGCCGAACGAGGCTCCTGGCTAGCAGAGGAGTTGTTGCAGGTCCGCACAGCTTGGGGTGAGGAGCTTACTGCGCGTATCGACGCCCTCGCGTGGCCCCTCCTCGACCTCCTCATCCAACGACCCGTACTCACCACCAGCGCAGTTGCTGCCGAATTCGGCGTGTCTGTGGAAACGGCTCGCAACGCCCTCGACCGGTTGGAATCAGACGGGATTGTAGTTTCGGCGCAGCTGGATAAGCGGCAGCGTGCTTGGCGATCCCCCGAAGTCCTCCACCTTCTCGACCAATTCGCCGAACGCACAGGCCGCCGTCATTGACCTTGCTTGCGGCAACTATCCCCGGTTTGGCAAACTGCTGCCGCAATTCAAAAAAGCTCCCCTGCAGGCCACCCACCTGCAAAGCTTGTGACGTTCGGAGCGAGCGCACCGATTCCGTGAAATCTTCAACCCAATACTCCAAAACGCACACAAAATCGGTGCGAGCATTCCGTTTCTGCTTGTTTGGCGCTATCGTTGTGATCTGAAGGGTACGGAATCGGTGCGAGCATTCCGTCGGCAAGCAAGGCGATGCAAGGAGGAGACACCGCATGGACGTCGGCGAGCTTGGGACATTTGTTCGCGCTCAACGCAAACGCACTGGTCTGACGCAGGTAGATCTTGCTGATCTTGCAGGAGTGTCGGACCGTTTCCTGCGTGAGCTTGAAAAGGGTAAGCCGACTGCTGAAGTAGGCAAGGTGATTACCGTGCTTTCCGCGCTTGGCTACGATTTGGAGCCGAAAGTCCACCGGGGTGATCTGCTGTGATTGTCGCTGACGTGTACAGGGCCGGAGTGCTGGTTGGACACTTTTCGAAGACTCCAGGTGGGGCCACTGAGTTTGACTATGTAGGAAACTCGCCTATTCCGGTGGCCACAAGTTTGCCGCTGGATCAAGCGCCTTATAACAACTTTGGTGGCGCGATTCCTCCGTTCTTTACCAATCTGTTGCCGGAGGGTCGGCGACTTTCAAGTCTTAAACGCACGGTAAAGGCCTCGTTGGACGATGAATTGACGCTTCTTCTTGCAGTTGGTGCGGACACGGTTGGGGATGTCGCGGTGGTTGCTCCTGGGCAGCGCCCGCGGCCCACCCCTGCAGTTATTGACCTGGATGGTGATCTGGACTTTTCTCAAGCGCTCGCTGACGCTGGGATTATTGATCCGATCGCAGTCCCGGGGGTGCAGGATAAAGCGTCGGCGCGCACGATTGCCGCACCGGTGCGTGGGACTGGTACCGAGTTCATTCTGAAAGTCTCACCCCCTGAGTATCCCAAGCTCGTGGAAAATGAAGCCGCTTGTTTCGGTATCGCCCGTGCAGCAGGTTTCCCGCTAGCGCAGGTGCAGTTGCTTACCGACGCCCGCGGCCTCCCCGCCCTCCTCATCTCCCGATTCGACCGCGTAGGGGAAGCAAGGCTTCATGTCGAGGACGCCGCACAGATCATGGGGCTCTACCCGGGTGAGAAGTACGACCCGGCGATGGAGGAGGTGGCGCAAGCACTGATGGCCGTGAGTGCTTCACCGTTGCTGACCGCCCGCGCTGTGGCGTTTCAGGCAGCGTTGGCGTGGCTTACGGGTAATGGTGATTTACACGCCAAGAACATCTCGATGGTCTGGCGGGATGGGGTTGCAGAGGTGGCTCCGATCTATGACATTCCTTCGACAATCCCGTATGGCGACACCACAATGGCGTTATCCATTCAGGGACGCACGGACAACATCAGCGGAAAGATGTTTCGTGCTTTTTGCGCTGAGATCGGTTTGAATACCAGGACTACTGATGCTGTGATGCGTCTTGCCCTTGCTGTAACGCAGGATGCTGCGGAGCGCATTGTTGCGGCAACCGATTTCGACACCCGGCGCGCGCGGGATCTGCGACGCATCCTCGCCCGCCGCCGCAGGCTCTGGTCCCCGGAATCTTTGTGATCGCTAAAAGGTTCTCTGCGCGCAAGGGCCCAGATCCCCGGGCTCTAGGTCCCAGCTCTAGGTCCCAGGTTCCGACCCGGGAACTACCGCGCAGCGTTCGCGAAAGCGTCGTTGGGGTTAGTCGGGCTGAAGTATCCGTAGAGCCCAAGGATGATAGCTCCGATGACAAGAAGTCCGATAACGCTTCCGGCTTCGCTGTTTGTGCCTTCGTTCTAGCATCGCTTGCGCCTGTGAGTCCAGTTTTCGTCTGGCCACTAGCACACAACGCAAAAACTGCGATGAGTAGAGACAATCGACCTGGGGAAACGCAGGGCTAAAATCATTGTCTGCTAGAGGCGCACCCAGATACGCGCCACGGCAGTCTGCCTAGATCCGCTTAGGTCCAGGAGCTCCCGCTCAGGCCACAAGCCTGGCAATCACCTGTCAGCCAATGCAACTATCCCCGGTTTGGCAGATATTCGCCGCAATTCAAAAAAGCTCCCCCACCCCAAGGCACAATAGACCCATGTCCTGCACCATCTTGTACTCCACCTACTACGGCTCAACCAAGCAGTACGCCGAAGCACTTGCCAAGCGGCTCAACACCACCGCCCAACAGATCCCAAATCAACCCGCGCTGACCGGACCCACGGTGATCCTTGCACCGGCGCACGGCCCGCTGCATGACGGTGTGAAGCTAATCAAGCAGCTCGACCCCAACCAGGTCGAGCAAACCCCAATCGCACTGGTCACCGTCGGCATGACAATTGATGAAGAAGTAGAAAAAGCCGACGCCACCGGCAAGCTCCTCGGCGGCCTCGCCCCGCACGTGAAGCGCTTCTACCTGCCTGGCCGCCTGAACTACTCGCAGCTCAACGCCCAGCACAAAGGCGTGATGCGCACGCTGATCACGGCGTTAAAGATCAAGCCGCGCAAGAGTGACAATGAGCGCAACATGATCGACACCTATGGCAAGGACGTCGACAGGGTTGACCTTGCACGCTTGGAGCCGATCGTCGATTGGGCCAACAAGCAGCAAGCAACCTAACGCGGCAAGTAGTAGCTGCTTAAGCCCCAAAGCGCGAACGGGAAGAAGATCATCGCGCCAATCAAACGGTGGCCAAAGAACGATGACAGGGCGAACAAACCCATCCGGGACATCTCCTGTTCCATATCCTTCGGCCAGGCGGCGGGGTTGAACCAGTTCAATGTCATAGAGGACAGTTCGGGTGCGCTGAAGCCGGGACGTGATTCGTTAGCAAGCGCAGGCACCGGCGTGGCGGCGACAAGGGAAACCGCAACAGCGGCGGCGATGGTACGGGTACGCATGCCTAGGAGTGTAAACGGTGCCGAGTGCTACAGTCGTCTCACGTGAACGCTGACTCCCTCCGCACTGGCCTGATTGTGGCGTTGGGGTCTGGGCTGGGGGCGCTGGCACGATTCCTGCTCCTGTTCTGGCTGAATCCGACCACGCCGGAGATGCTCGCGATGTCGGTCACTTTCGCCGTAAATCTTGCCGCCTGCTTTGCCATGGGCTATTTCAACCCAGGCCCGTTCTGGGGCGTGGGCTTTTTGGGCGGCTTCTCCACGCTCTCTGCGGTCGCGCTCGCCAGCGCGCACAGCTCGGCTGCCTGGGCTTTGTTCATAATTGCACTTTGCTTATCCACGGCCACGTTAGCGTTCCTCGCCGGCTCCTCTACCCGAACGCACGCGCATGTTTAGTCAGGCGTCGTTACTCATCAGCGCTCTTGCCGTGTTTGTCGGCGGGGTCCTTGGCGGCTTTGTGCGCTGGTGTTTTATGACGGCCATCGACCATCCGCTGGCTGCCACCTTGACTGTGAATGTCACCGCGTCCGCAATCATGGGCTTCACGCTGGCGTTGCCGGGCCAGTGGCAAACGTTTGCCGGCATTGGTTTCGCCGGCTCGCTGTCCACGTTGGCCATGCTGGCCCGGCAACTGGGTCAGCTCATTGACCAGGACGAATACGCCATCGCCGCCATCTACGGTGTGGGCACTGCTCTGCTTGCCGTGTGCGCCGCCGCGATCGGTATCCATTGGGCACTGCTGGGCTTCGGCATTGCTTAACTGCCTGCCCAGGTCTCTGCCTAAAACAATTCAGAAATAATTCAGTGCGGCGCCTCGAATCCTGAATTTGTTTCCCAAAATCGGGCAAAGAATTCAGTATCCCCAGGTGGCAAAACGCTTCAGCCAAAAGAATTCAGGACTTCGGAGCAGGTCCTGAATTCTTTCTCCAGGGGCCGTCTGCCGCCGATTGACGCAAAATGAAACAATTCCGAACAATTCGAAACAATTCTGAACAATTCGCTGACCAGCAAAAACGCAGGAAAATACCCCTAATATGCCCCGAATTCTTCGCCTAATTGTTTCTGAATTGTTTTTCCGCGCCATTTCCGCCGAAAAAACAATTCCCTGGGGAAACGCTGCTATTGCGGCAACTATCCCCGGTTTGGCAACATGCTGCCGCAATTCAAAAAAGCTCCCCCCGAGGTCGCCCAATTCAGGCCCACCCACCCCAACCCACGCTATGTAGCCCAGCTATTACACTGGCTAACCATGACTAACGCGAATCCCACCGCGCACCGCTACACCGCTGATCTGGCCAACACCATTGAGCAGAAGTGGCAGCAGTACTGGCGCGACAACGGCACGTTCAACGCTCCGAACCCCACGGGTGATTTGGCGCCACAGGCCTCCGATGGTGAGAAGGCGCAGCTGCCGAAGGAGAAGCTGAACGTCCAGGACATGTTCCCGTACCCTTCTGGTGCGGGTCTGCACGTGGGGCACCCGCTGGGCTACATCGCAACGGATGTGTACGCCCGCTACAACCGCATGCTGGGCAAGAACGTCCTGCACACGCTGGGCTATGACGCGTTTGGCCTACCGGCGGAGCAGTACGCAATCCAGACTGGTACGCACCCGCGCACCACTACTGAGGCGAACATTGCCAACATGGAGCGCCAGCTGGGTCAGTTGGGCTTGGGGCACGATAAGCGTCGTGCGGTGGCCACCACGGATCCGGATTTTTACAAGTGGACTCAGTGGATTTTCCTGCAGATTTATAACGCCTGGTTTGATGAGGACCTGCAGAAGGCCCGCCCCATCGAGGACCTAGTTAAGGATCTGCTCTCCGGCGAGCGCAAAACCAAGGATGGCCGTAACTTCCGTGACCTGACCACGGAGGAAAAGCACAAGGCGATCGATGAGTTCCGCCTCGTCTACCTCTCCGACTCCATGGTCAACTGGTGCCCAGGCTTAGGCACGGTGCTGGCTAATGAGGAGGTTACGGCGGACGGTAAGTCTGAGCGCGGCAACTTCCCCGTCTACCGCAAGCGTCTGAAGCAGTGGATGATGCGGATTACGGATTACTCGGATCGTCTGCTGGATGACCTGGATCTGCTGGATTGGCCGGAGAAGGTCAAAAGCATGCAGCGTAACTGGATCGGCCGCTCCCGCGGCGCGGAGGTCACGTTCGACTCCCCTGCTGGCCCGATTGAGGTGTTCACCACCCGCCCGGACACGCTGTTCGGCGCAACGTACGTGGTGCTTGCCCCGGAGCATGAGCTGGTCAGCGAACTGACCACGGCAACATACGCCGAGGACATCGACGCACGCTGGACCAACGGCAAGCCAACCCCGGCTGAAGCGATCAACGCCTATATGGACGCAATCGCCGCGAAGAGCGACCTTGAGCGCCAGGAGAATAAAGAAAAGACCGGCGTGTTCACCGGCTCCTACGCCACGAACCCGGTTAACGGTGAGCAGGTGCCAATCTTCATCGCGGACTACGTGCTCACCGGCTACGGCACGGGCGCGATTATGGCAGTGCCGGCGCACGATGAGCGTGACTATGAGTTCGCCACCGTCTTCGGCCTGCCGATCATCCCGGTGCTGGACGCTGACGTTTCCGAGGAAGCTTTTATTGGTGACGCCCCGCATATCAACTCCGCCAACCAAGACGGCCTGGATATCAACGGTCTGGGTAAGCAGGAGGGGATTGATGGGGCGATTGCGTGGCTCGTCGATAAGCAAAAAGGCTCCGAAAAAATCCAGTACAAGCTGCGTGACTGGCTGTTTGCCCGCCAGCGCTACTGGGGCGAGCCGTTTCCAATTGTGTACGACGAAAACGGCCAGGCCCACGGCATTCCGGAGAACCAGCTGCCGGTAGAGCTGCCCGAGGTTGAGGACTACAAGCCGGTGTCCTTCGACCCGGATGCCAAGGATTCGGAACCCTCTCCCCCGCTGGCCAAAGCCACGGACTGGGTGAACGTGACCATGGATTTGGGTCACGGTGAGCAGCAGTACCGTCGTGACACGAACGTGATGCCGCAGTGGGCGGGTTCCTCCTGGTACCAGCTGCGATACATCGATCCGACGAACTCGGATGAGTTTGTCAACATTGAAAATGAAAAGTACTGGACCGGCCCGCGCGGTGAGAATGACCCGGGCGGCGTGGACTTGTACGTGGGCGGCGTGGAGCATGCCGTGCTGCACCTGTTGTACGCACGTTTCTGGCACAAGGTGCTCTATGACCTGGGCTTTGTTACCTCCAAGGAGCCGTACCGCCGCCTGTTCAACCAGGGCTACATCCAGGCTTACGCGTTCACGGATTCCCGCGGCGTGTACGTCCCGGCCGCCGAGGTTGAGGAAAAAGACGGCAAGTTCTACTTCGACGGCGCCGAAGTCAACCGCGAGTACGGCAAGATGGGCAAGTCCCTGAAGAACGCCGTGGCGCCGGATGACGTGGTGCGCGACTACGGTGCGGACACCCTGCGCGTTTACGAGATGTCGATGGGCCCGCTGGACACCTCCCGCCCGTGGGCCACGAAGGACGTTGTGGGTGCGCACCGTTTCTTGCAGCGCCTGTGGCGCCTGGTTGTGGACGAGGAAACCGGCGAGGTCACCGTCACCGACAGCCCCCTGACCGGCGACGATGAGAAGCAACTGCACCGCACCATCGCTGGTGTGCGCGACGATTATGAGCACCTGCGCGACAACACCGTTGCCGCCAAACTCATCGAGTACGTCAACTACCTGACCAAGACGTACCCGGACGGCGCCCCACGCGCGGCCGTCACTCCCCTGGTGCAGATGGTTAGCCCGCTTGCGCCGCACATCGCCGAGGAACTCTGGGCGCAGCTTGGCCACAGCGGCACCATCACGTTTGAGCCGTTCCCAACGTTTGATGAGCAGTTGCTTATCGACGCCACCGTGGAACTCCCCATCCAAATCAACGGGAAAGTCAAAGCGAGAATTGATGTTCCTACCGACGCATCCCAAGATGAGATCGCGACAATTGCTCTTGCAGACCCGAAGGTTGTGGAACTGACCGACGGCAAGAACGTGGTCAAGACCATTGTGGTGCCAGGCCGCATGGTCAACCTTGTTGTTAAATAGCTCGTTGTGAAATAGATGGCCACCACGTAAGGAGAATTTTTGACTGTCCCCGATGACTTTTCCCGATTCGAAGTAAACACCGCCGCTGAGCTTGCGGGTGCTAACGCGCAGCGTTTCCATGGCATCCAGCTTGTAGACGGCTACTTTGGCGACACCGACACCCCACACCCGATCAACGACCCCGCGGCGAATGGCTACAGCCACACCAAGGGCACGGGCAAGCTGCGTTTGGGCCAGGCGATTGCCTGGACGTTTGGCGTGTACAAGACCAACCCGAAGTTTTGGCTGGCTATCGGCCTGGTCATCGCGGTGTTGGGCGTTGCGGACCAGATCCCGGGGCTTGCGGTGCTTGGCCTGCTGTTTGCCATTGGCGGTTTCCTGTTGGAGCCGGTGTTTGTCAGCGCGGCGTTGCAGCAGACGCTAACGGCGCAGGTGGACAAGCTTAAGTCCCCCACCTACGGCAAGGCGTTGGGTGTCTCAGTGGTCAACCGCATGCTCGTTGGCATTGTTGGTTTGATCCTGGCCGCCATTGCGTTTGCGATCACCCTGGCCGTGACCGGCTTTGATCCGACTGTCTTTGCCGATTCCGCCACAATGACCCAAGAGCAAATGATGGCTATCGCCATGGCGGTCCTGCCCGCCGTGATCGTCGGCGCCTTGGTGCTGGCGCTGGTGGTGCCGTTTGCGGTGTACCCGGTGTACTACGCCGCGGACAACGCCGGCAGCTTCGGCTTCTGCCTGGGTGAAGGCATGAAGGCCGCCAAGCGCAACTACGGCACTACCCTGCTGCTCTTGCTGTTTAGCCTGGTTGTTGGCGTGATTGCCGCGATCCCGGCTGCGGCGGTTGACGTGATGGGCTTCAACGTGTGGGCGGGCGCGGGCCTGACCTTCCTGCTCACCGTGCTGCTTGCGCCGCTGGTCTACCTGGCGCAGGCGCACGCCTACCGACAGGTCTCCGGCGGGCCCGTCCCGCACGAGCCTGGCCTGAACGAGACTGGCCTGAACGAGGCCAGCTCCTAGCGCGTGGCTGCTAAACGCATAGGCGGTGGGCACAGGGTTTCTCCGGTGCTCGCCGTTTTCGTTTTCGCGGTGGTCTTCGTGCTCACCCTGGGCAAGGCCTACTTTTCAGTACCCGGCCTGTGGGAGGCCCAAGCGCACGAGGTGCGCCAGCTACGGCTGATTCCCTTTGAAACGTTCATCCACCCACGGGTGTGGTGGGGCCCCTGGTTCAACCTGTTTGGCAACATCGCCCTGTTTATGCCCGTGGGCTGGGTGTTCTTCCGCGACAGCGTGCGCCGCGCAACGCTGTGCGGCCTGCTGCTGAGCCTAGGCATTGAAACCGCGCAGTACGTGTTGGCGGTGGGCTATTCGGATCTTGACGATGTCTTGTGCAACACCCTCGGCGCGTACCTCGGTGCCCGCGCCGCCGCTGCTTGGTATGCGCCTAGATCCCGTGCTCGTAGAAGCTGAGCATGCGGCCAAACATGCGGCGAGCCTCCGCGGTGATCTCCATGTGCTTGGCGCTGTTATCCAAGGCCAGGAGGCCAAGCAGGAGCGTCACAACATCCGAGAAGTTCTCGGGCATGCGGCCTAGCTTGTTTTCAATGCCGTATTCGGTGCCCAGGTTGAACATGTTGCCCAGGGTGGTCAAGCTTTCACGCCACAGCGTTTCACCAAAGGCGTTTTCAAAGCCGCGCGCCCACTCCGGGATAAACACGCCGGTCATGTCGATGGCGTTGAGCAGATCAAACCCAAGATCTGAGACTTCCAGCGTGTTCTTGCTGGTCACCGCGATAAAGCCAGCGCCTTCCAACAGCTTGCGCACCTGGTGGACTGCCGGGATGGATGTCTCGGTTGGGCGGGAGTACCAGGACGTGATATTGAGCACGTCACTGATCTCCTGGACTACCGCGGAAGGCAACTGGCCTTTCTTAGCCGTGAGCTTTACCGGTTCGAGGAAGATCTCCATCAGGTCGCGCACAACGTCTTCCATCGTCGGCTCCTCGAAGGCGCCGGGGAAGTCAGGCATAAGGTGCGGCGGCGTCTGAGGGAAGTTCGCGAGGTCCTCAAACTCACCAAGCCGGGAATCAAAAAAGTCAGCTACCGCGGTCAGCAGGGTAGGGTTGCGGTCCGCTTCCGGGTCCGTCTGAATGATCTCGCGCAGATCCGGCCGCGAGTTCAAAAACTCTTCAAACTCTTCCGCCAAGTCCGCCTGGTTGAACGGTGCCTTAGCAAATTCCTCGCCGTAGAACAGTTCCTCCGCCGCCAAGCTGATACGCGTAGCCACGGCAACCGGGTCAGCCACCGTCAGCCGCTGCAGGATCCGCTCCGGGCTCATCACCGGCAGGTAGCTCAGCAGCAGGGGAGTGATCTCCATATTCGGTGCCAGACCTGCGGCGATACGGCGTGCCTCGATGCGGAACTTGGTCATCATCGCCGGACCATGCGTGGCTTCCACGATGTCGGGACCCGCTGCATCAACCAACGCCGGCGTCGGTGCGTCCAACTGGGTCGGGCCAAGCAGCTCAACGGCGATGTTCCAGTTCGCCGTCGGGTCATAGATGTAGGTCATCGGGGTGATGTCCCCAACGGTGATAGCTGTCTCGCTGAGCTCCCCCGGACCAGGGTGTGCCGTGTACAGCTTGCGGAAACCACCCTCACCCTGGGTGTACAGGTGCGTCGCCGCGCCCGAGAACCCAAACGCGGCGTCAATAACCGCGCTGAGGTGACCCAAGTGCATCGCCGAATCCACGTTCACGCAACGCGAGATCTCCGGGTCCGCGCCCTCCAAGGACAACAAGACAGTTACGTTCATGCTTTTCTACAACACCTTTCCCCCGAAGATGACCGCTCGGGCCTCTTCATTCCCCAGATTCTTTACGCCCCATGTGGCAGTACCAACGTCAGTGTAGCCAACAACACCACGCGGAACAGGCGTATTTTGCAACGCAATCTGATCACTTGCCGCAAGCAGGCCATATTCAAAGTCTGGCTCAAGCGTCATTGCCACCTCCGCGCCGGGTGCCAGGCGGATCTCCGCGGCAACCAGTGGGGAAGGGGGGACAACGGGGGAGGTCTGCCCAAACATGGAGCCAACAAACACGCGGGCCTGCCCCACACGCTTAGTGGTCACGCTGCGCAGGGTAAACGGCTCCGGCTGGTAAATCTCCACGGTGCTTTCTGCAGCAGCACCAGAGCTAGCACCAGAGCCAGCACCATCACCAACCACCGCATCGAGCTGCACACCGTACGCGGAAGGCCCTACGTCTACTAACACTTCACCCCCGGAGGTCACCACGGCGCCTTGCCCTGCAGCGACTGCCTCGGTGAGGTGGCGGCGGTCGGTGAGGGTAAACGTGGCGTGGATAGGCAAAAGCACCGAAAAACGCCCCGGCTTCGGCGCCAAGCGACCAACAGCTGCGAAATCCCATGCCCCAATGAGGCTCCCGTGAGTGTGGACCATGTGCTGTATGGTACCTGCGTGCACCAACTTTCAGCAGGACTCATGCTAACGCTGGCGATATTCTCATCCGCCGGCCCACTGTCTATTGACATGTACCTGCCCGGCCTGCCGCAGCTGCAGCAGGAACTGGGTACCACCCCCGGCGCGGTACAGCTGACCATCTCCGCGTTCATGATTGGCATGGCGGTGGGCAACCTGCTGTTCGGCGCAATTTCAGACGGCACCGGACGCAAGCGCCCCCTGATCATTGCCAGCGTCATTTTCTTCCTCACGTCGGTAGCCTGTGCACTCGCGCCGACCATTGGCACGCTGATCGCGGCGCGCTTCCTCCAAGGCCTGGCAGGCGGGTGTGTGATTGTGGTGTCGCGCGCCGTGGTGCCGGATCTAGTGCACGGCGTGGCGGCGGCCCGCGCGTTCTCCGCCCTGCAGGCGCTCTCCGGCTTTATGCCGGCGCTTGCGCCCGCGATCGGTGGGTTGCTGATTCCGTCGGTGGGGTGGCGCGGCGTGTTCTGGGTGCTGGCGGGTGTGAACCTGTTGCAGCTGGTTGTGGCGCTGCGCATACCGGAAACCCTGCCGGTGGAGAAGCGCTCTCCGGGTGCGCTCAGCGGCCTGGCCTCGCGCATTTGGCGCTGCCTGCAGCACCCGGTGTTTGTCGGCTACATGCTGGCCGGATCGCTCGGCTTCGGCGCATTGTTCGCCTACATCTCCGGCTCACCCCTGATCCTGCAGGTGCAGCTGGGTCAATCACCCACCGCCTACGCGTTCACCTTCGGTGCGATTGCGCTGCTGTTTCCCATCTCTAACGCTATGAACATGCGCGTGGTTCGCTCGGTTGCCCCCAGGAAGTTGCTGGTCTGCGCCTTGCTTATCGACGCATGCGTGACCCTCATCCTCATCATCCTCTCCCTGACCGGCCCAACTTTGGTCCCCGTGGTGCTGTGCCTTGCTCTCTTAGCCGTAATGTCCGGGTTTATCTCCGCAAACGCGTCCGCACTGGCCGTAGAAGAGATCAGGGCAATCGGTGCGGGCGCGGGCAGCGGCGCAATGGGCTTTGCGCAATTTTTGATCGCGGGCGTTGTCCCAGCGCTGGTCGGCCTGGGTTCCAACCACGCGCTGACCATGGCCGTGGTCTCGCTCGTGTGCGCCTGCGCGGCTTTGACGGGCCTGCAGGTGCTCACCCGCGCTCGCTAGACAACCCGCGCTAAATAATCCTGCGGTCCTGGGCCTGCTGGACCGCCGCGGTGCGGTTATCCACCCCCAGCTTTTCGTAGATGTGGATCAGGTGCGTCTTCACCGTGGCCAGCGAGATGAACAGTTGATCCGCAATCTGCCTGTTGGACGCACCTGTCTTCAACGCCTGCAGGATCTCAATCTCGCGTATGGAGAGGGCCTCGTTCGGGTTCATCACCCGATCTGCCAGCACGCCCGCTGCCTGGGGAGACAGCACACGCTCGCGCCGGGCGGCTTTCAACACAGCGTCGTGGAGGTCTTCCTCGGGGGCGTCTTTAAGCAGGTAGCCCAAGGCACCGGCCTCCATGGCAGCCACCACGTCAGACTGCGTGTCATACGTAGTCAAAATCAGCACCGGGGGACCACCCGCCCGAGTCAGACGCCTGGTCAAGTCGATGCCGCTGGCACCCGGCATCTGGATGTCCGTGACCACCACGTCCACACCGTCCGGCACCTCGGCGTTGCCATTATCGGCCTCGGCAACCACCTCAACGTCACCAAAAGAATTCAGTACGGCGCGTAAACCCGCGCGGACGACCGGATGGTCGTCTATAAGCATGATCCTGATCATTGTTCCTCCACAGGGACGCTGGCGGCGAGCACGGAGCCGTCGATAGTCAACGTGCCACCGACCTCAGCCAAACGAGCACGCAGGCCCTTAATACCAAAGCCTTCCTCGCCGATGATGCCATCACCGTTGTCATACACGTCCACCGTAGCCACACCACCAGAGCCGTCCCCAGAGACATCTACAGTGATCACCGCCAGATCCGCACGCGAGTGGCGCTCAATATTGCTCACACCCTCACGCACCACACGCTCAATCACACTGGCCGCCGGCTCCGGCACGTCCACATCCGCATTGACCTGCACACGAAGCGCGCGACCCAACGCGCGCTGGCGCTCCTCAGCACCTGCGGCAAGCTCCCGCAGCCGCGTGGGCAAAGGAGCCGCCGGGGGAGCGTTCACCGCAACAAACCGACGCGCCGCCGCCAAGTTCTCCGACGCAGTCGCCCGAATCGTATCCAAGGTGGCACGCGCCTTTTCATTACCACCCAGCTGCTTATCCAACGCCCGGCCCAGCAACACAATAGAGCTCAACCCCTGCGCCATCGTGTCATGCACCTCGCGCGAAAGCCGCGCACGCTCCTCAGCCACACCCGCGGCATGCTCCAGCGCCTTATACATCTCCGTTTCCTGCCGCAGCGCCTGGTAGGCGTACACAATGAACACCGCAAGCAGCGTGCCAATCGTCGGGCCAATAAAACCCGCCCAACCCGCATCCGGCACCGTGCGCCCAAGCGTTGCCGCCAACAACGCCGCCGCCACAGAAAGACCCAACCCGCTCGGCAACAGCAGCTGCGCCAAAATCACCAGCGGAAACTCCAACCACACAAACGCACTCGTGCGCACCCCAAGCGCCGCCCACAACGCAACGATCAGCGCCAGCCACGCATACGACGCCGCCCGTGACACCTCACGGCCCTGATGCGCCCACACCGTGCCCGCCAAATACACAGCAGCAAACGCCGCCACCAGGAGCAACGTCACCGAGTTCAACGCTTCTCCTTGGCTTGCGCTTAACAAGCCAACACCAAGCAGCACAGCCGTCAGCACGTGCAAGCTCACGCTCAACAAAACCAAAATGTGGTTGGTGGTCTTCACAACGCCCAAACCTATCAACCGAACGGTTGAGACAGATTTCAACCGCCCGCCCGATGTGGAAAACCCCAGGTCACACGCACAATAGGGGCCATGTTCCTAGCTTTAAGAGAAATCACAAACGCCCGCGGGCGTTTTGGGCTGATCGCCGGCACCGTTGCGCTGATCACCCTCCTGGTGGTCATGCTCACCGGTCTCACCGCGGGTCTTGGCAAGCAAAACACCTCCGCACTTGAGGCGCTTAACCCGCAATCCGTGGTCTTCCAAGACAACAACGACCCCTCATTTACCACCTCCCGCGTCGACGCCGAAGCAGGCGCAACGCCGCTCGGCACCGCACAAACCCTGCTCACGCGCGCTGACGGCACCGAAGAAGCCGTAGCCATCCTCGCCCTGCCCAAAGGCACCACACTTCCCGGCGGCGAAATCCTCGGCGACGGCGCCATCGCCTCAACGTCCCTCGACCTCGCCGCGGGCGAAGTGGTGGAGGTTGGTGGGCAGCAGGTGGGCGTCGATAAGCTAACTAGCCCCCTGGAATTTGCCCACTCACCCGTACTGTGGGTGCCAACCGAAATCTGGCAAACCGCCATGCACACCGACGCCGACGGCACCGTGCTCCTCGCCGCCAACGACAGCGGGCTGAGCCTGCGCGAATCCTTCGCCGGGCTGCCCGCCTACGGCTCCGAACAAGGCTCCCTGCTCATGATCCAAGGGTTCCTCTACGCCATCGCCGCGCTAGTCATCGTCGCATTCCTCACCGTATGGACCATGCAGCGCACCCGCGACCTGGCCATCCTCAAAGCCATCGGCGGCTCCAACGCCTACCTGCGTAAAGACGCCCTCGGCCAGTCCGCAATCCTGCTGGGCTTCGGCGTGATCCTGGGCACCGGCATCGCACTCGCCCTCGGCGCACTCGCATCCGGCACCGTCCCATTCACGCTCAGCACACTGACCACCGTCGGCCCGCCGCTCGGCATCTTCGCCCTTGGCATGGTCGGCGCCCTGATCGCCACCCGCTCGATTACCAACGTCCAACCCCAGCTCGCACTCGGAGGTATCGCCTAAATGCTCACCATGGAAAACGTCACCGTCACCTTCCAAGACGGCCAAGACACCATCACCGCCCTCGACAACGCCACCTTCACCGCCCGCGACGGCGAAATCACCTTCATCGTCGGCGAATCCGGGTCCGGCAAATCCACCCTGCTCTCCGCCGCCGCTGGCCTCATCACCCCCGACAGTGGCACCATTCTTATCGACGCCACCCCCGTCACCGACCACACCCGCCTCCACAGGATCGGCATGATCTTCCAACAGGCGAACCTCATCGGGGCGCTCAAGGTACGCGACCAGCTGCTGATCACCGACCACATGCGCGGCATCAAACCACGCAAGGACCGCGCCGACGAACTCCTCACCAAAGTCGGTTTGGACGGTCTCGGCGACCGCAAAATGCAGCAACTCTCCGGCGGCCAGCGCCAACGCGTCGGCATCGCACGCGCGTTGATGGGGGAGCCCTCGCTCATTCTTGCCGACGAACCAACCGCCGCCCTCGACTCCACCCGCACCGAAGAAATCGTCGACCTACTTCGCACACTGGTTGCCGACACCGGCGTCGCCTGCGGATTTGTCACCCACAACCGGTCCATGATCACCCCGGATGACGCCGTGTACGAAGTCCGCGACGGCCACGTCCAGCGCCTCGGCGCCCGCGAATCTGTGTTGGTTTAGTTGTGTGAGCTGGGTTAGCTGGGTTAGCTGGGTTAGCGCAGGCGCGGGCGCGAGAACCCGACCAACGTCACCAGCGCCGCCGCACCAAGCACCAGCGTGATCAACAGCGTGCCGCTTAAGTACCCCGCGTCCACCGTTGCCGCACCCAACGCGGAACCGGCGGCGATACCCACCTGGAACGTCACCACGTAAATGGAACTAGCCATGTCCTGGTTGCCCTTGCCAGCATGCATGAAGATTGTGGTCGCCGCCGTGGGCAGGGTGCCCGAGGACATGCCCAACAACGCAACCGCCACAAACATCAACACGCCGCTTTGTTGCTGGAGGGCGAGAAGGCCGGTGAACGCGGACGTCATTAAGAAAAGTGCATCAAAGCCGTTAAGCCGGATCATGCGGGCATCCACCCGGCGGCCCGCAACCACCACAAAGATAATGCCCACCACGCCATAGAGCGCCAAGCCCGGCGCGACCCACCGTTCACCAGCCGTATCCTGCAACAACAACGC
Organism: Corynebacterium sp. HMSC29G08; assembly: GCF_001806875.1. GTDB lineage: Bacteria > Actinomycetota > Actinomycetes > Mycobacteriales > Mycobacteriaceae > Corynebacterium. The sequence goes on from NZ_KV786244.1 coordinate 27,492, forward strand.
CAGATACGTGAACGTGGCAAACAGCGCCGTGACCGAAAACGTCAGGTAAAACACCAACGACGGCAACGCCGACTTCGTCTTCTGCACACTTGTCGTCTTGGTCGGCAGTTTCGCCGGCATGCTCGGCAGCGTCTTCAACAGCAGCAGAAACGCCACAATCGCGCCAACACCAAGCAACCACGTGGCGTTGCGCCACCCAATCGCGTGGCCAACCGCGGTGGTCAGAGGAGCGCCCAGCACCGTCGACATCGTCGAGCCAAACGACACCGCCGCCACCGCTTTACCCATCTGACCCGTCGGCGCCAACCTCGCCGCCATCGGGTTCACCAGGGACCAAAACAACCCATGCGTAAACGCCGCCGTCACACGACCAACCACCAACATGAGGTAACTCGACGCGATGGCCTGCAACACAATGCCCGTTAACAAAAACGCCAGCGTGGCAATGAACAGCGGCCTGCGGTCCAGCCGCCGCGTGTAATGCATCAACGGGATGGTGACCACGGCAACCAGGCCCGCGTACACCGTCATAAGCAGGCCGATCTGGCCCTCGGTTACGCCCAGGTCAACCGCCATTGGCGAGATCAACCCAATCGCAAACATCTCATACGTGACGTATACAAACGCCGCGAAGCTCATCGCCATCAGCGGCACGATCTGCATCTGGGATTTAGGTGGTGTTGGTTTCGGTGTTGGTTTTGGTGTTGGTTTTGGTGTTGGTTTTGGCACGCTTGCACCATACGCGCCTTGGCGTGATGCGGCCCAAGTGTGGGGCGAGGTTTGACGGCGCCGGGTTTGAGGGCGCTGTACTGTCTTGGCCCGTTCTAGTCGACACAGCTCCGGTCGGATCCTGGTCCGACGAACGTCGTCTCATTCTGGTGTGCGCCGGTTGG
>NZ_KV786244.1:28404-32844 GCF_001806875.1 Corynebacterium sp. HMSC29G08
CGGGTGGGTGACTTTAGGGCCGGTTTGGGGCCGGATTGCTGCCGGTTTGAGGCCGGTTTGGCCTGGGATGGACTGGTCCGGCGAACGTCGTCTCATTCTGGTGTGCGCCGGTTGGCTCCGAGGTGGCTTCGGGCCTAAACCCCGAACGGAAGAGTACGGATAGGCCGTGTTTTGGGTATCTATCCGTAGTGTTGTATCCGGGGTTTAGCGAAAAAGGGCGCGGGTGGGTGACTTTAGGGCCGGTTTGGGGCCGGTTTGGGGCACTCGAGCAAGGGGGAGCGACGGCGGGTCCGCTACGATCACGCCTTGTGCCAGACACAACGCCAGACACAACGCCGCACGCAGAGCCCAATGCAGGACCAAGCGCGCAAGCGCGCGAAGCGCACCACGCCCACGCGCAAGCGCACCACGCCCAAGCACGCGAAACGCACAAAACGCACAAAACGCACAAAACGCACAGAACGCACAAAACGCGACGTACTATGCCGCCTTTGCTGCCGCCGTCCGTCCCGTATACGCCGCCGGACTGGACGTCCCGGAATGGGGAGGCGTATGGGAATATTGTGCAGTTTGATCGTCGTCACGCAGGGGTGCTCGTGTTTGTGATCGTGCTGTGTGGGGTGCTGGTTGTGGCTGCGCGGAGGCTGCCGCGCAACAAGCGGAAGGCGGCGCGCAAGGTCGCCGGGGCGGTCCTAGGCATTTGCGTTACCGCGTATTACCTGTGGGTTTTGCACCCGGATCGCATTGTGTGGGATGAGACGGCGCCGTTTCACGTCACTGACGCACTGCGGGTGGTAACCCCGATCGCTTTGCTTACCGACGCCCCCCTGCCCCAAGCCCTCTCCTTCTACTGGGGGTTCCTGCTCAATCCGATGGCGCTGCTTACGCCGGATATGGCATACGTGCAGCGCTACCCGGGTCTGCAGGAGTTTGCGTACTGGTTTTTCCACACGGCGGCGCTGGTGGTGCCGACCGTGTTGACGTTCGCGTTTGGCTACCGGCCGTCCTGGAAAGACTGGCGGATCGTCACGGCCATCACGTTTGCGTGGGCGGGGTTTGCGCAGGTGATGAACAAGATCACGGGCGGCAATTACATGTTTGTGGCGCGCCACCCGCGCGGCTGGAGTTTGCTGAACTTGTTCGGTCCGTGGCCGTATTACCTGCTGGTGGTCGCGCCGGGTATCCCGCTGGTGTGGGCGGGGATGACCTGGCTGGCCAATCGAAAAAGCCGTAAAAGCCGCAAAAGCTAGCGGCTGCTGACCTTGCCGGTCGCCCCCGCGACGGGCGCAACAAACCGTGGCTTTGCTAGGAACCACGCCAGGGCAATCACAACGACCGCGCCGAGGAACACCCACACGCCGGTCCAGTCGGTGGCGTAGGTGGAGGGGTCGACGTCGCCACGCGCGGCGAACATGCCGGCCATGTTGCGTCGGAACCCGGTGGCCAGCACTAACCCGAGGTGCACCACGATGAACACCAGGAAGTAGATCATCACCGGGAAGTGGATCTTGCGTGCCAGCGGCGCGGTCAGCACCTTGCTGGCGTGGGTCCATTTTTCGGACCAGAAGCTGCTCATGCGCAGCCCCGACAGGATGGCTAGCGGTGCCGCGATGAACACGGTGGTGAAGTAGGCCAGTTCCTGCAGGGCGTTGTAGTGTACCCAGCCGTTTTCCAGCGGCCAGTCCAGCGATAGGTATTGCAGCCCGGCGGACACCGCGTTGGGGAACACGTCCCAGCTGGTGGGCACGATCCGCACCCAATGCCCGGTGGCGAACAGCAGGATGTAGAAGACCAGCCCGTTGACTACCCACAGCAGGTCGAGCGCTTGGTGAAGCCACAGCGTCAGGCTGATTTTCTTGCTCGGTGCCCACCGCGGTGCCCAGTACCCCTCGGGTTTGCGTTCGTTGCGCACTTGCAGTCCGGTGCGCACGATCAGCACCATCAGGAACATGTTGAAGAAGTGGGCCCAGTTTAGCCAGGCTGGGAAGCCGATGGGTGCGTCGTCTGGAAGTGGCTGAGTGCCAGGATGCTTATCGACGAACCCCTGCCCCCACCCCGTACCCAACACCATTCGAGCAGCGACAACTGCCACCACGCCAAGCACAGCAACGCCAACCAGCCACTTCAGCCAGCCAAGCTTTTTGAGCGCCGCGGGGTTTGCTGCCGCAGGTTTTGCTGCCGCAGGTTTTGCTGCAGTGGCCGGAGTTGGTGCTGGCTGCGTCTGCGAAGCCGGCTCTGCGGCCGATTCTGCAACCGGACCCGTGACTGTCTCCGTGACTGGTGCTGTGGCTGTCTCCGTGACTGGCTTGGCGGCGTACTCCCGTACGGGCACCTGCGCGGATTCTGCCTCCGGCCACGCGGGACCACCGGCAACACGGGGCAGGCCGCGGCGCAGCGCCACGTTCATCGTTGCAACGCCAGCGGCAACCTCAACCGGAGCGGCACTAACCGGAGCGGCATCCTCAGCAGGAGCGGCAGGTTCGGGGAGCGTTGGCCCGACAGCATCGGCGGGTGGCCAGGGTTCGCCGCCGGGGGTGCGGGGCAGGCCGCGTCGTAAAGAAATGTTCACAGCTATGCCTTACGTTCGTTGATTGCGGCGATGAGCTGCGGCACAATCTCAAAGATGTCGCCGACGACGCCGAAGTCCGCGACCTCGAAGATCGGCGAGTCCGCATCCGTATTCACTGCCACGATAGTATCCGCGGTCTGCATGCCCACCAGGTGCTGGATCGCACCGGAGACGCCAAGCGCGATGTAGAGCTGCGGCGAGACCAACACGCCGGTCTGGCCAACCTGGTGATCGTTGGAGATGTAGCCGTTATCCACGGCCACACGCGTCGCACCAACTGCAGCACCCAGCGCGTCCGCCAGGCCGCCGACGAGCTCCTCGAACTGCTCAGCCGAACCCGTCGCCGCACCACCGGTAACCACGCGGTCCGCGGTGCGCAGCGGCGGCCGCGCCGACTCATCAGTCACCTCAGCGCGCGACACCACCGTTGCCGCACGCCTGCCGGAAAGCTCAACTGCCAGCGTCTCCACCTCGGCTGCTTGGGGCGTTGCTTGTGTATCCACGGCGCCTGGACGCACCGTCACCACCGGCGCACTATGCGTCGCCGCACCAACCGTTAGGTAGTTGCCGCCGAAAACGGAGTGGTCCGTGATCACGCCTTGGTCGTCGCGACGCACGGCGGTCACGTCTGTCAGCAACGCGCGCTTCTCACGCACCGCCACACGTGCCGCGACGTCGCGGCCCTCCACATTGTTGGCAAAGAGGATCGCTGCTGGGTTGGTGGCGGTGATGGCGGCTACGGTGGCGTCGGTAAGCGGGATGCCCAACACGTCATCCGGCAAGCTAGCTACCAGCACCTTCGCCGCGCCAAGCTCACCCAACTGGCCGGCGATCTCCTCGCTGGCAGTCAGCGCAACCGGCGTGCCGATCTCACTTGCGGCGCCCAGGAGCTCCGCCGCTGTGTCAAGAGAATCAATAACAACAAGAACTGGCTGAGTTATAGCGTCTGTCATAGCGTCTGTCATGGTGAGCCCCCTTTAAATGAAGTTCTTCTCGGCCAGGAAATCGGCGATTTGGGTGGCGGCAGTGCCGTCGTCATGAATCAGCGTGCCCGCCTCACGCGGCGGACGCTGGTTGGCCTCCACAACAATCGCGCGCGCCGGGGCGAAATCATTCGCGTCAACCCCCAGATCCGCCAACATCAGCGTGTCCAGCTCTTTCTTCTTCGCCGCCATCAGCCCCTTGAAGTTGGGGAAGCGCGCGTCCGGGAACGCGTCCGTCACCGAAATCACGGCTGGCAGTTCGGCGCTAAGCTCCATCGTGGCGCCGTCGCTTGCGCGCGTGGCGGTGATTGTGGAGCCGCTGACCTCCACCTTTGTCAGGTTGGTCAACGCCGGCCAGTCCAGCAGCTCAGCCACCATGGCTGGGATCACGCCGCCCGCACCGTCACTGGACACGTTGCCGGCCACCACGAGGTCATATTCTTCACGACGCACCAACGCCGCCAACACCTCCGCCGTCAGCGTAAAATCCGCGCCGATTAGCGCATCGTCGCTAACAATGTGGGCGGTTTCCGCGCCCATGGCGATGCCTTTTCTAATACTTGCGTCTGCGGACGCCGGTGCCACCGACAACAACTCCACCTGACCACCGGTGGCTTCAGCAATAGTCAGCGCGGCCTCTACGGCGCGCTCCACTGCTTCGTCCGCAACGTTGTCACCAGTGCGAACAGCCAAACCCGTCTCTAGGTTCAGTTCGCGTTCGCCGTACGTGTCCGGCACCTCTTTAAATAGCACTGCGATGCGCATCGCTTCTGTAACTCCTGGCTTCGGTGTTAGTAGGTGTTAGTAATTGTTGCTCTAGCTTATGCTCCCCTAACCGTGTTATGTCCATAGGGTTTTTGGACATGGAGTCCGGTGTCTTTTTGGACA
>NZ_KV786245.1 GCF_001806875.1 Corynebacterium sp. HMSC29G08
CGACCATCAAACTCAGCAAAATCCTGCACTCTAGACATCTCAAAAGAGTCAACGAACTCGTCAAAACCAAAGTCAGCAGAACCAAACCCGTGCAAAATCTCGTAGCAAATCACCACTTCACTCCTTCAACACCGAGGTTCGCTCAGCCGAACACAGACACGGACGCGTTGATGCGAGCGCCCACCACTCCCGCTGCGCAGGGACGCTGGCCGCAAATCCCATGGGCGTTACGGCCCTGTACCCATTGTTTCCTTTGGACATTCGCAGCCATCCGCTCCCGTGCCGTCTTTTGTTTGCTGCTACTTGTTTGCTACCAGGTGTTCAGGAAACAAGCCTCCACCACCAGCCCGGCGATACAGCGAACGCATCACATCCATAAACCACTGCGGCCTATCAGTCGCAGCCAACTCATGCACATACCGCGAACCACGACGCGAGTCATACCCAAGCGATCCTTCTTCAGGACGACCACTAAGACCATGATGCGAACGAAACAACGACGCATCATCCTGCAAAATCGCAAACAACTCCCCACCCACAAACTGCTCTTTCGCACTACCAGTCGACATCGCGTCACGCGCAACCCGATACAAATCATCAGCAACCGTCGCCCAATCCTGCACAACCCACGCCTCATCAGCAGGAGCAAGCGAAACACGCTGCATCGGAATTGCTAAAAACCCCACATTTTCAAGACGACACCCAGACAAATCCACCCCCTCCAACTGCGCGTAACGATAATGCTCAGCAAAGACCACATCACGCATCCGGCCAGTAAACACCGAATTCACAACACGCGCCGACTCCCGAGACCGCGGATTTGCACCATAAATGGCTACATCCAAAAGCTGCGACCCAGAAACCGTGCTCAACCAATTCGCACGAATATCAAACCCCGGCTCAGACAACGTCGAATCGATCAAAGAAATATGCGACACACGACCTGGTGTGCCAGACAGGCGGGTAATCGAGCACCCTTCAAACCACACCGTTTGAAAAATGGCGCCTTCCACATCGACTCCGTCGAAGGAGCGCTTGTCAAAGCGCACACTACGCAAATCCAACCCCATTACAGCTCAACCCCATAGGTACGCATCCAGCTAG
>NZ_KV786246.1 GCF_001806875.1 Corynebacterium sp. HMSC29G08
AGCGCACGGAGGAACCGGTCACGCAGGTTATCCGTGTGGGTACGAAGACCACTGGTGCGAACACGGAGACCTTCACTACGGATGCTCCGTTCAAGGTGGTTGTGCAGTACGACCCGAATATGCCTGCCGGTCAGTCCGAGGTGACTACCCCGGGTGTGCCGGGTGAGAAGACGGTGACGATTACGCGCAACATCACCAACTCCAACCCGGATGGTGATCCGCAGATCTCTGAGGAGATCACGAAGCAGCCCATCGATGAGGTCATCACCGTTGGCACTAAGCAGGCCACGGCAACCGACAAGGTGGAGTGGACTGAACCGATTCCGTTCGGCACCACCTTGCGCCCCAATCCGGAGCTGAAGCCGGGTGAGGTCAAGGTTGTTCAGGAAGGCAAGAACGGTGAGGCGTCCTATACCGCAACGTTTAGCGGTACAAACGGTGAGGCAACGGTCCAGGAGACCAAGGGTCGTACCGAACCTGTTGAGCGCATCGTTGAGTACGGTCCGCGCTTAAAAGATCAGAATCTGGTGACGAAGACCGAGAAATCGGTGCCGTTTGAAACGAAGATTGTTTTTGACGCCACGCTTGAGGCGGGTACGCAGGTCGTCGATACGCAAGGCGAGCTGGGTATTGATGAGGTGACAAGCACGCAGAAGCTTGTCGACGGCACACCGCAAGGCGGGCCAACCGTAACCACGAAGCGTGCGAAGGAGCCGGTTGCGGCCGAGATTCGTGTGGGCACCAAGACCACTGGTGAGACCACGAAGA
>NZ_KV786247.1:0-5433 GCF_001806875.1 Corynebacterium sp. HMSC29G08
GGGTTTCACCGTCCACCAGAATCATGACACCCCATTTTTTCGAGTTTGCTGAGATTGGCTGCAAGATCACCACACGCTGGCTGGGTTTTATTGAGTCTGAGGAAGACACCGCCACGGTGCGACTGCGAGCCAATGAGCTCAACCGCTTCATGCCGCTTGTACGCACTCACCCGATTACACGTTCAGATAACTCCACCATCGTGTTGCTCGAAGCGCCACTGTTTGCACCACACGGTGTTAGCGATGGGCAGCTGAAGGCCATGCTGCAGTTCTACTTCTCCACCATCCATGACCTGCAGGGGGATCTGCGCAAGACGCTGCCGCACATCCCGGATGAGACGCCACCTACCGGTGGAAACGAAACCACCGACGCAGATGCGACTGGGACAACGGAGGCTTAAACACAATGACAACTGAGAGCACTGAAACCACTGAGACATTTATCCCGCTGTCTTTTGAGCGCGCGACAACAGCGTTTGATGAGCTTGGCTGGCAGTACGACGCCAACGAAAAAACCCAGACTTTACAGACTGGGTTTAGCGGCATTGGCATGCAGGTGAAGTTCCTCGCCCCCAACGTAATCGTGGCAACTACCGTGGCCGTTGACGCGGTCAAGGCCGACCGCTTCGAGGAGCTCATGGCGTGGGCGCGCGCTTACAACCTCAACAACGCCTACCCTTCGGTCTCCGCCTTCCAGGACAAGGAAAACGACCTAGCAGCCCTTGGCGTGGCGTACACCATGCCGGGCTACTGGGACTACACCGAAGAGCAGTTCCGCGCGCACCTGACCAGTGCGATCGACGGGGTGGTCCACACCTGCTTGGCATTCTTAGAGACGTTTGCCCCGGACGTGCACCAGCAAGTTACTCAGGCACAACAGCAGGCTTAAACGACGGGCGCGACGCCTCGTAGGAGGCAATCGCTTCCTCATTGCGAAGCGTCAGCCCAATATCGTCCAGACCCTCCATAAGGCGCCAACGCGTGTAGTCATCGAGGTCAAAGGTGTAGGTGTTCTCCCCCACCGTGACCGTGCGATCTTCAAGCGAGACCGTGACCTCAAGGCCTGGCTGCTGCTCAAGCTGCTTCCAAATCAGCTCAATGTCAGACTCGCTCATGATGCCTGCCAGCAGGCCGGCCTTGCCGGAATTGCCGCGGAAAATATCGGCAAAACGCGGGCTGAACACCGCACGGAAGCCGTAGTCCATCAAGGCCCACACTGCGTGCTCACGCGATGAGCCGGTACCGAAGTCCTCGCCGGCGAACAGAACAGAGCCATTCTTGAACGCCTCTTGGTTGAGTACGAAGTCTGCCTCGTTTTCGCGCCAGTTGGAAAACAAGCCGTCCTCAAAACCGGTGCGCGATACGCGCTTGAGGTATCGCGCCGGGATGATCTGGTCAGTATCAACATTGGTGCGGGTCAGCGGCACGCCGATGCCGACGTGGGTGGTGAATTTCTCCATGGTTGAAATCTCCTTCTACAGGTCAGCGGGGCTTGCGAGGTGGCCAGTTACGGCGGTAGCCGCGGCAACCAGTGGGGAAACTAGGTGAGTGCGACCACCCGGGCCCTGGCGGCCTTCAAAGTTTCGGTTGGAAGTAGATGCGGAGCGCTCCCCCGGTGCGAGCTGGTCCGGGTTCATGCCCAAGCACATGGAGCAGCCAGCGGTGCGCCATTCAGCACCGAACTCGGTGAAAATGACGTCGAGGCCTTCCTCCTCTGCCTGCTGCTTGACCATGGTGGAAGACGGCACAACCAGCATGCGAGTGCCCTCAGCAATGGTGCGGCCTTTGACCACTTCAGCGGCAGCACGCAGATCCTCAATACGGGCGTTGGTGCAGGAGCCGAGGAAGACGGTGTCAATGGCAATGTCACGCAGCGGGGTACCCGGCGTCAGGTCCATGTACTTCAGTGCCTTGGCCGCAGCCTGCTTGGAAGCGTCATCACCAAAGTCCTCTGGGTCCGGCACATTCGCACCGAGCGGCAGTCCTTGGCCCGGGTTGGTACCCCAGGTGACAAATGGAGTCAGGCTGGAGCCGTCGATTTCTACAACGGTGTCAAAGGTTGCACCTTCATCGGTCGGCAGCGTCTTCCAGTACTCCACCGCCGCGTCCCAGTCCGCACCCTTGGGCGCGAACTCACGGCCCTTGACGTACTCAAAGGTCTTCTCATCCGGCGCGACCATGCCAGCGCGCGCGCCAGCTTCGATGGACATGTTGCAGATAGTCATGCGCGCTTCCATCGACAGCTTCTCAATGGCTTCGCCACGGTACTCAATGATGTGTCCCTGGCCGCCGCCGGTGCCAATCTTGGCAATGATGGCCAAAATCAGGTCTTTTGCGGTCACCCCTTCAGCCAGTTCGCCGGTGACCTCAATCGCCATCGTCTTAAAGGGTTTCAGCGACAAGGTCTGGGTGGCCATGACGTGCTCGACCTCGGAAGTACCAATGCCCATGGCGATAGAGCCAAACGCGCCGTGGGTGGAAGTGTGCGAGTCACCGCACACGATAGTCATGCCCGGTTGCGTAATACCAAGCTGCGGGCCAACGGTGTGCACAATACCCTGCTTCACATCACCCATTGGGTGCAGGCGCACGCCGAACTCCTCGCAATTCTTTCGCAACGTTTCCACCTGGGTACGCGACGTAGGTTCGGAGATCTCCAGCAGATTGCCGCTGAGAATGCCCTCAGTTGGCACGTTGTGGTCTTCTGTGGCCAGGTGCAGCTCTGGGTGACGGATGGTGCGTCCGCTCATGTGCAGGCCGTCAAACGCCTGCGGTGAGGTAACCTCGTGCAGGAGCTGGAAGTCAATATAGATGAGGTCCGGCTCTCCGTTTTCGCCCTTGGTCACGACGTGGTCGCGCCACACTTTCTCGGCCAGTGTCAGCGGTGTTTTAGCCGAGGTTTCAGCCATAGCATTCTCCTTCTCCGATTCCAGCATGCGAGATGCTACCATCCATGGTGTGAGACAGTATAGCGAAGACTCGGGTATCAAGGTTCTCGACCGCGCCGTTGCCATCATCCGCGCCGTAAGCAGGGGCGATAAGACCCTGGCCGCACTCAGCACCGACACAGGCCTACCGCGCGCCACCGCGCATCGCATTGCCACAGCCTTAGAAGTGCATCACATCCTTGCACGCACCGAGCAAGGTGCATGGACCATCGGCCCAGCACTTGCGCGTTTTTCCGCCGGCACCTCACCCCACCTGATTGGCGTTGCCACCCCCGTGATGCGCGACCTAGTTGCCACGACTGGCGAATCGGTACAGCTCTATGAGCTCACGGGTGATACTCGCACGTGCATCGCCGCTGAGGAACCCGATTCCGGCTTGCACAACGTCGTGCCTGTCGGCTCGCGGCTCTCACTTGCCGCCGGCTCCGCCGCCCGCGTCTTTGCAGCACATTCGCCTATCGACGCTCCTTTTGACCCCGCAGACCTTGAACGAGTCCGCGCAGACGGCTTTGCGGAGTCCGTCGCTGAGCGTGAAGTGGGACTTGCCTCAGTCTCCACCCCGATCTTCCAGCCCGACGGCACACTGGTTGCGGTGCTGTCTATCTCCGGGCCGGCGGAGCGTCTCAAACCATCGCCTGCCGGCAGGTGGGGCAAGGAGCTTTTGTCTGCCCGCAAACAGCTTGAAGCCGCGCTATAACCAACGCGGTTTTCTTCTCTAAGCTTCAACGAACCCTTCGCCGATTCGCCACGTCCTACTTACCCCTAGGCTGACCGTGGCGTCAGGGTCCTCCACGTCTGAGACCCGGTAGTACAGCATGTCCACATAGTCGTGGTGGATGCTGGCGATGCCGTAGCCGTGCGCATCAAAGTCAATGTGCTCAACCCACGGGTTAGCGTCGCGAATCGCCTGCTCAACTATCAACGACGTTGAGTTGTCCTCCGGATGGTAGGTACCGAACGTCGTGGTCAAAATCTCATCAACATTCGGCGCAGAGATCGAGGTGGTGACCATCTCGCAGCCAATCTCTCCGAAGCCGGATGGTGAGGCAATTGAGTTTGCCCACTCCGAGTAGATGTCACCGGTGAGGAAAAGCGTGTTTGCTTCCTGCTCATCCAGCATGGTCAGCAGGCGGTCACGCTCTGCGGCGTAGCCGTCCCACTGATCCGAGTTCACCGCAATACCGGTCGCACGTTCCTGCATGTAACCCGTAGCTAGGTTGGCTTTGTCATTGTTGGCAATCGTGGCAAAGCGCATCGGCGAAACCATGACCGAGTTGCCCAGCACCTTCCAGCGCGCATTGGACTCTTGCAGACGCTGCGCGACCCAGTTGAACTGTTCCTGGCCCATCATGGTCAGTTGCGCCAGCGTGCCAAAGTTGAGGACCTGCGCGCGCAGTTCGGCTTCTAAATTTTAATTTAGAGCGCGCGCAGCTCCCGCACCCGGAAACCGAGCTCCTCTACAAGTGCGTTTCCGGGGAGTCGTCGCTGTGCCACTTGGTAAACCGCGCCGTACCACCATTGCTGGCGTTCCTTGCCGGAGTTAAACCGCAGCCACAGCTCCTCACCGATTGCTTGGTGGTCCGCCAGGATGGACAGCAAGTTGTGCAGTTTGTCCGCAGCCGAGATCAACACGCTTCCTTCCTCGGCTTGCGCAAGGTTCGCCAAGTAGGCGTCGGCGCGCTCCTGCCACCCTGACAGTGTGTCGTCCTTAGTCACGCCGTGTACCAGTGTTAGCACTCGCGGTCCGAAGTCCTGCACCATCTGCTGCTCCGAGTATTCCTCCGGTACGTCTTCCAAAATGTCATGGAAAAGCCCAGCGATGAGCACGTCTTCATCCTCAGTAACCTGAGACAGCAAATGCATGACACCGAACACATGCGTGATGTACGGGATTTCCGTGCCTTTGCGCACGTGCCCGCGGTGCGCCCACGCAGCGATGTTGATTGCTTGCATCAGTCGCGGGGATGCAATGAACGTTTCGGTCATAGATAAGACCCCTTTCTGCTCGGGAACATACACAAGTCTAAGAGCGCCCTGCACATCCCTCAGCCTGCATAGGAGCAAGTGTTCGAATACTAAAAAGCTAGTTGCTTAAACATCGTGGCGTGACGTCTGGAGATTGCTCCCGATCACTTCAAGCTGACTATTCCGCCTTTTTACGTTCCTTAGTTTTTAAACCCGGAGTTCAAGACCGGAGTTCAAGACTGTGCATGAACACGGCCAGGCGTTGAGCTTTGTTACCGCCGGCATTGATGTCGCAAAAGGGTCCGTCCGGCACCCGCCAAACCTAAATGCAGCTACCTACCTGTAGCTATCAGCGCAAAAATCGGTTGGTAGCCGGGTGTTGGTAGCTACAAACTCGTGGGCCCGGCTGGGACGACAACGTTTAACCCACACCGAAGTAGTGAATGGTAAAACCCCCGACCCGGAGATCGGATCGGGGGCAAGCCATTGTACCCCGTACGGGATTTGAACCCGTGTTACC
>NZ_KV786247.1:5453-27345 GCF_001806875.1 Corynebacterium sp. HMSC29G08
AGGGCGACGTCCTAGGCCGCTAGACGAACGGGGCGCGCTCGCTTTGTTTGCGACTTGCTAACAATAAAGGACACCACAGTCGCGCAGCAAATCACAAGGTCAACAGGCCTAAAATACGAAAATACGCTCCACGCTCACACTGACTTGATCCCCAACCTCCGGCCGTGGCGTCAACCCCATGCGCGCACGGAACTCCACGCCGCCAGCATCCACCGTCACCGAATATCCGGTTATTTCAAACAACACCGAGGTAATCACCGCGTTTACAGCACCAGAGCCAGCGGGGCCCACAAGCACATCCGCGGGGAGTACGGCGACAGTCACTGTGTTTTCAACACCAGCGGTAGTGCTGGGAATGGGGGCGCTGTGGGAGGTAACGAAGCCGTCGTCAAGCGGCCAGCTCAAGTGCGGCTTCTCACAGACCACATGGCCCTCGCGCACCGCACCTTCGAGAATCGTGGCATCGGCCATAAAGGACGCCACCCAGGCCGTTGCCGGACGCGTCACCACAGCGTCGGGGGTGTCGTATTGTTCCAGGCGGCCGTTGCGAAGCACGGCAATCCGATCCGCAATCGCGATCGCTTCCTTACGGTCGTGCGTGACGTGGACCGTGGTCAAGTGGTTGGTGCGAGTCAGCGCGACAAGTTCGCGGCGCAGCGCGTCACGCAGGGGTTCGTCGAGGTCGGATAGCGCTTCGTCTAAAAGCAAAAGCTTCGGCGAGGCCACAATGGCGCGCGCAAGAGCGACGCGCTGACGCTGACCACCCGACAAGGTTGCTGGCTTGCGGCGGGCAAAGCCATCCAGACCAACCGTGGCCAGGGCCGTTTCCACCAACTGCTGTTCCTTTGCACGCTTCACGCCGGCGCGTCGCAACGGATAGGCCACGTTCTCCCCCACCCTCATGTGCGGCCACACCGCATGCTGCTGGAACACCATGCCCATGTGGCGCTTTTCCGGCGGCACATGGCAAACGTCCTGACCGTCGAGTTCGATCCTGCCCGTGGTCGGTTCGATGAAGCCCGCGATGGTGCGCAACAACGTGGTCTTGCCGGAGCCGGACGGGCCAACGAGCGCGATGAACTCACCGCTGGGCACGGTGAGGTTGATACCTTCCAGGCCAACAGTGCCGTCCGCAAACGTGACGCCGAGGTTGGAGATTGCAATGCTGCTCATCATCACTCCTTGCCGGATTTACGCACCGTAAACGCAAGCGCCACAATGCCAATGACCATAAAGAGCAGGGCAAGCGCGGACGCCTGATTGTAATTGCCGGACTGCTGCAGGTTGAACAGCTGCACACCGATGGTGGTGCTGCCGGGGGCAACCAGCAGGATGGACACGGTCAGCTCGCGCACCGCGGTAACTGCAACTAGTACCGCACCTGAAATGACCGCTGGCAGCGCCATGCGTCCGCTGGTGTCCCAGATAGCGCGCAGGCGGCCTGCGCCGGAAATCTGCGCCGCTTCTTCCACCGCTGTCGGGATCTTTGCCAACGGGGCTCGCACTGCCTGCAGCACCGTGGCGCTAAACGCACAGACATAGGCAGCCAAGATCACCCAGCGGGTGTTGTATATGCCGGTGTAGCGCCCCATAATCACCCAGCCCACACCAATGATCAGCCCCGGCAATGCGGCCGGCAGCAGCGTGATCAAACTCAGCGCCGTGTTGCTGCGAGCGCGTGTGCGAGTTACCAGCACACCAATCGCCCATCCCAACAGGCCGCACAGCAGTGCCGCACCGAGCGCGAGCGTGACAGAATTACCAAACCCTTCGCGCACGCGAGGGTTGGCCAGCATTGCAGAGAAGTTATCCAAGGTGATGGTGTCTAACGTGAACGGCACACCGGGTGCTGGCAGCAGTGCGCGGTAGGTTAACCCCATGATTGGGCCCAAGGTGAGCGCCAGCGCCAGCACCCACGCCATGATCGTGATCGGCCAGGTAGCCCTGCCTAACGACAGCTTCATAGCACCGCCGCCTTCGACTGTGGACGTAGCGCGCCCGGACACCACGTAATCTGCCACCACCGCGGCAATGCCCAACAGCATCAGCAGCGCGCCGATGGTAGACACAACCTGCAATGGGTTATACACGGTGCCAGACTCCATGAAGCGATACACCATGGTGGCGAGCGTTTCAAAACGCACGGGCGAGCCCAAAATGGACGGAATACCAAAGTCCGCCAAGTTGGATACCGCGGTGAGTGTAAATGCGGACAGCAGCGCCGGTACAAGCAGCGGAATGGTCACCGTACGCAGCACTGTGGCGCTTCCTGCCCCGCCAATGCGCGCGGCCAGCTCTAGGTCCGGAGGAATTGAGCGCAGTGCAGCCGCGACGATGACGTAGACCACGGGGTACGAGTGCAGCGTCATCAAGAAAATGATCCCGTCGGCGCCATAGATGTCCCATAACGGCCGCCCGAATACCCCATTCAGACCCTGATTACGGCCAAAGAGCTGCAGCCACGAAATCGCGCCAACAAACGGCGGCACCAGAAGCGGCGAAAGCAACAGCAGACGCAACGCTCCTGTGCCCTTGACGTCGGTGCGCTCCAACAACAGCGCGATAGCCGCGCCGATGATCACAGCGCCGATTGCAGACGCCAATGTGGTGTACACCGAATTCCACGTCGCCTTGCCTAGCCCCTGCTCCAGCAGGACTGGGACCTGGTTACCACCCAGCGCAAGGGAAATAACCAGGGCAAGCGGCGCGATAAACACCGCCGCGGCGATCAGCCACACCCCTATGTAGGCAAGGCGTATGCCGGGTGCTTGACGCGAAGACAAAAACTCCTCGCTTTTAGTTCATTGCGTTCTGGAAGAACTCCACGGAACGCGCACGGTCATCTGACAACACATCCAGGTCCGCGTTCATCAGTGCAATGTCTTTCAGCGCCGGCACATCGCCCGGAGTGCCAGCAGACTCGATCACAGGCAGGTAATTCTGCTCAACGGCGATCTTTTGGCCCTTTTCGGAGAGGATGAAGTTGATGTAGCGCTCCGCAGCCTCTTGGTTGGTGGAGTCCTTAAACACCGCGATCGGCTCGGTGATATACGGCGAGCCTTCGGTTGCGTAGACCTCCTTGATCGGCGAGCCCTTGGCGGCCAAGTCACGCACGAGGTAGTCCACCACAATGCCAACTGGGTGGCCGCCGCTGGCGATCTCCTGGGAGGTCGGGCCGTTGGAGGCCGCGACCATCGGGTTGTTTGCACCCAGGTCGCTTACCCACGCCTCGCCCAGCTTGTCATTGTTCATCCACACTGTTGCGTTGTACGCCGCAGCGCCAGAGACCGCCGGGTCCGGCAGGACAATCTTGTCCATGTACTTAGCGTCGGTCAGGTCAGCCCAGGACGTCGGCGCGTCTGCTTGATCAATGACGTCAGTGTTGTAGGCAATCACAGTTGGGATCAGGCGGGTGCCTACGTAGAAGCCATCCGCGTCCACGATCTCTTCAAGCACGTTGCTCGTATCCACGTCGTTGAACTTGACCAGGAGGTCTTGCGCCTTAAAGCCCTCGAATGCCGGCGCGTCCGCAGCCCAGATCAGGTCTGCCTCCACCTTGCCGGAGGTGCGTTCCGCCTCAATACGGGCGTTGAGATCACCGGTACCAGCGCGGTAGACCTGCACCTCAATGTCCGGGTTTTCCTCGGTGAACGCACGGTTGATCTCATCAACCTTGTCTTCTGGCTCAGAGGTGTACAGCGTCAGCACGGTCTTCTCACCTGTTTCGGTGGTTTCGGCTGCGGTCGGGCTTTCGCTTGTCGACGGCTCCGCGCAGCCCACCAACGTCAACGCCGCAATACCTAGCGCGGCGGTAATGGAAGCGGAAGTGCGTACAAGGTGCATGCGGTCTCCTAGATAATACTGTGACGGTTTTTCAACGGTTTTTCGACGGTTTCTAGCCGCGATAACCCTAGCACCAGAACGACACACGCGCGCGGCAAAGAAAAACTCCCGAACCGGTGAACCGATTCGGGAGTTTGTTGTTGTACCCCGTACGGGATTTGAACCCGTGTTACCGCCGTGAGAGGGCGACGTCCTAGGCCGCTAGACGAACGGGGCATTAGGACACAGAATATGAAATTCTGTTGCTGGCCTACCTGGACTCGAACCAAGAATGACGGTACCAGAAACCGTTGTGTTGCCAATTACACCATAGGCCATCGTTTTCATCACACTTCAGTGTTTCGCTATTCACTGTCGTGCTCTGAACAACGTGGAATACTATAACCACAGGCTTACTGAGAGAACAAATCGCCTGGTTAAAGGTAGTTTATTTGAGTTACAAGCCTGTGGTTATATGCGTCTATCAGCCATCTACGCTGCTGCCATCTACTCTGCAGCTACATACGGCGTTGCCGCACGTGCTGCGCGCAGGCGGGTCAGCGTGGACTCGCGCCCTAAAAGCTCCATGGACTCGAACAGCGGCGGGGACACAGCCTCACCAGAGACACCAACACGAAGCGCGCCGAAGGCAACGCGAGGCTTAAGCCCAAGGTCTTCAATAAGCGCCTTGTTCAGCGCCGCCTCGATGTTTGCCGTCGTCCACTCCCCTTCGTCGATGGCCTCAAGCGCCGCAATTCCCGCCTCAAGCGGCTCTACTGCCGTGTCCTTGAGGTTTTTCTTCGCGGCCTTCTCATCCAGCACTAGGTCCTCGTCTGCGGTGACAAGGAACTTCAGCAGCCCATACGCGTCTGAAAGCACCTTGATACGCGTCTGCACCAGGTCTGCGGCGATGGCAAACTTGTCTGCCGGGTAGTCAGCAGGGAAATCGGTGTACTCCGTGAGGTACGCACGCAGGCGATCGCGGAAATCATCCGGCTGCAGCAAGCGGATGTGGTCCGCGTTGATTGCCTCAAGCTTCTTCTGGTCAAAGCGAGCCGGGTTGCCCAGCACGTCTGCAACGTCAAACGCCTTGACAAACTCCTCAACAGTGAAGATGTCCTGGTCAGCAGACAAAGACCAGCCCAGCAGCGCGAGGTAGTTGATCATGCCCTCCGGGATGATGCCGTTGTCGCGGTGGTTGAACAGGTTGGATTCCGGGTCGCGCTTAGACAGCTTCTTGTTGCCCTGCCCCATCACAAACGGCAGATGGCCGAATTCCGGGGTGAAGTCCGTAATACCGATCCGCTTGAGTGCTTCATAGAGCGCGAGCTGACGCGGCGTGGAAGACAACAGGTCCTCACCACGTAGCACGTGGGTAATACCCATCAGCGCATCATCCACCGGGTTGACCAGGGTGTAAAGCGGCGCACCGTTGGAACGCGCAACTACATAGTCCGGCTGGGTCTCAGCCTTGAAAGTGACCTCACCGCGAACAAGGTCGTTCCAGGTCCAGTCCTGATCCGGCATGCGCAGGCGCCAAACCGGCTTGCGACCCTCAGCCTCAAAAGCATCGATCTGCTCCTGGGTGAGGTCACGGTCAAAGTTGTCGTAGCCCAGCTGCGGATCGCGGCCGGCCGCTTTGTGTCGCTCTTGGACCTCCTCATTGGTGGAGTACGCCGGATACACCTCGCCAGCCTCGATGAGCTTGTCCAGCACGTCTTTGTAAATCCCCCCTCGCTGGGACTGGCGGTACGGTTCGTGCGGTCCGCCCGTAACCACGCCTTCGTCCCAGGTCAGACCCAGCCACTCAAGAGAGTCAATGATTGCCTGGTAGGAATCTTCAGAGTCACGCGCCGCATCAGTGTCCTCAATACGGAACACGAATGTGCCGCCGTTATGGCGTGCTTGCGCCCAGTTGAACAGTGCAGTGCGGACCATACCCACGTGTGGGGTGCCGGTTGGAGACGGGCAGAAACGAACGCGCATGGATGATTCAGTCATGTGCGCAATCGTAGCGCGCGAAAGAGGCCGCCCGATAAGCACACTCTGGCTTAGCGGACGGGTCGTGCCACCAGAAGTGGTTGGAACCGTGCACCTTGATCACCTCAACGCCGCCAATGCATCGGTTGCGACGCTCATAGGAGACAAAGAGCTCCGGTACCGGCATCACCCGCTGGCCGCGGCGGTCAATGTTGTAGTACCGCTGCACCTCATCAATGATGACGCACACAAACGCAATGTCCTGGCCCGGACCCGTTGACGCTGTCGGCGAGCCTTCCCACGAAGCACCGCTGGCGCGTGGGTAGACGATAATGGCGTCGCGGCCCACGGAGGGTTCGCGCAGACGCGAATAGTTGCGGAAGTTCTAAGTGGAGTCCTCGAAAGCGGAGTATCCAACCATCACCGGAGTCGGGGGTAGCCGGGTTGTATCCGTGCGGGAACCCCTGGAAGAGAGGAGCCAGCCGGCAGGGCGTCGTTAGCCATTCGCACGAACTTATCCCACTCAGCATTCGTCTGATTAACAGCGTTATTAATGCCCGCATTAACTTGGGACGACAAGTCCTGCGCCCCAGCTGACTGTGGCACATGCACCCCCACCGCCAGCATCAATGCAGCACCGGCGGCTGTGACACCGCGTCGGATTCGGCCTCTCACTCGATCGCCTTAATCACTTCAGTCACATTAGTATCTCAGTAAACAGTCGGCCTCTTACCAGTTGCATTCAAGCGGAAGGTACGCTGAACATTTGTGTCTTTAACCAGCAGCGCTTTACAGCGCCCCTCAACCGCCCCCGACTTCCTACTGTCCCGGCCATCCGGGTCAGTACGAACCCAGGGTGCAGCTGCTGTGTTTTCCTCCATTGATGATGCAATTGCCGCGCTTAGAAGCGGACAAGCCGAAATGGTGGTGGGTGCTCTGCCGTTTGAGCACGAATGTCTCGCCGCACTGACCGTGCCACAGAAGATCATCCGTGAAGAAGGCGTGCTGCATCCGCACCCCTTCTACACCACTGGTGAAGGCTCCTACCTCAACGCTGCACTCATTGGGGTAGATCCTGCACCGAACGAGCATTTACGACGCATCGAGGCCGCCGTCGCCACCATCCGCCGCTCATCGCTGGACAAGGTGGTCCTAGCCCGCGCGGTCGACATTGCGTTTAACCCGCCTGTAGACCCGCGCCTGGTGGCGGCGCGGCTAATTGAGCTTTCTGCGACGGGCGATGGCTTCATCGCAGATCTATCTCCGGCGGGCAAACAGGGCCATTTCTTGGTCGGTTCCTCCCCAGAAGTCCTGGTTCGCCGCCAAGGAAGCCACGTGACGTCATACCCGCTGGCCGGCTCCGCAGCGCGAATCCCGAACGACCCGGAAGCCGATACTGAGGGGGGGCGCCGCTTGACAGCTTCGGCCAAAGACCTTGATGAGCACGCATACGTGGTCGATCACATCCGCGAGATCCTTGCCCCACTGTGTACGCAGCTACGCATCCCAGATCGCCCGAAGTTGGAAAAGACCAACGAGATGTGGCACCTGGCAACCCCCATTGAGGGGCAGCTGCGTGAACCCGCGCCTTCAGCACTAGAGCTTGCACGATTGCTCTACCCTACCCCAGCGGTATGCGGTACCCCGCAAAGCGCGGCCGAAGCACTCATTACCACCGCCGAATCCGAGCGCGGTTTCTACGCTGGCGCTGTGGGCTACACCAATGCTTCCGGCGATGGCGAATACATGGTGGCAATCCGCTGCGCCGAAGTTGCTGGAGACGGTAAAACCGCCCGCGCTTGGGCGGGCGGCGGACTTGTCGCAGACTCAGAGCCCCAGGCTGAGCTTGATGAAACGACGGCCAAGCTGCGCACCATGATGCGCGCACTTGGTCTAGATAACGAAACCTAAATAACGAAGCCTAGATAACCAGCTGAGTTAGGCGCGCTCGACTGGGTTTCGCAGCGAGCCGATGCCCGGGATCTCAACCTCAATAACGTCGCCTGGAACCATCTCCGCCGTGCCCGCCGGCGAGCCGGTAGCCATCACGTCACCCGGCAGCATGGTGAAGGACTGGGTGACCCACTCCACCATCTCCCCGATGTTCATGATCATCTGGTTCGAGTTGGAGTCCTGCTTGGTCTCCGTCTTGCCTTCATGCGTCAGGTGCGCCTTGATCGGCAAGTTGCTGAAATCGAACTTATCCAGGTCCGTCTCAATCCAGGGGCCCAAGGGACCAAAGGTGTCAATACCCTTGGCGCGCGCCCACTGACCGTCAGCGAACTGCAGGTCACGCGAAGAGACGTCATTAATAATGGTCACGCCACGCACGACCGACTTCCAGTCGCTCGCCTTGACGTTTTTGCAGGGCACACCAAAGACGATCGCAAGCTCGCCTTCAAACTCAACGCGGGTGGCAAAATCCGGGATCTTAATCGGCGCACCGGGTCCAACCACGGCGGTCGACGGCTTGACAAAGATCGTCGGCGGCAAGTGCTCCGCAGACTCTTTAAACACCTCCGCAACGTGGTCAGCATAGTTGCGGCCCACCGCCACAATCTTGCTGGGCAACGTTGGCGCCAGAAGGCGAACGTCCTCCAACGCATATTCCTTGCCGGTGTACTCCGGCTCTGTAAACGGTGTGCCAGCAATAGCCTTTGCCGTGGTCGCATCCGCGTCAATCACAGCAAACGTCATGCCTTCAGGGGTTGCAATTCGTCCAAAACGCATGTGAGCGAGCATACATCGCGCTCAAAACGTGGCGTAACCGGACTGGCCCTAGTGATTCCCTAAGAAGCGATCAGGGCTTGGGGAGCTTCGCTGCGGTAAGCGCTAGGTAAAGCTCCGCGCACGCAATAGCATCCGTCAGCGCGTTGTGATTTCCGTACGTAGGCAAGTTGTAGCGCTCTCTCACGCGCGCAAGCCGCAGGTCCTCGCCACGTGGGTAGGTGCCCATGCGTTCCATGTGTCGGCGCTCCATCGTCATCGTGTCCACCACATCACGTTCCGCAAACACGAAACGCTGCCCACGCATCTCTCGGTACAGTTTGGAGATAAAGCCGGTTTCCATTTGAGCAAAATGGGCAATCATCCTGCGGCCTTCAAAGGCTGCATCAAACGCATCCAACACCACATCATGGCTTTGGCCATGTTGTGCCACGTCATCGTCCGTCACCCCATGTAGCGTGGCTGAATCCCCAATACGCACACCAGCCAACACAAAGTACTGCGCGCCTGAAAGGTCAATGACCCTGTCATTAACCGGCACCCACCCAATAGAAACCAACTCATGTTTGTCCGGTTTCAACCCAGTGGTTTCGACGTCGACGGCGAGAAACGCGCCGTCGACAAGCGACCTGCTCTGCTTCCGCAAAAACCCAAACACGCTACACCGCCCGCGTTGGATATTTACTGGCCAGTGCGTTTTGCAAGGATTTAATTACGCCGAAGGCATCCCGAAGCGCGGCGCGATCGCGCGTTGGCAACTGCTTCGGATCAATCCGATAATTCGGCTGCTGGCCCGCACGAACTTGGGCTGCTTGGTGCTTCATCGCAAGATCTGCAAGATACTCGTACGCACCAAGGAGATCCTCAACACCGCGGACGGACACGGAGTGCCCTGCCGCGCCGCGAAGACGCGCCGGAGTTTCCACCTCATCTACCCCAGCCGTCATGGCATACAGACGAGCCATCTGCACCACCGCAGCAGTGCCACCACGTTTGATGTCCAAGGTGTCGGCGTACTCGCCGGAGCGCTCCACCACCAAACCCCGGAAGAACCCAATCGGCGGCTCCCGGAACGTAGCAAGCGCGGCCAAGTGCGTGTGCAAGCGACGCGAACCTTGGGCGGAAATACTCGCATTCTTTCGAACGCTCAGCGCCATGTCCTCCCAGTTCTCACCCGCACCCGCTATGGGACGGAAATCAAAAAACACCTGCGCGTGCAAAAGTGCGTTCGGGTCCGGCGCCGTAACCCAGCCGTGGAAGGTGCGGTCCCACTCAGCCTGGGTCATCCGCCAATCAGGATTGGAGGCCATCATGTTGCCCGGGCACAATGCCTGGCCAGCGTTGCCTAGGCCCTGGCAGACGAACTCGGCGAGCTTGGCAAAATACTCGCCATGGGCGGATTCGTCGTACCCGTCAGACAGGACGAACGCGTTATCTTGGTCAGAAGCCGGTCCCATCTCTCCGCGGGCCTGCGATCCAACAGCAACAAATGCCACCGGTACCGGCGGCTCGCCGAACTTTTCGACGCCAAGTGCAAACAGGCGGCGCGCAACCGCATCCGCAATCGATGTCAACAGGCGTTGGGTTTCGGCAGCGGACGCACCACGGTCAAAGAAGCGCACCGTAACAGCCGCGGCACGCTGGTAGGCACCCGCTAGCTCCTCAAGGCTGGAGCGCTCCACATCCGCTGCCATAAACATCGGATCCGTCTGCAGCAAACGCATGATGTCACCTGCGGTGAGCACGCCGATAATGCCCGTGTGGTCCTCAATAGGCAGGTGGTTAATACCCAGCTCACTAAACACCAGCATCGCTTCAAAAACCAAGGCGTCTACACTAATGCTGCGCACCGGCGATGTCATCACCGTGGCCACTGGCTGACTGGTATCAATCTGCTGCGCAACCACTCGCGAACGCAAATCCCGATCGGTGAGAATACCCGGCGTTTCCCCAGCCGGATCGATGACAATGCAGCTTACTTTCGCCGCGTCCATCGCCTGAGCGGCCTCTGCGATACTTGCAGTGGAGGCCAATGCGACCAGCTCACGTTCACTTGCCACCGCACGCACCGACGCACGCAGCACATCCGCCGCGCCGTTGTCTTTCACCTCATCTGCCGTTGCACGCACGCGACGTGATGCTGACTGGAAAAAGCGCTCCAAATCCGGGTGGTCTGCCAAAAGCTGCGCAAAGGTCTCGCGCGGCAGCATGAGCAGCACGCTATCTTCCACCGCCTGCATGAGGTACTGCGACTCCGGCTCCCCCACAAGCGTGGAATAGCCGAAGTTTAGGCCCGCTTCACGGCGGTCCAGCAACATATTGTCTTCACCCACCACGTCAATCGCACCAGAGCGGATGATGTAGAGCGTGTCATTGACATCACCGGGGCCAAACACGGTCTCCCCACGGCGAACATAGGTAATCCCCATCGCGGCCGGCAGCGTACGCAGGGTTTCTTCCGGCAGGTGGGAAAACGGCTCACTTGCTGCAAGGAACCGGTAGACCTCATCTAATTCGACGGACATGGCCCAACACTAGCGCGCAGCTGCCGTACCCGGAAGCGTTTTAGCGCTACTGGTAGCTGACAAACCACGGACGTGGGTTCACATCCGCGTAGGTTTGCTCCGGGCTAAACGTCGGCGTGTCTTCATCAATAAAGTTCTTCCACGCCATGTAGAAGTTCGGATCCAGGCCTTCGCGCAGCACGTTCCATGTGTCAAACTTCTGGCCTGGCACACCGTGTCCGTCCGCGTGCAGCACCCATGCTAGTTCCGGTTGGCCGGTGGAAATGTTTTCACGATCGGGATACATTGCCAGCTGGAACTGGTGCAAAATCAGCATCTTCTGCGGCAGGTTGTTTTCACGCACGAGTGCCGCAAGCCAATCCGCCACCTCATTGATCTCAGCCGAGGTGGCACTGCCAATACGGCTCAACGGCCGCTCGCCCGGATTCAGCTTCCATTCCGCATCCAGCGCCAAGCCCACGTTTGGCCGCTTCAGCAAATCTTCATAGAGCTTCGCCTGCTCAAGGAAGCTCGCCTGGCCCGGCTGAAGGTCCAGCACCGCGTAGCCGCCGGCATCCAAGATCGCGTCCACGTACGGCACCAAGTGATCGATCGGAGTTTCGTTTGAGTAGTTACCGTCATCCCCCGGCCCTCCGGAAGCAACCGTGGCAATGACCTCAAATGCAGGGATCACCGGTGCCTCTTCAAAAGGTTGGTACCAGGAGGCGTACTCCTTGGCCAGCTCGGCTGCCGCGTGCGCGTCCTGCTCCCCCATCACACCCAAGTCTGGTCCATAGGGGTGGCCGTAGAGCGCAATCATGCGTCGCCCCGGAAACACCAATCCACCACCGCCGGGCAGCTCACCGTTGGCCGCAAGTTCAGCGCGGGCACGCAGGTTCTCGTCTGAGCCCCACTGTCTGCCCAGTGCGAGCACATCACCGGAGGTCACGGCACTGATGCTTGTCGACGTCACCCTCGGATCCGCAACCTCCAACACCTGGACATCCGCGCCTGCTGCGCGCGCCGTTGCGGCAGCCGCACGCGAAGTTTCCCAGGTGGCGAACACGGTTGGCATGACAAGGTCAAGCGGTTGCTGTGGTTCCAGCGCGGCAATCGCCGCAACGTCGCCTTGCGGCTGGCCTTCGGCGTTAGGGTACGTGGATTCATCGCCCGTGGTGGAGGTGTCCTTATCCCCCGTGGTGGAGGTGCTCTCAGGCACCTCCACCACGTTGTCTGCACCAAGGCGTGCGATCTCCGCCTCGATTGCTTCCTCGGTTCCCGGGTGGCGTACTAACAGCGGTGCGCCAAGGTCCACCGCGAGTGCGGCGCCACGCATCTGGTGTTCCCGATCGGGTCCGGCAACGACCACATTGTCCGATGCTTCGAAGAACTTGGCGCTGGCATCAATGCCTGTGCCGTTGGCATCTGGGATCACCTCGTGGCCATCCATAGCCAGTTTCGGCGTTTTATCTGCGGAAACGTTATCGCCGCCTGAGGCGCCATCGTTTCCGTTGGCGGTACACCCTGTGAGGATGAGGCTGGCGGAAAGGGCGGCGGCAATGCTCAGGCGGCGAAAATGCATGCCTCGAATCTAGCGCAGTGCGGCGACGATGCGGTCACCCACCTCGCTGGTACGAATCTGTGCGCCGTCACGAGACGCCACTTCCTGCTCGACGGCGGCTTCGATGCGTGCGGCATTTTCTTCGTCGTCAAGGAAGCGCAGCATCATGGCAACTGACAGGATCATCGCAGCCGGGTCTGCAATGCCCTGACCTGCGATGTCTGGTGCCGAGCCGTGCACCGGCTCGAACATGGAAGGAAACTCCTTCGCTGCGTTGATGTTGCCGGAGCATGCCTGGCCAACGCCACCGGTGACGGCACCAGCCAGGTCTGTGAGGATGTCGCCGAAGAGGTTGTCGGTGACAATCACGTCGTAGCGCTGCGGGTCCTGCACCATGTAGATGGTTGCGGCGTCGATGTGGTTGTAGTCCACCTCTACCTCGGGGAATTCCTGGGCCAGCTCGTCGACGACGCGCTGCCACAGACCACCGGCGTTGACCAGCACGTTGGTCTTGTGCACCAGGGTGAGCTTCTTGCGGCGATTCATCGCCAGCTCAAAGGCGTAGCGCACAACGCGCTCTGCGCCGTAGTACGTGTTCTGGGACACCTCGGAGGCCACCTCATGCTCCGTGCCCTTACGCAGCGTGCCGCCGTTGCCGGCGTAGAGGCCTTCGGTGCCTTCGCGGACGACGACAAAGTCAATATCGCCCGGGTTAGCCAGCGGGCTGACTGCCGTGGGGTACAGACGCGACGGGCGCAAGTTCACGTAGTGGTCCAGCTGGAAACGCAGCGGCAGCAACAGGCCGCGCTCCAACACGCCAGCCGGCACGCGCTCGGGGTCACCGACCGCACCCAAAAGGATCGCATCGTGCTCCTTCAGGCTGGCCAGGTCCTGGTCCGTCAGCACCTCGCCGTTTTTCAGGTAGCGGCGCGCGCCAAGGTCATACTCGGTCGTCTCCACGTCATCGCGTACGGTGTTGAGGACTTTGAGGCCCTCAGCCATGACCTCGGTGCCAATGCCATCGCCGGCAATAACTGCAATTTTCATAGAGTAAGACGCCTTTCCAACTATGTGAGATACTCCCCTTGACACTAGCAACCCCGCGGGCATTTATCGGCAGAACGCCTCCAAAGCTTTCGGGCTACCGCCGGCAACGATGGTGGCGTTGGGGGTAAGCAGCGTGGCGTCGACAAGCGGGACGAAGCCCGTATCCCCTTGCCTAACCGCAATGAGCTGCACACCATGCTCCCGCCACACCTTCGCTACATCAACCGGCGCACCCACCAGCCACTGCGGCGGCGCAAGGCTAATGACCCCAAAATCTGGGGCAATTTCAGCGAACTCACTCATTCGACCGCCAAGCAGATGCGCCACCCTCCGTCCCGTATCCCGCTCCGGATGAATCACATGCAGCACACCCAACTGCGACAGGATCCGGCCGTGCGCCTCAGAATCCGCCTTCGCCCAAATATCGGGCACACCGGCCTCTACCAGGTTCGAAGCAGTCAAAATAGACGCCTCCAAATGCGAACCAATGGCCAGAACCACATGTTTGTGCTCCTCAACGCCAATCTGCGCAAGCGCCTGCGGGTCGGCACAGTCTGCAATCACCGCATCAGTCAAAAACTGCGCCTGCTCACGCACCACCTTCGGATCAATATCCACACCCAAGACCTGAACACCATTGCTGGTCAACTCCCGGGCAAGCGAAATACCGAAACGTCCAAGCCCGATAACCATCACCGGCGCAATATCAATGCCCTGGTTGGCACGCGACGAAAAAGCAAAATGTTTAACCAATGAAGGGCCTTTCTTCTGGATAACTGAAACGACGATGCGCACCAGACAACGCCAGTGCGGTAACCAAGGTCACCGGGCCAATGCGGCCCAAGTACATGATGAAGCAGAGCACGATTTGCGACGGCACCGACAACGCCCCAGTAATTCCCGTAGACAATCCCACCGTGGCAAACGCCGACATCACCTCGAAGACCACCTGATCAGCACTAAATTGCGGGTCGAATACACGCAGCACACCCACCCCGAGAGTGACCACACTCGCGCCAGCAAACGTCAACGCAAGCGCCTGGCGGCTTACAGACGAAGGCAGCGAACGCTTCCCCACACTGGTTTCCTCCCAGCCACGAAACTCCGACGCCATCGCCGCAAACAGCACGCATGCAGTGGTGACCTTGATGCCACCTGCCGTACCGGCAGAGCCGCCGCCA
Organism: Corynebacterium sp. HMSC29G08; assembly: GCF_001806875.1. Taxonomy (GTDB): domain Bacteria; phylum Actinomycetota; class Actinomycetes; order Mycobacteriales; family Mycobacteriaceae; genus Corynebacterium. The sequence continues at coordinate 20,276 of NZ_KV786247.1, forward strand.
ATAAACATCAACACATCCGTGCCCATTAGGGTGATCGGCTGCGCATCCGCGTAATCGATCGCGTTAAAGCCCGCTGTTCGCGGCGACGCGCCCGCAAAAAACGCGTTGAGCAGCTTCTGCCACAACGGCATCCCGGCAAGTACGCCGTTCCACTCGCATAGCGCGAAGAAGAGGGCGCCGATGGTCAGTAACGTTGCCGTCGCAAAGAATGTGAACTTCGCGGTCAGTGACCACACCTGCGTGCGCCAAGCACCGTGCCGCAACCAGGATGCAGCCTCCGACCACACCGGATACCCAAGACCACCGCCGATGAACGCCACGGCAAGTGGCAGAAGTACCCAGGCATCCGCAGCAAACGGAACCGCGTTATCGCTTTGCGTACTGAAACCAGCGTTGTTAAAGGCGGACACTGCGTGGAACACCCCCTCCCACGCGGCCCGTAGCGGCGTATGCCCGTAGCCAAGCCAAAACCGCAGCCACAGGATAAATGCCACAACTCCCTCGGCGATGAGGGTAAACGCCAACGTAAACACGAGGCTGCGGCGAATACCACCCGCGGAAATCGGCCGGCCCTCAGCGGCTCCGCGACCACGTGCACGCAGGCTAATCCTACCGGTAATCACCATCCCCGACAGCGACGCCACAGACATGATGCCTAGCCCACCCAACTGGATAAGTATAAGGATGACCACCTGGCCAAACGGTGTCCAATAGGTCGCAGTGTCTTCCACAACCAAACCAGTAAGCGACACCGCAGAGGTAGCCGTAAACACCGCAGGCATTAGCGGCGTCCATGTCTGCCCATGCGCAGCAAACGGCAGCATCAAAGCCACCGTCCCAGCGAGGATAAGCAGGATAAACCCAGTTGCGGTCAAGCGCGCTGGACCCCAGAACCCAACCACCGGCGAAGGTTTCACGGCCTACCATCCTAGACCTCTGTGTGACCACAGGAAACCGTTGTTGGCGTTAGGGGTACAGCGCCCACTACCCCCGTTTAGCCAAGATCAACCTGCAGGGAGGTCGCGTTGATGGATTCAGCAATCTGCGCCTCAAGCTCTGCCGGCACTTCCTTCTCCACACGAAGGATCAGCATTGCGCCGCTACCCTTCGTGGTCTGCGTCAGCGCTGCGGCCTCAATGTTGATGTCTGCGTCACCCAACTTGGAGCCAACCTTGCCCAGCGCACCCGGCACGTCCGTGTAACGGAAGAACAGGTTGCGCCCCTCTGCACGCATATCCACGCCACGGCCATTGATGCGGACAATCTTCTCCACACCATCCAGGCCAGTCAGCGCACCGGTGATCGTTGCACTATCACCGTTAGACGCCACAACCTGCACCTCAAGCGCGCTGCGGTGCGCACGAGCCTCAGTCTCAGTTGCAGCAGAGTAGGTCAGGCCGCGAGCCTCCGCGATCGACGGAGCGTTCACAAACGTCACTGTCTCAGAAACGATGCCACTGAACAGGCCGCGGACAGCAGACAGTGCGAGCGTGTCTACGTCCTCAGTCGACAGCTCACCACGAGCCGTGACCTTGAGCGCCACCGGGGCCTCATCAAGCAGCTTGCCTGCCAAGAGGCCAAGCTTGCGTGCAAGCTCCAGCCAGCGAGCAACCTCTTCGCCAACCCTGCCGCCGGTGACGTTCACAGCGTCTGCAACAAACTCGCCTGCAAGCGCCTTAAGCACCGAATCAGCAACATCCGTGCCAGCGCGGTCCTGCGCCTCAACGGTGGAAGCACCCAGGTGCGGGGTGACTACAACCTGGTCCAGCTCAAACAGCGGAGAATCCGTGCACGGCTCCGTTGCGTACACGTCAAAGCCTGCACCGCGAATGCGGCCTGCGCGGATAGCGTCAGCCAGCGCCTGTTCATCCACCAAGCCACCGCGGGCAGCGTTGATGATGATCTGGCCTTCCTTCGCCTTGCCCAGAAGCTCAGCATCAAACATGCCCGCCGTTTCCTTGGTCTTGGGCAGGTGGATGGTGACAAAGTCAGCGCGGCCCATCAGCTCTTCAAGCTCCACCAGCTCCACGCCAAGCTGTGCTGCGCGGGCCGGGTTAGCGTAGGGATCGTAGGCAATGATGGTGGTCTCAAACGCAGCAAGGCGCTGCGCAAACAGCTGACCGATGTGGCCGAAGCCGACGATGCCGACGGTCTTGCCGTAGATCTCCACACCGTTGAAGGAGGAGCGCTTCCACTGACCGTCACGCAAGGTGGCATCTGCCGCCGGGATCTGGCGAGCGGTGGACAAAAGCAGCGCGATCGCGTGCTCACACGCGGAGTGGATGTTGGAGGTCGGTGCGTTGGCCACCATCACACCGCGCTCGGTTGCCGCGGGGATATCAACGTTGTCCAGGCCCACACCTGCGCGGCCGATGATCTTCAGCTTCGGGGCGGCCGCAATAACCTCCGCGTCAACGGTGGTTGCGGAACGCACCAAAAGTGCGTCAGCTTCAGGAACTGCGGCAAGCAGCTCAGCTCGGTTCGGGCCATCAACCCAGCGCACCTCCACCTGGTCGCCGAGAGCCTCGACGGTAGACGGGGCGAGCTTGTCCGCAATAAGCACAACGGGTTTTGCCACGGGGAAATCTCCTACTGAGTGGAATCGAATATTTCCCTGCATACCTTAGTGCTGTAATTGTGACATGTCAGCATTTTTGGATAAATAAAATTCTTCCGCCTGCATAATCTTCGTTGATAGCTGGCGTTCATCACCAAACTGTGCCCCCAACGCCACCAATGGCGCTTGCGACAGTCCTGCCATGGCAAACAGCGCCTGCTCCGAATTTCGCGGGTCAGGATCATCAACCATGGTCACATCCGCGCCAAAACTGCGCGCATTCGCAATAGACGCAATGGAGCTTTCTGCCGTAGCAACAACGACCGGCGCCATTTGTGCGTCCCTACGCGACAAGATCGGAAACGGCCTCGCCTCCGCCTGCGGCATCACCTTTGGATCTGCCCACGCCGCGCGCAGCCACACCGGGTCCTGCGGGTCAATGCTAGCTACGGCCACCGCCGCGTCTTCAGGACGTTCCACTTCACGCTGCGCAAATCGCAGCGCCGTCATCGTGCCAAGCGCATCCATGCCGCCCGGGTCGCGATAGACCCGCACCCGCCCAGAGGTTTGCGCCAGCGCCACATCCCCCACCGTCAACACCGTGTAGGTGCGAAGGCGTTCCACCTCTTGGGCAATCTCCTGATGGCGTTGTGGGTCATACACAATCATCGGCGCGTGCGCGACAATCGCAATCGAAGCCGCCCGCAGCTGCGCCTCAACGGTTGCGTCACTCACCACCAGGGTTTCAGAGCTAGTGAAGAAGTATTGGAGACTGCTCATCCCCTTCACATCATCAAGCACTACAGGGTGCTCATCAAAACGCTCAGCCACGTGGCGCGATTCATTGACCGCTTTTGCGCGAGCAAACGGATCCGCGGGCAAGGAATTGCTGCAGCCGCTGAGCAACCATGCCGACGCTAATGCCGGTACCAATACACCAGCGACAATGCGCCTGCCCCTGGTCCTACTCCCCATGATCAGTTGCGACGGCCTCCCGCGTGAGATCACGAATCACCGGCTTATCCATGGCGTATTCGATCATGCCCACGAAACGGTTGCGACGATCAGCCTCAAACGCCTCCCAGTTCGACGCAAGCAGGTACTGCGGGCACATCTCGTGGCCCTCGATTACTGCGTCAAACTCAGCATCATCAAGCAGGGACTTTGACTGCAGACGCGGCAAGTAGCGGCGCGGCTCATTGTTCTCAATCACCACGTCCGTGCGCCGGCCCATAGGTGTGCGGTTGAGCACACTTTCCGACGCTTGCACGTCCACCCCCATCCGCTGCAAATACACCGGTGGGAACACGGTGTGGAAGCGCGGACGCAACTCAGCAACCGTCTCCTCATCAAAGGCCTTGCCAGTGCGCCAATCACGAGCGCCTCGTGCCATCAGCAGCGCGAACAGGCCTCGGTACACGCCGCTATCCTCATTAGCGCTCAGCAAGCGGGACTCACGGAACTCCGCATCGGCAACGGTGCGCGGCTCCACCTCCGTCTCCCCTAGCACCCACGGGGTAACTTCCTGAACATCCAAGCCCGCGCGGATTGTCGGCGCGTGCGCACCGTAAAGCTCGCCGAAGACGCCGGACCAGAACCAGCGGTTGAGCCGATCCCGAGCCTGCTCTCCTTCCAACACACCCGGATGCTCCGCAAGGCGCGCCAGAATTGTTGCCAGCGGCACGAGCTGTGAGGCATACGGCACCTGGTCGCTGCCCAGGATGCAACGCTGCGTCAAAAACTCCGCTGCCTTCACAAAGGCCGCCGTCATCTCATCTACGTGCGTCAGGTAATCCTGCAACGAAATAGTCAAGATGTCGCCGCGGTGCCCGGTGGCGTGACCATTGCGGCTGGTAATCAAAAGCGCTAGTGCCCGGAAAAATTCGATGCGCCCAATCTCGTCCAGCGCCGGGTGCTCGCGCAACGTTTGCTCGACCTTGGCCCAGTGATCCGCAAGCACGAAATCTGGATCTTCGTTTGCAAACATTGCCGTCAACAGCTCAAAGACGTCCATCTGTACGCCCGCCGAGTTTGCATGGGCGAAAATCTGGCCAACACCCACCCGCGACGTGGAACGGTCCACGCGGATCACCGGCACGTCATACGCCGGCAGCCAGCGCAGCACCTCATTTTGGAACAGCTTGACCGGCTCGCGCAGCTCCTCGTTGGCAGCCATGTCCACCAACAGGTCATTGGCCTGCTTCCACATCAACAGCGACACCGGGATAACTCCGTGGCGCAGCATATCCTCGCGGCAGGTGATACCGCCTTCAATCTCAGGGCCGAAGTGGGAACGTACGCATCCCTCCGTATCAACCGCGAAGACAGCCTCAACAGGCATCGGGTCAGAGGAGACTGCCGCCCGAACGTCCACAAAGAAGCGACGCTGAATCGACTCTCCCCGGTAATCCACTGTCGGGATGACACCTTCGCGTTTAAATGCGTGGTAGAGGGAAGTCAGCCTCTGCTGCCCGTCTAAAAGCAAAAGCCCCGGTTCAACGCTGCCGACATCAAGCCCAGCAAGCGGGCGCGGCTTAAAGCGCACCGGCGAATTGCGCGTATCAAGCGCCAAGAACGATCCAATTGGATAGCCACGAAGCACGGAGGTAATCAGCGTGCGAATCCGGTCAACATCCCAGATGTAATCACGCTGGAAATCCGGCAGCTGCAACTCCCCGCGCTCAGCGCGTGCGAACAGGTCAATAAGTGAGTAACTCGGCGTGGTAAAGCCCATGTCTTCTGACTTTAGATCAGTTTCAGCAAATGCTCTCATGATCAGCATGCTCGGGGCGCTCGAGCTGGATTGTGGAATGCTCAATTCCCAGCTCTGCCAGCGCCGCCTGCGCAGCGTCGAGGGCGTGGCCGGCATCAGCACCGTCATCAAGAACCAGGTGTGCCGTAGCAATAACCGACACCCCATCCAGCGACCACAAGTGGATGTCATGTGTTGCCATCACGCCCGGGATGGCCAACAGCGCAGGCTCCACCGCCGCCTCATCAAAACCGTCCGGCACCTGCTCCAACAGGACACGAGCCGACTGCATGAGCAACTGCACCGCACGCGGCAACACCATCGCCGCGATAATCAACGACGCAATAACGTCCGCCGCCATAAAGCCCGTAAAACGAATAACAAGGCCGGCCACAATCACCGCCACCGAGCCGAGCATGTCCACCAACACGTGCAGCAACGCGCCTTCAACGTTGATGGAATCCCCGCGGTGCCGCGACAAGATCCACGCCGAAATCGCATTCGCCAGCAAACCGATAATGGCAATGATCAGCATGGTGCCAGATTCCACTTCCGACGCCACGCGGAAGCGCTTAACCGCCTCAACCACAATGAACACCGAAATCATGATCACTGTTGCGGCGTTCACCAGTGCGGCGAGCACCTCTGCACGGCGGTAGCCATACGTCGCGCGCCGTGATGCTGCCCTTTTGCCCGCAATCACGGCGATGACGGCAATGATCAGGCCCGCAGCGTCTGAAAGCATGTGCATCGCATCCGCGATCAAGGCCACCGAGCCGGAGACGATGCCACCGATCAGCTCTGCGAAAAATACCGTCGACGTGATGGTAAGCGCCGCGATGAGTGCGCGCAGCGGAGTGCTTCTGTGATCGTGATCGTGGCTGTGACCGTGGCTGTGACCGTGGCTATGTGCGTGATTGTGTCTCATACGACACAGCCTATCCCCGCCGCCCGCTTATTGACAATCTATTGAAAATGGCTTCCAGTATTTATTCAGGACGCTGACCAGTAAAAACTGCCGAATGTAAGTTTGTGCTGCAGAACGGGGCGCCTCGTGCTAGGCAACGTTTGATACCGTGGTCGGGTGCTGGCTAGCTGGCACTTTGGCAATTGGCCTGTCAGGTAGCCCAAAATTTAGCGCTCTACATATTTGAAACGAAGGGATTTTCAGCAAATGACCACTCCGAACCCGAATCCGAACGACCCGGCCCGCAACATTAATCCGAACGTTGACCCGACGGTAGACCCGGCAACCGAGGTCATTGAGACCACGCCGCGCGCTACTGCGGGTTCCACCGCAGTCACCACTGATGACAACAACGGTGGCGGCGGCTGGTGGAAGTGGCTCATCGGCCTTATCGCCGCTCTGCTGCTGATCTGGCTGCTGCTCAACCTCTTCGGCAACAACGACGACGCAATCCCAGCCGGCGAGACCGAGGCCACCACCTCCTCCTCCGTAGCTAACCAGACCACCACGGTTGAATCCGGCACCGTTACCGAGACCCCGACCGCGGCGAACGAGACCGTGACCGAGACCGTAGTTGAGGAAAGCGCCGCAGAGTCCGAGGCGCCGGCAGAGTCTGAGGCTCCAGCGGAGTCCGAGGCACCAGCGGAGTCTGAGGCGCCGGCAGAGGACGCCCCGGAAGCTGAGACCGCAGCACCGTCAACCAACTAACCTGCCGCCTCTAGCGTTGAGCTAGACGCATATACCCCGACTCGCCTCATGGCGGGCCGGGGTTTTTCATTGACAACTCCCCCCCC
>NZ_KV786248.1 GCF_001806875.1 Corynebacterium sp. HMSC29G08
CCCCCATCACTACCCACTTAGTGCGGAAAAATCCCACCCCGCCACCAAAAACCACCAGGTAACAGTGTCAAGAGTGACGTTGCTCACCCACCCATGACCTAAGTCAGGCAATCTGCCCCAATCCGGCAGCAACCCGGTCTCAAACCGGCGCTAAAGTCACCTACCCGCGCCCTTTTTCGCTAAACCCCGGATACAACACTACGGATAGATACCCAAAACCCGGCCTATCCGTACTCTTCCGTTCGGGGTTTAGGCACAGCGCGGTCAAACACAGCGCCCTCAAACAAAGCGCCGTCAAACCTCGCCCCACACTTGGGCCGCACCACTACACGGGACTTGACCCCAGCTACAAGGGTGTGCCAGCTACACGGGACTTGACCCCAGCTACAAGGGCGTGCCAGCTACAAGGGCGTGCCAGCTACAGATGTGCGGCAAGGTGGATAGCAAGGGCGGCGCGCCAATTCATCGGCTGGAACCCGGTCGCCTTGATCTTGCTCAAATCCAACGTTGAGTGCGAGGGCCGCGGGGCCTCCGGGCCGACCAACTGCGCATATTGCTGGGTAGTCACCGGCGTCACCTCCGCAGGATCCTTACCAACGCCCACGAAAACCGCCATCGCCATCTCATCTCGACCCACCGCATCGCCATCCGACGAGAGGTTATACACGCCAAACTCCGCCTCAGTCCGGAGCAGGTGATCGATGCCTTTAGCCAAATCCTCCGTCCAAGTGGGGCGCCCCACCTGATCCATGATTACGTTTACCCTCTTGTCCGCCAGGGCCAGCTTGGCCATGGTGTCCATGAAATTCGCACCATCCCCAAACACCCAAGAGGTGCGGATAACGTAGTGGCGCCTCGCGGTTTGTGCCGCCGTATCGCCCGCCGCCTTGGACGCACCGTACGCAGAAAGTGGGCTTGCGTGCTCGGCCTCGGTGTGTACCTCGACGGTGCCGTCGAAAATGTAATCGCTGGACACATGCACCAACGTCAGGTCATGCTCGTTGGCCACCCTGGCCAGAGTCGCCGGCGCATCCGCGTTGACCGCCCAGGCCGTCGCGCGGTCAGTCTCCGCGCCGTTGACATCGTTATATGCCGCGCAATTCACAATCGCGCTGTAGCCCGAGAAATCAAACCCCTCAGGAATCGCGGTGATATCGAACTCCTCGCGGGTGAAATAGTCTGCGCGACTCTCGCCCCACAACTGGCGCAGTGCCCGGCCAAGCTGCCCGTTGGCACCCGTGACCAGGACCTTCTTTGGCGGGACGGGGGTGGATTCGCTGAAGGGGGGATGTGTGGCGTCGGCAAGCGAAAGCTCCGTTGGGGCAAGCGGCCAGTCGATCTCCTTGTAAGAGCAGTACGCGTAGGTGCCGTTCGGGTTGTAGCACTGGTTGACCAGGTAAATGTAAGCCGTGTTGTCCTCCAGCGTCTGGAAGCCATTGGCCACACCCCGCGGAACAAACACTGCCTGGCCAGGACCGATCTCGATGCCGAAGGTCTCGCCGAGCGTGGGGGAGCCCTCACGCATATCCACCCATGCGCCAAACACCCTGCCCGTGGCCACCGACACCCACTTATCCCACGGCTCCGCGTGCATCCCACGCGTCGTGCCCGCCTTGGCGTTGAAACTGACGTTGTTCTGCTTCGGCTGCAACAGCTGACCAGCCCAATTCTCCTTAAACCAGCCGCGGTTGTCTTCGTGCAGCGACAGGGCGTGAACGGTCAGACCTTCGATCGGGGTTGTTTGGGGCATTTCGGGCATTTCGGGCATGGTTCCTTAGAGTATCCCAGACCCACAACCTACTGCCCGCGCTGGGCGTAGGCCTCCTCAACGCCACCCTTGGCGTCGCGCCACCACCATTCGTTCTCCCGGTACCACTCGATGGTGCTGGCAAGACCAGCGTGGAGGTCGGTATAGCGAGGCTGCCAGCCAAGCTCAGTGCGCAGTTTGGTGGCGTCCATGGTGTAGCGCTGGTCATGACCAGGGCGGTCAGCGACGTGCTCGAAAGAGCCGCCCATCAGCGAACAGATCGTCTCGATGACCTGCTTATTTGTAATGTGAGGGGAGTCAGCCTCGCTGGCGCCGATGTTGTAGGTCTGGCCAATCTCGCCGCGCTCAAGGATGGTGAGCACGGCATCGTTGTGGTCGTCCACGTGGATCCAGTCGCGCACCTGGGCGCCAGTACCGTAGAGCTTGGCGGGCTGACCACACAGGATGTTGGTGATCTGGCGGGGGATGAACTTCTCCACATGCTGGTAGGGGCCGTAATTGTTGGAGCAATTTGAGATAGTCGCCGCGATGCCGAAGGAACGCACCCAAGCGCGCACCAAATGGTCGGAACCAGCCTTCGTTGCGGAGTAGGGCGAAGAGGGGTTGTATGGTGTGGTCTCTGAAAAAGCGTCGGTGCCGCCGAGAGCGAGGTCGCCGAAGACTTCATCAGTAGAGATGTGGTGGAAGCGCGTATCAAACTTGCGCACTGCCTCCAACAACACAAACGTGCCCACTACGTTGGACTGCAGGAACGCGGATGGGTCGCGCAGGGAGTTGTCGTTGTGGGATTCCGCAGCAAAATGGACCACAGTGTCCGCACGAGCAACCAGCGGCTCCACGACAGTCGGGTCCGCAACATCGCCGTGGACAAACTCCACGTCCAGCCCGGCGAGGTTGTCGTGGTTGCCTGCGTAGGTCAGTTTGTCCAGCACGATCACGTCGTGAGATCCCCGCCCACACACCATGTGGACGAAGTTGGATCCGATGAACCCGGCGCCGCCGGTGACCAGCATTGTTCCCATGGCTGGCTATGCTACTAAACTCCGCGCGCCCCACAGGCCGATCACGTGCACGATCGCGCCAGCCAAAGGGCCCGCGTACAGGGCGATAACCACGGCGGTAACCACACCCCACGGTGCGGTGAACAGGACGGCGAAGGCTACGACAGAGGCGGTGAGCCATCCAGCCACGTACCAACCGTGGCGTTGTAGTGCGAGGACAGCCACGCCGGTGATCATGAGGGTGCCCATGAACGCGGAAGCGAACGTCAGAAGCGCAAGCGTGCGCCCAGGCACGAACAGTTCAGACGGGAATGCCAGCTGCAGAATCCACGGCCCCAGCAGCCAGGCCAGGGCAAATCCGGCGACACCTAGGCCGAGCACAGCCACCACCGGCCCCAAAAGTGCACGGTAGATGTGCTTTTGCTTTTCCACGAAGCGCACAACCAACGCCGCCTGAAACCTCTGAAGGGGCACCAACACTGGTGCACGAGTGAGGATGACGGCGTTGTTGATGGCGGCAACGAGAATGGATACGGAGGCGTCATTGTCCGGGAACGCCGCGGATACGGCGGTGGGGAAACCGGTGATCAGCGCGGCTGAGGCGCCGGAGGCGAGCATGGCGGTAAACACGCGGCTGACGAACACCTTGCGATCCACGTCCAGCGCAACGCGGATGCGGGAGCGCGCTTCACGCGAGACACCCAGGATCATCACCCAGCTCACCGCGCCGATGACAGTGATCAACAAGAACGCAGGCAGTCCCCAGCCCAGCGCCCACGCGACCACGGCAAGCACCAGGCGGATGCCGGAATCCAGCGCAACGAGCGCCGCGTACTGGTTCCACAGCTGCGCACCGGACAGAACACCGGAGAGTACCGCCTGGAACACGTAGCTGACCAGGCCGAATACCAGTAGGGTTGTGGCGGTGCCGGGGGACATGGGCACCCAGGCCCGCATCGCCCACAGTCCAAGGCCGAGTCCCAAGGCCACCACAACCGTTGCCGCGGCAGCGCCGAAGCGCCAGGGATTCGCCGTGCCACGAGAGCCCGTTTCGCTTGACGACGCCACAGCGCGCGTCGTCTCATGCGTAATGCCGTCGATAAGACCAGCGGAGGCGAAAAACAACCCCCAGAACGCGGTGAAGTATCGGTACGCGCTGCCGGTGTCCAACGCCCAGCCGGCCACCCACATGAGCACGAACCCGGCGAGCGCCGAAAAGGCGGTGGCCAGCGTCAGGCTTCTCATGGGTTATCGGATCTTCGGCACGTCAGGAAGCTCCGTGTGGTTCAGCCAGACATCCATAATTCCGGCGATGTCCGCACCCGGCGCGGCCGCCTTCAGCGCGTTTCTCAAATCGAATGGCTCCACAATCCCATGCGTGGACTTGGCCACATACGAGCGCACTCCGCTAAAGAACGCCTCATCACCCATGGCGGCGCGCAACGCGTGCAGGGTGATCGCGCCGCGCTTGTACACCCAGTCATCAAACATGTGGCGCGGGCCCGGGTTGGCAAGCGGCACGGTGGGGGTGGGGAGTTTGGCGTAGTGGTGGTTCACGGAGGCGTCGATAAGCATGCTGCCCTGAGCATCGGCCCAGAGCCACTCGGCGTAACAAGCGAAGCCCTCATTGAGCCAAATGTCATCCCACTGGGCGATGCCCAACGAGTTGCCGAACCACTGGTGTGCCAGCTCATGGGCGATCAGTCGCTCGTTGCCGCGCGTGTGGTTGCGGCCGAAAATGGACTGGCCGGCCGCTTCAAGCGGGATCTCAAGCTGCTCATCATGCACGATCGCTGTGTAATGCTCATAGGGGTACGGACCAAAGCAGGTCTCGAAGAAATCCAGCATCTCCTGCTGCTTGGCAAAATCGCCCAACTGCAGGCCGCGCGGCAGATACGCACTGGTGTTGCGGCCCAGGCTGTGGTGTACAAACTGGCCGACGTTCACAGTGGCCAAGTAGGTCGGCAGCGGACGGGACGTCTCCGTAGCAATGACCTGGTAGGGCTGGTCCGGGCGCAGCGTAATGCGGTACGTGGCCTTCTCATCAGGCGTGTCATCACACGGGAACCACGTGGGCGCACCGTTGGGTTGGTTCGCCGTCAACGCGCCGTTTTCCAGCTCCTCCCATCCCAACTGGCCCCACGCCGTACGACGCGGACGCGGCGTGCCCGTGTACCGAATGGTCAGCTGGAATTCCGTATCTACCGCAATGTCCTGCGTGAACGTAACGCGCAGCTTGTTGCGGTAATGGCGAAAACGCTTAATCTCACCATGCGTTGTAGTGACGCTGCGCACCCGCAGGTTATCCATCAGATCCAACGTCATGTGGTTCAAATCCCGCCACGGCGTCAACGTCAACGTGGCGGTGGCGTCCACATAGTTCGGACCCACCTTGTAGTTCATCGTCACGTCATAATGCGTGACGTGGAAGCCTAAGTTGAAGTCCACGCCCGTGTACTGGTCCCGGTGTCCGGGGACCGGGGTTGAGCGGAGCCGATGAGTAGTCATAACGATCGGCCATTCTAGCCCGCCACGGCACGGTGCTGGTTGCTGGCTACATCCCAAACGCCGGGGCGATGGTGGTAAACCAGGACTTCTCTAGATCCGCACGCCAGTACGGCCAGGAATGAGTGCCCACGTTGCGCAGCTCATACGTTGCTGGAATGTTCAAAGCGTCCAGCTTCGTCTTCAAATCGTGGGTGCACTGGTTGATCGCGGCCTCAATAGCGCCACCCTCAACCTGCAGCGTTACAGCAGCAATCTGGGCGACAAGCTCCGGAGCGCCCTGGCCAACCAGGTAGCTCACCTGGTCCGGGCGGCCCGCAAGGCCGGTGGCGGAAGAGATGTAGAGCGCGGTGCCGCGCAGACGCTCAGCGTTGAGCAGTGCGTCGTTCCAACGGTTGTAGGACCCGCCCATCGGCCCCCACATCATCTCCGGGGTGACAGTCTTGAAGTCAGAGTAGCCGCCGCGGTTCACCGTCACACGAGTGTAGTTGTAGCCGTGGGGCGAGCTTGTAGACGCACAGCCGGAAAACGACGCCGCCGCATCATAAAAGCCCGGGTTGTGCTGCGGCAGCAACAGCGAAGATGTGGCGGACATGGAGAAACCAACAATCGCGCGGCGGTTGTCGGCGTTGAGCATGCGCTCAATTGGGCCGGGCAGCTCCTTGGTTAAAAACGTCTCCCACTTCTGCGGTCCGCGCAGGTAGTTAGTGTTAAGGTTCGTCTCTACCCAGTCGGTGTAGTAGGAAAACGCACCCGCCTGCGGGATGACCACGTTGACGCCCTTGCCCGCGAAGAAGTCTTTCACCGGCGCCATCTTCAACCAATCCTGGTTCTGCTCCGCGCCACCTGCGCCATTGAGCAAGTAGATTGTCGGCGCGTTTGCTACGCGCTGGCCCTGCGGGTTCGTCGCCGGCACAACGGCAACAGGGATGTCCCTGTTCATCGACGGCGAGTGGACCAGGTAGCTCAGCACCGTCTTGTGGTCCACCTGCTGGGGCCATTCTTGAGGACGGTTCGCGCTAACCATCATGGGCGGGTTCGCCTTAGCGTCCCAAAGCTTGACCGTGCCCACCGGCGTTTGGCCGGCAACTTGGGCGGCTGTAACGGTCGCCGCGTTGGCGGGGATAGTTGCGGTGACGGTACCCGTGGTGATTGCAGCCGCGGTCAGGGCGGCAAGGACTGCAGATGCGGTGCGCTTCAGGCTCATGACTGGCTATATTACGGTCACACAAGACAAATTGTGTAACAATAGCGAACAATTGCCACATCGTGTCTCAAGAAACATCAAGAAAAGGACAGTGAACAATGATTATTGAAAACGCACAGCTGCAGATCAATGAGCTCCTCGGCCAGCTGCTCCACTTCGGCTCCTCCGCGTCCTCGCAGATCGCATTCGGTCTCGGCATGTTCTAAAACGTAAAAAGCATCGGGTAGGCGGCCACGTACCGCTTACCCGATGCTTTTATGTTGTGGCTTAGTCGCCGGTCTACTCGCCCTCAAGCAGTGCCGGGCGAATGACCTTGTCCCACGACACCTTCAAATCATCCCGCCACAGCGGCCAAGAGTGCGTGCCAACCGGACGCTTGTTGAAGTAGGTGTGCACACCCAGCTTGGTGAACTTGGTGTTCAAGTCATGCGTGCAGGCGTTCATCGCGGCCTCAATGGCGCCGCCCTCAATCTGCAGCGTCAGCGCCGCGTTCAACGCCTCCGTCGAACCCGAATGTTCACGCAGGTAGCTCAGCATATCCGTCTGGCCAGCAAGGCCCGTGCCCGCGGAGAGGTAGAACTTGGTCTTGGACACCCCGTTTTCACTAACCAGGTTGTCCGCCATCACCAACGCATCGTTGTAGCGGTTGTAGTCAGACCCGCGCGGACCCCAAATGTTTTCCGGCGTAATGTTGCCCGCTCCCGCAGAACCGCGGTTGACCGTCAGGCCTGTGAAGAAGTTCGGCAGCGGGGTGGAAGTGGCAGCGCAGCCGGAGAATGAGCCGACAGCATCAAACATATCCGGGTTATGCACCGCCAAAAGCAGCGATGAAGTTGCAGACATGGAGAACCCGGTCACGGCGCGCTTCCCGTTGGCATCCAGGTAGTCCTCAACCGACGGGATCATTTCCTTCGCTAAGAACGTCGACCACTTCTGCTCACCCTTGAAATACTTACCCTCACCCGGGTTGCTCAGCCAGTCCACGTAGTAAGAAAACGCGCCTTCCATTGGGATAACCACGTTCACCGGCTCATGAGCAAGCACGTTGCGTACGGTGTTCGGGGCCATAGCCAGCCAGTCCGTGTTCTGCTCAGAACCACCAGCACCGTTAAGCAAGTAGTAGGTCGGCGCCTTTGCTAGCGGCTTGCCGTTTTCATCCACCGCGCGGATCAGCGCTACCGGGATGTCGCGGTCCATCGCCTTGGAGTGCACCGTAATTGCCTCACCACCTGGGAAGGTTTTCAGCTCATTGAACCATTCCTGCGGGTTCTTCTTGTAGTCATCCGGAGCCGCAGTAAGCGGCTTGATTTCCATGAGCTCCTCGGAGTTGGGGGACTCAGTGGACTCAGTGTCATCCATCTTCGGCATGTTGTCCGCCTCTTCGCCGGTAGCCTCCGGCTTCAACGCGTCCTTCGCCTGGTTCAGCAGACCCTCTCGGTCACCATCCGGGACCGACGCGCCGTCAATGTCAGTTGCAACCTTCGGCTCCTTCGCAGCATCAGAAGTCGGCGTCGTTGACGCAGCGGAAGCAGTTGCGCTGGCTTCGGTGGTGGCGGTGTGGGTGGTTTCCGTAGACGTAGGCAAGCTAGAAGTGCTCTCCGACACTGCGGGGTGCACGCGCTCGATGGTGGCAAGACCCTGGGCAGACTCGGCGGCCTGGAAATGCCCGGCCACGGGAACAGCGCCAGCGGCGATTGCTACGGCTGCGACGGCAGCAAGGGCCGGACGCGTGATCTTCATAATGGATGACTCGCTTTTCTTTAGAAAATGGTGGGAACAAGCAGCGGCTCCCCTGTCACTTCCACATATATTGCCAGAGGTGCCAAACATTACGCGCGACTCTGCCCACACAGCTTGCTAACCGACGTATCCTATTGGGCGTGACTAAAGAACATTTTGACGTTGTTGTACTCGGCGCTGGCCCCGGTGGCTATGTCGCCGCTATCCGCGCAGCACAGCTTGGCAAGAAAGTTGCTGTAGTTGAGAAGAAATACTGGGGTGGCGTGTGCCTGAACGTGGGCTGCATCCCTTCCAAGGCACTGATCAAGAACGCCGAGATCGCAGAGATCTTCAACCATGAGGCGAAGACGTTCGGCATCAAGGGTGACGTGGAGTTCGACTACACGGACGCACATACCCGCTCCCGCAAGGTCTCCGAGAAGATTGTTGGCGGCGTCCACTACCTGATGAAGAAGAACAAGATCACCGAGGTCAACGGCCTCGGCTCCTTCACGGACGCCAAGACCATCGAGATCACCGAAGGCGATGACAAGGGCAAGGTCATTACTTTCGACGATTGCATTATCGCCACCGGCTCCGTCGTCCGCACCCTGCCTGGCATCGAACTGTCGGACAATGTTGTGTCCTACGAAGAGCAGATCCTCAACCCGGACGCGCCGAAGACGATGGTTATCGTCGGCGCTGGCGCCATCGGCATGGAGTTCGCCTACGTCCTGTCCAACTACGGCGTAGACGTGACTGTTGTTGAGTACATGGACCGCGTCTTGCCGAACGAGGACAGGGACGTGTCCAAGGAGATTGCGAAGCGCTACAAGAAACTTGGTGTGAAGCTGCTCGCCGGCCACGCCACCACCGCCGTGCGCGACAACGGCGACTCTGTTGAGGTGGACGTAAAGAAGAACGGCACGGACTCCGTTGAGACCTTGACCGTGGACCGCGTCATGATCTCCGTGGGCTTCGCACCGCGTACCGAGGGCTACGGCCTGGAGAACACCGGCGTTGAGCTGACTGACCGCGGCGCCATTGCTATCGACGAGCGTATGCGCACCAACGTCGATGGCATCTACGCGATCGGCGATGTTACGGCGAAGCTCCAGCTCGCCCACGTAGCCGAATCCCAGGGCATCATCGCGGCCGAGACCATCGCGGGCGCGGAGACCCTCGAAATCGAGGACTACATGATGACCCCGCGCGCCACCTTCTGCAACCCGCAGGTTGCCTCCATGGGCTACACCGAAGAGCAGGCTAAGGAGAAGTGGCCGGAGAAGGACATCAAGGTTGCTACCTTCCCGTTCTCCGCAAACGGCAAGGCAGTCGGCCTGGCAGAGGCAAACGGCTTTGCCAAGCTGGTCGCTGATGGTGAGTTCGGCGAGATCCTCGGCGCCCACTTCGTTGGCCCGCACGTCTCCGAGCTTCTGCCGGAGGTTGTCCTTGCACAGCGCTTTGATCTGACCGCAGGCGACATCGCACGCTCCATCCACATCCACCCGACCCTGTCCGAAGTGGTTAAGGAGATCGCGCACGGCATTGAAGGCCACATGATCAACCTGTAGCGCTGGCGCTGGCGCTGTCCCCACGCAGTTTGCAGCTACCTACCTGTAGCTACTAGCGAAAAAATCGCTTGGTAGCCGGGTGTAGGTAGCTGCAAACGTGTTTTTGGGGATCGCGCGGGGGCGGGAGCACGCGCTGAACGCGAACTACTTTCCGGAAACCGCTGCGGCGAGCGAGTCGAGGGACTTGATCAGGAAGGCATCATCGAAGGTCTCGCTGAACTTACGTACCGGGTCCAGCTCGATTTCATCGCGCAGGTACGTCAGGGTGACGCGGGTGTTGTCGGCATCGATCGGCTCAAGCTCGTAGAGCCACTTCGCGCCCACGCGGACGCCTGCGGTGGTGTTTTCCACATTCTTCCAACCGATAATGCGGTCCTGCTGGAATGCGAAGACCTCGTTGGTGGTCTGGTAGTCACCATCTTCCTTCGTCATGTTCATGGTGAAGGTGTCGCCGACCTCCTTGATGCGCTCAGCCTTGTCGGCAGAGACCACCATGCCGGAGCCGTCAGTTTCGGGGTGGCGCTCCGGATTGGAAAGGAGGTCAAAGATCTCCTTCGCCGGCGCGTCGATGTCACGGATTGCTTGGTTTTGATCGTTCTGTTTTGCGTCAGTCATGGTGCCGAGAGTACCAAAACACGAGGTTAGGGCATGCTTACCAACCAAAGTATGACACTAAAAGGGGTAGTGGCGGCGGGGCGTGGGCAAAATCACAAAAGGGGCCGTAAAGGTGGAAATGCCCAACGTAAAGGTGGGGTAGGGGCGAATGAAGCGGGAGGAACCTGAGGAAGCTGGGAGGCAGCTGGCAAACCTCACCACTGAAAGTTCACGGTTGTGGCGTCCGTTACTTAGAGTGAAAACGACACTGGAGGTGCCATGACTGTAAAAAACGCAGACCGTGAAGCCATTCGTCACGGAAAAATTACTGAAACGCCGCTGCGCGAGCGGCCGTCATTCCCAACCTGGGCTCTGAAGCTCACCATGGCCATCACCGGCCTGATCTTTGGCCTGTTCGTGCTGGGTCACATGGTGGGTAACCTGAAGATCTTTATGCCACTGCACGCCAACGGCGTTGCTCCTATCGATGAGTATGGCGAGTTCCTGCGCACGATGGGTGAGCCGCTGTTCCCGCGTGAGGGCTTCCTATGGATCATCCGCATCGTGCTGCTTGCCTGCTTGGTGCTGCACGTGTGGGGCGCGTTTGTGCTGCACGGTCGTTCGAAGCGTTCCCGTGGCAAGTTCAAGCGCACGAACCTCATGGGCGGCTGGCAGCCGACGGCGACCCGCTCGATGCTGATTACCGGCGTTATCCTGCTGCTGTTCCTGATCTTCCACATCCTGGATCTGACCCTGGGCCAGGTCGTTGCGTCCGACGCGTTTGTACACGGCGCTGTTCGTGACAACCTGCTGGCAACCTTCGCTCCTGAGCGTTGGCCGGTTACGTTGTTCTACGTTTTGGCAATGGTTGCGCTGTGCCTGCACCTGACCCACGGTGTGTACCTCGCGGTATCTGACTTGGGCTGGTTGGGCGAGCGTGGCAAGGGCCTGATGGTGATTCTGGCGTACGTGCTGCCGTTCATCGTTGTCATTGGCAACATTGTGATGCCGATCGCGCTGGCATTCGGCGCCATTCCTGGGTTCACTCGCTAAAGGCTGAAATAGGAGAAAAACTATGACTACCCCAATTTCTGCGACGCAGGGCGCATCCGGCGAAACGCAGGACACCCTCGCCGCTACCAAGGGCGCTGACGTCAACGCGGGTTTCCGCCAGCCTGAGTCTGTCGTTCCGGGCGTGACCCCGGGCGAGATCCTGGCCAGCAACGAGCCGAACCGCGACGAAGTCCGCATGAAGGACATGTGGCAGTACGCGAAGGACCACATGGAGCTGGTCTCCCCGCTGAACCGCCGCAAGTTCACCGTCCTCGTTGTAGGCACCGGCCTTTCCGGTGGCGCAGCTGCTGCCGCACTCGGCGAGCTGGGCTACAACGTGAAGGTCTTCACCTACCACGACGCACCGCGTCGTGCGCACTCCATTGCTGCACAGGGTGGCGTGAACTCCGCCCGCGGCAAGAAGGTGGACAACGACGGCGCTTACCGCCACACCAAGGACACCGTCAAGGGCGGCGACTACCGCTGCCGTGAGTCCGACTGCTGGCGCTTGGCTATTGAGTCCGTGCGCGTGATCGACCACATGAACGCGATCGGCGCTCCGTTCGCTCGTGAGTACGGCGGCACCCTAGCTACCCGTTCCTTCGGTGGTGTGCAGGTTTCCCGTACCTACTACACCCGTGGCCAAACAGGCCAGCAGCTGCAGCTGTCCACCGCTTCGGCACTGCAGCGTCAGATCCACCTGGGCAACGTGGAGATTTTCACCCACAACGACCTGATGGACCTGATCATCACTGAGAAGGACGGCAAGAAGCACTGCGCCGGCATTGTCACCCGTAACCTGATCACCGGCGAGCTGGCCGCGTTCACCGGCCACGCAGTCATCTTGGCTACCGGTGGTTACGGCAACGTGTACCACAAGACGACGCTGGCGAAGAACTCCAACGCTTCCGCAATGATGCGTGCTTACGAGCGTGGCGCTTACCTGGCGTCCCCGTGCTTCGTGCAGTTCCACCCGACCGGCCTTCCGGTTAACGCGTCCTGGCAGGCAAAGACCACCCTGATGTCTGAGTCCCTGCGTAACGACGGTCGCATTTGGACCCCAAAGGAAAAGGGCGACGATCGCGATCCGAACACCATCCCGGAAGACGAGCGCGACTACTTCCTGGAGCGTCGCTACCCGGCGTTCGGCAACCTGGTGCCGCGTGACGTTGCATCCCGTGCGATCTCCCAGCAGCTCAACGCTGGCTTCGGCGTGGGCCCGCTGCGTAACTCCGCATACCTGGACTTCTCCGACGCCATTGAGCGTCTGGGTGAAGAAACGATCCGTGAGCGTTACTCGAACCTCTTCGAGATGTACGAAGACTCCACGGGGGCAGACCCATACAAGGAGCCGATGCGTATTGCTCCGACCGTGCACTTCACCATGGGTGGCCTGTGGACGGACTTCAACGAGATGACCTCCATCGACGGCCTGTTCGCCGCTGGTGAGTGCTCCTGGACCTACCACGGTGCAAACCGCCTGGGCGCTAACTCGCTGCTGTCCGCTTCCGTTGATGGTTGGTTTACCCTCCCGTTCACCATTCCGAACTACCTGGCGCACCACCTGGGCGAGGCCGCCCTGGATCTGGAGGCACCGGAGGTGAAGGAAGCGCTGACGCGCACCCAGGACCGCATCGATGCTCTGATGAACATTGAGCCGGTAGAGCCGCACGGCCCGGAGTACTTCCACGAGCAGCTCGGCGCAATCCTCTACGAGCACTGCGGCGTTGCCCGTACCGTTGAGGGCCTGCAGGAGGGTATTCAGAAGGTTCGCGCACTGCGCGAGGACTTCTGGCGCAACCTGCACATCCCGGGCGGCCAGCACGACATGAACCAGACGCTCGAGGCTGCGCTTCGACTGCTGGACTACATCAACCTGGGCGAGCTGATGTGTGTGGACGCTTTGGACCGCGACGAATCCTGTGGCGCGCACTACCGCATGGACCACCTCACCGAAGACGGTGAGGCAGAGCGCGACGATGAAAACTGGTGCTTCGTGTCGGCTTGGGAGCCGGCAGGTGACGGCCAGTTCATCCGCCACGCTGAACCCCTGTTCTTCGATTCGATCCCGCTGATGGCAAGGAACTACAAGTAATGAAACTGACACTTGAGATCTGGCGTCAGGCCGGACCCGACACCGACGGCGCATTTGAGACTGTCCAGGTGGACGACGCTGTAGAGCAGATGTCCATCCTGGAGCTGCTCGACCACGTCAACAACCAGTACGTTGAGGCTGGCAAGGAGCCCTTCACCTTCGCACATGACTGCCGCGAGGGCATCTGTGGCACCTGTGGTCTGAACGTGAACGGTCGCCCGCACGGCGCTGGTAAGAACACCACCGCCTGCCTGCAGCGCCTGTTCAACTACAAGGATGGCGACACGCTGCGCATTGAGCCGTTCCGCTCCGGGGCATTCCCGGTAATCAAGGACCTGGCTGTGGACCGCTCCGCACTGGACCGCGTTATGCAGCAGGGCGGATACGTCTCTGTCAACGCTGGTACCGCACCGGACGCTGACACGCTGCATGTCAACCACCACGACGCTGAGCTGGCACTGGACTACGCAGCCTGCATCGGCTGTGGCGCCTGTGTGGCTGCCTGCCCGAACGGTGCTGCGCACCTGTTCACCGGCGCCAAGCTGAAGCACCTCAAGCTGCTTCCGCTCGGCCAGCAGGAGCGCGCACGTCGTGCACGCAAGATGGTGGATGAACTGGAGACCAACTTCGGCCACTGCTCCCTCTACGGCGAGTGCGCCGATGTCTGCCCGGCAGGCATCCCGCTGGACGCTGTTGGCGCCATCAACGCAGAGCGCGCTCGTGCGGCGTTCAAGGGCGGCGACGACTAAAGAAGAACAGCTTTCAGTTACGGTTCATGCGCCCAAGGGCGCATGCCGTATACTGAACCGTGATATTTCACCTGGAAACCCCTGGAAAACTGTTCCAGAAAAACTGACGCAAAGGACATGAACATGGCATCCCAGCACGCGGTTGCAGACATCCAGTCGGAGTCGTTCCCGGACTACCAGACGCAGCTGCAGGACTCCTACATTGAGGGCTACGACCCGGTTTCCCTCGGCGCTCCGCACTCCTCGCTGCTCCGCCACAGCACCTGGCTGTCCATGGCCTTCATCCTTGCGTTCCTGTACGGCCTGGGCATCTTCGTCTGGGGCCTGTGCGCCAAGTTTGTTGGCTGGGGCGCTCAGACACAGGATTACTCCTCCATCCTGATGATCCTCGGTGGTATTGAGATGGCAGCCTGCGTCATCCTCGCAGTTGTGCTCTTGGGCATTGGCCGCAAGGACTACAAGCACTACCGCAAGACCACGGGCCGTGTGAACTAACACGGGCTAATCCCCCTAAAACAGCTCCCCGCTTCCACCCGAAGGCGGGGAGCTTGTGTTTAATCAAGGGCATGTCACATGTGATGGAGATGCCGCAGCCAAGCAATGAAGCTCAGCGGCGTCGGACGCTGCGAAACCATAAGATCTTTGTCACCAGCTTGCTCGGTGTGGCGGCAGTGATCTTTCTGGCGTGTTCCTGGTGGCAATCCCAAGGCACCGCTCCCGGCTGGGTGGGTTACGTGCGCGCCGCGGCGGAGGCCGGCATGGTTGGCGGGTTGGCAGACTGGTTTGCAGTCACCGCGTTGTTCAGGCATCCGATGCGGATTCCGATTCCGCACACCGCGATCATCCCGAACAAGAAGGACCAGGTTGCGGACGCATTGAGTGCGTTTGTCAGCGAGAACTTCCTCAACGCCCAAACCATTACCAGCAAGGTGATGGAGGCCCGCATTCCGGAACGGGTGGGCAAGTGGCTGGTGCAGCCAGCGAACGCGGAGCGCGTGAGCGAGGAGCTGGGCACGTTTGCGGCGCGCATGATTCGCGGCATCAACCCGAAAGAGGCGGAACGCTTCCTGCAGACGTATGTGGTTGACCGTGTTGCGGTGCCGATCTGGGGTCCGCCGTTGGGCAGGATGCTGGAGGGCTTTATTGCAGACGGCAAGGTGGAGCCCGTCGTTGACGACATCTTGGCCTGGGCGCGCAAGAAGGTCGATGAGATGGAAGAGCCCATTGTCACCACCATTGATCAGCGCATGCCCACTTGGGCGCCGCAGTTTGCCAAAGACCTGGTCGGTGCGCGGGTGTACCGGGAGCTCACGGAGTTTGTGGCGGATGTGGATGAGGATGAAAACCACCAGGCGCGCCGCGCGATTCGTCGGAGCATCAACCAGTTCGCGCAGGACCTGCAGTTTGACGGGGCCATGATCAGCCGCGTCGAGGATATTAAGGCGGACGTGATGGCATCTGCTGCTGTCACAGCAGCGCCGGGGCAGATGTGGGAGCAGCTGTCCACCATGTTGTTGGGGATGGTGGAGGATGGGGGTTCGGCGTTGCGTCGTCAAGCAACAAGCTCCATTGAGCACTGGGGCATGCTGCTTGCTAACGACCCGTCGACCCGCGACACCGCCACCCAAAAACTCGAAACCGTTGTCCACTTCGCGGCGGAAAACGGGGCGGACCAGATCGTGGGCATTATCGCGGAGACCATCCAGGCGTGGGACGGGGCCGAGGCTGCGGACAAAATCGAGCTGATGGTGGGCAAGGACCTGCAGTTCATCCGTCTGAATGGAACGTTGGTCGGTGCATTGGCCGGGCTGGTTATTTACACTGTGAGCCAAGTGTTGTTTTTCTAGGTTTTGAAACTACGGAGGATGCAATGACTGGGAACAATGGGAACCAAGAGGTCCGCGACAACCTGCGTGAGGTCGGAGACGCCCTGCTGTCTGCCGGCTCCGCACTGGGTGCCGCTGTGGGCAAGTTTGTAGACGGCCTGCCGGAACGCGTGGCTAACGCGAGCGAGAAGGCTCGCGAGACGCTAAACTCCGCCACCACGGACGGTGAGGTGAGCTCGGTTGCCACCAACTTTGCCAACGAGGCAGAGAAGCTGTTCAACTCTTTCCGCGAGCGTGACCTGAAGTTCTCCGAGGACGCAAAGAGCACCGTGATGGATGCCATTGCGGACATCCGCGAGAGCTTTAACAAGCGCCTTGAGAACGTGGACACCGAAGGCGCAGAGAACGCCTTCACTGAGGTGCGCGACCGCTTTGAGAACCTAGCGCGTCGCGTCCAGGAACAGTTCGCCGAAGCCAAGGATGCTGCGGAAGACGCTGTGGAAGACGCTGCGGGCGAGATCATTGACGGCGAGGTTGTCGAGGATACGGATTCCACCAAGTAGGGTGTAGGCCATGCTCGACTCCGCCACTGTTGAACAAATCTCCATGATCATGCGCATCCCGCTGCTTGCGGAGCGCCTTCTGTTCATCCTTGTTGGGGTGGCGGGGATTGTCGGCGTGGTGTTGGCCTCCACCACCCGCGCCGATGCGTTTGAGGTAGCTGGCCGACAGCCGAAGATGGCATGGGCGGCAATTCTGTTCGTCTCTTCTGTCGCGCTGCTTTTGCGCATCCCGTTCGTGGCGTGGTTCGGCGCCGTTGCGGTGGGCATTTACTGGTTTGATGTGCGCCCGCAGCTCAAGGACATCGTCCAAGGCGGCGGCGCCTGGTAGCGCCCAGTCGCCGCAGCTACTGCAGCTACCGCAGCTACTGCGCGCTGACGCCGGCAACGCCGCCAGGTGCGGTGACTGACATCTGCTGCAGTTCGTAGAAGTTCACCTTCTCACCCGTCATCTCAAGCACTAGGCCTTCTGGGGTGACCATGACGTTATTTAGCCGCATGGCTCCCGCTTCCTGGTTGGCTAGGCCTTCCTGGAGCGATTGGGTGATGGCCTCTGTGATCTCGCCAGGAAGGTCGAAGCCGAACAGTTGGGTGCCGGTGGTTTCAAACTGCACGCCGTCGGCGGTGGGGACGGGGCGGATATCTATGTTGGCCGCACCACGGGTGAAGGACAGGGTGAAGGTGCCTGCCTCCGCGTCAGTGGTGACTGATGAGACGGTGATCAGCGTGTCCAGCAGCGCGTTGTTGCCGAGCTGCTCGCTGATCGCCTGGTTCAAGATGGCCTGCAGAAGTTCGGACGGCAGCTCAGCCTGCATGCTCAAGTGATCAGCAATCGGCTCTTGGTCCACGAGGCGGACTTTATCCATGGCGATGGTGGCGGCGGGTTCGCCGGTGATTTCGCCGTCGTTGACCATCAGGGTGGACGGTGTCCGGATTGTCATGTGTGGAAGCGAGCCTCCGAGCATGCCAATGGTCAGCGGTGTAGCGCCGAATGACACGTCGGGTTTCGCGGCGACAACGCCGGGGGATTGCGCCGCGTACTGGGCTTCAAAACCGTCTTCGATTTGCTTGGACAGGAAGATGCGCAGGCCGGCTTCTGCGATGAGAAGCAGGATGAGAAGCGCAGCTAGGACACCGATGAGGATTTTCCACGCTGATTTCATGGGGGCTAGTCTACGGGTGCGACTGCTGGCCAGGCGACGGTGAGGGTGTTGTCGCGCAGGCGGCGCCGGAAAGGAGCCAGCGGCCAGCCGCGCGCAACGAGCTCCTGGTCAGCTTCGCGCCAGCGCACGCGGGGGCCGTGTGGGGCCCAGCCGGCGGCGTTGGCGTAGGCGGCGTCGGCGTCTTGCAGCAGCTGCCAGATCTTTTCGCCCTCAACGTTGCGGTGGATTAGCGCTTTGGGGAGGCGCTCGGCGATGTCGCTCGGCACTTCAACGTCGAAGGGGTCCCAGGCAAGGGTGAGACTGACGGGGCCATCAGCCTCAAGAAGCACCCAGGCGGCGCGGCGCCCCAGCTCGTCGCACGTGCCCTCAATGAACAGGCCGCCGGGCGCCAAACGCGAGCACACGGCCGACCAGACCGAGGCCACTTCGGCTACGTCGTACTGGCGCAGCACGTTAAACGCCCGCACCAGGTGGGGTTGGTAGCCGGCGAGTTCGAAGCCGCCGAGCTCGAAGCGCACGCCGTTACGGGGCGGAAGCACCCGCTCCGGGTCGATCTCCAAGCCGACAACCTCCACCCGCGGGTTGAGCTAGCGCAGCCAACCAGCCCACTCCACGGTGGTGGTGTGGGAGGCGCCGTAGCCAACGTCTAGCGCAAGTGGAGTGGCCACAGAACGCAACAACGCCCCGACGCGCGGGTTATATCTGGTCCAGCGGTCGGAGCGTCGAAGACGATTCACGCCGGTAGTTCCGCGCGTGATCACGCCATATGGTTTTCCTGCGGCCGAGGTGGAGCGCAGGTTGTGATAGTGGGGCACAGGGATAACCCCGAGGTATTAGAGGTTTTCGGTGATCCACGCCTCGGTGAGCTTGGCCTCATTGGCCACGATCTCCTCGAGCGCTTCCGCCACCTTCGGCTCCAGTGCGGCACCCATGAACGGGATGTCTACCTTAACCTCATTGTCGTAGGCCAGGGTGGTGGTTTCGCCTGCGCCGGAGACAGCGATTTCGCCAGAGAAGTCAACGGGGGTGCCCTTGACATCCCCAGTAAAGGTGTGGGTTGCGGTCTCGCCGTCGAGCGCGCCGATGTTTACTACGCGCTTGAGCTTCAGGTCCTGCGAGATCATCGCCTGCGCTGCGGCCGGCATGATGGATTTCGGCAGCACCTCAAACAGGACGACGGAGTCACCGGTGAACTCGTTGACGGAGCCCGGTTCCGGGGAGAGCTTTGCAGCAATGTACTCCCAGTACTCCTTGGACGCGTAGGCCTGAGCTACTTTTTGCACAGGGTGGTTGATGGTAACGGAGGTTTCGCTACGTACAGTCATGCCCAACAGACTACCGTGGCTTACGTGCAAGACGTATCTTTCGCCGATTTGACCACCCTGCGTGTTGGCGGTGTGCCCGCGGCGGTCCGTGAATGTGGCACCGCCTGTGAGATCATCGAGGCAGTGTCCCAGCTTGATGCTGAAGGTAGCCCCCTGTTGGTTGTTGGCGGCGGCTCCAACTTGCTGGTTGCGGACGGACCGTTGGATCTCACCGCTGTGCTGGTGCGCAATGAGGGCATTTTGCTTGACGACGCCACGTTGACCATCCAAGCCGGCACCCCCTGGGACCGCGTCGTGGAGTTTGCCGTGAATAACGGCCTTGGCGGCATTGAGGCCTTGTCTGGCATCCCGGGTTCTGCAGGTGCTACGCCAGTACAAAATGTTGGCGCTTACGGCGCTGAGATTGCGGACGTGCTCACGCGCGTGCGCTTGTACGACAGGGAGTCGGGGCGAGACGAGTGGGTGCCTGCCTCAGCCCTGGATCTGGCGTACCGCTACTCCAACCTGAAGTTCACCTCGCGCGCCGTGGTGTTGGAAATTGAACTCCAGCTTGAGCACGCGGAGCTGTCAGCGCCGCTGCGTCATCTGGGTGGGCAGCGTGTGCCGCTGGCGCAGGCTCGTGAGTCTGTACTGCAGACGCGCCGGGCGAAGGGCATGGTGCTCGACGCCGAAGACCACGACACGTGGTCCGCTGGGTCCTTCTTCACCAACCCAGTTGTGCCCGTAGAGGTTGCGGATGCGGTGTTTGCCCAGGTTGGGGAGGATACGATGCCGCGCTACGCCGCTGGCGAGGGCCAGGTGAAGCTGTCCGCGGCGTGGCTGATTGAGCGCGCCGGGTTCCCCCGCGGCTACCCGAGTGAGGATGCGCCTGCGCGCTTGTCCACCAAGCACACGCTGGCGCTGACCAACCGTGGTGGCGCGCGTGCCGTGGACATTGTGGCGCTGGCGCAAGATGTCCAGGCTGGGGTGCGCGAGCGCTTCGGTGTGGAGCTGCACCCCGAGCCGGTGTGGGTTGGCCTTTAAGTTCTGGCTGGTGCGCTACGCGCCAGCCAGGCGCTCTAGCAGCGCGGTGCGAACTTCGCGGCGGCGCACCTTACCCATCTGGTCCCGGTTGAGATCTTCGAAGTGGTAGAAGGTGCGCGGCACCTTGTAGCGGGTGAGGTTTTCGCGGGCGAAGTCTTTCAGCCCGTCGGGGTCGAGGGCGGCGCCGTCTTCAAGCACGATGCACGCAACAACATCTTCGGAGCCATCGGTGCGCGGGCGGCCAACTACGGCAACATCCTTGATGTCCGGGTGGCGAAGCATGACTTCCTCCACCTCAGCCGGGTACACGTTGAAGCCGCCGGTGATAATCAGCTCCTTGATGCGCGAGACCAGGCGCACGAAGCCGTCTTCCTCCATCACGCCCATGTCGCCGGTGCGGAACCAGCCGTTGTGGAACGCGTCGTCCGTGTCCTGTGGGTTGTTTAAGTAGCCGGTGAAGACCTGCGGGCCTTTGGCCAGGATCTCGCCGGCTTCGCCGGTTGGCATGTCCTCGTCCAGGTTCTTCGGGTTGGCAATACGGATTTCCGTATCGGGGAAGGGGATACCGATATATCCCGCCCGCCTGTCGGCGGAGCGCGGGTTACCAATCAGGATCGGGCCGGTTTCGGTCAGGCCGTAGCCTTCCACCAGGTGGCCGCCGGTGAGTGCTTCCCAGTCTTCAATCACATCTGCCGGCAGTGACGACGCCCCCGAGAAGCCCACCTGCACCTCAGACAGGTCCACGTCCTGTTCCTTGGCGGTGTCCACAATGCGCTCAAACACAGTGGGCACGCCCGGCACGAACGTAGGCGGGGTCTTCTTCAGCGTGTCCATGATCAGGTTCATCTTCGGAGCCGGCAACAGCACAAGCTCAGAGCCGATCAGCATCATCAGCGTCAGAGAGAACGTCAGGCCGTAGGCGTGGAAAAACGGCAGGGTGGCTAGCATGCGCTGCCCAGGTTCCTGCAGTTCCTTGACCCATGCGCGGCCCTGGATCGGGTTGGCCATCAGGTTGCGGTGCGTGAGCATTGCGCCCTTCGGCGCGCCAGTGGTGCCCGAGGTGTACAGGATCAGTGCTGGGGAATCCGGGGTTACCTCGTCGGGGGTGACAATGCCCTCGCCGTCCCCACCAATCGCAGAGCTGGTCAAAACCTCCCAAGGCACGGTGTTTGAGCACGGTCCGGTGAGTGCCTCGCGTGCTTCACGGATCTTGCCAAACGGGATCTTCAAAATCAGCTGCTGCAGGTGCGGCATCGCCTTGGTCATGTCCACCGAAATGACCGTCTCCAACGGGGTGTCTGCGCGCAGTTTCTCCAGCGTGTCTGCGGCTTTATCCCACACAATCGCAATGCGGGCGCCGTGGTCCCTAAACTGCGGGCGCAGCTCATTGGCGGTATACAGCGGGTTGTGCTCCACAACCACGCCGCCTAGCTTCTGCACCGCGTAGAAGGCGGCGACGTGCTGCGGGCAGTTCGGCAGCATGATGGCCACGCGGTCGCCTGGACGTACGCCAAAGGCCTTCAGGCCGGCTGCGGCGCGGCGCACCTCACGGTCAAGCTCAGCGTAGGTTTGACCGCGGCCGAAGAACCGGGTTGCGGGTTTCTCCGCGTTCTTTTCCAGGTTCTCGTCATACAGACGAGCCAGCGTGATGTCGCTGTATTCAAGGGTGTGATCGGTCCACTCGGGGTAATACTGCAGCCACGGCTTTTCCATGTGCACTAGCGTACCCCGAGACAACCTACGCCCCCGTAACTTCGTGCCCTGCCTCTAGCGTGTCGACGAGCATATCCCTCACCTCACGCCTCCGAATCTTGCCTGTCTGATCGCGTTTTAGCTCTTCAAAGTGGTAAAACGTCTTCGGTACCTTGTAGCGGGTGAGGCGTTCGCGGGCATACTTCTGGAGGCCGTCGGGGTCGAGGGCGGCGCCGTCGACAAGCGTGATGCACGCAACGACATCCTCCGAACCGTCGTGCCGCGGACGACCCACAACCGCAATGTCCTCGATGTCCGGGTGCTCGCGCATGACCCCCTCAACCTCATCCGGGTACACGTTAAAACCGCCGGTGATAACCATTTCCTTGATGCGCGCAACCAGCCTGATCCAGCCATCCGGCTCCATAATCGCCATGTCGCCAGTGCGGAACCAGCCGTCATGAAACGCGCGCTCATTCGCCTCCGGATTGTTCAGGTAGCCGCCGAACACCTGCGGTCCGCGAGCCAGAAGCTCACCCGGCTCACCGTCCGGCACCGTGCGGCTGGGATCATCCGGATCCGCGATACGGATCTCCGTGTTGGGGAAGGGCAGGCCAATATATCCCGGACGACGCGTGCCATCCAGCGGATTGCCCACCAAAATCGGTGACGTCTCCGTCAGACCGTAGCCCTCAATGAGGCGGCCGCCGGTGGCGTTTTCCCAACGCTCAATCGTGGGTGCTGGCAGCGTTGACGCGCCAGAGATAGAGGTGTGGACCGAAGAAAGGTCAACC
The DNA here is from genome assembly GCF_001806875.1 of Corynebacterium sp. HMSC29G08. Taxonomy (GTDB): domain Bacteria; phylum Actinomycetota; class Actinomycetes; order Mycobacteriales; family Mycobacteriaceae; genus Corynebacterium. Next base: position 22,649 of record NZ_KV786248.1, read on the forward strand.
TTGCTTTCCACCGCCCAATCAATGATCTTCTCGTACAACGTGGGCACGCCAGGCAGTACCGTCGGCTTCGTCTTTGTAATCGCAGGCTGGTAGAGCTGCGGCTGCGGCGCTGGCACCAGTATCATCTGCGCACCAATGGTCAGCGGAAGGCCATAATTCAGTGCCAATCCGTAGATGTGGAACAGTGGCAACACGCCCAGGACCTTCTCCTTGACCGCGCCCCAGTCCTCCAGCCACTCTATGCCGGCTCGCAGAACCGACACAATGTTGCGGTGCGTCAGCGGCGCACCTTTCGGCTTGCCCGATGTGCCAGAGGTGTAGAGGATTACCGCCGTATCTTCCGGGCTGATCTGCGGGAAGTGCACCTTGTGGGAACCCAGGTGCATGAACTCACGCCACGGCATCGTGCCCGGTGCGGCCTTGGTTAGCTGTGCGCGCTTCTTTGACACCGATGGCAGCGGCAACCGCAGTGCCGCGCGTAGATGCAGCGGCATCTCCTCGGTCATGTTCACCGAAATGACCTGCTCCAGCGGGGTCTTCCCAATCAGCTCCGTGAACACGCCTGCACGCACGTCAAACACCACAGCAAGCTTCGCGCCGTGGTCATTGAACTGATGCTCCAGCTCGTAGGCGGTATACAACGGGTTGTGCTCCACAACCACAGCGCCAAGACGCAGGATCGCCGTGATCACCACAATGTGCTGCGGGCAGTTCGGCAGCGCCACAGCGACGCGGTCCCCAGGGCCCACCCCCAACGTTGTCAATGCCGCGGCAGCTTTGCCAACCTGCTCATTGAGCTGCGCGTAGGTCAACTCCTTGCCCATGAACCACGTTGCGGCGGCCTTCGGCTGAGTTGCTACGACCTGGTTGAACCAGCTGACCAGCGTGTCATTGCCAATCGGCGGATTTGGGTTGGTCCAGCTGGCGTATTGCTTGATCCAGGCCTTCTCTTCGCTTGCTCCCACGTGGGCTCCTTTGGGTATTGGTTCTCGTCGATGGTTTCCTTGGCAAAATAATGTAGCGGAGTATAACTTACGATGCCGTAGGTTTTGGGGTTTTGGGGTGGTTTTGAGGTGGTTTTGAGGTGGTTTTGGTGCGGTGTAGTGGAAGTGTCTGACAAATGTGACATGAAGCCCTTAGTGCCAGGCTGCTACCTGCGACAATGCAAACAGCCTTGGCACATTTGTCAGGAGCACGAACGTCATCTGGAGAATGAGTAGCCCTCTGAATTATTCTGCTCAATCAGGCTGCGCTGCTGGAAAACTTAGCTAGACTTCAGGCGAAGGGGGGATCGCGACGGGGATCGCGGTGCTATCCGGGGGAATACAGTCTCTGCTGCCAGCGGTGTTGTTCTCCGGTAGCGGCCTCCCACCGAACTAAACGGCCCAACACTCATGGGCATAACCGCAGGAGGCGACCATGGACGAACGCACAGTTGACCACACCGTTGACCGCACAGTGACGCAGCCGGAGCTGGAGGAATTTTTCGCCCGGCTGGCAGACCCGACACCGTACCCAGGCGATGACGAGCCCTGGGACAACACCTCACAAGCCAGCACCCCACAAGCCAGCACCCCACCAACCAACACCCAGTCAACCAGCTACCAGCCAGAACCCGCCTACTACGCCGAACCAGCCCAACCAGCCCAAAGCCAACACCAATCAGCCCAACCCCAACCGAGCCGCCACAGCAAACCAGGCGCGCTGGACACCCGCAACCTGCTCAACCCGGTGAAGCTGCCGCCGAAGAAGGGGTGGCGCAAGCTGGTGTATTCGGCAACTGGAGGCAAGGTGAATCCGGGGAATTCGAAACAGCAGATGGATGAGGATCGTCTGTTGGCGGCGGTGCGCGCGCCGCTTCGGGACGATTACCGGATTGCGGTGATGAGTCTGAAAGGTGGCGTGGGCAAAACCACGACCACGGTGGCGCTGGGCGGGGTGTTTGCCAGGGAACGCGGAGACAGAGTGATCGCCATTGACGCTAACCCGGACCTGGGCACGCTGGCGCAGCGGGCGGCAGCACCTTCCCCGGCAACGATCCGTGATCTGCTCAACGCTGAGGACACGGCAAGGTATCCGCAAGTCAAGGCGTTTACGGCGCAGGCGAATTCGCGGCTTGAGGTGATCGGCTCGGAGCGTGACCCGGCGGTCAGTGAGGCGTTTTCGGAGAGCGATTATCGCAACGCGATTGATATTTTGCAGCATCACTACAACGTGATCCTCACGGACTGCGGCACGGGGTTGATGCATTCCGCTATGGCGGGTGTGCTGGATCTAGCAAACACGTTGGTGCTGGTTACCTCGCCGGCGTTGGATGGCGCGCAGTCGGCGGCGGCCACGTTGGATTGGTTGACCATGCACGGGTATGACCAGCTCGCGGCCAATGCTGTGGTTGTGGTGTCTCATGCGGCGCCGGGCAAACCGACGATCGACATGACCAAGGTCACCGAGCACTTCGCCTCGCGCACGCGGGCGGTCCACACGATTCCGTACGACAGGCACCTGGCGGAGGGGGCGGTCGTCGACTTGGAGCGCATGGCACCGGCGACGCTCAAAGCCTACCAACACCTTGCGGCAACGGTGGCGGCGGACTTTGGTGCCTGGCACCGGTATGCACTGCACTGAAGGTTGTCTCGGTCTACCTCTTGTGGAGCATCTATGAGGGGTGAAGGCCCTCAGGCTGAGACGGCGTTCGAGGAGGCGTGGTCCATAGCGTCGAGGTGGCGGATCAAGGCATCTCGGTTCTGTTCAAGGATTGAGATGCGCTCTGTCATTCTGTTGCGCTGCTCTACCAGCAATGTTCACAGTTCGGGATCGGCATCGGGGATTACAGGGCTTGTGGTGTCGTTGAGGCATGGGAGCATCCCGCTGATGATCCGCAGCGGGATCCCGGTATCGAGTAGTCCGCGGATCTTCAGCACTCGTTCAATGAGGTAGTCGTCGCTGCAATCCCGGCCTCCGTCCTCTGCAACGCGAACCTGCACCGCATCGGCTTCCTCCCGCTCATCGCCGGCGGCTTCCTCGGTGCAACTGTCGGCACTGCGCTGCTGATCGTCGGGCTGCACGAGTACACGGCGGCCCTGTGGGAGAACAAGGTGCGCGCACTCTCGCACGCACCTCGACTACATGCGCCCTTGGTTCGAGATGGATGACCGGTGGCTGCCGCGTGCCGACGACACGGCAACCGACCCGGACCTGCTCGCGGCGTCGGTGTTGGCCTCGGGGCTGTGGGTGCACGACCACATTTATGCGCGGGCGTTGGCGGAGGGGAACAGGGCGGTGGTCGTCGAGAAGCTGCTTGAGCTTCTTTAATAAACACGGGCTAGATTGGGAGTATGGCGAAGGATTGGAGCCCACATAGCTGGCACAGGCGCATCTCGCGGCCGGTGACCGTCTGGATGCTCGTGTTCATTGTGATCGGGCTGACACACGTCCTGTTCACCGAGCCCGGATGGCTGCTCATCCACATCTTCACACTCGGGATTCTGACCAACTCAATCGTGGTCTGGTCGCAAAACCTCACCGAGCGCTTCCTTCAGCAGCGGCTTCCCGACGGCGCCCGGCCCGCGCAGCTGCGCCGCACCTGGGCGCTCAACGTGGGCGTGGTGCTCGTGCTTGTCGGCCAGGTGCTCGTGACCTACTGGCTGACCTGGATCGGTGCGGCACTCGTCGCGGGCGTGCTCGGCTGGCACGCGTGGCTTTTGTATGCGCAGGTGCGGCGCGCCGGGGAAGACAAGCGGCACCGGGCCGTCGCGCTTGGCTACGTCGCCAGCGCGGCCTGCCTGCCCGTCGGCGTCGTGTTCGGCGCAGCCCTGTCCTACGGGCTGCCCGGCGACTGGCAGGAGCGCGTGCGGATGGCGCACCTGTTTGTCAACGTCGGCGGCTTCGTCGGCTTCGCCGCACTCGCGTCACTGACCGTGCTGTTCCCGGCGATGTGGCGCATCAACGGGATGCACGACCGCGCGGGCACGTCGATCCCGCTTGCGGTCGCCGGCGTGATCGTGGCGAGCTGCGGCGCGCTTTTCAGCGTGGAGCTGCTCACCAGCGTCGGCGTGCTGGTGTACGTCGCCGCGTGGCTGTGGACCTTCCACGGCTTTCTGGTCAACGTCCTCGACGTGCTTCGCGATCCGCGTGACCGCGTCACCTACCCAGGCCTCAGTGCTTTTGCGTCGCTGACCTGGCTGATTGTCGCGATGCTCTGGTTTGCCGTGCGCCTGGCCATGCCGATCGACCTGCCGGACATCCCGACGCTCGCGCTTCTGCTCGGGTTCGCCGCCCAGCTGCTGATCGGCACCATGAGCTACCTGTTGCCGACGACGATGGGCGGCGGCCCCCGCGCCGTGCGCGCCGGGCTGGCCGAGCTCGCCCGCGCCTCGCTGTTTCGCGTGGTGCTTTTCAACGCCGCGCTCGTGGTCTGGATTGCCACCGAGAACTCGTGGCTGCGCGTGGCGATGAGCGCGTGCTGCTTCGGCGTCCTCGTCGCGTTTTTGCCGCTGATGGTGCGGGCGGTGCGCGCGCAGAAAACCGTACTGCTCGCCGCAAAAGCCTAAACACTATTAGACGCAAAAACTCACCCGCCGGTTCCATGATCCGGGCAAAGTGGGAGAATTCTCACAAACCTCCATTTGTGCTGGTCAATCGGCTAATGTGGCGGGCATGAACACACTCGCCTCACTTGCCCAGTTCGACCGGAGCGGCTTCGACTTTGTCGCCGCTGCGGCGGGCAAGTCTGCCCGCGAGGTGCAGGCCGAGGGCGTCCAGTACGACCGCGCGAAGCAGTTGGTCGCGGCGGCGCGGACGCTGTGTGTCACTACCTCGCACTCGCGCTACCAGCAGCGCGCGCACCAAGGGGCGCGCGAAAACGGTCACCGAATCGAGACGCTTGCCTACATTGCGCGCACGGCGAATGCGATCAAAGACGCGACGAAGCGCTGGCACTACATCGACACGCTGTGCAACACGGCCGGGGACTTACCGCTGATCCGCAAGCGGGCGGCGGTGCTGAAGGAGGAGCTGCAGCCGCCCGCGCCGCGCAGCGCGTGCGCTCGCGTCAAGCACCACGGCGATGGCTTAGCGACGCTACGCGTCACCGGCCCCGCACTCGACATCCAAGCCGCCTACGACGCGGCGAAAAACGACGTCATCACCTGGCTCGACCAGGAATGCCCGCGAGCCGACTACCTAGTCAAGCTCAGCGTGAACCTGGATTTGGGCGACTACGAGAAGATCCTCTCCGGCGAGGGCAAGGACGTGACGGTCCGCTTCGCCAACGGGGTCGTCTTGCTGGGCGAGGAGTTCGTGCGCATGAAGTTCTCACAGTTCGGCCACATCATCCTCATCGGCGCGATGGACGGCCCCGTCAATGCCTACGACATGCGCCTGGCCACGGAGAAGCACCGCATGATGATGCTCACGGATTCCGCCACCTGCACGTGGAAGGATTGCGACGTGCCGGCTTCGCGCTGCGACGCCCACCATATGACTGAGCACCGTCACGGCGGCGAAACGGTGGTGAGCAACCTCGGCTGGCTGTGCCGATACCACAACTACCAGGCGGGGCGTGCTACCCGCGGGCACACCGAGCGCCGCGACGGGCAGATCGTCTACGTCTCACCCACGGGCCAGGTCACGCCTACCGGCGCCGACCACGTGGCCCGGGCTAGTTCGCGCGAACCAGGAACTGGCCGCGCTGGCCCTGCTCCGCCGCCGTCATCTGGTGGTTGACAAAGGTGTAGGTGCCCGGCTCGTCGAAGGTGAGCTCGACAAACCCGCCCTGTGCGGCAAGGAGGTCGAGGGCTTGGGAGCCGGTGTCGTGGGCGTCGCGAAGCGAATAGGTGCCCTCTTTGTAGACGGTGTCGAAGATTTCGCCGACGACGTGGAAGCTCAACGCGGTGTCGGGGCCTGCGTTGAGCAGCCACACGCGGACAGTGTCGCCGACGCGCGCCTCGATGGGCCGCTCAACGTATTGCGCGGGGTGGTCGTTGAAGGCGGTCGCGGGCTCGTCGCCATAGATTTCGCGCGCGACGAGGAGGTATTCGCCGTCGACGGGCGAAAGTTCGGGCGGGTCGATGACGACGGCGCCGACCATGCCCATGCCAATGTGCTGGCTCATCGGCATCGTGCCGCAGTGGTACATCCAGATGCCGGAGCGCCGCGCGGTGAATTCGTAGGTGAGGTGCTCGCCCGGCTGAATGTCGCGCATGGGTTCGTCGGGGCTGATTTCGCCGGCGTGGAAGTCGATGGAGTGGGTCATGTGGCCGCGGTTTTCGATGGTGATGCGGAAGCGGTCGCCGACCCGCCCGCGTAGCGTCGGCCCGGGCGCTTGGCCGTCGAAGGTCCAGGTCTCGCCGTCGTCTTCGATGGCCCAGGTGTGCTCGTGAAGCTCGCCGCTGGCGGGTGCAAGCGCCGCGTCGCGCCCCTCGCCGCTTGCCGACACCCCCGTGACCCCACTCGTGACCACATCAAAAGTCATTCCCATCGCCTTATGTCCGGCGATCGTGCACCAGCCCTGCGTGTCCTCGTCGAAGACGCCGAAGTCGTGGGTGACGGTCTCGCCGGGGTCGATGCGACCGGTGTGGCCGTCGCCAAGTTTGAGGTCGTGCTGCTGGGTATCGGAGTTGGTGATGGTGAGCACGACGTGGGTGCCGGGCGCGACGTTGATGGTGTCGGGGACGAACGACATGCCTTGGATATCGATGTCGAAGGTGGTGGCGTCCTCACTGATCGGGGCCTGCACGGTGTTGTTGGGGATAAACGCAAGCGTGAGCCCCACGACGAGGGTGACGACAAGGGCGATGAGCCCCCAGGCGAGAGATTCGGTTCGGTTCATGGGAAAGCGACCTTTCTTGCGTGCAGCACGAGCCCTGCAACCAGTATGGCAAGGCCGATGGGCGGGTTGACCAGCGCGACGACGGCACCGCCGTTGACCACGCCGACCTTGGCAAGCCCGCGATCGGGTGCGGTAGCGCGGCGAGTGAGGACGGGCAGGAGGTGACCAAGCGCGCCCGCGACGATTTGCGCGAGCCCGGCGGTGAGGGTGACAACGAGGAGGTGTGGCGGCAGGTGCACCGCGCCGAGGGCAAGCGCTGCGGCGTCGGCGAACATGGCGCCGAGCAGCCAGAGCGCGCCGGCGGCGACGCTGAGTGCGGGTGCTGAGAGCGCCCCGTCAAACAGCGTGTCGGCGAGGACGGGCTGCAGTGCGTACGTCCAGGCGAGCGCACACACCAGCAGTGCCCCCCGCAGCAAACGGCGTGCCGAGCAGCACTGCTGCGGTCGGGAGGGCGAGGCAGTGTGCGACCAGCGCGCGCGGAAGGCGGTTGCGGGCGGTGGTGGAGGCGCGCTTTCCAGTCAGGGTGGGGAGCAGAGTGAGGACGGTGCCGGCGATGGTCGTCCACGCGAAGCCCCAGACGGCGAGACGGGAGTGTGCGGCGATGTCTTGCATCACGACGGCGGCGGCCACGGCGAGGGCGAAGAACGCAGCGGCGGCGACGTAGCAGTACGCGGTGACAGCGAAGGGGCCGGGCAGGCCGCGGCGAAGTTTGCGGGCGATGGAGGCGCCGTGCCACAGCAGTGCGGAGGCGGCGGTGGTGGCGGCGAGGTTGGGGAAGGCGTCGAAAAGCAGCGCGACGAGCGCGAGATTGACCACGGCGAGGCGCACGTAGAGGGCGGCGGGGCGGGAGGCGGTGCGCGTCAGCGCGTCGGTGAAGTGGGTGGAGTAGGTGAGGATGGCGGTGGTGACGACGCCGAGTGTGAGTGGGTGGATGATGACCCAGCGTGGGGCGTCGAAAAGTATGCAGGCGAGCGAGACGCTGGCCCAGAACACGATGAGCCCGCCCGTCACCCGACTCATTATTTCCACGAAAATAATCGTACTAACTGTGCGTTGGGTGGACAAGGCGGCAGCTGAACTAGGAGTTTCGTGAATTGCCTTTCTATACTGGGAAAAGCAGTTGCCCAAGAAGGAGGGTGTGCAACATGGTCCGCCGACGAGCGCCACGCCCCGCGTTTCAACTCACCGCTGCCGCTGCCGAATTGAGCGCGAAGCAGCGGGAAGTCTTTCACGCCCTGCAGGCGTTTCCCGACGGGGCGCAAGTCACCGAGCTCTCCAAAAAGCTCGGCATGCACATCAACACCGTGCGCGGCCACCTGGATGAGTTGATCGCGCAGGAGCTGGTCTCGCGCAGGCAGGCGCACACGGTCGGCCGGGGGCGTCCCTCGCACATCTTCACCGCGCGGGTGCCGCGCGGCAGCGAGGTGGCGAGCGAGTATACCGAACTCGTCGACATGCTCACCGGGATGCTTGCCGACGGGGACCTGGAGGAAGCCCGCGAGATAGGACAGCAGTGGGCGGCGAAATCCGGGCACCGCGGCAACGCGCCGGCGGATCTGGACGAGGCAGCCGAGGAGCTCGTGCGCCTACTGCGGGCGATGGGCTTCGACCCGCTCCCGCGCGAGGACGCCGCAGCCGAGGGGGCCCGCGAAGTGAGCCTGCGCGCCTGCCCGTTCATCGGTCCGGACGGCGAACTGCCGGACCGGACGGTGTGCGCGCTGCACGCGGGCTACGTCGACGGGCGGGCGGGCGAGCTCAAGGTCGAGCTCAAGCCCTTTGACCGGCTCAACGAGTGCGGGGCGCGCATCACCGACCCGCGCTAGTTGATGAGCCAGTCGTTCGGGCTAAACAGCTCGAAGTAGACGTTGGCAGGCGCCTTGTCGGCGAGGTCCTCGCGGATGGCCTGCAGGAAGTTTGCGCCGCCGCAGAGGTAGACGTCGGCACCGGCGACATCTGCTTCGGCGATGGTGACGCGCTCGCCTTCGCTGCGGAAGCTCGCGCGCACCTCGGCGTTGGGGAGCTTGTCCGCCAGCGCACGGGTCTCTGCACGCTGCGCCCAGGAGTCCTCGGAATCGTCGGCGTGCAGGTAGAGCACCTTGCGGCCCGAGTTGGTGCGGGCCAGGTGGCCCAAGATGCCCACCATCGGGGTGGAGCCGATGCCGCTGGAGATCAGAACGACCGGGTTCTCGCCATCCTGGAGGACGAGGTCGCCGGCGGCGAGGGTGGCGTCGACGGTGTCGCCGACTTCGACGTGTTCGCGCAGGAAGGTGGAGACCTCGCCGTCGTTTTCTACGGCGATGCGGTAGGAGTGCGCGTCGCCTTCGATGATGGAGTATTGGCGGAGTTGGCGTGCGTCGTCGTCAAGCTTGACGCCCACGGAGGTGTACTGGCCGGGCCGTGGGGCGGTGAAATCGCCGGAAAGGGTGTAGGTGAACACCGTGTCGGTGAGCTGCTCCTTGGCGGTGACGGTCGCGTGGCGGAAGACGTCGCCGTCGGTGACGCCGTCGGAGGCGTAGAGCTTGGCCTCGTGCGTGATGAGCACGTCGGCCATGAGCCAGTAGACGGCGTCCCAGGCTTCCGCGACCTCAGGGGTGACCGCGTCGCCGAGGACTTCGGCGATCGCGGCCATGAGGTTGTCGTGCACGATCTGGTACTGGTCCTTGCGGATGCCCAGCGAGACGTGCTTGTGTGCGATGCGATCCAGCATCATGACTGGGTCCGGCGCCGACGGGTCGACCAGCTGGGTGGCGAAGGTCGCGACGGAGGCGGCCAGGGCCTTTTGCTGCGCGCCCTGCTTCTGGTTGCCGCGGTTGAACGTGTCGGCGATGAGTTCCGGGTGGGCGGCGAACATCTTGGAGTAGAATGTCTTGGTGATCGTCTCGATGTTCTCGCCCACCGGCGGAAGCGTTGCCTTGATGATTTCGGCGTGCTCATCGCTTAAGTAGTTGAGTTTCGGGTTGGGCTTTTCTGCGAGGTACATCGGTAGCCTTTCTCGTCGTGAAAAGAATAATGACGATTTTAACCGTAGATATTAATCTTCGAGGTTCTGGGCCAGACGCTTCTCATCCTTGCGTCGCTGCGCCGCGCTAGTCTGGCCCGCATGCGCGTTGCCATGATTTCCATGCACACTTCGCCGCTTGAGCAGCCCGGGATGGGCGATGCGGGTGGGCTCAACGTTTACGTCCACAACACCGCCATCCAACTTGCGCGGCGCGGAGTGGAAGTGGACGTGTTTACGCGCGCTACGCGCCCCAGCCAGGGCGAAATTGTGCAGGTGGAGGACGGCTATCGGGTAGTTAACATCGTTGCCGGACCGTACGAGGGCCTGGAGAAAGAGGACCTGCCGACGCAGCTTGCGGCGTTTTCGGGTGGCGTGGTGCAGTTCGCACGTGCCAACAGTCTGGACTATGACCTGATCCATTCGCACTACTGGCTCTCTGGCCAGGTGGGTTGGTTGCTGTCAGATCTGGCGGGCGTGCCGTTGGTGCATACGGGGCATACGTGGGCGGCGGTGAAGAACGCCGCGGGTGCTGATGCCGGCGAGTCTGAGGCACGCCGCATCTGTGAGCAGCAACTTGTGGACAATGCCGAGGCGTTAGTGGTCAACACCGAAGATGAGACGACGCAGCTCGCGCGGTTCTATGACGTGGACCCGGAAAAGATCGACGTGGTCAGCCCCGGCGCTGACACGCAGTTGTTCACCCCGGGCACGAATCGCAACACGGAGATGGCGCGCCGCCAGCTGGGCATTCCCCTGCACGCGAAGGTGGTGGCGTTTGTTGGCCGTTTGCAGGACTTCAAGGGTCCGCAGGTGCTGCTTCGCGCGATGGGTGAGGTAGCGCGGCGTGGGAAGGTGGATACGCCGCTGTGCGTGATTATTTGTGGTGGTGCGTCGGGGTCTGGCGCGAGTGTGGAGCGCTACCGCGACATTGCGCAGGAGGAGGGCATTGCGTGCATCACCAGGTTTTTGGGCCCGCGCCCGCCGCAGGAGCTGGTGAGTGTGTATCAGGCTGCCGATGTTATTGCGGTGCCCAGCTACAACGAGAGCTTTGGCCTGGTCGCGGTTGAGGCGCAGTCCACGGGCACCCCGGTGGTTGCCGCGCGCGTGGGTGGCCTGCCACTTGCGGTGGCGGATCATGAGACCGGTCTTTTGGTAGACGGCCACTGTTCGGCCGGCTGGGCGGATGCGTTGGAGCTTTTGCTTACAGACGACTCTTTACGCACCACCATGGGCCGCGCCGCCACCGGGCACGCCGCGAGATTCAGTTGGGCTGCCTCCGCGGAGCGTCTCATCGAGGTATACGAAGAGACGCTGTCTGGCTTCGAACCCGGCCAAACAACCCGCCAACCTGCGGGAATGTAGCAGCGGTGTTGCTAGAGGACGCCGAAGTTGTGGGCAATGGAAAGCCCCGCCCAGCGGGTGATTTCGTCGACGTGCTGGCCAGCGAGGTTGCCCACCTCAGCCGGGTTGAACTGGCCGCGCGCTGCGTCCTGGGCCACGCGGTTTGCCTCTGCCTGGGCGTTGGCAATGGCCTGGTTGAGCTTCTCGTTCGGGTTTGGCGGGACGTAGCCGCGGTTCAGCTCGTTGATCTGGTCTTCCAAGCCGCCGAACTCCTGGGTGGCGGGCAGGAAGTCGGCGTGGGGAGCGTCAGACGGGGCGAGGGTGAAGTGCTCGTTGACCTGGCCGTCCGGGATCCCAAATGCTTCCTCCACAATACGGTCGGCGGCCTGCGCTTTGCCTAAAGGACCCAGCACCATGGAGGTCACGCCGATGACGGAGCCGTCGCGCGGGTCATAGTTCACGCCGCCCGAGTCGCCCTGGACGTAGTTCAAGTTCCACGAGAACACACCGTCACGGTTGCGGAAGAGCTGCGTGCCGCAGGTGCGGCCCGTGGTAGAGCCGTCTTTGCAGATCGGCTGGCCAGCAACGTCGAAGGAGACCTCGCCTGGGCGCAGGGTGCGGTAGTCCTTCAGTGTGGTCAGCTCCACGGGAGCGCTCGGGCCCTCACCTGTGGAGGTTTTGGATTGGGAGACGTGGGTGGGGTTGACGTTAGCGTCGATAAGCACGAAGCCCCAATCAGCCGTGGTGTACGTGGCAACCGGATCGGCCAGGTTCATCGCTGCCGGCGGGACGTAATTCGCGCGGCCGCGCACACCGATCGGCTGGTAGCTGCCACCCACGTTGACCTGCACCTGGTCAGTCATATCCGGCAGGTTTGGCAACGGGGTAATGCAGTGCGACGCAGTCAACATCACCTTCTGCTCCGAACCATCCAAATGCCGGATCGTGCCGGACGGGCCCTGGGAGCACACGTAGGTGAAAAATGACGATGGAACTTTCACGTCATCGCCATACCCATTCTTCACCGTGGCCGGCGGATTCTTCGGCATGATGCGCATCGGCGCACCCGGCGCAGCCAGCGCAGGCTCAGCCGCAACGGCCGGGGAAGCAAAGGTGGAAGCAAAGGTGGAGACAAAAACAGTGGCCGCCGCGAGGCAAGCTGCGGCCCGAGAGGTTGAAAATCGCATACCTCACAGCCTAAAGCGTGGCATGCTTGAATGCATGGGTAACGGAAAGCTGATCCTGGTCCGTCACGGCCAGAGCGAATGGAACAAGTCGAATCAATTCACCGGTTGGGTAGACGTTGACCTGACCGAGCAGGGTGAGAGCGAGGCAGTCAACGCCGGCAAGCTCATGGTGGAAAAAAATGTCCTGCCGGACATCGTGTTCACCTCCCTGCTGCGCCGCGCAATCCGCACCGCAAACATTGCGCTGAACGCAGCAGATCGCCACTGGATTCCGGTGGTTCGCAACTGGCGTCTTAATGAGCGTCACTACGGCAAGCTACAGGGGCTGAACAAGGCAGAGATCCGCGACCAGTTCGGCGAAGAGCAGTTCATGTCTTGGCGCCGCTCCTACGACACCCCGCCACCAGCTATTGACACGGACAACGAGTACGCGCAGACCAATGACCCACGCTACGCGTTCCTGGAGGAAGTGCCGCGCACCGAGTGCCTCAAGGACGTGGTGGAGCGCTTCACCCCGTACTACGTGGACGTTATCCGCCCGGAGATCCTTGCCGGCAAGACGGTGATGGTTGCCGCACATGGCAACTCCCTGCGCGCGCTGGTGAAGTACCTGGACGGCATCTCTGATGAGGACATCGCTGGCCTGAACATCCCGACTGGCATGCCGTTGGTCTACGAGTTTGATGAGGACGGCCGTTTGGCCAACCCGGGCGGCACCTACCTCGACCCGGAGGCAGCAGCTGCCGGTGCCGCCGCTGTGGCAAACCAGGGCAAGAAGTAGCTCACTGGAGTTTGACTCGGTTTGGATGAAGTAACGCCGATTTTCGCGTTCCTGATCGGCGTCGCGTTCACCGCGGCCGCCGTATGGGCGCTGCGCACGTACCGCAGCTGGCGCGAGCGTATGTCGGATGACGATGATGCTGCACCAAGCCAGATCTCCACGGTCAGCCAGCTGCTGAACCTAGCGGTGCAGGGCTCGCCCACAGGCATTGCCATTTTCAACCGTGGTGCGCGGGTGATCATGTCGAATGCCCGCGCCCACGACATGTCCATCGTGCATGACCGCACCATCAACCCCGAGGTTTTGGACGCAGCGCAACTGGCGTTTGAAGATTTAGAAACCCACACGCTTGATCTGGACCTGCCGCGCCGAGCCACCGGCAGCCGTATCCGCAACGTGTCGGTGGTGGTCAAACCGCTGACGCTCACGCACAATTCGTACGTCATCGCGTATTGCACGGATGAGTCTGAGAACGTGCGCATGGAGGCGGCACGGCGTGATTTTGTTGCCAACGTTTCCCATGAGCTGAAAACGCCGGTTGGCGGCATGTCGCTGCTTGCGGAAGCACTCCTCCAAGACCCGGAGGATGCGGACATGGTGGAGCACTTCGGTGAGAAGTTGCTCAAAGAGTCCCACCGCATGGGCGAGATGATCACAGACTTGATCAACCTGTCCAAGCTCCAAGGTGCGGAGGCGCTGCCGGAGATGGTGCCCGTGAGCATTGACGCGGTGATTGATGAGGCGATTGAGCGCAACCACGTCAGCGCCGAAAATCGTGACATTGTGCTGACTCGCGGCGCCACCACGGGTGTTGAGGTGATGGGGGACCGCACGCTGTTGGTTGCTGCGGTGTCCAACTTGGTAGCCAACGCCATTAACTATTCGCCACACGGCAAGCAGGTGAGTGTTTCGCAGAAGGTGGTGCGTGAAAACGTGGTACTGGTGCGGGTAACTGACCGTGGCATTGGCATTGCACCGGAGGATCAGAAGCGCGTGTTTGAGCGTTTCTACCGTGTGGACAAGGCGCGTTCACGCTCAACGGGTGGTACTGGCTTAGGGCTAGCCATTGTGAAGCATGCGGTGGCAAACCATGGCGGTAACATCAAGTTGTGGTCGCGACCCGGCACAGGGTCCACGTTTACTATTGAGTTGCCTATTTACCAGCCGGAACAGCGGCAGGTCACCGGGAAGGACTGACAGTTAAAGTGACAACAATCCTGATCGTTGAAGACGAAGAATCTTTGGCGGAGCCGCTGGCGTACCTGCTGAAAAAGGAAGGGTTTGACACAGTCTGGGCGGCCGATGGTACGGCTGCGCTTGCGCAGTTCGACGAGGACAGCATTGACTTAGTGCTGCTGGACTTGATGCTGCCGGGCATGAGCGGCACGGATGTGTGCCGCAAGCTGCGCGCTGAGTCGGATGTGCCCATCATCATGGTCACGGCACGCGACTCTGAGATTGACAAGGTTGTTGGCCTTGAGCTGGGTGCGGATGATTACGTGACTAAGCCCTATTCCACCCGCGAGCTGGTCGCCCGCATTCGTGCGGTGTTGCGCCGCGGCCCGGAGGTGGAGGGTGCGGATGAGTTTGATGACCGCATTGTTGAGGGCGGCCGTGTGCGCATGGATGTGGAGCGCCACACGGTAACGGTGGATGGTCAGCCCGTGGCGATGCCGCTGAAAGAGTTCGATCTTTTGGAGTATCTGATGCGCAATTCCGGCCGCGTGCTTACTCGCGGCCAGCTGATTGAGCGCATCTGGGGTGCGGATTATGTGGGCGATACCAAGACGTTGGATGTGCACGTCAAACGCTTGCGCACCAAGATTGAGCGGGAGCCGTCGCGCCCGACTCAGCTGGTTACGGTCCGCGGTTTGGGCTACAAGTTTGAGGCTTGAGTTGCCGCAGGGTGCCTTTGCTTAGCGACGTCCGGCGCCAACCCCCTCGCCTCACAATGCGCGGCTAGTACCGCATAGGGTGCCTCGCCGATAAGTGCGATGAGCTCCTCTTTCATGGAACGCCAGACGGGGATAGCGTCAGCGTCGCCACGCGGGGCGTGACAGGAGGGTGCGCCACTGCACCACCAGTCGAAGTCCTCGCCACCTGAGCCCCACTGGCGGCGGTCGTACTCACCGATGGTGGTGCGAAGGATTTCTTGGCCGTCGGGGCGCTCCTCGTAGGCGTCTTCACGCGAGAAAGGCACCTGCCAGCACACCTCAGGTTTGGAGCCGACAATATTTTTACCCGCCGCCATGGCGTACTGGTGCAGGGCACAGCCCGGGCCGGTGGGGTGGCCGTTACGGTTGGCAAAGATACAGCCGCCGTCAACCACCTTGGTTTTTATGTTGTCTTCTTCATCCCACTCAAGCCACGGCTCGAGCTCAGTGATGTCCCCGTTGGCTAGAAACGAGTCCGTGTCTTTCGGGCGCAGCTGCCAATACTTCGCTGGCAACTCCGCCACCGCGTTATAGAGGTCATCGCGATCCTGCTCATCCGCCATATAGGCGCCGTGGTTGCAGCAGCCAACCTCACGGATCTCCTCATGCATGCCCAGGCACTCCGACGTGCCGAAACGGCACGACCAGGTGGACTCCACCCAGGTCAAGTCAATGCTAAAAGAGTGCAGTGGGTCTTCCGGGTGCACGAACTCGAACCACTCGCGGGGGAAATCAGGCGGTACTTCACGCCCCGCCGCGATGGATTTACCCGCGGGCGAGCTTGCAGGAAAACCTAAGAAAACTTCATTCGGGGCTGGTTGATTCACACCGAAGCACCTTATAACCGTTACGCTTGATGTGTGCGTTTAGGTGTATTGGATGTAGGCAGCAACACCGTCCACTTGGTGGCGGTGGACGCTCACTCAGGGGCGCGCCCCACCCCAATGTCTGACTGGAAGCAGCCGCTGCGGCTGGTTGAGCTTCTGGACAAAAAGGGAAACATTGAGGACAAAGGGGTGGAAAAGCTCATCAGCGTTGTACAAGAGGCCGCAGACCTTGCGGGCAACCTGAAGTGCGACGAGTTCCACGGGTTTGCCACCTCCGCGGTGCGCTCCGCCACCAACTCGGCGGAAGTGCTCAAGGCCGTGGAGAAGAAAACCGGCGTCAAACTGCGTGTCCTGAGTGGTGAAGAAGAGGCGCGCCTGACGTTTCTGGCCACCCGCCGCTGGTACGGCTGGTCTGCCGGCCGCATCACCAACTTAGACATCGGCGGCGGCTCTTTGGAGCTGGCCACCGGCACCGAGGAAGTACCGGATCTGGCAGTGTCGCTGGATCTGGGTGCGGGCAGGTTGACCCACGAGTGGTTCGACACCGATCCGCCGGAGCGCAAAAAGATCAACCTGCTGCGCGACTACATTGATGCCGAACTTGCTGGCCCCGCAGAGAAGTTCCGCGCGATGGGCGAAACCGGCCTGGCCGTGGGCACGTCGAAAACGTTCCGCTCACTGGCACGCCTGACCGGTGCCGCACCATCCTCCGCTGGCCCCTACGTCAAACGAACCTTGACCGCGCCGGGCCTGCGCCAGCTCATCGCGTTCATTTCCCGCATGACCGCGGCTGACCGTGCCGAGTTGGAAGGCATCAGCACGGACCGCTCCCACCAGATCGTGGCGGGCGCGCTTGTTGCGGAAGCTGCTATGCGCGCCCTAAACATTGATAAGTTGGAGATCTGTCCGTGGGCTCTGCGCGAAGGCGTGATCTTGAAACGCATCGATATTGACACCGCAGGCACCGCCGCGGCGATGGATGAAGGAGTTTAGCTAAAGATGTCTGAGCCAAAAAAGCTCACCGTTGCGGAGATCCTCGCCCGCGCACAGAAGGAGAATCCCGAGCTTGGTACCCGCCGTCGCCGTCGCCGAAGTCTTGAAGACGGTGGTGTGTCCGTCGCCGAACTGACCGGCTCCATAAAGAAAGTCGAGGCTAAGCCAGCGGAGTCGCGGCACTCCAGCGTTCCTATCGACGCACCGGCCAAGCCCGCGGCACCGGCCAAACCTGCCGAGCCTGCCGAGCCTGCGGCACCGGTCAAACCTGCCGAGCCTGCCGAGCCGGCGACACCGGCCAAGCCTGCCGAGCCTGCGGCACCCGCTGCCGCACCGCAGGGTGAACCGAAAGCTGAGCAGCCTGAGGTGGAGCAGGCTGAGCAGCCTGAGGTGGAGAAGCCTGAGCCGAAGAGGGTTGAGCGCGCTTCGGAATACGAGACCGCGGTAATCAAGAAGGTCTCCGATGCGCCAGCAGCACCGAAACCTGCGCCGATCGTTGATTTGGACGCCGCACCGAGCAAGGTCGAAGAACTCGAAGAGCTCGACGCGACCGAAGACACCGAAAACACCGAAAACACCGAAAACACCGAAGAGGCCGGAATCAACCCGATCACCCTAGTGCTGATGGTGTTCCTCGGCGTTGTCCTGGGCATCCTCGGCTTCATGCTGTTTAAATGGCTGTGGACTAGCACTTCTACAGCCGTGGCGGCCACCCTTGGCGCGATTACGGTGGCCGGTTCCATGTATGCGGCGCGTGCAATTGGCACTGGCCGTGACTGGCTGTCGGTTGGTCTCGCAGGCGTAGCGGCCGTCGTGATCGCGTTTGGTCCGGCGCTGCTCTAGCCGCTCTTCCAACACACTCACCACAAAAAGGGGTACCTAGTGCAGAATGCCGACGTGCAAAAAATCGCCGTTTTGGGCGCGGGCAATATCGGCGAGGCGTTGATCGCAGGCCTATTGAACTCCGGCATTGACCCGAACCATATTGTGGCGACGAATAGGTCGGAGGAGGCGTCGGCAAGCATCGCCCAGAGATACGGGGTGCTTACTGAGACTGACAACCGTGCCGCCGTGGATGAGGCCGATGTGGCGGTGCTGTGCGTCAAGCCGGCGCAGCTTTCGCAGCTGCTCCAGGAGATCGGGGAGCAGGTAGACCGCAATGACGCGCCCACAGTGCTGGTATCCATGGCTGCTGGGGTGTCGCTTGCCGCGATGCAGGATGCCATTTCTACCGCCGGCGCTCCCATCGCGCGCGTCATGCCAAACACCCCCATGCTGGTAGGCAAGGGCGTGCTTGCAGTTGCTTATGGACGCTACGTTGACGACGAACAACGCACCCTCATCCATGACCTGCTCCAGGCGGCCGGGAAAGTCGTCGAAGTCCACGAATCGCAATTGGATGCCGTCACGGCGATCTCCGGATCCGGGCCCGCCTACTACTTTTTGATGACCGAGGCACTCGTGGATGCAGGGGTAGCGCTTGGCCTCAACCGTGAGCTGGCAACCGAGCTGGCGGTATCCACTGCGGCGGGCGCTGGCGCGATGCTGGAAGGCGAATATACGCCAGCGGAGCTGCGTGCGGCAGTCTCCTCACCTGCGGGAACAACGGTTGCCGCTATCCGTGAGCTGGAAGAGTCCGGACTGCGTGGCGCCTTGTACCGGGCCACTGAGGCATGCGCGGAGCGTTCCGCGGAACTTGGGAACCACTAGTCACACACGTTCACTTCGATTCACTTCTGAAATTTCTTACCCCATAAGTCGCGCGCGGCACACCGTTCACGGTAAGCTCGTTCAAGCACGTGCGTGTCCGTCCTGTGGGAGGGGAAGCCTACAGCGCGCCTACCGTGCGGAAGGTTAAAAAAATTATGGCAAGTGAAGAGAAGGGCAAGTTCCTTACCGTCGCGGAAGTCGCGGAGATCATGCGCGTTTCCAAGATGACCGTCTACCGCCTCGTGCACTCCGGTGAACTTCCGGCCGTGCGCGTGGGCCGCTCGTTCCGTGTGAACGAGACCGCGGTTAATGAGTACCTCGAGTCCTCGGTGTACGACGTCGGATAAGGCCTCCTGCCTATCTACACCCCAAGTCCGGCACCTCCCCTTAGTCAGCGGAGGTGCCGGACTTTTTGTCCTGAACAGCCACCCCTGTATGCTATTTAGCATTCTCACCGGCCTGGCCTGCCGGAGAACGAGTACATGTACCGATATAGAAACGAGGAAACCCAGTGGGTTCAGTAATTAAGAAGCGCCGCAAGCGTATGTCCAAGAAGAAGCACCGCAAGATGCTCCGCCGTACTCGTGTGCAGCGTCGTAAACTTGGCAAGTAAGTCTTTACATTGGGCCCGCTCTGGTTGGAGCGGGCCTTTTTGCTGGCCTAAAGAAAACCCTGACAAATCTGACAAAACAGGCGACCGGTTTTAGACGCGACCTGGGGAAACGCAAATGGCGTTGTCACATTTGTCAGGGGCCCTAGCTGCGGCGCCGGGCAATCCTTAGCGCTGCACCAATAACGCCAGCGGCAGCGATGGCCGGGATGGCGTAGGAGCGGATGAGGCGGCGCATGGACCGGTAGTCCCGAATCTCCCAGCCGCGCTGCTTAGCGTGCTGCCGCAACTGACGGTCCGGGTTGATGGCCACGGCGGAGCCAACCATCTCTAGCATCGGTAGATCATTGATGGAATCGGAGTAGGCGGTGCAACGCTCCAGATCCAACTGTTGGAGGGCAGCAAGTGCCGCAACGGCGTGTTGCTTACCCGGTCCGTGGAGGATGTCGCCGACTAGGCGGCCGGTGAAAACGCCGTCTTCCTCCTCAGCAACCGTGCCAAGTGCGCCGGTGAAGCCGAGGCGCTCTGCCAGTGCCTGGCCAATCTGGACAGGTGTTGCGGAAACCAACCACACCTGTTGGCCTGCGGCGAGGTGCATAGCGCCGAGTTCTACGGTGCTTTGGTACGCCTTGGTTAGCATGTGGTGATCCACAATCTCTGCGCAGAGCTCCTTGAGCTCAGCGACGGACTTGCCCTTGACCAGGCCTAAGGCTTGCTCGCGGCCGGAGGCGATGTCGTCAGCGTTTTCGGATCCGGACACGCGGTATTTCACTTGCTTGACCAAGGCTGGGAAAATCTCACGCAGCGTGATGTAGCGGCGCTTAGCCAGCTGCTGGCCGAGCAGGATGAGGGAGGAGCCCTGGATCAGGGTGTTGTCGATGTCAAAGAACGCTGCCGCGCCGGGGTCTTGAGGGATGTCCGGGTCTGGCTGGTTGAGCTTTGGGCGCCCGGCGGTGGCAAAGGCGCCACCGACGGAATCAACACCAAGGGTGAATTCTTCAATGCCAATGCCAAAGGTTTCTTCGATGGCGGCTGCTGCGGCGGCTTCGCCGGCGGCGCGCTGCGCTTCGGCGTCGAGTGGCGGCAGTGCCAGGTCCTCAAAGAAGCGGCGCAGGTTGCCGTGGGAGACGGACCACTGGGCAAGGAGTTCACTGGGCTCGGCCATGGGGTTCCTCGGTTGCGGTTGAGGTTGGTGCTCTAGCTGTCTGTTAGCAGCTGTCTGTTAGCGTTAACGAGTTAACTCGCACATCGTACCTAACAAAGCAAGAACTGGAGGACTCTAAGGGATGAGGACTGTAGAACTCATGGTCAGGCAGGGTTGCGGTTCGTGTGTGAGGGTCGAGGGGGAGGTTCGGCGGGTCGTCGATAAGCATGAAGCCCTCATGCGAGTTGTGGATGTGGATACGGACCCTGAGCTGGCAATGGAATACGGGGACCGGGTGCCCGTTGTGGTGATTGACGGTGATGAGTTCGCGTGCTGGGAAGTGGATGCGAACGAGTTGGACGCAGAGCTTCGCCGTTAGAGGGCTATACTTTAGTTTGATTTTTTGGTGAGTTGGAGGAGATTGGGTGAGCGTACTCGTTGTGGGGATGTCCCATCGCTCGGCTCCTGTCGCGTTGCTTGAACGGCTGAGTATGGATGAGGCGGTGCAGGACACGACTGCAACAGCGTTGGTGGCGCAGCCCTCTCTCAGTGAAGCAATGATCATTTCCACCTGTAACAGGCTGGAGATTTACGCTGTTGCGAATGCATTCCACGTTGGTGTGGAAGATGTGTTGCAGGTGCTGGCTGACGTCTCTGGCGTCAGTGAGGCAGAGCTGCGCGGCTATCTGTACGTGCGCTACGCGGACGCGGCTGCAGAGCACGTGTTCTCAGTGGCCTCTGGGCTGGACTCCATGGTGGTGGGTGAGCAGCAGATTATTGGCCAGGTACGTGCGGCGTATCTGGATGCGGCAGAGCGCGGCACGGTTGGACCGACGCTGCATTCGCTCGCGCAGAGCGCGTTGCATACGGGCAAGCGCGTGCACACGGAAACCGCGATCGATGAGGCCGGTGGGTCCATGGTCACCTTCGCCTTGGATGAGGCGATGGCGGAGATGGGCGTAGATTCGCTTGAGGGGCACACGGCCCTGGTATTGGGTGCTGGCGCGATGAGTTCTTTGGCCGCAACGCAGCTGGGGAGGCGCGGTGTGGACAAGCTGATCATTGCCAACCGCACGCGTTCCAATGCTGAGCGGCTCGCGGAGCACGCGCGGGAAGCTGGCGTGCCTGCGGAAGTGGTGGATTTCAACGCCCGCGCAGGTGCGATTTCGCGTGCTGACATCACGGTTTCTGCCACGGCGTCTGACGGCTTCACCATCACTGCGGAGGACCTTTCGGGGCCGACGATGTTGGTTGATTTGTCGCTGCCGCGCGACATTGCAGATGATGTGGCAACACGCGAGGGCGTGCGCCTGATCAACATTGAGTTTTTGCACAAGAAGCGCACTGCTGAGGGGGATTCGGCGGATGTTGTGGCGGTGCAAAACGCCAAGGAGATTGTGTCTGAGCAGGTTCGGGAGTTTTCCTCCCAGCAGCGCGTGCGCGAGGTGGCGCCGGCGGTGGCTCGGCTTCGCAGTAGCGCCACCGAGGTCCAGGAATTCGAGTTGGAGAAACTCAGGGCCAGGCTTGTCAACGTTAGCGAGGACGACTTTGCCCAAATCCAACGCACCGTGCGCCGGGTAGTGGACAAGTTGCTGCACACGCCGACGGTGAAGATTAAGGAGCTGGTGGCTACAACGGACACTGTTAGCGTGGATACGGTGTTTGAGGAGTTGTTCGGCTTGGGCCGTCCACCGGTTGCCGTTGATGCGGGGAGCCTGCCGCGCCCGGAAGAAATGCAGGCAAAAAAGCAGGTCAAGGAGCTGTAAATGTTGCGCATTGGTACTCGTGGATCTCACCTTGCTACTACCCAGGCAGGACACGTCAGGGACTGGCTGATTGCAGGTGGTGCCTCGGCGGAGCTGCACATTGTGACCACCCCTGGTGATTTGTCGCAGGCGCCGGTTGAGCGCATTGGCGTGGGCGTGTTTACGTCCGCGCTGCGTGATGCGTTGTTTGCGGGTGAGGTGGATGTTGCCGTGCACTCGTTTAAGGATTTGCCGACCGCGCCGGAGCCGCGCGCGCACCTGATTGTGCCGAAGCGTGAGGACAACCGTGAGGCACTGATTGCCCGTGACGGTTTGACGTTGGCCGAGCTGCCTGAGGGTGCGAAGGTTGGCACCTCGGCGCCGCGCCGCATCTCGCAGCTGCGCGCTATGCGCCCTGACCTGGATATTCGTCCGCTGCGTGGCAACATTGAGCGACGCATGAGCTTTGTTACCTCGGGTGAGTTGGACGCGATCATGTTGGCATATGCGGGGCTGAGCCGCGGCGGCTACGCGGACCGCGCAACCGAGGTGTTTTCGCCGGAGGTGCTGGTGCCGGCCCCGGCGCAGGGCGCGCTGGCTGTAGAGTGCCGCGCGGGCGATGCGGAAAACGCCGCACGCATTGATGCGCTGGCTTGCCCGGACGCCACCGTCCAGGCCACGGCGGAGCGTCAGGTGCTGGCCACACTGCAGGCGGGGTGCACCGCGCCGGTTGCGGCTCACGCAGCGCTGGATGGTGACGCGCTGACGCTGACCGCGGGCGTATTCGCCCTCGACGGCTCGAAGCAGATTGTGGAAACCCAGACTGGGCAGCGCTCGAATCCGGTAGCGCTTGGCCAATCTGTTGCGGAAGCGTTGGTGGCACGCGGCGCAATGCCGTTGATGTAAAACGTATATAAAAAACACAGGCGTTTTTGAATCCTGGGCACTCCACTTTAAGGTGGAGATACCAAACGCTTTCACGTCTCGGCACAGCGGGGTGGCATAACGGCACCCTCGTCCGCGCCGAGACAACTATTTGTGCCTAGAAAAGTTCACTGTATGACAAAGATCATCTTCGTCGGGGCAGGCCCGGGAAACCCTGATCTGCTGACCATCCGTGCACGCGAGGTGCTGGAATCCAATGCTATCGCGTTGGTTGAACCGGAGGTCTCTCAGGGGGTCCGTAACGTCGTTGCGGCAGGTCTTCCCGTCCCCCAGTCCAAGCTCGACGCGGCAAACGCGGAGTATGAGCAAATGGTGCTTGAGGCAAAACAGGCTGGTGCGCGCCGTAAACCTGCGCGTCCAGAGTTGCCAACGGCGGCTGAGCTTGAGGAGTTGGCTGCGGGGGTTGACGGGGTCGTAGATAAGCTAAAAGCAGCCCTTGAGCAGGCGAAAGCACTGTATGAGCAGGGCGACGGGGGCGACGGTGATGTGGTGCGCCTAGTCAGCGGCAACCCGCTGACGCGTGATTCAGTCATGGCGGAAGTATCCGCTGTTGCTGCCGCCGGCCTAGAGTTCCAGGTGGTGCCGGGCATGAGCCTGCCGTCCACCGTGCCTTCCTTCGCCGGCATTGCGCTGGGCTCAACCTACACCGAGGCGGACCTGGCTAATGAGACCGTGGACTGGGATCAGCTGGCCACCGCGCCGCAGCCGCTGGTGCTCCAGGCAACGCAGGAGCACCTGCCACAGATGGCTAAGGAGCTGATGGATCGCGGTTTTGCGGCTAGCACTCCAGTGGCGGTGACTACGCACGGGACGACCCGCCTGCAGCGCACGTTTGACGCGACGCTGCAGACCGTAGCCAAGCTTGACGCGGAGCTGACCGGCTCGCTGGTGGTGACGTTGGGCACGGTGCCGGATGAGCGTGCGAAGTACTCCTGGTGGGAAAACCGCCCGCTGTACGGCTGGCGTGTGCTTGTGCCGCGCGCCAAGGAGCAGGCTGGGCCGATGAGCGCGCGGTTGAGCTCCTATGGTGCAATCCCGCAGTCGGTACCAACTATCTCCATGGAGCCGCCGCGCAACCCTGCGCAGATGGATCGGGCGATCAAGGGCATTGTTGAGGGCCGCTACCAGTGGGTGGTGTTTACCTCTGTCAACGCGGTTGATGCGGTGTGGGACAAGTTTGCTGAGCTGGGCTTGGATGCGCGTTCCTTTGCCGGCGTCCACTTGGCTGCAGTGGGGCAGAAGACTGCGGATGCTGTGCGTGCCCGCGGCATGATGCCGGAGCTGTTGCCGCACCGCACGAAGCAGAACGCGGCTGGCCTGGTTGAGGTCTTCCCGGAGTACGTCGAGGACATTGACCCGGTTTCGCGTGTGCTGCTGCCGCGCGCTGACCTGGGCACGGACGTGTTGGTGGACGGCCTTGTGGAGAAGGGCTGGGAGGTAGATGACGTGGTGGCGTACCGCACCGTACGTGCCGCCCCGCCTGCGCCTGAGGTACGCGACATGATCAAGACCGGCGGTTTTGACGCTGTGTGCTTCACCTCTGCATCCACCGTGAAGAACCTGGTGGGCATTGCTGGCAAGCCGCACCAGCGCACCATCATCGCCTGCATTGGCCCCATGACGGCGGCTGAGGCGAAGGAGCAAGGCCTGCGTGTGGACGTGGTGCCGGAGGTTGCAGATGTGCCCTCGCTTGTAGACGCCTTGGCGGAGCACGTTGCCGAACTACGCGCTGCTGGTCAGTTGCCGCCGCCTCGGAAGAAGCGTCGTGCGCGGCGGAAACCAGCCGAAGTAGAGAAGGCTGCTGCAGCAGGTGCGGACGGAGTTGCGAGCGGGGAATAGGATGGGGCGCATGTCTGTTGACTCCGCTATTGACCTGAACATGCTGCGCCGCCCGCGGCGCCTGCGCCAAAACCCGAAGATCCGTGAGCTGACGGCTGAAACCCGCCTCCACCCGGCGGATTTCATCCTGCCGCTGTTTGTTGCAGACGGCATTGATGCGAAACGCGAGATTTCCTCCATGCCGGGTGTGTACCAGCACACCACAGACAGCCTGAAGGCCATCTGCCACGAGGCGTTGGAAGCCGGCGTGACGTGCGTGGACCTCTTTGGCGTTCCGCGCGATGAGGATAAGGACGCCACGGGTTCGGTGTCCTGGGATGAAAACGGCATTCTGAACCGGAACCTGACTGCGCTGCGCGAGGAGTTCGGCGACGACCTACTGATCATGGCAGACACCTGCTTAGATGAGTTCACGGATCACGGACACTGCGGCGTGTTAGAGAAAGACCGTTTTGGCCAGGAGATCGTGGCTAATGACGCAACGCTTGAGCTCTACGTGAAGATGTCGCTGGCCCAAGCCGCCGCAGGTGCCCACATTGTGAGCCCATCCGGAATGATGGACGGCCAGGTCGCTGTCATCCGAGAGGCGCTGGATAGCGCTGGCTACCAGGATGTGGCGATTATGGCGTACTCCGCGAAGTACGCCTCCAAGTTCTTCGGCCCGTTCCGCGACGCGGTCGGCTCCTCGCTGAAGGGCGATCGCCGCACGTACCAACAGGACCCGGCAAACATTCGGGAGTCCATCCTGGAAACGCAGCTGGATATTGATGAGGGTGCGGACTTTGTCATGGTGAAGCCCGCCATGCCGTACTTGGACGTGTTGGCCAAGGTGGCGGAGATGTCGCCAGTGCCGGTTGCTGCCTACCAGGTCTCTGGTGAGTACGCGATGTTGGTTGCCGCAGGCCAGAACGGCTGGATCGACTTTGAAGAAACCATGATGGAATCTCTCATTGGCATCAAGCGTGCTGGCGCTAACCAGATTCTGACGTACTACGCCATTGAGGCTGCCAAGCGCCTCAACCAAGCAGGGGGCGTGCGTGGTTAGTCTGCCGCCAGGCCCCCCAGGGCCGAAAGGTCCCACAAACAACCCCAACTCCGCCTCGCACGTTGCCCCGGAGGCAGCCCGTGGCGGGAAGCCGGAAACGGTGCGCTACATGCTGGCGTGCTGGGCGTTCATGATTGGTGGTGAGTTGCTGCACCAGGCTTTGGCCGTGGTTTCGCTGCTGATGGACCCCGCCGAATTGATTGCGTCAGCTAAGGAAGCCTCGAAGCAGACCGGGGCCATGTCCGGAGCCATGTCCGAGGGGTTGATGAACGTTGCGGTGTGGGGATCTGTTGCACTGATGGCGTTGATTCAGCTGAGTGTTTTGGCGTTGTTTGCGTTTGCGTTGGCGTCTATAAGCAGGCAGCGCAAAATGGCAGGAACCGCACGCAGGCTGCTGATGGTGTTTTCTGTGTTCTTTGCACTTCGCGCGTTGATGGTGTTTGCCATGCGCCCAGCCAGCACGACGGTGCCGCTTGCGTTCTACGCTTTCGATGGGGTTATCCAGATCATGCTTGGCGTGGCGGGCGCACTCGGCCTGTTCTACGCTTCTCAGAAGGAATCGGTTGTTTGGGTAGACGCCGGCACCGGCAAAAACGGAGCTAAAGGAGCCTAAAACGTGGCGGGCATGTTTCCAACGATGGTTGCGGACCCGAATGACCGCAACCGCAGGCATACAGATGCGGCGGGTGAGACCTGGCCAACGCCGCTGAAGGTGGCGTATTGGCTGGTTGTTGCTGCCGCAGTGCTGATGTTGGTCACGGCCGTTGACCTGTTTGCCACTGTGTTCCTAGGGTTCCTAGGCACCTACCTGCCGCCGGACCTTGACACTGACGTGACCAAATCCCTGCTGTTGAACACGCGCATTGTTGCGGTGGGCAACATTGTGTTGGCCTTGGGGTTGGCGGCGTGTGCGGCGTTTTTTGAGCGCGGTTCAAAGCGTGCGCGCCGCTTCGCTTCTGTGCTGGTCATGCTCGCCGTGTTTATAAACTTGGCCGGTTTTTTCGTGCACGCAGTTGGTTTTGCGGCATTTGTCATTGTGATCCTGCTGGCGTTTGCTGGTTTCTTTATGTTCCGGCCGGCGGCGAATGCTTTTGTTGATCACCGCAGCGGGGATCTGTGGGAAGGGTTGCGTTAAAGCGCGCAAGGTGAATCATGTCAGTTTCTGAAGATCTTTCCCGTTCGATTGAGCTCGCCCGCGATGCCGCGCGGCTTGCCGGAGTTGAGACCGGCGGGCAGAGCTTGCGTAATAGGGATGGCGATGATGACCACCAACATCGCAACATCTCCTATGCCTTTGAACTCGTAGGTGTGGAGGATGCTCCACAGCTGGCGGACATTGAGGAGGCGTTGGAGGAGATCCCAGGCGTGATCGCGCGCATGGTGTATCCGACGTCAATGGCGTGGATTACCGCGCCGTCTGATGTGCATCCGGAGCAGTTGGAGAACATCATCCGGGCGTTTGGTGTGGATCCGGTGATGACGGATACCACCCTGCAGCGCCAGGCGTTGCTGCAGGATGCGGTGGAGCCGCGCTCGCCGCGCAAGAGTACGCGTGGGATGTCGGTGCGTATCCGCCGCCGGCGCAGGGATGCGCAGGCGAGTTTAAGTGCCGCTCGTGATGCTGGTTTTGTGCGCCGTTCGCGCACGCCGTCTAGTTCAAATGACGTGCTGTTTACCGCCCGCGACTTGGTTACGCCGGCGAGGTTGATCACGGCAGTGGTGTTGTCGCTGCCGGTGATTGTGCTCAGTTACTCGCCTGCGGTGCAGTTCCCGGGCTGGCAGTGGCTGTGTTTGGCGCTGACTACGCCGGTGGCGTTGTGGTGCGCTTTCCCGTTCCACCGCGCGATGGCTGGTGGCGTTCGCCGTGGCCTTTCGGCATTGGATGGCGCGAGCTCGGTTGCTGTGCTTGCGGCGTATGTCTGGTCCGTTGTAGCACTGTTGTTTACCCCTGCAGGTGAGCTCGGTTGGGTCTCTGCCACGGGGTGGACGCCCACACGGCGTGGGGATGAGATGGATCTCTTCTTAGACGTCGCCTGCGGTGTCACAGCGCTGCTGTTGGTGGGACGTTTTTACGCGAAGCGTGCTGGTGCGTCGTTGGTGGATCAGATGGCGTTGTTTACTCCGCCCTCAGATACGGAATACAACGTGATTCGCCGTGGGCACGGTGATGAGGAAATCCTGCCGCTGTCTGAGATCAACCGCGGCGATGACGTGGAGGTAGGCCCCGGCCAGAGCATCCCCGTAGACGGCGAGGTGGTTGGCGGCTCGGCCCATCTGGATCACGTGCTGGTTGGCGTGGATGCGGAACCGAACGTGAAGGTGGGCGATGAGGTCGCCGCCGGGGCGTTGGTTGACCGCGGCAAGATCAAAGTCCGCGCACGCCGCACCGGCCATGCGACCAAGTGGGCGTGGGTGAGCCGTTGGGTGGAGGAGGCGTCGCGTCGAGAAAACGCTGCGACGATGATGTCCACGCGTTCGGCCGGCATGATGATCCCGGCCGCGTATGCGCTGGCAGTGATTGATTTTGGGCTTTGGTGGCTTATCGACGGCAACATCAACGCCGCCTTCTCCACCGCCCTTGCCATCCTGGCCGTAGTTGCACCGGTGGCGCTGGCTATTTCACCCGCACTGGCGATCCGCCACGGCATTGAAGCGGCGGCGCGCCACGCGATTTTGGTGCGCGATGGTGCAACGCTGCGCAAGTGTGAAGAAGTGGACACGGTGGTGTTTAACCGCGTGGGCACTCTGGTGGAACCGGAGATGACCGTAGAGACGGTCACTGCCGCGGAAGGCGAGGACACCGAGGTGGTACTCCTCGTTGCGGCGGCGCTCTTGGTGGAGTCCAACCACCCCTCTTCACGTGCGATTGTTGCCGCTGCACGTGAGGCGAAGGGCCACGGTGCACCGTGGCGTGTGGATCTGGAAGAGTCCACCCTTCACCAGGACGGCACCACCACTGGGCGCGTGACCCTGCGTCCCGTGGTTGATGGGCGTGCGGCGGATGATGATGAGGCCACCCACCTCGACGCTGAGCTGTGGCGCCCCACCAACCTGTCGCGCCTGAAGGGGCGCTTGGCGCTGGCGGCGGTTAGCGGCGGTGCGCCGATTGTGGTGCGTTGGAAGAACCGCGACCGAGGTGTGATCACGCTGCATGACCCGGAGAAGCAGGATGCGGCGGATGCGGTTGATCGTCTAGAAGCAATGGGCACCACCACTGTGATGCTGACGCGTGACACGTATGCGGTGGGGCGCCGGTTTGCCAACATGCTGGGCATATCCTCGGTGCTGGCAGGAGTTACCGCGCATGACAAGGCGGGTGCCGTTCGCCAACTGCACAGCCGTGGGGCAAACGTGGCCATGGTGGGTGGCCTGTCAGTGCTGGACGTTATTGAGGTCGGAGACCTTGGCGTTTTGTATGCCGAGGAGGATTTCTTCGAAAGCAACATGAAGAAAAACACCGAGCTTGAGGTTGACGCGCTGGTAATGCGTGATGACGTGATGGCAGTGCCACAACTGCTTGAGCACGGCCGACGCGTCTCTCGCATCATTGACTCCAACATGGCGTTCGCCCTGATCTATAACGCGTTAGCTGTGGGGCTGGCCATGACCGGTGTGCTGCCGCCGATGGGCGCCACCCTGGTCATGCTTGGTAGCTCTTTGATCATCGGGCAGCGCTCCTCGCGCGCGGGGCGTTTCCCGTCCTAAATTTCCCGCGGTAAAGGTGCTGAAGGATCTGAAGTAGGCTTGTAAGCCATGACCAGACGTGGGCTTGTTACCTGACTTGGTTCACGGGTAGGTGATGAAGATCATCCTTGACATTGTGGCCTGTGGGGTTGTGGCCTGTGGGTTTGGGGTCTTATCGGCCGCAACTACCGTAGCCTTGGTCAAACTTCAAACCATCAGCG
>NZ_KV786249.1 GCF_001806875.1 Corynebacterium sp. HMSC29G08
CCGGCTTGTCCGGCTCGGTCGTAGTGTCGTCCCAGTCCGGGTTCTTCTCGCCAGCGTTCGGGTCCTTTACGGTCACCGTGAAGTCGTCGGTGTCAACCGAGTTGTCCGGGTAGGTCACCTTCACCGGGACGTCGAGCTTGGCACCCGGCGCAGCGTCTGCCGGCGGGGTGACAACGATGGTCGAACCATCGCTACCAACCTCGACCTTCCAGCCGTCGGCACCTTCTGGAACCTCAACCTTGGAGCCCTCCGGCAGCTTGTCGCCCTCGTTTGGAACTTCAACCGGGGTACCCGGAGTGGTTTCCTTGTCCTTCCAGTCCGGATCCGTCTGATCCGCAATGGTCTTCGAAGGCTCCGTGATCTTAACGGTCACTTCATCAATGACCTTGTCGTCCTTGTCCTTGACAGTGACAACAATCTCGTCACCTGGCTTCGCGCCCTCCGGCGTTACCGTGATGGTGCCATTCGGCTTCAGCTCAGCCGTGCCCGGACCGTTTGTCTCAACCGTGGTGCCCGGCTTAACCGGACCACCCTTGTTCGGCAGATCAACCGGCTTGTCGGGCT
>NZ_KV786250.1:0-3416 GCF_001806875.1 Corynebacterium sp. HMSC29G08
TCACCATGGCGTTACTAAACCGGTGGTCTGAACAGGCGTGGCAATAATTCACGCTATCGATCAAATCGACGTGAGATTACATAGGGATTTCTACTCAAAAATTAACCAACATACAGAAACAGCTCGTATTAATGATGGGGCTAGCGAAACCAGCTGGCTACGAGATAGCTGTTTTAGTTCAAGGAGAAATCACATGTCCAACACCAAGATCCGCTTTGCTGCTGCCGCTGCTACTGTTCTGCTCGCATCCACCGGCCTGGCTGCTTGCAACGACTCCGGCGCCGGCGACACAACGACCACTGATTCCACGGTCACCGACACCACCGGTACCGCAGACTCCAGCACTGGCTCATCCAGCACTGGTTCCTCCAGTTCTGACTCCACTGCGGGCACCGCAACGGACTCCACCGCGGACACTGCAACGGACTCCACCGCAACCGAGACTAAGTAAGTCGCGCTAGACCGCGGCCACCAACGGTCACCAACGGTCAGCAAGCCGAAACCCCCATCGCCCCAACTTCGGTTGGCGTGGCGATGGGGGTTTCGTCTGGTCACAGCTAGGAAACACGGCTAGCCCTTGAGGACATCAGCGGCGACAGCGCGGGCGTCTGCAATCACGGCGGGAACACCAACGCCAGCGGCCCAAGCGCCAGTAACACTCACGCCACCAGCACCCTCAGCGTCAGAGACTGCTTTGGCAAGCAGTTGCTTGACGGTGGCGACGGTGGAAAGGTGCGTCGCGTCGAAACGCGGCAAGCCCCCGAACCAGCGCTGGACGTAGATTTCTTCGAGGCCGGCCTCACGACCGTCGAAACCCGTGATAGTGCGCAGGTCATCCAACGCCCAATCCACAAGATCGTCCTCGCTGGCGGACAGCGCCACGGTGTCGCCGAAGCGGCCGAAGCTGGTACGCACCAACGCGCCCCCGCGTGCAGCCAAATGCGGCCACTTGCGGGAAGACAGCGTGAACGCCTTGGCGCGAACATCCTGAGCGCTGCTGGCAACCAGCACGCCAGAGTTTTGTGGCAAGCCCTCATCGGTGGCGAAACGCATGCCCACCACCGCGGAGTTAGCCAGCTGCACAGACTTCAGCGCGGCCGACGCCTCCGGAGCAACACTATTCAACAGCAACGCGGCTGTCGGGGCAGGCACAGCGATAATGACCTGGTCATACACCACATCTTCACCACCTTTGAGGCGGTAACCTGCAACTTCGCGGGTCAGTGCGGAGATAAACGCGTCGATGTAAATGTTGGCACCGGATTGCTCTGCCAGCGCCTCGTAGACCTCTTGGTAGCCCTCGCGGAAAGAGTTGAACACGGCGCCGTGGCCAGTGGGTAGTTCCTTGCGTGCGGCCTCCAAGTTGGCCACGGCCGTAGACAAGTGCACGGGGCCATCTGTGGCAAGGCGGTCGAACTCCGCGGCCAGCTGCGGGACAGTCGCGCGAATCCCCAGGTCATCCGCGGTGCAGGAGTACACGCCGCCCAACAGGGCGGTGACAATGTTGTCCACCACCTCATCGCCGTAGCGCTCACGCACCAGTGCGCCAAGGTTTGTGTCACCGCCGATTTCCCACTCGAAACCGGGCTGCTCGCCTTCCTGGTCAATGCGCTGGGCAGTCTCCTCGCTCACTAGGTGCTTCACACCTTCGGAGGATGACGGGATGCCCATCACGCCGCCGGTTGGCAGCTCACGCGCCTTACCGTCAACCCACACCAAGGAACGCAGACCCGAGGGCTCCACAAGCGAGTCACCCAGGCCGAGCTCGGTGAAAAACTCCACAGCGTCTTTACGACGCGCTATGAACGCCTCCGCGCCCATATCCGTCGGCCCGGCCTCAAACGCCACGGTGTAGAGCTTGCCGCCGATGCGGTCGGTTGCCTCATAGACGTCTACAC
Source organism: Corynebacterium sp. HMSC29G08 (assembly GCF_001806875.1). GTDB lineage: Bacteria > Actinomycetota > Actinomycetes > Mycobacteriales > Mycobacteriaceae > Corynebacterium. The sequence goes on from NZ_KV786250.1 coordinate 1,899, forward strand.
GCAGATCAGCAACACCGTTAGCCTCGCTCAAACGGCGCAGCTCGTACGCTGCGGTCAATCCGGCGAGACCTGCGCCAATAATGGCAACGTTCACGTTGCTTACGCCTCCTCGTGGATGATGCGTACGGCTTCAGTGATCGCATCCGCATCCGTGGTCGGCAGGACGCCGTGGCCGAGGTTGAAGATGTGCCCCGTAGCGTGACCAAGCTGCATGGCCCTTGCCGCCTCAGCCTTGATTCGGGTGATCTCCTCGCGCACCACCTCGGTGCCCGCGAACAGCATCGCCGGATCCAGGTTGCCCTGCAGCACGCGTGGGGAGGCAAAACGCTTCGCCGCCACGTCCAACGGCACACGCCAATCCACACCCATAACCTCGCTACCTGCCTCCGACATAGCGCCGAGCAGCTCACCGGTGGCAACGCCGAAGTGGATGCGCGGGATCTCACCGGCAACCGTCTCTAAGATCTCCACCGAGTACGGCAACACGTGCTCGCGGTAATCCGCCTCCGTGAGGAAGCCCGCCCAGGAGTCGAACAGCTGCATTGCGTCAATGCCGGCCTCAACCTGGGTGTGCAGGAACGTGGTGATGGTGGGCACCAGGCGGCGCATCAGCGCGTGCCAGGTCTCTGGTTCCCCGTGCATCATGGCCTTGGTCTTCTCGTGGTTCTTGCTCGGGCCACCCTCCACGAGGTAGCTGGCCAGCGTAAACGGCGCGCCTACGAAACCGATTAACGCCTGGGTGTCCTTCAGCTCACCCAGAATGATCTCAATGCCCTGAGCCACCTCTTCCACGTTGTGGTTCAGAATCGGCAGATTTGCTACGTCTTCACGCGAGCGGATCGCCTGATCCATCACCGGACCTCGGCCCGGCACAATCTCAACGCCAATCCCGGCAGCTTTCAGCGGCACCACAATGTCAGAGAACAAAATCGCCGCATCCATGTCGTGGCGGCGTACCGGCTGTAGCGTGATCTCCGCCAAAAGCTCCGGCATGAAGCAAGAGTCCAACATGGGGATGCTTTCGCGTACCTGGCGGTACTCCGGCAGGGAACGACCTGCCTGGCGCATGAACCACACCGGGGTGCGCGACGGGGTCTGGCCGTTAGCGGCCTGAAGAAGCGGGGCATTAGGAAGCTCACGTCTGGTCATGGCTTACAAGCCTACTTCAGATCCTTCAGCACCTTTACCGCGGGAAATTTAGGACGGGAAACGCCCCGCGCGCGAGGAGCACCCTGACTTGGATCAAATTAGTGCCGAACACCCAGCACGGAATGGAACTAGCCGAACACCGCAACCACCATTAAAAACCGGAATACCCACGTGCTTTTTCTGGACGTGGGGTGTCAATAAGGTTGTAAAAACTCAACGAATCTTCAAGCGCAAACTCCAACACACGCGGAAAAACAGTCATCCCACTGGATATCAGCTTGTCCTGGAATTCTTCACCCTCATTGAGCTTGCGGTAGAAACTATTGTTTGCATCAGTTACCGCAATATCCTCCCGGCTAGTGGGACGAA
>NZ_KV786250.1:3436-3741 GCF_001806875.1 Corynebacterium sp. HMSC29G08
GTATCAGTCTCCGAATCCAATAAACAACGATAAATATGCACCGTGAAGCCAACGTCTCCGTCGACCGAGTCGGCAACAACACCAGCAGGAACAAACCCCAACGAGGTATGAATCAAACACAGCTTCCCAGTTATAGGAGTCCATTCCAGCTCACTATCTTTTACAAGTGCAAGCACAGTTTCCCGTGGCGGAGGAGTATCAGCAGGTATCCGTCGTTTCTCCGCTGGTGTAAACGGAGGTATCTCAACGCTCGGATCGGGCAGCGCGTACCGAGTGTGTCCTGCAAGTATTGAGTCTGGCACGTC
>NZ_KV786251.1 GCF_001806875.1 Corynebacterium sp. HMSC29G08
AAAAAAAGCGGCCGCCTTCTTCGCCACGGAGCACACCACGAGGACCTCTTCGCGGTAATTGCCCACTTCCACGAAGAAGGCAACCCCTGCCCCCGCTACCCAGTGTCAATGATGTGCCGTGTGTTGGAAGTATCCAGCTCCGGCTATTACGCCTGGCGCAAGCGTAGAGATACTCCGCCGGCCGGTGGCACACCACGGGCGAAACGCGCGGCGATTACCGATCTGGTTATCGAGATCTTCAACGAGCACAACGGTTTTGCCGGGGCGCGCACTATCTACCGGCAGCTTCAGGCCCAAAACGTTGCAACCACGCTGTATGCGGTGCGAAAGATCATGGCTGACAACACGCTGCACACCAAGTACCGTCGCGCGTTTAAACGCACCACGATCCAAGACCCGCAGGCGAGCGCACGAGCTGATCTGCTTCGGCGCCGTTTCTACCCCGCGATGCCGACAACCTATCTGTGCGGCGACATCACCTACCTACGCACCGCGCAGGGATGGATGTATCTGGCCGTCGTGATCGATCTGAGCACACGGATGGTTGTCGGGTGGCAGATCGCAGACCGGATGAGTGCGCAACTTGTCGTCGACGCGCTGACCATGGCGCACGCGGCCGGTTTCGTCGCGGGCAACGCGGTGTTTCACTCCGACCGCGGCTCGCAGTACACCTCGAAGCAGTTCGCGCAAACAGCCAAGAAACTCGATGTGCGTTTAAGCACCGGCGCGGTCGGTGTGTGCTGGGACAACGCGGTTGCGGAGTCGATGTTTTCCACGTTGAAGCTGCATCTGCTGTACGAAAAGAAGCAGTTCGCGTCGAAGTTCGACGCCCGCTACGAAGTCGGACACTGGATCGAGGCGTACTACAACCGCCGCCGCATCCACTCCACCACCGGGCTGATCCCCGCCGAAGCAATGCGCCAATTCAAAACCCGCTGCGCCGACACACACGCCGCCGCAGCCTAACCCCCACAACCAAACACAACGGGTTTACCCGTCCACAAAATTTGACACAGCCCA
>NZ_KV786252.1 GCF_001806875.1 Corynebacterium sp. HMSC29G08
AATGGCCACTGTCGCACACACTGCAGCAGCTGCCTTAACACCCGACCTGCGGGCAGCTTATGAAACGGCCTATCTCACAGCCTTTGCACCACGCGCCAGTACACAACTGGCGGCTACGGTTCCAGCGTTTGTCAAACTCATTCCGGATTTAGACCACGTCCCGGGCGATCCCTTCGACATCCGTGAAGCAGCACATCCGACAGCCCCATCGTTTGAGCGTTCCCCACTGCCGAAGGTGATTCAGGATTCCTTCATCGCCGTCGGCCATAAAGACCTGGCGTATGCGACAACACCAGATGAAGTCATCAACACCTACGGTCAGATTAACCCTGATGTGCTTGAGGCGATACAAGCAGGGGCCACAAACCCAAGCCGCAGCACTCAGCTCCCCCTCCACGCCACCGACACTTACCCCAGGCCCACATGGCACACCGGCACATCTTGGTTCTGCCGCTGGCATGCATACGATCTCTCCTGGTGCGATTGGCAGCACCGCAGCCGGTGTGAACGCTGGTACGGGTGCGAACATCAGCGGTGGTGGTGTCGGTGGTGGTATGGGCGGATTCGGTGGTACCGGCAACCGTGGCAGCCGCAACGGGCATGGTGGTCCCTCACTAGGAAGCAACACAGGCCACGGTGGTGGTCCCGGCATGGGTACAGGTGGTGCACCACTTCACGGTGCAAGCCCAGGTGCAGGCCCCAACACGGGGGCAGGCACAGCAGCCACGGGCCACAGCACGCAGGCACGTTCCACAGGGATGACTGCTGCACCAATGGCCATGGGTACCGGTAGTGGTCAAGGACAGCAGCGTAAAGCCACCAAAGTCAAGGCAGTGACAAGTGCAGTCGAACGCGAAGGCAACATCCAAGTCCTACTCGGTCAAAGCAAACCAGTGCTACCAGACGTCATCGACCACAGAGTCCGCGAATAACCCGGCAGCCATCCATCTCCCTCCCCGCCACAGTTCCCGGCTCGAGGCCAGATTTTCCGCCGCGCGGAAAGCAACCAAAACCTTGACTTGGCACACAGCTAGGTGTTGAAACCCCGCCGCAACATAAAGGCTTGGTGGGTTTGGTCCTGTAGTCGAAAGCTCGGCACCAATCTCAGCGGCAGCAAAGTCCGGTTTCACGCATTCACATCCAACACATCCAGCAGCCGCTCGATCGCTGTTGCGCGCGTGCATTTAGTAACACCGTGGT
>NZ_KV786253.1:0-513 GCF_001806875.1 Corynebacterium sp. HMSC29G08
GCGCTGCCTACGAAACAACCTACCTTTCAGCCTTCGCACCACGAGCCAGTACACAACTGGCGGCTACGGTTCCTGCGTTTGTCAAACTCATTCCGGATTTAGATCACGTCCCGGGCGATCCCTTCGACATCCGTGACATCTCCCACCCGACAGCCCCATCGTTTGAGCGTTCCCCACTGCCGAAGGTGATTCAGGATTCCTTCATCGCCTTCGGCCATAAAGACCTGGCGTATGCAACAACACCAGATGAAGTCATCGACTCCTACGGTCAGATCAACCCTGATGTGCTTGAGGCGATACAAGCAGGGGCCACAAACCCAAGCCGCAGCACTCAGCTCCCCCTCCACGCCACCGACACTTACCCCAGGCCCACATGGCACACCGGCACATCTTGGTTCTGCCGCTGGCATGCATACGATCTCTCCTGGTGCGATTGGTAGCACCGCAGCCGGTGTGGGTGCTCCTCCACACGGAGCCACTGGTGGTGTCGGTGGTGGCATGGGCGGATTCGGT
>NZ_KV786253.1:533-740 GCF_001806875.1 Corynebacterium sp. HMSC29G08
TGCATCAGGAAACAACACAGGCCACAGTGGTGGTACTGGTGGTGCACCACTTCACGGTGCAACCCCAGGTGCAAACGCCCACGGTGCCGGCACAGGCACAGCAGCCGCAGGCCAAAACACGCAGCCACGTTCCACAGGTCTCACTGCTGCACCGGTGGCGATGGGTGCCGGTAGTGGTCAAGGACAGCAGCAACGTAAAGCCACCAA
>NZ_KV786253.1:760-61526 GCF_001806875.1 Corynebacterium sp. HMSC29G08
CGCCACCGTGCCTGGTTTGGGGTCAGGCTTTCCGTTTCGCGGAAAACCATCTAGTTGAGGTTGAAGATATTCCGCGCCGCGGAAAACAAAACCAACCACAACTTGACACCACACACAGCTAGGTGTTGAAACCCCGCGTCAACATAAAGGTCTGGGGGTTGATCCTGCAGCACCGACTTCTGGATATTTATTTGAGCCAAGTCAGAACAATCACATCATCGGCCAGTCCGTTGCCGACGGCGGCATGGCATTGTCTGCCGCCAAGCCCGTCTACCGCTAAACCTGTCTAGCGCTTGGTCAGCGCCCGCCTTGCGTCTTGTGCATGAGGCGGCGCCACACTACTCGCGCAAGTGAATGCGGCACAGCAATCACTTCACGCGAGTAGTTTTTTGCTTTCCGCTTCGGCGACCCCGCAGGCATGGGCGCGCCGATCACCTCAACGGGGATTGCTAAGTGCCAGGCCCACACGCGTGTGCGTGCCACGTGGAATTCAGAGGTCACCACGGTAAGCAGCGTGGCATCAGGAAAGAGCGCCCACGAGTTCTCCAGGTTCTCGTTGGTCGATGTGGCATCCGGCTCAATCACGATGTGTTCGTGTGCAACGCCGTGGTGGGCAAGCCAGCCTGCCATCACTTCTGCCTCGCCGTGGCCGGTTGCCACCACGGGACGCGGGTTGGCGTGGTAAATCTCTAGCGCGCGTGCCAGGCGGGACTCCAACATGGGCGAAGGGCGCCCGTCAGCAACACGAGCGCCCAGCACCACAATCGGGTTTGTAGAGCTGTTACTCACCCAGCAGACGCTTCCGCAACGCTTCGTCCTTGCGCTCTACTTCCTGGGCCATGTTCTCCTGGTACTGCGCCATCTTCTCCATCAGCGCCGGATCACCCGCGCCCAGAATGCGAACCGCCAGCAGGCCAGCGTTCTTCGCGCCGCCGATGGATACGGTTGCAACTGGTACGCCGCCGGGCATCTGCACGATGGACAGCAGGGAATCCAGCCCGTCCAGATCTGCCAGCGCGCGTGGCACGCCGATGACCGGCAGCGGCGTTGCGGCAGCCACCATGCCCGGCAGGTGCGCTGCACCGCCTGCACAGGCGATGATCGCCTTGAGTCCGCGGGAGTGCGCAGACTTGGCATACGCCAGCATCTTCTCCGGCGTGCGGTGGGCAGAAACCACGCCCACCTCAAACGGCACGCCGAACTCTGCCAGCACCTCAGCGGCAGGTGAAACGGTGTCCCAGTCAGAGTCGGACCCCATGATGATTCCTACGAGCGGTTGCATTGTGTTACTCCTCCCCTGCCTGCTCAGCGGCATGGCTATCGGCATGGTCATCTAGCCATGTCGAGTTGATGATGTAATTCGCGGCGTCTTCCGCCACCGCACGTGCGGCTTCCACCGTATCGGCAACAACGTTGACGTGGCCCATCTTGCGGCCCGGGCGCCACTGCTTGCCGTAGAGGTGGATCTTGGCCTGCGGGTACTTCTCCATCACCGCGGCCACACGCTGGCCCATCGGCATCTCCGGGTCAGTCTCCCCGCCAAGCGTGTTCACCATGACCGTCACCGGCGCGGTGGGCTTCGTACTGCCCAACGGCCAATCCAGTACCGCGCGCAGATGCTGCTCAAACTGGGAAGTCACGCACCCGTTCTGCGTCCAGTGGCCGGTGTTGTGGGGGCGCATCGCCAGCTCGTTGACCAAGATCTCGCCGCCAGCCTCGAACAGTTCCACGGCCAGCACACCGGTCACGTCCAGCTCAGTAGCAATGCGGCACGCCAAGTCCTCTGCGCGCTTGGCAAGCTCCGGAGAAATGCCCGGCGCGGGCGCGATGGTCACTCGGCACACACCGCCGTCCTGGATGGACTCCGCAACCTGCCAAGCAGCTACCTCGCCGGAGCGGCGGCGCGCCACCATGGCGGACAATTCGCGGTCAAACGGCACCTTGCGCTCCCCCATCAGCGGAACATCGCGGCCTAGCAGTTCCTCGACCAGTTCCAGGCACTCATCCAACGTGTCCGGGAACCACACGCCCTTGCCGTCATAGCCACCGCGAGTGGCCTTGAGGCACACCGCACCATCGACTACATCCCAGAACGCTTTGGCGTCATCCACCGAGGCAATCGCCGCAAACTCCGGCACCGGCGCACCCAGGTCACGCAGGCGGGTGCGTTGCTCCAGCTTGTCCTGGGCGTAGATCAGTGCGGCGGGGCGTGGTTCGGGGTTCACGTCGGCGCTAATGAGCACCTGCAAATGCTCATTCGGTACATGCTCATGGTCAAAGGTCACCGCATCCGTGCCTGCGGTGGCCTCCTGCAGGTCTTTCAGCGAGGTGTAATCGCCCAGGCGGGCATCAGCGATTACCTGTGCGGCGGAGGCTTCGTTACTACCCGCCAGCAGGCGGGTGCCAATCCCCAGCTCAATTGCTTCCGTTTGCATCATGCGGGCCAGCTGCCCGTCGCCCACAATGGCTACTACCGGCATCCCGTACGTGTTAGTCACCCCCACCACTGTAGTCCCCCCGCCACGTAGGCTCGAACCTATGACAGAGATGATTCAACGGCACACGATTTTCCAGAACTCGCTTATGACTGCCCTGCTAGACGGCATCTATGATGGCGAGCTGACCATCGGCGACATCTTGAGCAAAGGCAACTTCGGCCTTGGCACCTTCGATGCGCTCGATGGGGAGATGCTGATTCTGGACGGCGTGTGCCACCAGCTAACCTCCGACGGCAAAGCACGCATTGCGGATTTAGACCAGCGCACGCCGTTTACCGTGGTCACCAACTTCGTGCCGCGCATCCGTGTCGACGCCCCGCGTGGCATGCGTCGCGCTGAACTTTCGGAGTTTGTTGATTCGCTAGAGCCCAGCCGCAACTACTTCTACGCCGTGCGCATCACCGGCCGGTTTACTGAAGTAGTCACCCGCACCGTGGCCAGGCAGGAAAAGCCGTACCGCCCGATGTCGGAGGCAGTTGGGGACGACACGGAGCACCACTTCACCAACATCAACGGCACCATCGGAGGTTTCCGCACCCCAAGCTATGCAAAAGGCATCGGTATCCCGGGCTGCCATGTACATTTTCTTGATGACGCCCACGAGAAAGGCGGCCACGTCCTCGACTACACCATTGACGAGGCAATTATTGAACTGTGCCCCGGCACCGACATGGAACTCCACCTGCCGGTCACCGCGGCGTTCCAAGGCGGCAACTTGTCACCGGAAGATCTGGATGAGCAGCTGCACACCACAGAAATCAAGGACTAGTGCCTTTAGGTTTTAGGTGCCTTTAGGTGCCTTTATCGGCTGGCTACAGCGAGTTGATCAGCTTCTCCACCTGGCGGGCTTTGCCAACCTGATCAAAACGGATCGGGCGTGGAAACCCGTACACCGCCAGGTTCAGGCCTCCATCTGCCCGGCGCGCCGAGTGGATTTGGGAGTGCGGGATCGAGTCCACCTTGCCGGTACGCCCACGGGCCAAGACCCTGCGGTCGGTGACCACAAAGCGGCGGCGGCGTCCTCGGATCACCGGCAGGCCAAAGCGCCAAAAGCCTAAGACCAACCACAGGATGACCATGGCGTTGCGCGCCACTAAGGGGACAATGGCGGTGACGTCCATCCAGCCGATGGCGATCCAGCAGATACCTGTAATCAGGATCAGCTCAAGGAGTGGGAAGATGAGGTCGCTGACGGGCGCAGTGACGTCGGCAAGGACCACTTCGTCCTCACCCACTTTGAACTGCACCTGTTTGTGCGCCTGTCGTGCCACGCGGGTAGATGTTAGCTGGTTGGTCGCAGGTGGTGCACGTCCCCAACGGCATACGCGGTGCCGTCAATGATCACTTCGCCTTCATCATTCACACCGTCAACGGTGCCAACCACCTCACCGTTGTGCAGCTCAATGCGCACGGGCTGGCCGATGGTGGAGCACACCTTGCGGTAGTCCTCCAACAGCTGTGGGTCACGCTGCGTCCACTGCTGGAAGCGACGCCCCATGGCGTTCAGTACCGCAATGGTGAAGTCATCAAAATCAACGTGGATACCCTCAAGGTTCAGTGCGGTTGCCATGTCTGTGGGCAGCTCGTCTTCCTTCATGTTCAGGTTGATGCCAATGCCCACAACAACCTTTGGAAAGTCCAGGCCGGATAAAATACCTGCGATTTTCTTGCCTTTAATCTGCACGTCATTCGGCCACTTCAGCTGCGCCTGCGGCAGCACGTCCGTCACTGCCACACCCGGCGCGATGGACAGCAACCCGAACGCCGGTGCCGGCTCCGGGACCTCAAGCACCATGCTCATAGCCAGCTGGGCGCCCTTGGGGGACACCCAGTGGCGGCCAAGCCGGCCCTTGCCGTCCGTCTGTTCGTTTGCAATCAGCACACTGCCGGGTGTGCCGTGATCCAGCATGTCCGCGTTGGTGGAGCCGGTGGTTTCAACCCACTGCACATCAGGCCAATACTGCGACACTGCTTCCTGGATTCGCTGGAGGTTTTTCACGCTCATGGTTTCCAAGCCTACGACGCGCCGCCAGCTATGCCAGAGTACAACGCGGGTCCCACGCCTGCAGTGCCTCAGGGACGTTCTTTGTCCCAAAATCTCACTCGCCGCTAGTGGGATTTCAGTGCAAGGGTGCACACAACACACCTCTTTCAAATCCTGAACACCTGTTCTCAACTGTGCGTACGATGTGCGTATGCAGATCCCTTCAAACGCCCTCATCCCGCTTTTCGTTGGCTCCGGTGTGCTCCATTTCCTCAAGCCGGAGCCGTTCGACAGCATCGTCCCGCCGCAGCTTCCAGGCTCTGCACGGACGTATACATACGCCTCGGGTGCCGCCGAGTTGCTCGCCGCAGTCCTGCTGGCCTCCCCAGCACTCGGCCCGCGCAGCAACCCGGATCACGTGCGCAGGTCAGCCGCGATGCGCCGGACGGGCGGATACTTCAGCGCCGCGCTTTTGTCCGCGGTGTGGCCTGCAAATTTCTGCATGAGCTGGAAGTGGCGCAAGAAGCCGTGGTACCAGCAAGCCGCTGGCATTGCTCGCCTTCCGCTGCAGATCCCGCTCATCCAAGCTGCGTGGCGTGTGACACAACCGTCTCGCCCTGATTAGGCGTAGGCAGTTGTGGCACTAAACTAGGTCCCCATGACTTCCAAACCCGATTTGACCACCACCGCCGGTCGCATCCAGGATTTGCGCGATCGCCTCTCCGAGGCGCAGGTCCCTGCCGGCCAGGAGGCGATCGATGCCGTGCGCGCAAACGGCAGCGCCACCGCCCGCGAGCGAGTTGAGTTGCTGCTGGATAGCGGCACCTTTGTGGAAACTGACGCGCTGGCCCGCCACCGGGTCGAGGCCTACAAGATGTACCGCACCAAGCCTGCCACCGATGGTGTGGTCACTGGTTACGGTCTTGTGCACGGCCGCCGCGTATTCGTATTTTCGCAGGACAGTTCGCTTTTCGACGGTGCGATGGGCGAAGTCTACGCCGAAAAAATCCTGAAACTCTACGAGTTGGCAACGAAGACCGGCGTGCCGGTTATCGGCATCTACGACTCGGTCGGTCCGCGTTTCCAGGAGGGTATTGTCACGGCCCACATGCAGGCGAAGATTTTGCGTGCAGCCGCCCAGGCGTCTGGTCTGGTGCCGCAGATCGCCGTGGTAGCAGGTGATACAGCGTCGCTTCCGGCAACCACGGTGCCGCTGGCAGATTTCGTGATTCAGGTGGCTGGCGCTTCCCTCGATGGCAGCGAGGCACACCTGACGGTGGATTCCGATGCTGCGGCGATTGCTCAGGTACGTGAGCTGCTGGCGTTTTTGCCGCTGAACAATGTTGCTACGTCTCCACTGGGCACAGATGCGCAGAAGGACTCTGCGCTGGATCCCGAGCGGGATCTGGATACGTTCATGCCGGATGATGACACGCAGGCGTATGACGTCCGCGAGATCATTAACGCGGTCACAGACGGTGATTTCTTCGAGCTTGGCGCACAGACGGCTGGCAGCGTGCTTACCGGTTTGGCGCACATCGGTGGCCGTGCCGTTGGCGTTGTAGCCACGCAGCCGCAGGTTGATGGTGGCACCCTGACCGGTGCCGCGGCGCGTAAGGCTGCGCGTTTCATCCGCACCTGCGACGGCTTCAACCTGCCGCTGGTGCAGTTTGTGGACTGTGCGGATGCCGTTGTCCCCGCAGGCGCAGACAATTCCCTGAGCGGCGCTGCGGCGCTTGCCTTTGCGTTCGCAGAGGCCCAGGTGGGTACGGTGACCGTGATTACCCGCAAGGCATTGGGCACCGCATATGCGCTGCTTGGTTCGAAGGGCCTGGGCGCTGACTTGGTGTTTGCGTGGCCGACTGCGCAGATCGCGCTGGCGGATGCCGCAACTGCTGCCGAGGCCATCGGCACCGACGCCGCCGAGTACGAGGCTGAGAACCTCAACCCGTACGTGGCTACTGAGCGTGGTCTTGTAGATGCGGTGATTGAACCGTCCCAGACCCGCAACCAAGTCCTTGAAGGCCTGCGTCTACTGGAGCGTAAGGTTGTCTACCCGCCGGTGAAAAAGCACGGCAACATGCCGCTGTAGGAGGGTGTTCATGATGGACATTGAGGTTTTAAAGGGCAATCCCACTGGGGACGAGCTGGCTGCGTTGGTGCAGGTGTTAGAGGAGCTGAAGGCCAAAAATTCGGCTGCGGCTCCTGCGGACGCTAACGGGTGGGGTACTCCTGCCCCGCGCAATTACCGCGGCCCGCTGTTTAACCCGCACGCGTTTGATAGCGCTGTGTATTTCTAGGTGCATTTCTAGGTGTGTTTCTAAATGCGGTTGGTGCTAGCGTCGCAGTCTCCGTCACGGCGCATGCTGCTTGAGCAAGGTGGGGTCTGTCCTGTGCTTCGCCCGGCCAACATTGATGAGGACGCGCTGATCGCTCAGCTTGCAGGCGCTGAACCGCACCATATTGTCAGCGCCCTTGCCCGCGCCAAGGCCGAGGTGGTTGCACCGGAGTTTCCAGATGACGTGGTCATTGGGTGTGACTCCATGCTGCTTTTAGACGGCACGTTGCTGGGCAAACCGCACACCCCCGAAAAAGCGATCGAGCGCTGGAAAGCGCAGCGCGGCAAAACCGCACACTTGTTAACGGGCCACGCGGTGTGCATCCGCGATGAGTGGGTGGTGGACACGGTTTCCACCGCGATTCGTTTCGGTGAGGTCTCCGACGCCGACATTGCTGCCTACGCGCACTCCGGCCAGCCGCTTGGCTGCGCGGGCGCGTTTACCTTGGAGGCGCTCGGCAGCTGGTTCATCGATTCGATCGACGGCGACCCCACCAGCGTCATCGGCTTATCCATGCCGCTGCTGCGTCGCTGCCTCTACCGCTTCGGACTCGACGCCTCGGATTTCTGGACGTAAGCCGGGACCCAGAGCCACGCTATGTGGGTTTGCGGGGCGGGGAGGTCGTTTCGGAATTCCGGCAACATGTTGCCAAACCGGGAATAGTTGCCTCAGCTCGCAGGAAACTGCCAGTTTGGGACCCATCGCGGCAGATATTCCCGGTTTGGCAGATATTCGCCGCAATTCAAAAAAGTACCCCCAATGCTGAACCCCCAGTACCCACCACCTCCGCTCATGAAAAAGACCCGACCACACGGCCGGGTCCTCCAAAGCTTCACACCTAGGAGTTGGAGTCAGCCTTGTCCTGCTCAAGCTCAACAAGCTGGGAGGTGTTCTGCGCGGTCTTCACGGTGGCCACGTAGAACTCCAAGCTCAGGCGCGCACCAACCGTAGCGAACAGCGCCAACGCGGTGCCCACAATTAAGTAAACGATCAGGCCCAGGAAGCCTTCGCCAACACCCTCGCTGAATCCGACGAGGGACGCGATCAGGCCACCCGCCCAAGCCAGCGCAATGAGGCCCAGGAAGATAGCATAAATCACCTTGGCAAAGTCAATAGTGATGAAGCGGCTGAAGGAGAAATCAAACAGGGCTTGGAAGAAGCCGTCGCCAGGCTTCTTGCGACCGTTGTTGCTCGACGGCACACCATACTGACCCTGCGGACCGTAACCCTGCGGGTAGCCGCCCTGCGGGTAACCAGCGCCGTACTGCGGCTGCTGGTAGTCACCCTGACCGTACTGGCCCTGCTGCTGGTAGCCGTACTGGCCGTACTGCCCCTGACCCTGCGCTTGAGCTTGCGCCTGGTACTGCTGCGGGGAGTAATCCTGCTGCTGGTTTTCGCCTTGCCCGTATTGAGTCTGGCCGTAACCGCCTTGGCCGTAACCACCCTGCCCGTACCGGGTCTCGCCATACGGAGTGTAGCCCCCCTGGCCATACTGCGACTGGGAAGAGTCAGCAGACTGGGAAGGAGTGCCCCACTCAGACGCAGCAGAGTCAGAACTGCTAGAGGTGCTGCTAGAGGTGCTGCCAAACTCAGTCGTCTGCTCGCTGGAGGTCTCCGGAGCTGGCTCAGCGGTGAAATCTGGCTTGTCGTTTTGGTCGTCTGCACCATTCGGGTTGTACGGGTTGTACGGGTTGGACATGACTCTCCTTAATCGTTCCTTAATCGTTGAAAAGTTCTCGATCCCCCACTCTAGACGCCTCTGCACCCCTCTGCCTGCCTTTGCGCGGTAACGTGAGGCCATGGAATTCAACGATATGCTTGCTCCCCCGCCAGTACACCTGCCTGAAGACCCAGCTCACGGTAAAGATTTGCTGGATGACGCAACGGCAATCGCACACCCTGACTCCCCTGCTTTGTGGGCGGCTCGCGCCGAGCGCGAACTGGCCCAGGGAAACCAGATTGTTGCCTACGCCTACGCACGTACCGGCTACCACCGCTCCCTTGACCGTCTGCGTGCCAACGGTTGGAAGGGCTGGGGTCCGGTCCCGGCGTCGCACGAAGCGAATGTGCCGGTGTTGAAGGCGATTGCGATGTTGGCGTTGGCGTCGAAAAGCATCGGCGATGAAGCGGAATACGATCGCTGCCGCCAGATGCTTTCAGACGCTGACCCGGCAAGCGTAGCGACGCTTCTAGACAGCCCCGAGGCGTAAAGATGACAGCCAGCACCCGCACAGGAGTTGTCTGCGTTGCACTGATCCTGCCGCTGGCACTCGCCGCGTGCGGCGCAGACAGTACCGGACAGCCCGAGCAGCACAGCTCCACAGAGGCGATCTTCACCTCCGTCGGCGCAGCACCGGAAGCGGCACCCGAAACACCAACCGTGACAGAGGTCATCACCACAACCTCAACCCAGGCGCCGCCGGAAACCAGCACACCGCCGGACGACACCTGCGCGGACCTTCCGAAGGACCCTCGCAAGCAGTACGAGACCGGCACCGCACCGGGCCGGATGCCTGCGGCCGATGGCAGTGATTACAATTTCTGGATCGACAACATTGAAAACCACTACGACCCCTGCGCGCCACTGTCCTGGATCGTCTTCGACGGCCAACTTGGCGACGTCAACGGGCCTGCGGGTACCGCCGGTTCCATTACCGACGGTGTTGCGTTCTACTCCTACGGCAAGCCGCAGATAGACATGCACATCTTCGGCCGTGTGGACTCCATCCAGCTCGTCGAAGATAAGGTGCTGGAATTCACCTGGAGCGAACGTACCCGCTCCACCGCCGAAGGGTTCACCGCCCAATACACCGTGCGGATTCAAACCCAAAGCGGCGGAATCGCCGCCACCGAAGGCAACGTAGCGGAGTTCTATCAACGATGGAGCGACCAAAGCGGCTTCTACATGCTCGGCACCTACGACTAGCACCAAAAAACCACCCCGGCCACCGTCAGTGGTGGCGGGGTGGGGGGGGGACGCACGAGACGTCGGTAAGCAGAAAGCCCTTAGGCGAACTTTGCCTCCACACGGCCGATTGCCTCTTCTGCAACCAGTTCCTGGATGCCCATGTCCAGCTCAGAGGTGAAGCCAACGCAGGAGCAGTTGATCTCGCCGAGTACGTAGGTGTCCTCGCCGGTCTCGTCATCGTCCGCAAGCATGAAGTCCGCGGTCCAGATCAGCGGAATGTTGTCGCCACCAAGGTTCTCAGCGATGACCGGGCGGGCGTCGGCGAACATGTCCACCAGGTCCTGCCACTCCTCCGGCTTCTGGTAGGTGTACTTCGCACCAGAGAACAGGGTTGCAGAGAACGCGTCGCCGCCCTCAGCCGGCTTCTTGTGCACAACGAACACCGGGTGCGGGCCAACCAGCAGAATGCGGATCTCACCCTCGACGATGCGCGGCATGAAGCGCATGTCTACCAGCATGCCGTTGTCGCCCACGATGTACTGGTCGCAGAAGTCCATGAACTCGCCCAGCTCGCGGACCTCGGTGTGGTTGTCCACAGCCTCGGTGCAGCGCAGCTTGGTGTCCAGCGGCAGCGCGGTGCCCGGCGTAACGTTGGCTGCAGCCTCCTCATCCGCGAGGCGCACGCGCCAGATGCCGGAGCCGGTGGAGCCACGGTTCTGCTTGAGTACGCGCTCACCGTAGGACAGGGAGGTTGGGAAGGTGTTGTGGAAGGTCTCCACGTCGTAGTACGCGGCGGTGTCAGACGGGACCAGGTCCGTCTTGTTCAGCTTCACCAGGGCGTCCTTCGCGCCGTAGGAGATCATCTCCTCCGGGGTGGACATGCCAATCAGGCCAGCCTCAGACAGTCGGGTCAGCAGGTCAAAGTAGCCCTTCTCGCCGCCCGGGATGTTGCCCGGGTTCACACGGGAGATGTACGCATCAAAGTTCTCGGAAACGTACTTGAACAGGTCCTCGGACCACTCAGGGCGGAAGAAGACAACCTCAGCGTGCCAGCCCTTGTCCTTGATCGCATTGACAATCGGCATGGTGTCCTTGCGGTGGCCGTCAATGTACTTGTCGGAGCCGCCCTCGACCTCAAAAACTACAATTGCCTTCTTCACTACGTTCCCCTTCGGAGTAGATCAACATGTTTCATGTATGACCTTATTGCGCCCAAGGTGTATTAGCCGACTTAGTACGGCATTTAGTGTTTAACTTCACACCACCCCGCTACCCGCATTAATAAGGGTTAGATCTTACCAATTTTTCCCATCTTGGGCCCGTTGCTTCTTGCACGAAGGTAGGGTTTGGCGTAACAGCATTTTTACAGCATTTTTTCGTTCGCGCGAGCTTCGCCCAAGCCGCTGCAGTTCGCCCGAGGAGGACCCCAACGTGGGAATTGAACTAGACACAAGCACCCAATTTCAGCAGTTTTCCAACCCCGAGAAGTTTGTTTCGCCGGCGTGGCTTTCCGCACGCCTGGGTATGGACGGGTTGAAGGTTGTTGAAAGTGATGCGGACGCATACCTCTACGACATTGGCCATATCCCTGGCGCCATGCGCATTGACTTCACCAGGGACCTTAATGATCCGGTGATTCGTGACATTGTGGATGCGGAGGCGTTTGCCAAGCTCATGGAGCAGCGCGGCATCTCCCGTGATGACACGGTGGTGATCTACGGTGATCGCGCGAACTGGTGGGCGGCATACACGGCTTGGGTGTTTGAGATTTACGGCCATCCAGACGTGCGCTTGCTTGACGGTGGCCGTGACGCCTGGATGGGCGAAGAGCGTGACACGTCGTTCGTGGTGCCGGAATGCACCCCGTCCACCTACCCTGTTCCGCAGCGCAACGATGCGCCAGTTCGCACCTTTGCGGCTGACCTGTTGGGTGGGGTTGAGGGCATCCAGCTTATCGACGCACGCGTGAAAGAACTCTACGACGGCTCCAACATGACCGAGCGCACCTTCCGCCACGGCCACATCCCAGGCGCCGTGAACGTGCCTTGGGGCCGTTCGGTGTTTCCCAACTCACTGTTCCGAGCCCGCAAAGACATCGAGGCCATTTACAAGGACTTCGACCCGAAGAAAAAGACCGTGGTGTACTGCCAAAGTGGCGAGAGTTCTGCGCACACGTGGTTTGTGTTGAAGCACATCTTGGGCTTTGAAGACATTTCGCTGTATGACGGCTCTTGGGTGGAATGGGGCAACATGGTCCGCGTGCCCGTAGCTAAGGCCTAGGCCGTGAGCGATATGATTGGTAGTTCTAACCGCTAAGAAATGAAACGGAAGATGCGTGTCTACCGATCTAACTAAGGTGCTTACGAAAGTCCTGATTGCTAATCGCGGCGAGATCGCCGTGCGTGTTATTCGTGCGGCAAAAGACGCAGGCATTGCCTCTGTGGCCGTTTACGCGGAGCCCGATACGGATGCCCCGTTTGTTGCCTTGGCCGATGAAGCGTTTGCCCTCGGCGGCACTACCGCGGCGGAGTCCTACCTGGATATGGACAAAATCTTGCAGGCTGCCACGGATTCCGGGGCGGATGCAATTCACCCGGGTTACGGTTTTTTGTCTGAGAACGCCGAGTTTGCCCAGAAGGTTATTGATGCTGGCCTGACGTGGATTGGGCCTTCGCCTGAGTCCATTGCCGCGCTGGGTGACAAGGTCACTGCACGCCAGATTGCGCAGCGTGTGAACGCGCCAATGGCGCCGGGCACGAAGGACCCAGTTGCCAACGCCGACGAGGTTGTGGCGTTTGCGGATGAGCACGGCCTGCCCGTGGCTATCAAGGCTGCCTTTGGCGGCGGTGGCCGTGGCATGAAGATTGCCTACACCCGCGAGGAAATCCCAGAGCTGTTCGAATCCGCAAAGCGTGAAGCTGTCGCAGCATTTGGCCGCGGTGAGTGCTTTGTGGAGCGCTATCTGGACCGCGCCCGCCACGTTGAGGCCCAGGTATTAGCGGATAAGCACGGCAACGTTGTGGTGATGGGTACGCGTGATTGCTCGGTGCAGCGTCGTTTCCAGAAGCTCATTGAGGAAGCGCCGGCGCCGTTTTTAAGCGACGCACAGCGTGAGAGCATCCACAAGTCCGCCAAGGCTATTTGCCGCGAGGCTGGTTACTACGGCGCGGGCACAGTTGAGTACCTCGTTGGTGCTGACGGTTTGGTGTCATTCCTTGAGGTCAACACCCGCTTGCAAGTGGAACACCCGGTTACGGAGGCCACCACCGGCGTTGACTTGGTGCGTGAGCAGTTCCGCATCGCAGCCGGTGAGAAGCTGCGTTTCACGGAGGATCCGACCCCGCGCGGCCACGCCATTGAATTCCGCATTAACGGTGAGGACGCGGCGGAGAACTTCATGCCTGCCCCGGGCACGATCACCACGTACGCGGAGCCGGCTGGCCCTGGTGTGCGTGTTGATTCCGGTGTGCGCGCTGGCTTCGTGGTTGGTGGCCAGTTCGACTCTATGTTGGCCAAACTGATCGTCTACGGCGAGGACCGCACCCAGGCCATTGAGCGCGCCCGCCGAGCGCTGGACGAGTACATCGTGGGCGGCATCCCCACGGTGATCCCCTTCCATGGGGCCATGCTTGATAACGACGCGTTCACCGCACCCGACGACAACTTCACCGTCTACACCCGCTGGATCGAAGAGGAATGGACGGGCGAGCTCGCCCCGGCCGAAAACCTGGATCTTGGCGAGGACCTTGAAGAGCCCGGTGAGAAGCAGCGCTTTGCCGTGGAGGTTGGTGGCCGCCGTATTGAGGTGGCGCTGCCGGCGTCGCTAGTAGTGGGCAACGGGCGTAAGAAGCGGCGCCGCGCCGCTGGTGCCAAGGTCGCCGCCTCCGGCGATGCGGTTGCCTCCCCCATGCAGGGCACTGTGATCAAGCTCAACGTGGCCGAAGGCGACGAGGTTGCTGAAGGCGACGTAGTTGTGGTTCTTGAGGCCATGAAGATGGAAAACCCGGTCAAAGCACACAAGTCCGGCACCGTCACCGCCCTTGCCGTTGAGGCTGGCGCGCAGGTGAACAAGGGCGCAGCCCTGATGGAGTTGAAGTAGCGCGTCCTCCGGGCTGGACTAGAACGGCAGCTGAATATTTGCTGCCTGGGCGATCCCAGGCAGCACCAGACCAAGCACAACAGTGATGGCGATAAGCGCCATCGCGATCGTGTCCGGGTTGCTTGAGCCGCCAGCGGTATCGCCAGCCGGCGCGGGCGCCGCGCCATTTGGCACCACAACTGGAGTTTTCACCGAGATAGCCTTGGCGCCGTCTTTCTTATCGGGACCGGCGATCAGTCGCATTTCTTCCTCTTCGGAAGGTGTCTCTGCGTCCTCAGTAATGGATGCCCGAAGTGCTACCAGCTGCTCCTGCGTCGAGGTGCTCACAATGTTCTGGCCCGCAAGGACACCGAGGAAGCCACCGCCTTCACGCCATACGGGCGCACCTGAATCCCCCGGGCGCGCGCCCGTATTTTCCCAGTAGATGTTGCCACCGAGCGTGCCGATGAAGTCGCCGCAGCGCGCAGTCGGTGTCGTAGCCCCGGCGAAACAAATCTTGTCGCCACGCTTCAGCTCATCGATGCTCGACCTCACGTCGCCGGAAAGCGGGTTGCCCTCCAACCGGGCGTTGCGATTAAACAAGATCATCGCCCAATCATTGCCAGTGTGCTCCGGGTTGTAGTTCCCTGAACGCACTGTTGCACCGACCAGCACCCACTGGTCACCGGACTGGACGTACACCTTCTCAGTGCGATTCTTGCCGCAGTGTCCAGCGGTGTAGCCAGTCGGAACCGACTGGGATTGCTCAATGTAGCCAAGCGTGCACTGGGAAGACTCCCCCACCCTGATTCGGTCGCCCTGACGCACGGTGACTGGGTCAGCTTGTGCGACAGGTGCGACAGGCACAGCCACAGCCGCCAACACAGAAGCTGCAGAAGCTATTGCCACGGCCATCATCTTTTGCTGCATAGCGCAAACCCTACAACCCCGCCGCCACCGCTACCAATACGAAGCAATACGATGGTGCGCATGCCTGAATTCACGTTTAAGCGAGCCACAGAATCTGACCGTACGTACCTACTACGCCTGAACTATCTCACTGAGGTCTTCGGCGATGAGACTGCTGCGATTGGTCAAGACGTGCTGTCCGGCGTCACCTCCTACATCGACGCGTGGGACCCTATGCGTGACGGCGGCATTATCGCATTTGATGAGTACCGCACACCCGCAGGCGGCACGTGGCTGCGCTACTGGGAAACGCCTACTGACGGCTACGCCAACATTGCCCCGAACGTTCCGGAGCTGGCGATTGCGGTTGAAAACCGTTTCGCAGGCAACCGTCTAGCAGCACGCCTGCTGGAGGCGGTAGCGGAGCTTGCTCGTGAGCAGGGCGCGCCGCAGCTTGCGTTGTGGGTTGACCCCAACAACCCACGTGCGCGCCACCGCTACGAAGCGTTCGGCTTCCGTGACTACCCGGACGCCGAAAACGTCATGCTCCTCGACATCTAGGTGCCTACACCTGCGGCAACGCCACTCCCCCAACGCGGGATCATAAGTGGGCTGCCTGATTCTGGGTCAGTAATGACCCTTGCCTCCACCCCAAACACTTCACGTACAAGTGACTCTGTGATGACATCAGCAGGCGGCCCCACCGCAACAACTTCTCCTTCTTTCAGGGCAATTATGTTATCGGCGTAGCGGGCTGCTTGGTTGAGGTCATGGAGTACCGCCACTAGGGTGTAGCCATCGCGCATGTTCAATTCGCGACAAAGCTCGAGTAACTCTAGTTGGTGTCGAACGTCCAGATACGTAGTCGGCTCATCAAGCAGCAGAATCGGTGTGTTTTGTGCTAACGCCACTGCCATCCACACACGTTGACGCTGGCCACCCGACAACTCATCAACAAATCTGCCAGAGAGTTCTCTCACTCCCGTCGCATCCATCGCAGCGCTGACGGCGCGTTCATCTTCCTGCGACCAAGGCCGAAACAGACTCTGGTGTGGGTATCTTCCTCGGGAAACCAAATCGATCACGCGGATACTGTCTGGCGCGACTGGACCTTGGGGTAAAAGCCCGACTTGCCGTGCTACCTGCTTTGTGGGTTGGCTGTGGAGAGACTTGCCGTCCAAAAGGGTCACTCCGGAAACCGGCGCAATAAGCCTCGTCAGGGATTTCAGCAGCGTCGATTTACCGCATCCGTTCGGTCCGACGATAACGGTGAATTCATCATCCGGAATCTGAATAGTCACATCACGGCAGATCACCGCGGTGTCGGAGTAAGCCAACGTTGCATTTTCTGTGCAAAGACGGGCCATTATTTTCGTCCTTCCCTAAGCAACAGTAGGAGGAAATAGATACCGCCAATGGACACTGTGACAATGCCTACGGGCAGCGGAGACGTCGGGTAAATGCGTTGAGCGACGGTGTCTGCAAGGATGAGCAAGAGGGCGCCGGTCGCTGCAGTAGGTGCTAACGCAAGACCGTCCGAGCGCACAAGGCGACGAGCGATCTGGGGAGCGGCGAGTGCAATGAATGAGATCGGACCGACAGTGGAGGTAGCAAGTGCGGTGAGACCGATGCCTGCAATAATCGCGCTGATCTGCACAACTCGGACGTTCTGCCCAAGCGCCGTGGCAAAAGGAATGCCCATCTGAGTAAGCTGCAGCGGGCGCGCAAGAAATGCCGTTCCCACTATGAATACTGCAGTGCCAGAAACCACAAGCATAAGTTGCTTCCAGGAAGTACCAGAAAGGTTGCCTGCGCCCCATAAGCTTGCCATGATCGCGTCTTCGACCGACGCGGTGAGCAACAACCAAGTATTTACTGCTGCCAACATCGCGCTTACGCCGATTCCGACGATGATTAGCCGCACCCCTCGCGCGTAGCCATTTTTCGAAGCAAGCAGAAACACGGCGACAGCAGTCACTATCCCTCCGGCAAGTGCGCCAAGCAAGGTTTCCAGAGCACCACCCCGGAGGACGAGAAGTACGATCAGCGCCCCGGTATAGGAACCCGTTTGGAATCCGATGACATCCGGCGATCCCAACGGATTATTGGTGAGGTTTTGGAAGAGGGCACCGGATAGGGCCAGGCCAGCCCCGAGAACAAGTGCCATCAGCACTCGTGGGGCACGCCAGTCCACAACCACCATTGTGGTGAACTCATCGCCTCGCCCGCGAAGCGCGTCGAATACCTCAACAACGCCAACTGCCGCCGACCCTGTGAAGAGCGCAAAAACACCACATGCACCTGCACAAAAAAGAAGGACGGTAGTGACTACAAGTGCGCGGACATCAGTGACAACAACAGGACAATCACGAGGACCAAGACGGACAATCTTCCGTCCGTAGTCAAGCTGCTGGGATGGCGTCATAGCTCAGCCACCCGGAGGCGACGTGCCAGCACGATAAGCAGGGGCGCTCCGATAAACGGCGTAACAACGCCGACCGGCATCTCCCCCTGCACGATGATTCGGCCAAGTACATCGGCGCACCCCATTATGGTTGGGGCAAGAAGAATTGAATAGATCATGATCCACCCTTGATGCGGGCCAACAATCATCCGACTTAAGTGTGGCGCTAGTAAACCGAGAAACGAGATCGGACCTGCTGCCGCCGTTGCGCCACCAGCTAGTAAAGCAATCGCCAGCAGCGCAATGAGCCTCACTCGGTTTGGATTCGCCCCCATGCCCACCGCCGCAGCGTCGCCAAGTGCGAGCACGTCTAGCGACTTCGTGAGTGCGAGTGCGAGCATTAACCCACACATGATGAATGGTGCGATCGACAGCGTATTTTCTAGCGCTTGGTTCGCAGTAGTACCAGCAGACCATCCGCGCATCTTCTTCAGCACGTCAGCGTTAGTAAGCAAGACAGCCGAAGTAAATCCGCCAAGGACAGCACCGATAGCTACTCCTGAGAGCGTCATGCGAATCGGGTTGCCACGCATAGGCCCGGTGTTTCCTATAAGGAACACAGCTAGGGAGGTTACTACCGCGCCGCTAAACGCTAACCACATGTAGCGGTTGATTTCTGTGATGCCAAAGTAGGCAATACCGACAACAACAGCCAACGAAGCCCCAGCATTGACACCAAGGATTCCTGGATCTGTCAAGGGATTTCGCGTTACTGCCTGCATCAAACCCCCAGCAACTCCAAACGCTGCTCCCGCGACCAAGATCAAAACGGTGCGAGGAACGCGGGATTGCCAAACCACCTGTGAGATGGGGTCCGCTGAATCAGGCGTCAGGAGAAACTGCCACACTTCTCCCGCACTTACTGCGCGTGCCCCTACCATGAGGCTGAACACCAACGTAAAAGCAAGCAGAATCAGCAGTATGCCAGCGCCGACGAACCGGTACGCAAGAGGATGCCTGGTCGGCGTTGCTGGTATTGCGCTGCTGCCAGGGGGGTGTGCGGGTGCCAATGTGATTGCCATTGATCTTTGTTGAAATCGAGTGGCGCTAAACAACCTTGTTAAACGTCTTCACCTTCTCGGCGAGTCCATCAAGCCAATCTGCGTAGTGTCGGGAGGTAAGAGCACCCTTGGAGTTCCAGCCGTAGAGCTGCCCGGCCTTCACGGCAGGCAGAGCGTCCCACAGCTCAGCAGTGAAAGGGTTGGCTTCGTCATACTGTTCAACAAGCATGACGTCAGCTGGGTACTGCGAAGCCTCTTCCCAGGCGATCCACGCCCACGGACCTCCCTCGTGCCCCTCAGTCGGGCCTACAAGGGTTGCACCCAGCTGCTCTAGCAGTAGCGCGTGTGGCCCACCAGCTCGCGTGTACAGCATCTCTTGCGTCGGGCTGGCCAGCAGGAATGTCAGCTCCTTTTCCGAAACAGCCTCGGTAAAGTTCTTCTTCGCAGCTTCGAAATCCTTGTCGGCCTGCGTGATGTTCGTATCACCGAGATCCGCACCTAGGAAGTCCGCGAGTTCGCGCACATTTGCAATCCCTTCGTCGATAGTGTCGCCGCTCGGCAAGGGTACAAACGGCGCTACGCGGGTGAGTTGCGCGTTAACATCCTCCTTAAACCATTGCCACCCATCAGCAGTCCCAAGCCCGACAATCGCGTCAGGTTTCAATTGAGCAAGCTTCTCCAAGTCGATTTCGCCATCGGTGCCAATCTGCTCAATTCCGGTTGTGTCTACGCCGTCCATCACAGTCGGGTCGTCACATTGGTAGCCGAAGATCGCACTCGGCTTGAAGCCATACTCGTTGAGCGTGGAGTACGCATAACAGTCCATGACAATGTTCTCGGGCTGCTTAGCAAACTCGATCTCTAGACCTTCGATATTCGGGTGGGCGAACACTGCCGCATCAGGTGCGGAACTAGTACTGCTCACCGCGGGTTCGTTGCTAGAAGAAGATGAAGGGCTGCACCCTGTGAGTGCCAAGCCAGCGATGACAGTAAGGATCGCGGCGAGTTTTATACGCATGGGAGACCTTTCTCCAATAGAGGGATAGCCGAGACACACCTGAACTACAGATCGAGTTAGGCAAGCCTAACATGGCAAGTAGGTTAGGTAAAGTTACCCTTACCCCTGGCCCTGTCTAGCCTCTCGCCTGACCCTCAATCCAAAACCCGCTAAACGTCACATCCCGTGGGTCCATCCCCCATTCAGACACACTAAACCTGCGGACCCCCGCCGCAAACGCCCGTTCGCCGCAGCACCACACATACCCAGCCGGATTAAGCGTTCGTAACCTGTCCAGAACAGCTACCAAAAGCTCCTCCTGTGGTGCCGTCACCATATGAAATACCCCCAACCGGGAGGCCCATTTTCCCCCTATGCCGGGTTCAAAACTATCGAGTGATGGGGCGGCAAGAATCACCCCAGTACTACGCAGTTCATCAGGATGAAAACTCTGCAAAAACTCGAGCACCGCAACAACTGAGGGTGCCGCCGTGGGATCCGCGATCAGCAACTGCGAACCAGAGCCTGCCGCGTAGTGCCGACACCAGAGACCATTCGTCGGAGAAATCCCACAAATATCACCCGGACTCGCGCCGAGCGCCCAGCGTAGAGCTGGACCAATTGCAGGGTCAGCAGGGTCGGTCACGCCATGAGTCACCACCTGGAATGCGAGAGCTCCGACACGGCGATCAAGGTGCCGCACCGTATACCAGCGCAATTCTGGCCGTTCAGCATCAGAGAGCTGAGCAAGATGGCCACGCAGATTACCACTCGTCGGACGAGGTACAGGAACGTATTCTCGGCCCGGGGAAGGGATCAGAAGACCAAAGAATTCATCCGGCCCAATAAGGCGATGTTCCCGCAGAGCAGGCGCAGTGACAGTAATCTCTAGCAGGTCGGGAGCAACTTTTTCAACTTTCGCAACACGTACCGTGATAATCTCGCCCAACTCACGCTGCGGCCTATCAGTCAGTTCGGTTGTGCAAAATGTGGAGGGATCTAAGACCATAGATAGAATCTTAGGTTACCCTGCCCTTATTTACACCGAGTTGTTGACTATACAGCGAATGCGCCGGCTCCCCGGCAAGGAGAGACCGACGCAAACGTCATGAAGCAAACGGCGCTTAGGCGATAACCACTACCAGGTCGCCGCCTTCCACCTTGGTGGCCTGCGACAGGGCAACGCGCTCAACGGTGCCGGACTTCGGCGCGGAGATCGCGGCTTCCATCTTCATGGCCTCGATGGTGGCAACCGGGTCGCCTTCCTTAACCTCGTCGCCGACCTTGACGGTCACGTTGACTACGCCGGCGAACGGCGCTGCTACGTGGCCTGGGTTGGAGCTATCTGCCTTTTCCACCTCAGCCACGGTGGACTCAGCGTTCTGGTCACGTACCAGCATCGGGCGGACCTGGCCGTTGACGGTGAGGATGACCTGGCGCATGCCCTTCTCATCCGGCTCACCAACCGCATCCAGGCGGACCACCAGCGGCGGGATGTTCGCGTCGATCTCGCCGTAGTAGATCATCGTCTCCTCGCCCTCTTCAAGGCCGTAGAAGAACGTCTTGTCACCCAGCTGGTCAGTGATGCCGTAGGTGCGCTTGTGCTCCAGGAACTCGTTGTACTGCTTCGGGAAGAGCAGCTTGTCCAAAGCCACACGACGCTTCTTATGGTCGGTGCCCTCCAGGTCCGGCACGAGCTCCTCCGGCACATCAACCGTGTGGTCAACCACGGAACGGTTCTCCAGGGCCTTTTCGCGCAGCAGCGGCCAGCCACCAGGAGGCGTACCAAGCTCACCCTGCAGGAAGCCGATCACGGATTCCGGAATGTCGTACTTGCGCGGGTTCTCGGCGAACTCCTCCGGGCTCACACCCTGGCCCACCAGCTGCAGCGCAAGATCACCCACAACCTTCGACGACGGGGTCACCTTCGTCGGGCGGCCAAGGATGGCGTTCACGCCTGCGTAATAGTCCTCGATGAGCTCGAAGCGATCCTCCAGGCCCAGCGCCTTCGCCTGCGTACGCAGGTTGGACAGCTGGCCGCCCGGGATCTCGTGCTTGTACACGCGGCCAGTCGGGCCCGGGATGCCGGACTCAAACGGCGCGTAGACCTGGCGCACAGCCTCCCAGTACGGCTCCATGTCAGAGACCGCCTGCAGGGAGATACCCGTGTCACGCTCCGTGTTCGCAAAAGCAGCAACCAGAGCAGACATAGACGGCTGGGAGGTCGTACCTGCCAGCGGCGCAGAGGCCACGTCCACTACGTCAGCGCCAGCGTTTGCGGCAGCCAGGTAGGTAGCCAGCTGGCCGCCAGCGGTGTCGTGGGTGTGCACGTGCACCGGCAGGTCGAAGCGCTCGCGCAGCGCGGTCACCAGCTTCGCAGCGGCACCCGGACGCATAAGTCCCGCCATGTCCTTGATGGCAAGTACGTGGGCGCCAGCCTCAACGATCTCTTCTGCCAGCTTCAGGTAGTAATCCAGCGTGTACAGATCCTCATTCGGATCCAGCAGGTTGCCGGAGTACGCCATGGCCACCTCAGCGACGGTGGTGTTGGTCTCCAGCACTGCATCAATTGCCGGGCGCATCTGGCTGACGTCATTGAGCGCGTCGAAAATACGGAAGATGTCAATGCCGGAGGTTGCGGCCTCCTGCACAAACGCACGGGTCACGGAATCCGGGTACGGCGTGTAGCCCACCGTGTTGCGGCCACGCAGCAGCATCTGGATGTTCACGTTCGGCATTGCCTCACGCAGCTCGTCCAAACGCATCCACGGGGACTCATGCAAAAAGCGCATCCCTACGTCGAACGTGGCGCCGCCCCATGCCTCCACCGAGGTCAGCTGCGGGGTCAGGTGGCCAACGTGCTTAGCTGCAGCAACCAGGGTGTTGGTACGGATACGCGTTGCCAGCAGAGATTGGTGCGCATCACGGAACGTGGTCTCCGTAACCCCCAGGGCAGTCTGGTTACGCAGCTTCTCCGCCCACTTCTTCGGGCCCAGCTCCAAAAGATCATCGCGGGAACCACGCGGGGTGTCCGGGTAGTCCAGCTTCGGCAGCTTCTTGGAGGGCTGAATGCTCGTCGGGCGCGGACCGTTCGGCTTGTTCACGGTCACTTCAGCCAGGTAGTTCAGGATCTTGCCGGCGTCATCCGCAGCGTTCGGAGCGTCCAGTAGGTGTGGGTGGTTTGCAATGAAGCTCGTGTTCACACGCTCGTTGCGGAACTCCGGCTCACTCAGCAGCGCACGCAGGAAGCCAATGTTGGTGGACAGGCCGTCAATGGCGAACTCATTGAGAGCACGCAGCGCGCGGTCCACAGCAACCTGGAAGTTGCGTCCACGGCAGGTCATCTTCACCAGCAGCGAGTCAAAGTTCGGAGTGATCGGGGTACCAACGGCCACCGAGCCGTCCAAACGCACACCCGCACCACCCGGGGAACGGTAGCCAGTGATGGTGCCAGAATCCGGCCTAAAGCCGTTGTGCGGATCCTCAGTGGTGATACGGCACTGCAGCGCAGCACCGTTGACCTCAATAAGGTCCTGGGTCAGGTGCACGTCCTCCAGCTTCGCGCCGGCGGCAATGTACATCTGGTTTTTCACAATGTCGATGCCGGTGACTTCCTCAGTCACGGTGTGCTCCACCTGAACACGCGGGTTCATCTCGATGAAGACGTGGTTTCCCTGCTCATCTACAAGGAACTCGACGGTACCGGCACCCTCGTACTTAATTTCCTTACAGAAGTTCACCGCGTCCTGGCAGATACGCTGACGCTGCTCATCCGTAATGTGCTGCGCAGGAGCGATCTCAACCACCTTCTGGTGGCGGCGCTGCACCGAGCAGTCACGCTCAAAGAGGTGGACCACGTTGCCGTAGCTGTCGGCCATGATCTGCACCTCAATGTGCTGCGGGTTAATCACGGCGCGCTCGATGTAGACATTCGGGTCACCGAAAGCAGCCTCCGCCTCACGCGACGCCTCAGCTGCAAGCTTCTCTACATCCTCGATCTTCTCAATGAAGCGCATGCCGCGGCCACCACCACCCGCAACTGCCTTCACAAACACCGGGAACTGGAAATCCTTGGCATACTCAGCCAACTGCTTCGGGTCCGAAGACGGCTCCGAGTCCTGCAGCGTAGGCAAGCCAGCGCGCTGAGCAGCGTGGACAGCGGCAGACTTATCACCAGTCAAATCAAGGGTCTCAGCGGTAGGGCCAATGAACTTGATGCCCTCCTCTTTACAGCGGCGGGCAAGGTCCGCACGCTCAGACAGGAACCCGTAGCCGGGGTACACAGCATCCGCGCCGGTCTGTTTTGCCGCACGGATGATTTCTTCAATGTCCAGGTACGCCTTGACAGGCTGGCCCTCAACACCGATTTGAACCGCTTCGTCCGCGAACGGGCGGTGGAACGAGTTACGGTCCTCACGTGGGTAGACCGCAACGGTCTTCGCACCTGTTTCAAAGGCGGCGCGAAACGCGCGCACCGCGATCTCACCGCGGTTAGCCACCAAGATCTTTTTAAATGTGGGAAGTTCGTTCAGCGGAAGCGTGTCCGGATTCATCGCTTTTCCTTTCGCAATTGCTGCAAATGACTGCAAGTATGTATCAAATAGTATCGGAGTGCGGGTTGGTATCACCTAGGAACTGGAGAAAAAGTTCGCTCTCCGCACGCAAACACCCCCACTTCGGAGGGAGGTGGGGGTGGTTCACGCAAACGTCGTCAAGCTTGAAGCTCTAATTACGCCTCAAGGTGACGCTCTTCCGGACCGTTGTACGCAGACAGCGGGCGGATCAGGGAGTTGTTCTCAAACTGCTCAATAATGTGCGCAGTCCAGCCGGTGATGCGGGACATCACAAACAGCGGGGTGAAGAACTCAATGTCAAAACCAAGGATGTAGTACGCCGGGCCGGACGGGAAGTCCAGGTTCGGGCGGATCTTGATGGACGTGTTGTCATGCATGGTCTTTGCCATGATGTCGTACATCTCAACCCACTTCTGCGCGTCCTTCTCCGGGTGCTCAGCAGCAAGCTTCTTGAATGCGGCCTCCATCGTAGGAACGCGGGAGTCGCCCTTCTTGTACACACGGTGGCCGAAGCCCATGACAAGCTCCTTGTTCTTGAGCTTGTTCAGGCACCACTCTTCAGCCTTCGCCGGGTCCCCGATCTCCTCCATATGGTGCATCACGAACTCGTTCGCACCACCGTGCAGCGGGCCCTTCAGCGCGCCGATAGCACCGGTGATAGCGGACCAGCCATCAGACATCGTCGAGGCAATGGTGCGCGCCGTGAAGGTGGAAGCGTTGAAGGAGTGCTCAGCGTAGAGAATCATCGTCTTCTCAAACGCCTCAATGTCGGACGGGATGTTCGCTGGCGACTTCTCATCATCACCAAACACCATCCAGAGGAAGTTCTCGGAGAAGCCCTTCTCCTTGCTCGGGGCGATGTACTCCTTGCCCTGGCGGCGGCGGATATCCGTAGCCACGATGGTCGGCAGCTTTGCCAGCAGCTTACGGCCAATGGACTGCAGGTGGTCCGAGTCCTTCGTGAACTTCTCCGGGTCCTCAGCACCCAGGTAGGACACTGCGGTACGCAGCACGTCCATCGGGTGGCAGTCCTTCGGCATGAAGTTGATCACCTGAATCAGCTCTTCATCAATGTCACGGTTTTCCATGCAACCGCCACGGAACTCTTCCAACTGCTCCGGGGTCGGCAGCTCACCATTCCAAAGCAGGTAGGCGACCTCTTCGAAGGTGCAGTGCTCAGCCAGCTCCTGAACCGGGTAGCCGCGGTACAAAAGGGAGTTGGTCTCCGGGTTGACCTTGGATACTGCGGTGTAGTCAGCGACAACGCCGTTGAGGCCCTTGCGGATTTCTTGCTCAGTCATTTCTCGGTCACTCCTTATTTGAAGGTCTGGGTGTAGGTGTCTTTGGAATAGGTAAAGACGGACTGGTCGAACTGGTTGTACTCGTCGTAGCGAACCAGCTCATACAGGCGGGAACGGTGCTGCATCTTGTCCAGCCACGGCTCCTGGGTGCCGGTTTGCGCGATGTCTCGCAGCATCGCCTCGGTCTGGCCCATAGCGATGCGGAAGGTGGTCACCGGCCAGATCACTGCGTTATAGCCCAACTCTTCCAGGCGAGGTGCCGGAATCAGGTCGGTCTTGCCAAACTCAGTCATGTTTGCCAGCAGTGGCGTATCAACGGCCTCGCGGAACTTTGCAAAGTCTTCCTCCGAGTACAACGCCTCGGTGAAGATGAGGTCCGCGCCAGCGTCGGCGTATGCCTTCGCGCGCTCGATAGCTTCGTCAATGCCCTCGATGCCGGCCGCGTCTGTACGCGCACAGATGACAAACGCATCGTCATGACGCTCGCGCACCGCGGCGGTAATGCGGCGCACCATCAAATCACGCGGCACAACTTCCTTGCCGTCCAGGTGGCCACAACGCTTCGGGTTGACCTGATCCTCCAGGTGCAGTGCCGCCAGGCCTGCAGCCTCGAACTCTGCGACGGTACGCGCCGCACTCATCGGCTCACCGAAGCCCGTGTCAGCGTCAATCAGCACTGGCAGGTTGGTCGCACGTGCGATCTGGCCGCCGCGGTTTGCCACCTCAGTCAAGGTGGTCAGGCCGATGTCCGGCAGACCCAGGTCGTTGGCCACCACCGCGCCGGAGACGTAGACGCCCTCAAAAGCGCCGATGTCTTCGATCAAACGTGCCGTCAGCGGGTTGAACGCGCCTGGCAGCTTGGTAATCGTCTCGCTGGTCAGGGATTCACGCAGCGCTACTCGGCGCTCGTGAGGAGTTTTCTCGGGTGCAAACATTAGAAGATGCCTTCCGGAATCTCGGGAGCTGCATCGCGTGCAGCCTGGTTAACCACAATGTTGAGCTCGCTGAGGTCGGTCAGGTTCTCCAGATTCTGCACTGCAGCCAGGAAGCGCTCCTGCTCCTCCGGTGCCACAATGCCCTCAGCAAGGGTGCGGAACTTCTTGATGTAGTTCTCACGAACGAACGGGCGTGCACCCAGCGGGTGAGCGTCTGCCACCGCCATCTCGTCTTCAATCACGGAACCGTCGTTGAAGGTGATGACAGCCTTGGCGCCGAATGCCTTCTCAGCCGGGTCGGTCGAGTGGTAGCGACGGGTCCACTCCGGGTCCTCCACCGTGGAGACCTTGTGCCACAGCTCAACGGTCTCAGGACGGTTCGCACGCTCCGGGGTGTAGGAGTCGACGTGGTGCCACGTGCCATCTTCAAGCGCGACAGCAAACATGTACATGATGGAGTGGTCCAGGGTCTCGCGCGATGCGGACGGATCCATCTTCTGCGGGTCATTCGCACCGGTACCAATCACGTAGTGGGTGTGGTGCGAGGTGTGCAACACGATGGACTCGATGTCCTTGGTGGTCTTGCCCTGCTCCTCAATCGTGGCCTTCATGCGGCGAGCCAGGTCGATCGGTGCCTGTGCCTGGTACTCCGCGGAGTGCTCCTTGGTGTAGGTGTCCAAGATGGCGCGCTTTTCCTCACCCGGTGCCGGCAGCGGAACGATGTAGGTGCGCTCCGGGGAGTGCAGCATCCATGCGATGAAGCCGTCCTCACCCTCCCAGATCGGGGCCGGTGCGCCCTCGCCGCGCATCGCACGGTCAACAGCCTCGATGGCCATCTTGCCTGCAAACGCCGGTGCGGATGCCTTCCAGGAGGAGATCAGGCCCTTGCGGGACTGACGCGTTGCGGTGGTGGTGTGCAGCGCCTGGCCAACTGCCTGGTAGATGGTGTCCACGTCCAGGTTCAGCATGGTGCCGATACCTGCTGCGGCCGACGGGCCGAGGTGCGCCACGTGGTCAATCTTCCACTCGTGCAGGCAGATGCCCTTCACCAGGTTGACCTGGATTTCATAACCGGTAGCAATACCGCGGATCAGTGCCTTGCCATCCAGGCCCTTGTGCTGCGCCACTGCCAGGATCGGCGGGATGTTGTCACCCGGGTGGGAGTATTCGGCTGCCAGGAAGGTGTCATGGTAGTCCAGCTCACGCACAGCGGTGCCGTTTGCAAAGGCTGCCCACTCTGCGGAGTAAGCGCCGTCCACACCGAAGACCTGGGCGCCGCCTTCCTGCACCGGGTGAGCCTCAGCCATGACACGGGCAGTAGCCACCGGACGACGACCGTAGGAGGCAACCGCTACCGACGCATTGTCGATGATGCGGTTGATGATCATTTCCTTGGTGTCCTCAGGAACCTCAACCGGGTCAGCGGCAACCTGAGCAATCTTGTACGCCAGGTGCTCTTCAATCGGGAACTCTTCTGCGGACTTATGTGTCCGTACTTCGTGTTGGATCATCGTGCGCTTCAACTCCTTTTCGCCCTGTGGCGCGTTAGTTGCGCCTTTATGCGGTGAAACAACCCGGCCATCCGTCCGGGTGCTACAGCTCATACTAGGAGGAAAAGTGTGCGCTACGTCATGCTCTGGTTTGTGAAAAATTGTGGCGCTGATTTGCATTTGTTGTAAACTTTGTAAATCAGCAGGTGGCGGGCAGTATTCAGAGGAGCACAGACTATGAGCAAGCACTACGCGGGGGCACGGATTCACACGCTTCGCACATCTCGTTCACTTACGCAGGTTGAGATGGCCCGAAAACTTGGCATCTCCACCAGCTATCTCAACCAGTTGGAAAATGACCAGCGCCCGCTGACCGTCTCTGTACTTCTGCAACTCACCCGCGTCTTCGGGTTAGATGCCTCGTTTTTCTCCCAAGACTCCGAGCAGCGCACCATTGGTGAACTCGCTGAGCTCCTGCCTGGCCTTTCGGACGACGAGCTTGCAGACTTTGCTATCCGTTACCCGCGCATCGCGGACGCCGTGCGTGAGATCCCCACGCTTTTGACCTCGGCGGCACTCAGCCCGCACGCCACAGTGCGCGACTTCTTCCAGCGCAATGAGAACTATTTTGATGACTTGGATTTGGCGGCTGAGCACTTCGCGCTCCACGCCCCCTCACGCCAGCTACGCCTGACTCGCCTTGCTGCCGCATTTGATCGTGATTACGGCTACACCGTCCGCTTCAACCAGTACGCACAAGGCCCTCGTTCAATGCTGGATACCGCCTCCCGCGAGATACGCCTGCGCACTGGGCTGACAGAAGCCCAGCAGTGCTTCGAGCTGTCGTACCACTATGCGCTGATTGGGCACATTTCGCTTATCGACGCTCACCTGGCCCCCATCACCGACCCCGACGCCTACAGCCTGGGCAGACACGGCCTGGCGCAGTATTTTGCCGCCGCAGTAACAATGCCATACGGCGAGATCTTGGCAGCGGCCGAAGCCACACGCTACGACATTGACATGATTGCCGCTCGTTTTGGCACCGGCTTTGAATCCACCTGCCAACGCCTCGGCACCTTGCAACGCCCAGGCTCGCGTGCCGTGCCGTTTGCGTTTGTGCGTACAGATCGCGCCGGCAACATTTCCAAGCGGCAATCCACCACGTCGTTTCACTTCTCCCAACGCGGCGGGACCTGCCCGCTGTGGGTGGTACACCGCGCCTTTGAAACCCCGAACCGTGTCACCCGCCAGGTGGCGGTAATGCCAGATGGACGCACCTACCTGTGGGTGGCGCGCATGGTGCAAGGTCCCGCGGCGGGTTTTGGAACACCACGGCAAGAAAACGCCGTGGCCTTGGGCTGCGACACAGACCACGCCGAACGCCTGGTGTACGCGGACGGATTGGATCTCTCCCCCGACTCTGCCACCCCGATTGGGCCAGGGTGTGAGACGTGTCCGCGTAATGAGTGCCCGCAGCGGGCGTTTCCGGTTAGTCCAGGTCGGAGTGAGCGATAAGGCGGCGGGCCGCTTCCGTAATAGAGCCAGACAGCGACGGGTACACCGCCATCGAGTCCGACAGCTGGCGCACGGTCAGCTTGTTGGTTACCGCAATGGTGATGGAGTGGATCAGCTCGGATGCTGTCGGCGCCACAATCACGCCACCGATCACCTCACCAGTGCCCTTGCGCGCAAAAATCTTGACAAAGCCGTGCTGCAGTGAACGCATCTTGGCGCGCGGGTTGGTTGCCAGCGGCAGCTTGTAAATGTCTGCCTCAATCTCGCCGTCGCGGATCTGCTGCTCTGTTACGCCCACCGCCGCGATTTCGGGGCGGGTGAACACGGCGTTACCCACCGTCTTCAAGCGGATCGGCGCAACACCCTCACCCAAGGCATGGTCAACGGCGATGCGGCCCTGCTGCGCGGCGACCGAGGCCAACGGCATCAGATCCGTGCAGTCACCAGCCGCGTAGATCCCCGCAACGTTGGTGCGTGACACGCGGTCCACGTGAATGTGGCCAGACGGGGTGGTCTCCACACCAGCCGCCTCAAGGTTCAAATCTGCGGTGTTGGGGATGGAACCAATGGACATCATGACGTGCGAACCACGAATCTCACGGCCGTCAGTGGTGCGCACAACCACCCCATCGCCGGTGTTTTCCACTGACTCCACACGCGCATCCTTCTCCAAGTGCACGCCAAGGCTCTGCAGCACGGTCTCGAGCACATCTGCGGCATCCGCATCGTCGTGCGGCAGAATACGGTCACGCGAGGCCACCATGGTCACCTCAACGCCCAGCTCAGCGTATGCGGAAACGAACTCCGCGCCGGTCACGCCGGAACCAACCACAATCAAGTGCGTCGGCATCTCGATCAGGTTGTACATCTGGCGCCAGTTCAAAATGCGCTCACCGTCCGGCTCCGCTCCCTTAAGCACGCGCGGGTGGGCGCCGGTGCACACCAAGACCATGTCGCAGTCCAGGCGCACCTCTTCACCGCTTTCCAGCTCCACCACCACGCGGTGGGTGGTGTGGCCTGCCTGCTCGGAGGAGAAGCGTGCGCGTCCCTTCAGAATTCGTACACCGGCACGCTCAAGCTGGCTGTGAATATCGCGCGACTGCTCAGAGGCCAGCGCCACAACACGGTTATTCAAAGCGGTCAGCGCCAGCTGAGCATCCCCCAAGGTGTGGTTGAGCCCCATCGCATCCGCGCGGCGCAGGTCCGTTTTGATGTTGGCGCCTGCAATGAAGCTTTTGGACGGCACGACGTCTTTCCGAATCGCCGAACCACCAGCGCCCTCGTCCTCTACCAGCGTGATGTCCGCACCGTACTTGGAGGCCACAAGGGCCGCCTCGTAGCCGCCCGGACCCCCGCCCATGATGACGATCTTCTTGCTCAAGTGTTTAACTCCCTAAATAACCGGCCAAAACGGTGGCTAGTCTACATACCTGCGCCAGCGACGGCAGCCGCACTGTACTGTTCAACGATTGCTCCGAACAGTCGCACGCCCACTCCGATGGCCTGCTCATCAATAATGAGGTTTCCTTGATGCAGGTCCGGCTTCACCCCGGTACCGTCCCAGGCGCCAAGGCGAATCATCGTGCCCGGTACGTGTTCGAGGTACCAGGAAAAGTCCTCCCCACCCGAGGACTGCGGTGAAGTCACCACCGCATGCGGGTCAATGGAACGCGCGGCAGTTACCGCCAGCGACGTCGCCGCATCATCATTCAGCACCGGTGGAACGCCCTGGACGTAGTCCAAATGGTAGGTGCAGCCCGTCGGCGCGACAATCATGTCAATCAAGTCCGTGAGTAGGTCTTTCAACCCGCGCCAAATGCTGATGTCCGCGGTGCGGATCGTGCCGTCAATCCTGCCGCGCTTCGGAATCGCATTCGGGGCATCTCCTGCCTCAATGTGGCCAAAGACCATCACCGTGCCGGTGCGCGGGTCAACCCGGCGCGACAGCAACGCCGGCAGCTGGGTAGCTATCGCGCCGAGGCAATAGACCACGTCCGCAGTCATGTGCGGACGCGCGGTGTGTCCGCCCGGCCCTTCGATTTCTAGGCGCACCACGTCAGCGGCGGAGGTAATCGCACCGGCGCGCACACCGACCTGGCCTACGCGCAGTTTCGGCTCCACGTGCAGCGCGAAGATGGAGGACACGCCTTTCAATCCTCCGTACTTGATAACGTCGAGTGCTCCGCCGCCCATGACTTCCTCTGCTGGTTGGAAGATGCAGCGGATGGACAACGGGACGTCGATAGTAGAAAGTGCACATGCCAAGCCGAGCACTACCGCGGTGTGTACATCATGGCCACACGCGTGCGAGACGCCGGGAACCAGTGAGGCGAACTCAAGGCCAGTCTGCTCCGGCACGCCGAGGGCGTCGATGTCAGCGCGAAACGCGATGCGCTTGCCAGTGTCCGGGCCGATGTCAACGTAGCAGCCGGTGCCGGGGAAACGCACTGCTTTCAGACCGTATTCTGCAAGCACGCCTACGATGAAGTCGGTGGTTTCCACCTCTTCGTTGGACAACTCTGGGTGCGAGTGTAAGTGCCGACGCCAACCGATCACGCGCTCCTGGTTCTGCGCAAACCACGCGTTGACGCTCGCGGAGATCGACACTGTATCCGCCTCTGACACCCTTACTGCCTCCTGCTTGCAACAACTGTTCTGCGGCAGAAGTCTACGCCAGCGTGTGAAGCGCTGAAAACCGTGCTCAGAATCGTGCTCAGAATCGTGCGATGTTTGTCCGCGCCCCCAACCTGAGATAGGCCTCTGCAAAGCGTGCGGTGTCTTGCGGCCCTCGTGGCCAACGCATGGCAATCTCTACTTGGCTTGCGCCCTCCGGATAGTTGCCGTCATAAATAACGCCAACGCCCGGAAGCAGCGCGGCCGGCGGCACATACAACGCTGCAGCCAGGCGGTACACGGTGCTTACCTGGGGGTCTGCAACTTTAGACCCGTTGTATTCGTTGCGCTCCAAGTTAGAAATCTGCGAGCGTGAAATTCCCGAGATCTCCGCCAGCCGCTTCTGAGTCAGCCCCCGCATCATGCGAAGCAGACGCACCCGCTGCCCCACACCAAGCGCATACGGCTTCCAGTGAGAATCCGGCAGTGATTCCGCCATCAGCTAAGCCCCCTTGGCATCCCCTCCATGTGAATGCTCAATAGCGTAGCCGCGGAGCGGAATCATCGCCAGCGTTTTACAGATCCACCTACAGGTCGATGTTGCGCGGCCCGTACAGGCGATCGCCCGCGTCCCCAAGACCAGGCACGATGTAGGCCTGCTCATTCAGGTCAGGGTCAATCGTTGCCGTAACCAGCTTCACCGGCCCACCATGAGCTTTCAGCTTGTCCACGCCCTGTTGCGCACTCACCATGCACACACAGGTGATATCGTCCGCCCCTCGCTCCAACAACAGGTCAATGGCGTGGATGAGGGAACCACCGGTGGCCAACATCGGGTCAACTAGGAAGACCGGCTGGCCTGCCAGATCATGCGGCAGTGCCTCCAGGTAAGGCACCGGCTCGTGTGTCTCCTCATCACGTGCCATGCCGATGAAGCCCACTTGCGCGTCCGGGATCATGGACAGCGCTGGGTCGATCATGCCCAGGCCGGCACGAATAATCGGCACGATGATCGGTGGGTTTTTAAGGCGAGTGCCTTGCGCAACCGCCACCGGAGTTTTGGTTTTAAAGGTTTCCACCGGAAGGTCACGACTTGCCTCATAGATGAGCATGGCGCCGAGATCCGCAAGCGCGGTACGAAATGCAACGTTGTCACTGCGTTCATCACGCATGATAGTCAAGCGAGAGGCCGCCAATGGGTGGTTGATAACCGTGATCTGCATAGCCACCATGCTAGGCCGTGCTGCTTTCCTGTGCGATTTTCCTGTGCGGGAAATCTTTTTCCGCACCGAGGGAACCGGGGGCGCATTTTGTCGGTCTAAATAGACATGGACACATTTGCACTTGATTCACACACAGTTACTTCACATACCGATTCCCTTCGCGCTGATGCCGCGGCGCTTAACCCACTTCCCGGCACCTCCTTTCCATCCTTCTACCCCTTCACCGCTTTTCATGAGGCATACGCTGCGGCCGCTTCTGCTGCGGAGACTCGCGCTCAGCAGGTGCGTGATGAAGCCCGTCGTGTCGCCGCGTTTATGGACCTCACTGTCACCGCGGCCAACACCGTGGATGGCAACACCAGCAAAGGATTAGGAGGACTGCTATGAGCCTGAACACGCTTGAAACACTGGACACGCTTGGCTCACTCGCATACGAGATGACGGGGTTGCTGCCTGGACCGAAATCCTCGCCTTGGCAAAGAACCGACATGTTCGCCGCCGCGGCGATGGATCCTATCGCCGCTGGCCTACAGATTCTGGCTAGCAGGCCAGAGCTGATCCCTACCCTTCCGGGTTTTCAAATCCCCGGGTTTGACGCCTTTGGCGCGCTCGCGCAGCTGGTTGGCGCTGACCCCGGCAAGCACGTGGAGATGGTGCACGCGCTTGAGGCATTCCGGGGGCAGATTAGTGACAAGATCTCGCAAGCAAGCCTGCAGTGCGCAGCGACCGCCGCAACACTTACCCGCATTGCTATGGATGTGGTGAACAAAGGGGTGCGCGTTCTCGGGGCCAGCGCTGTGCTTGGACCGGTTGGCGTTGGCATTGCCGTAGCCACCTTGATTAAAGAGGCGTTACAGCGCGCGAAGCAAGAGCTCGACCGGCTAGAAGCAGCCCTCGGTGGGCTCGCCGCAGAACTTGCCAGTGACACCCAGGCTGCATTGGCTGTCACGGTCCCCGGTGGAAGCACTGTGGCCCAGCAGGCCATGGCGGAGCTGCAACGCCACGCCGGCAACGCCCTGGGTGCCACCGTGCTCGCTGCGCCAAGCGAACCTCCTACAGTAAACAACGCGGCCGCCTACGCCGAGCCCACACCCGCTGCGGGTGCGCCTTCCGCCGCCGGTGCCGCAGCAGCGGAGATT
Organism: Corynebacterium sp. HMSC29G08; assembly: GCF_001806875.1. Classification (GTDB taxonomy): domain Bacteria; phylum Actinomycetota; class Actinomycetes; order Mycobacteriales; family Mycobacteriaceae; genus Corynebacterium. The sequence continues at coordinate 34,732 of NZ_KV786253.1, forward strand.
GCGAAGTCACAGGTTGGCACGCCCTATAGCTGGGGCGGGTCCGCACCCGGCGGCTTCGACTGCTCGGGACTGACTTCCTGGGCGTACCACCAGGCCGGTGTGGAGATTCCGCGAGTTGCCGCAGACCAACGCGTAGGACGCCAAGTGTCATACGAGGAGCTCGCACCAGGAGATTTGGTGGTGTGGTCCGGCCACGTAGCCATGTACACCGGTGACGGAATGATGGTGGAAGCTGGCAGCCCGGTACAGATGAACCCGGTGCGCACGGACAACATTGGCATGCCGTTTATGGGCTTCTGGCGCCCCACGGGGTAGTAAGTGACAACATAGGTGGTGAGACCGGTAACATCTGCGTGCATGAGCACCCGCGCGATTCTTCCCGTGAAATTGTCCCTGCCCAAGGGGGATGTCTACACGCTGTGGGCACCCACCTGGAAGGAAAAGGGCACCGAGTGGCAGGCGTTTTTGGGCGACGACACGTCGGTCCTCGCCTTCCACTGCCCCGAGGAGCTGCTAGCGTACCTGCAGACCACGCCAAAGCATGACTTGAGCGACCACCCGAAGTGGGCACTGTTCCAATCCCAGGGCGACGCACGCGTCGTCCCTACGGAGAAGCAGTACTACGACATTGTCGGCGCGCCGGACTTCTTGGCTGGTCGCCCAAGCCATGCCAACGTTTCCGCGCTGTCGCGTGTGTTCCAGATTTCGCGCTCACTGGCCCAGGTGGGCAGCGCGGAGCAGGCAGAAATCTTCTTCGCGTCGCACTCCATCTTGAACAACGTCAACCGTGGCTCTGAGCACTACGCGGGCGAAAACGGCATGGAGGAATGGTCCGGCGTGGGCCGCGTGGTGCTGAAGAATTGGGAAGCAGTGGTTGAGTCGCTGGATGGGGTGGTGCGTGTCGTCGATACGCAAAGCCTTGATGCTGCTGCTGTGTCCGCAGCTGCAACGGCGATTGCTGCCGCAACCCAGGCCCGCGAAGCTGCCGCGAAGGAGGCTGAAGCGCAGAAGCAGGAGATGCTCCAAGCTGCTGATCCATACGACTCTTCCATCTGGGGCCGCGCAGGCATCGACCCGGTGAAGATCACCGTGCAGGGCAAGACCGTGTACACGCTGCGCACCTACCTGGCGGGCAAGCCAGTGTTTTTGGGCAAGTACGGCGAGATTTTCTCCTTCCCCACCCCGAAGCACCTCGGCCGCTGGATTCTGGAGCACGACGACCATGACCTGGCAAACGTATCCACCTGGGCCGACGTCATTGCCGCGGCGAACGCTGGCGAGTTGAAGGTGGAAGTCCACCCGGACAACGCGTACTCCTTCAGCGGGCTGAGCGAGGATATTTCCAAGAGTGTGGACGCAGTGGACACCAAACAGATGGGCAAGGCCTACGAGCTTTTGGCAGACGCCGCTGACTGGGCTGATGATGACTCGCTGAACTCCCTGTTGCTTGCCAATCCGCGGATGCAGGATTACCTGGCATACATGCTTGGCTCCACCGAAGCCGCAGGCTACGTGCCGTCCCCGCCGTTTAAGGATAAGGCGCAAGCTTGGACGGAGATGGAAGACCAGCTGATCAAGCGCTTCTCCAAGTTCTAACACCGTGGCAGTAGATCAGGTAGACCCGCTGATCAGTTCCATCTACCGCTGGATGGATGTTTCCGGCGTGCTGTTGATGGGCATTATCGGCGGCACGCTTGCGCGTCATCGCGGCTATGACATCGTCGGGTTCTTCTTCATCGCCATGCTGTCGGCACTGGGCGGCGGCATGTTGCGCGACGTGCTCATCAACCAGGGCACCGTCGCCGCCATGAGCGAGCCGGAGTACCTAATCCTGGCGTTTACCGGTGCGCTGATCGCCCGCTTTACCTACTTCAAGGGTCGTGCATGGGAAGTCATGCAGTCCCACGGCGACGCAATGATCTCTGCGCTGTGGGCCGCAACCGGCGCATCGAAAGCTATTTATTACGATTTGCCGGTGCTGCCCACGATCATGATGGGCGTGTTTACCGCCACCGGCGGCGGCATGATCCGCGACGTGGTCACAGGCCGTGAGCCCAGCGTCTTTGGCGGCAATCAGCCAACAGTAGTTCCGGCCGTGGTCTGTGCTGTGATCCTGATTATTGGAGACGCCACGGGCTTCCTTGCCCTCGGCATGGCATTGGGGCCGCTGGCCAGCTACTCGTTGTTCCTTGTTGGCTACTACGGCAAATGGAAGCTGAGCCAGGACTCGGATTTCGCCCCCGTCAACGCCACGGTGAATGCGACGGTGTCGCAGGTGGCAACGATTGCTCGCAAGGCGGAGAACCGCTCGCGTGCGGTGGCTCGCGAGTTGGAGCCGAAGGCACTGCGTGCGTGGCGGCATAGGCAGATGGAGAAGGCGTTGGAGCGTCGTGTAGAAGCCGAGGTATTCAAGGGCAAGAATCGGGCGGAAGTGCGCATCGCTGCGGATGAATTCCTCGACGAGTTCACCAGCCAGTTCCCTGCCATCGACGCAAACATCGACGCGGAGCAGAAGCCGAAGGACCGCGAACGGCTCTTGGACGGTGTTGGTGTGGACCTTGACGGCACCTCCTACAACGATGAGACGGCCCAGTCCGACCCTGCGAAAGCTGCGGCTGCACATGTTGACATGCTGGACATCATTCTTGCCGACGACGCGTTGACCGACGAACTCATCGAACGCCTCGTGGCCCGCTACAAGGAGAAAGACAACTAGATGAAGCGTGTGGGGTTGAGCTTGGCAGTCGCGGTGTGCTGTGTGAGCCTTGGATGCTTATCGACGCCAGCGCAAACCCCCACAACCCCAACCCCCACCACTACCGGCTACTTCGACGAGGCGGGAAATTTCGTCCCGCCCAGCCGCGAACATGCACCTAACACGGACGACTGCCCGTACGAAACGGCACCCCGTGAGCCGGTGAGTACTTCAGAGCGTGCCACCACAACACCTGCGGCACTGCCTGTGACGTACGACGGTCCGTGCGGGGTCAGTGCCGCTGTCGGCTACAAGGTTCCCGAAGACGTGGTTGCCTCCGCGTGGCTGGTGGCGGACCTGGACTCCGGCGAGGTCGTTGCGATGAAGGACCCGCACGGCCGCTACCGCCCCGCCAGCATTATCAAAGTCCTGATTGCGTTGGTGGCGATTGAAGAGCTGGATTTGGACGCCAAGGTCGACGTGTCCGCGGAGTCTGCCGGCCAGGAAGGTTCCGCCGCCGGCATTGGCGCTGGCGGTGACTACACCGTGCGCGACCTGCTCTACGGCCTGATTCTCAACTCAGGCAATGATTGCGCACATGCGCTCGCCCAGGCGCTTGGCGGGGATACGGCAGCACTGCGCAAGGTCAACGACTTGGCGGCGAAGCTGGGGATGACAGACACGCGCGCCGCCTCCTACTCCGGCCTCGATGCAGCCGGCATGTCCACCTCTGCGTGGGACATGGGCCTGGCCTACCGTGAGGCGTTTTCCAACCCCGTCTTCACCAAGATTGCCGATACAGAGTCCTACGACTTCCCCGGCTTCGACGACCTGCCCGGCTTCCAGCTGTGGAATGACAACAGGCTCTACCTCAACGACCCGGACGGCATCGGCGGCAAAACCGGCTACACGGATGATGCGAACCACACCTTCGTCGGCGCCGTGAACCACGAGGGCCGCAGACTTGTTGCCGTGGTGCTCGACACCACAGCCTGGGATCATCGCGCATGGGAGCAGGCGCAGATGTTGTTGCATGCGGCGTATGGGGTGCGCGGGGGCGTGGATAAGCTTGAGCCCCTTTCACAGGCCACCACCACGGCTGTGCCTACCCCTAGCCCGAGCCCGGCCTCGGAGGCGCCGAGCGTTCCCGCTGAGCTTCACGGGTACGGCCTGCCCATCCTGATCGTGGGCGGCGTGCTGCTTCTTGCGCTGATCGCGCTGTGGCTGAGCTTGCGCCTGGGAGCCAAGCGCAAGCGCCGGTAATTACTTGCGGTTACTTGCGGTTGAACGGCGCGACAATGCGCTGACCAACAGCACCGAGTGCCGCACCCACAGGGTTCGGCTTTGCCTTGTTGCGCTGCGCATCTGCCGCAGCCGCACGCACGTTGATCACAGCCGGCGGCGGCACCTGGGCTGGGGCGGCCTTCAGCGACTCCTCCGTGGTAGCCGTCCACGCAGCGGTGTAGAGCACCACACGCCAGATCAGGTACAGCACCACCATCAGCGCGATGATCGGGCCAAAGATCGCACCAGCCGGGTTGCCGGTAGCCGAAGAAATGATGACGGTAGCGAACTGCTTGATCAGCTCAAACAGGACCGCGCCAAGCAGCGCGCCCTTCAAACCAGACTTCACCGGAACCTTGGTGCGCGGCATGAACATCATCATCCACGTCATCACAATGAAGTTGGCCAAAATGCCAACCGTGATGCCTACCAGCCACACCACAGAACGCGACCCCGGGAAATTACCAAGGCCGAAGTGGGCCATCAAATCCGTCGTCCACCCAGACGTACCAATGGCGGTAACACCAAACGCCACGATGAACAAGGCGATCAGGACCACCAAGCCAACCAGGTCCCACAGCTTCTTCACCACGAAGTTGCCGCCCTCATTCGCGTCCAAATTCCACATCGCCGAAATACCAACGCGCAGGTTGTTCATCCAACCCAAACCCGACCACAACGTGGTGAGCAAACCAACACCGGCAACAGCGCCACGCTGATCAATAGCAGTGCTGATCAGGCTATTGACCATCTCCCCGAGGTCACCGTCCATCGACTCGGTGACCTGGCGCTGCACTTCCTGCATCAAATCAGGACGAGCGTTTAAGAAAAAGCCCATACCGGCAAACAGCAGCATCAACAGCGGAAACAGCGCAAGCACAGAGAAATACGTAATGCCCGCGGCGAACTGGTTACCGCCAGCAGCGCCGAAACGCTCCTGCATGCGCATCATATGGCCAACAGCCGGAGCCTTCTCCTCAAGCTCTTCAACCTTGGAGTTGTGCTCCTGCTTTTTGGCGCGCTCAATGCCGAACTCGTCGGTGTATTCCTTACGCGTCGATGTCGATGTTGCCATCGGCGTCCCTTCCATCCTTTGACGTGTTTCTTCTGGCGTGTTTCTTGCCAAAGGACGATCGTAGAGGAAAACGCCGAAGTAGATCGGGTCAGACGGCCAGCGTGTGAGCCGTGCGCTGGCTTCGGCGCTAGCCGCGGGGTGCGAGGAAGCCGACCTTCTCGTAGACGCTAGCCAACAATGGCTCCGCAATCTCACGTGCACGATCCGCGCCGCGAGCCAGGATTGCCTCCAGCTCAGCGCGGTCGCTCATCAGCTCCTCATAGCGGGCACGAAGCGGCGTAGTAAACGCCTCAAGCGCATCCGCCGTATCCACCTTGAGCGCACCATAGCCCTGGCCCTCATATCCTGCGACAAGGCCCTCGATGGACTTGCCGGTCAGCGCCGACTGGATGACCAACAGGTTGGACACGCCAGGCTTGTTTTCCTTGTCATAGGCAATGACCCCGTCAGTGTCCGTAACGGCGGAGCGAATGCGCTTTGCCGACGTCTTCGGCTCATCCAACAGATTGATCAAACCCTTCGGGTTTGCACCGGACTTGCTCATCTTGGACGTTGGATCCTGCAAGTCATAAATCTTCGCCGCACCCTCCGGAATAAACCCATCCGGCACCACGAACGTCTCGCCGTACTTGGCGTTGAAACGCTCCGCCAAAGTGCGGGTCAGCTCCAAGTGCTGACGCTGATCCTCACCCACCGGCACCAGCTGCGGCGAGTACAGCAGAATGTCTGCAGCCATCAGCATCGGGTACGTAAACAATCCCACCGAGGTACGGTCCTGGCCCTGCTTGACGCTCTTGTCCTTGAACTGCGTCATGCGGCTGGCTTCGCCGAAGCCGGTCAGGCACTGCAGCACCCACGTCAACTCTGCGTGTGCTGGCACGTGCGACTGCACAAACAGGGTGGACTTCTCCGGGTCAATACCCAGCGCAATCAACTGCGCGCAACCAGCAATGGTGCGCTGGCGAAGTTCCTCCGGATCCTGCTCCACCGTGATCGCGTGCAGGTCCGGGATGAAGTAAAACGCGTCATAGTTTTCCTGCAGGTCAATCCACTGCTTCAACGCACCCAGGTAATTGCCCAGGTGGTAGGAGTCTGCGGTGGGTTGGATTCCAGAGAGAACGCGCTGTTGAGACATGCAAGCCAGTCTATCCCTCAGCACTTGCGCGGGTGCGGCAAGGCCGGAGGTGTCGCCAGAGGGTGTTCACCAGCGCTAACCCCACGCGCCCCACCAGCCCCATTGCAAACAAATCGATTTGTTACGGATGGGACTTTAAAACCGCAGGACGCTGAAAGATTTCGCATTTGTTTTCAGTGGCGTCAGCTGTGGCCCCCGCCGACTAAAACGGTGGCCGTCGCGTAGTCACCATCATGGCTCAAAGAAACACTGGCAACCATCGGCCCCAACCTGGCAACTTCACCGTGCAGCTCGACCGAAGGGCGCGAAAAGGCATCCGCCACCACTTCGATCTCCGCAAAGTCCACCTCATCAACGGCAATAACTGGCGGGTAGCCATACAAGCTCTGTGACCACGCTTTGATGTACGCCTCCTTCACCGCCCACCGTGCGGCAAGTGACGCAGAACGGTCCGCCTTTGCCGCACAGGTTCGCAGTTCGCGGTCTGTAAACACCCGCGAAAACGTTGATCCCGGCTGCTCAAGCTGGGTAGCAAAGGTTGGGATGTGGACCAGGTCGGTCCCGATATGCGCTGAAAACATTCCTGAATACTCGGTTCCAAAGCTCAAATTAAGCTGCTCTTTTTCTGTGAATTTGGCTACGGATTCGGAACTTACGGTTCCGTAGGTTTAGTATGCCCGTATGCCAGATACTTTTGTAGGCAAAACTACTTTGCCGGAACCGCCCCCTTTGCCAACCACGTCGCAAAGAAACGAGGAATTGTTACAGCGCCGTGCCGAAGCTCAAGAGCCGGTAGGTACAAAACCGCTGGATAAAGTACGCGCAGCTGGCCGTCTAACGGCACGTGAGCGCCTTGACTACCTGCTGGATGAAGGCTCGTTTGTAGAGACCGACCAGCTCGCCCGCCACCGCACTCACGAATTCGGAATGCAGGCCAAACGCCCAGTCACTGACGGCATTGTCACCGGATTCGGCACCATCGACGGCCGTGAGGTGTGTATCTTCTCCCAGGACGGCACCGTCTTCGGCGGCGCGCTCGGTGAGGTCTACGGCGAGAAAATGACCAAGATCCAGCAGCTTGCCGTCACCACCGGCCGCCCGCTGATAGGTCTGTACGAAGGTGCCGGCGCACGCATCCAGGATGGCGCCGTCTCCCTGGATTGGATTGCAAAGACCTTCCGCTACAACGTCGAGGCCTCTGGTGTGGTGCCGCAGGTCTCCGTGATCATGGGCGCCTGCGCAGGCGGCAACGCCTACTCCCCCGCGTTGACGGATTTTGTGGTCATGGTCAATGAGACCTCCAAGATGTTTGTCACCGGCCCAGACGTGATCAAAACGGTCACCGGCGAGGAGATTACGCAAGATGAGCTCGGCGGAGCATGGATTCACATGCAGCAGGCGGGCAACTGCCACTACGTCGCGGAGAATGATCAGGACGCCCTTGACTGGGTGGCGGAGCTGTTGGAATACCTGCCGTCTAATAGCCGCCAGCGCGCAACATCCGCGCAGCCCTTCGCCATCTCAGCGGAAGAGGCCGAGAACCACGAGGAACTGAATTCTCTGATCCCAGATTCCGCGAACTCTCCGTATGAGGTGCGCGACGTCATCGCAGCACTTACCGATGATGGCGAGTTCCTGGAGATCATGGAGCAGCGCGCAGAGAACGTGGTCACCGCTTTTGGCCACATCGAGGGCCAGGCTGTTGGGTTTGTGGCCAACCAGCCGATGGTGCTGGCCGGCTGTCTGGACATTGACTCCGCGGAAAAGGCTGCACGTTTTGTCCGCACCTGTGACAGCTTCAACATCCCGATTGTCATGCTGGTGGACGTCCCGGGCTTCCTGCCTGGTTCGGCGCAGGAGCACGATGGCATTTTGCGTCGTGGCGCGAAGTTGCTCTACGCCTACGGCGAGGCCAGCGTGCCCAAGATCACCGTGACCATGCGCAAGGCCTACGGCGGCGCTTACTGCGTGATGGGTTCGAAGGGCCTGGGCGCGGACGTGAACTTGGCGTGGCCCACCGCGCAGATTGCGGTGATGGGCGCGGCTGGTGCCGTGGGCTTTATCAACCGCAAGGACATCGCCGCTGCCAAAGAATCCGGCATGGGTGATGAAGAGCTTGCACAGCTGATCAAGAGCTTTGAGCGCGAGTACGAAAACGAGATGCTCAACCCGTATAAGGCGGCGGAGCGCGGGTTGGTGGATGCGGTGATTTTGCCGAGTGAAACCCGCGCCGCGATTGCCGCGAATTTGCGCCTGTACAAGAACAAAGTTGTTGCCCGCCCAGCGCGCAAGCACGGAAACATCCCGCTGTAACCCCCGCTTAAAAACAGAAAGATTTTTCAGAATGACTCTTACCCCGATTCAGTCCCTCACCTGCCCTGCGATTGTGTTTCCTGGCCAGGGCAGCCCTTGGCAGCAGGCTTTGTTTGATGTGGGGGCTTCGGCGCCGTCGGCACGCAAGCGCCTTGAGCAGTTGCTTGCCAAAGCCGCGTTGATCACCGGCCCCGTCTCCCGCCCGCTTGCTTCCGTGGTGCCGGGTGTGGCGCAACGTATCCGTGAGGCGTTGGACAATGAGCCGCACGTTGCGGCAATTGATGCGTTTCCTGCAGTAAGCGCGCCAGCGATTGTGTTGGCTCAGGTCGCGGCGGTGGAGCACCTGACCCAGCTTGGTCTGGATCTGGAAAAGGTGCGCTTCGGTGGACACTCCCAAGGCATCATCGGCGCGGTGGCTGTGGATCCCAAGGAGGGTGACAAGGCTGCGGAGAAGGCGCTTGCCTTTGCGTTTATCTTGGGTGCGGCCGCTACGAACGATTACGGCGCAACCGATGCGCGCAGCCGGATGTTGTCGGTGCGCGGGCTGACCGTTGAGCAGATCGAAGACTTCGTACCGGCAGATTCAGGTGCGGTGCTCAGTGTGATCAACGGCCGCAGGCACGTAGCGCTTTCGGGTTCGCCGGAGGCGTTGGCAAAAGCACAGGCCGCAATTGAGGCGCGTGCGAATGACTACAACGCGCGCCTTGAGGTTGAGTTCGGCGGCGCTGAGATCCAGCCGACGTTTGATTACCTGGACGTTGCCTACCCTTTCCATGTGGCAAGCAACGCGCAGGCTGTCGAGCAAGCGGCGAAGTGGGCCAAGGAGTGCGGCATCACGTTTGCAACCACCACCCCGCGTGATCTTGCGCAGGCAATTTTGGTTGACACGTTTGACTTCACCGCCACCGTCCGCAACCTGGTCGCTGATGGTGCAAGCCACCTGATCGCGCTGGATAACGCCACCGCCAACATCATGCAGACGCTGGTTAATGGGGTGGGGGTGCCGGTGGTGGACGCGACGCAAGCGAGCAAACGCGACTCGCTCGCACGACCGGGCGAAGCCCTGCCTGCCGCAGCGGACTACTCCCAATATGCCCCGCGCGTGATCACCCTGCCGGACGGCAAAACGTACACGCAGACGCGTTTTTCTGCCCTAACAGGCCTGTCCCCGATCATCCTGGGCGGCATGACGCCGACTTCGGCGGATGGCGAGATCGTCGCCGCGGCCGCCAACGCTGGTTACTGGGCGGAGCTGGCCGGCGGCGGCATGTACTCGGAGGAAGAGTTTTCCAAGCACAAGGACGCCCTTGTCAACTTCCTGCAGCCGGGTCGTACCGCGCAGTTCAACACCATGTTCTTTGACCGCTTCCTGTGGAACCTGCAGTTCGGCCAGACCCGCATGGTGCCCAAGGCGCGCGCAGCGGGCGCACCGTTTAGCGGCGTATGCATCTCCGCGGGCATCCCGGAAGTTGAGGAGGCGACGGAGCTGCTTGCACAGCTGCATGCCGGCGGCTTCCCCTACATCGCTTTCAAACCCGGCACCACGCAGCAGGTTCGTGACGTACTGAAGATTGCGAAGGCCAACCCGGAAGATTCCGTGATTTTGATGGTGGAGGACGGCCACGCGGGCGGCCACCACTCCTGGGTTGACCTGGAAGAGATGCTGCTGGAGACCTACGCGGAGATCCGTGCGCACGACAACGCGGTGCTCACCGTCGGCGGTGGCGTGTACTCGCCTGAGCGCGCAGCTGAGTTGATCACCGGTTCCTGGTCGGAGAAGTTCGGCCTGGCAAAGATGCCGGTAGACGGCGTGTTTGTGGGCACGGTCGCCATGGCTACGAAGGAAGCGAAGGCCACCGATTCCGTCAAGCAGCTGCTGGTGGATACCCCAGGTCTTCCGCCGGAGCACAACGGCGGCTGGGTCGGCCGCGGCCAGGGTGTCAGCGGTGTGGCGTCTTCCCAGTCCCACCTGCTGGCGGACCTGCACGATCTGGATAACTCCTTTGCCAAGGCTTCTCGCCTGATCGCCTCGCTGGATATTGAGGAGTATGAGGCGCACCGCGAGGAGATCATCGAGGCACTGTCGAAGACCTCGAAGCCCTACTTCGGTGACGTTGAGGACATGACGTACGCGCAGTGGGTGGAGCGCTTCGTTGAGCTGGCTGCGCCGTTTGTGGACAGCAGCTGGGATAAACGTTTCGTCGCGTTGCTGCAGCGCATCGAGGCACGCCTGAACGAGGCCGATCACGGCGAGATTGCCACGCTCTTCCCGGAGGGTGAAGAGGTGGAGCCGCAGCGGGGCGTCGATAAGCTGCTGGCTCACTATCCGCAGGCACGCACGGTGAAGGTTTCCCCGCGCGACGCTGCCTGGTGGATCGGCCTGCACTACGCCTACCCGAAGCCGATGCCGTGGGTGCCGGCGCTGGATGGGGATCTGAAGATGTGGTTTGGCAAGGACACGCTGTGGCAGGCGCAAGATGAGCGTTACACGGCTGACCAGGTCCGCATCATCCCGGGGCCGGTGGCGGTTGCCGGCATTACCAAGAAAAACGAGCCGGTTGCGGAGCTGTTGGGCAGGTTTGAGGACGCCACGACGCAGATGCTTATAAGCGCCGGCGCAACCGCCGAGCCTCGCTTCTCCCGCCTGCGTGACGCCGAAGATGAGGCAGCGTACCTGCGCTCCTGCCCGACGCTTGTGTGGCACGGTCACCTGATGGCAAACCCGGCGTACGCGCTGGATGATGACGCGTTTGAGCTGACCAGCGAGCTCAACCCGTACGGTGAGCGCGAGTGGACGATTCGCATCAACGCTGACTCCGCATGGGATCACCTGCCGGAGGAGCAGCGCCCGTTCTACGTGCGCGAAGTGACCATTCCGGTGGACATTCCGGCGGGTGCTGCTACGGGTGCTTCGCCTGTGGTCTCGCGTGAGCGCCTGCCGCAGAGCGTGTTCGACCTGCTTGAGGGCCTGGCCGGTGTGGGCTCGGTGTCCGAAGCTGGCGACGCGATCATTGCCATGCCGGAGCTTGAGGCACGGACTGAGGACGCACCGTTTGGTGTGGCACGATCCTCCTTTACCCTGCCACCGTCGCTGCTCACGGCGCACTCCGCAGTCACCGGTGCGGCGCTTCCGACAAGCGGAAGCGCCGGGCAAAACGGAAGCGGCCAAAACGTTGCCGGTACGCCCGACGTGTTGGTCGGTCCTTGCTGGCCGGCGATCTACACCGCACTTGGCTCCGGCCAACTGGCGGATGGCTACCCGGTGATTGAGGGCCTGCTCAACGCTGTGCACCTGGACCACGTGATTGATCTGCGCGTGCCGTTGGCCGAGCTTGCCGATGGCCGCACGATTGACGTGGTGTCTAAGTGCACCTCCATCGCAGAATCCGTCTCTGGCCGCATTGTCTCCGTGGAGCTCGTACTCAGCTCTGATGGCGAGATCGTGGCGACCCAGATGCAGCGCTTCGCCATCCGCGGCCGCGCTACCGGCACCGCAGCACCGGTACCGGCCCCCGCGTACGGCGGCGGCAAGTCCAGCGACCGCATTGAGGCAACGCCGCGATCCTTCGTGGACCGCGCAGTCGTCCACGCACCCTCCGACATGACTCCGTTTGCGCTGGTTTCGGGTGACTACAACCCGATCCACACCTCGTATAACGCCTCTGCGTTGGTGAACCTGCAGGCACCGCTGGTGCACGGCATGTGGCTGTCTGCCACCGCCCAGCACCTCGCTGGTCGCCACGGGAAGGTGGTCGGCTGGTCCTACTCCATGTACGGCATGGTGCAGCTGGATGATGAGGTAGAGATCACCGCAGAGCGCGTGGGCCGTAAGGGCATCCACCAGGCATTGGAAGTGACCTGCCGCATTAACGGCGATGTGGTGTCTCGTGGCCAGGCGCTTCTGGCGCAGCCGAAGACCGCCTACGTCTACCCGGGCCAGGGCATCCAGACCGAGGGCATGGGCAAGGGCGACCGCGAGGCGTCTGCAGCAGCACGTGAGGTGTGGCGCCGTGCGGACCGCCACACGCGCACCAACCACGGTTTCTCCATCCAGCGCATTGTGGATGAAAACCCGGCGCACCTTATTGTCCGCGGCGAAGAGTTCAAGCACCCGGACGGCGTCCTGCACCTGACCCAGTTCACGCAGGTGGCACTCGCTGTGGTGGCGTACGCCCAGACAGAGCGTCTGCGTGAGGCGGATGCGTTGGGCTCTGGAGCGTACTACGCAGGCCACTCGCTTGGTGAGTACACGGCACTTGCCTCCCTGGGCAACATCTTCGAGCTTGAAGCGGTAATTGACATTGTGTACTCGCGCGGCTCTGCGATGGGTTCGCTGGTACCGAGGGACGCTGAGGGCAACTCCGACTACGGTATGGGTGCGCTGCGTCCGAACATGATTGGTGTAGGCCCCGAAGAGGTTGAGGCCTACGTTGCCCAGCTTTCGGAGGACACCGGCGAGTTCCTTGAGATTGTGAACTACAACATCAAGGGCCAGCAGTACTCCATCGCCGGTACGAAGCGTGGCCTGGCTGCGCTGAAGGAGAAGGCGAACGCGATTACCCCGCGTGCGTACGTGACGGTGCCGGGCGTGGACGTGCCGTTCCACTCGCGCGTGCTGCGCAGCGGTGTGGCGGACTTCGCCGAGAAGCTCGATGAGCTTTTGCCTGCGGAAATCGACGTGGACACGCTGGTTGACCGCTACATTCCGAACCTGGTTGCCCGCCCCTTCGAGCTGACCCAGGACTTCATCGACGCAGTGTTGGCGGAGGTGCCATCTGAGCGCCTGAAGGGGCTGACCCCGGAGAACACGGACCGCAATACGCTTGCGCGCACGCTGCTGATTGAGCTGTTGGCGTGGCAGTTTGCCTCCCCGGTGCGCTGGATTGAAACCCAGGACTTCCTGCTGCCGCGCGTAGAGCAGATCATTGAGGTTGGCTTGGCGTCCTCCCCGACGCTGACCAACTTGGCCAAGCGCGAGATGGACGTTGTGGGCATCCATGTTCCGGTGTTCAACGTTGAGTCCAGCCAGGACGCGGTCATGCTCAATGACGTGGTTGCGGCTCCTGAGCCAGAGGTTGAGGCTGAAGAGGCAGCACCGGCAGACTCCGCAGCTGAGACCGCTGACAGCCAAGCTGCACCGGCCGCTGAAACCCCGGCCGCTGCTCCAGCTCCCGTCCCGGCCACTGCAGCCTCCGAGCCGACCGAGGACCTGGCGTTTGCCGCTGCGGACGCTATTACCGTGCTCTTTGCTGTGCAGAACAAGATCCGCCCAGAGCAGATCAACGATTCTGACACGATTGAGGAGCTCACTGGTGGTGTTTCTTCCCGACGCAACCAGCTGCTCATGGACATGTCCGCCGAGCTGGGCGTACCCGCCATCGATGGCGCGGCGGAAGCGGATGTGGCAACGCTATACCAGCGCGTCAACACCGCTGCCCCGGGCTACACCCCGTTTGGCACTGTCCTGTCTGAGGCCGTGGGTACTCGTTTGCGCCAGCTGCTTGGCGGCGCTGGCCTGAAGCCGGTGTTCGTTGCAGATCACCTGGCTTCCGCGTGGGGCCTGCCGGCATCGTGGACGCCGCATGTTGAGGCCGAGATTCTGCTTGGCACCCGGACCGAAGATTCGGTCCGCGGCGGCTCCTTGGCCACTCTGCCAGCATCGGCAGGTTCCAAGGCGGAGATCAGCGCCCTGATTGATCAGGCTGTGCAAAATGTTGCGGCAAGGCATGGGGTGGCGGTGAGCCAGGCGCAAGCAGGCGGCAGCTCCGGTGGCGGCGTGGTTGATTCCGCAGCCCTGGATGCTTACAAGGATGAGGTCACCGACACGCTGGTGGCAACGGCGCGCACGCTGCTTGCCAAGCTGGGCGTTGAGGATGAGACCGCAGAGATCCTCGCACCGGACACCACGATTGTGGAAACCATCGAGGCAGAGCTCGGCACAAGCTGGGTCAAGCAGGTCACCCCAGTGTTTGATGAGCGCAAGGCTGTGCTTTTCGACGACCGCTGGGCCCAAGCCCGCGAAGACCTCGTTCGCGTGGCTCTTGGCCAGTGTGAGCTGGACCCGGCGCGCTTTGCCGGCACAGGTGAAACCATCGCCCAGCAGGCCGAATGGTACGCGCAAAACACCGGCGCGGACCGCGCGGATGTGCTGCGCGCAATCGCTGACGCCGCCCAAGGCAAGGCCGATGAGCCGTATGCGAACGACGTTGCGCTAGTGACCGGTGCCGCACCTGGCTCGATCGCAACCGCCTTAGTGGAGCGACTGCTGGCAGGTGGCGCAACCGTGATCATGACCGCCTCCAACGTTGGGCAAGCGCGTAAGGAGTTTGCGCGCAAGCTCTACGCCGAGCACGGCTCGGTGGGCGCGAGCTTGTGGCTGGTGCCGGCGAACCTGTCGTCCTACCGCGACATTGACGCACTGATCGCGTGGATTGGTGCGGAGCAGAAAGAGACGGTGGGCAAGGACGTCAAGGTGATCAAGCCTGCGCTGACGCCTACGCTCGCGTTCCCGTTCGCAGCACCGTCCGTGTCCGGCTCGCTGGCAGAGGTCGGCGGCAACGCGGAGACGCAGGCGCGTCTGCTGCTGTGGTCGGTGGAGCGCACCATCGCTGGCTTGTCCGAGCTGGCGCAGCGCGGTGACCACTACCCGGCGACGCGTACACACGTGGTGCTTCCGGGCTCGCCGAACCGCGGCACCTTTGGTGGCGACGGCGCCTACGGCGAGGTCAAGGCCGCACTCGATGCGATTGTGAACAAGTGGTCTGCCGAAACCGGTTGGCCAGACGGCGTCACCCTGGCGCAGGCACGTATCGGCTGGGTTGCTGGTACCCACTTGATGGGCGGC
This sequence comes from Corynebacterium sp. HMSC29G08, assembly GCF_001806875.1. Taxonomy (GTDB): domain Bacteria; phylum Actinomycetota; class Actinomycetes; order Mycobacteriales; family Mycobacteriaceae; genus Corynebacterium. The sequence continues at coordinate 50,078 of NZ_KV786253.1, forward strand.
AACGACGCCCTCGTCCCGGCCGCGGAAGCTGCGGGCATCCACGTGTGGAGCCCGGAGGAGATCTCCACGCAGCTGATGAGCTTGGCATCACCGGAGTCTCGCGAGCAGGCGAAGCAGGCTCCGCTTGATCTGGACCTAACCGGTGGTCTGGCGGACTCTGGGGTTTCGATTGCGGAACTGGCGCGGTCGGTGCGTGGTGGGGAGGTCACGGAGGCGTCGACAAGCGAAAGCCCCGCAACCGTCCGAGCTCTGCCGAATGTGTCGAACCCGCTGCAACCGCTACCCGCCAAGGTTGGGGATGTGACCTGCTCGCTGGATGACATGGTGGTCATTGTGGGCGTGGGCGAGATCTCCAGCTGGGGCTCTGGCCGCACCCGCCGCGAGGCTGAGTACGGCATCGAGCGCACCGGAGGCGTGGAGCTGACCGCCGCGGGCGTGCTGGAGCTGGCCTGGATGATGGGCCTGATCACCTGGTCCGAGGACCCGAAGCCGGGCTGGTACGACGCCGACGGTGCCGAGGTTGCGGAGGAAGACATCTACGAGCGCTTCCGCGCCGAAGTGGTGGCACGCTGTGGTGTGCGCACCCTGACGGACAAGTACTTCCTGACGGACCAGGGCTCCGTAGACCTGGAGCAGGTCTATCTGGACCGCGACATCACGTTTAGCGTGGCAACGGAAGCCGAGGCCCGCGACCACGAGGCTGCCGATCCGGACAAGACTGTGGTCAAGCAGGTTGGCGGTGAGTGGACCGTGACCCGCCTGGCTGGTGCAAACGCGTACGTGCCGAAGAAGGCGACGTTGTCTCGCACCGTTGCGGGCCAAATCCCGGATGATTTTGACCCGACCAAGTGGGGTATTCCGGCGCAAATGGCCGACGGTATGGACCGCATGGCCGCCTGGAACCTGGTCACTGCTGTGGACGCGTTCATCACCGCAGGCTTCACCCCGGGCGAGCTGATGCAGGCGGTGCACCCCTCCTTTGTGGCAACCACCCAGGGCACCGGTATCGGTGGCATGGAGTCACTGCACAAGGTGTTCGTCTCCCGCTTCATTGGTGAGGAGCGCCAGAGCGACATCCTGCAGGAGGCACTGCCGAACGTGGTGGCCGCGCACACCATGCAGGCGCTGGTTGGCGGCTACGGCTCCATGATTCACCCGGTCGGCGCGTGTGCCACTGCCGCAGTGAGTGTTGAGGAGGCTGTGGACAAGATCGCGCTGGGCAAGGCGGACTTTGTCATCGCCGGTGGTATTGATGACGTGCAGGTGGAGTCCCTCCAGGGCTTCGGCGACATGAACGCCACCGCCGAGACCGCCAAGATGACTGCCCAGGGCATTGATGACCGCTTCATCTCGCGTGCGAATGACCGTCGCCGCGGCGGCTTCCTTGAGGCCGAAGGTGGCGGCACCCTGCTGCTTGCCCGCGGCTCCCTTGCCGCCAAGCTGGGTCTGCCGGTGCATGCTGTAGTTGCGTACGCCTCCAGCTTTGGCGACGGCGCGCACACCTCCATCCCGGCGCCTGGGTTAGGTGTGCTGGCTGCCGCGTGTGGCGGTGAGTCCTCCCGCTTGGCTAAGAATCTGGCTTCGCTGGGCCTTTCGCCTGACGACGTCAACGTGTTGTCCAAGCACGACACCTCCACCAATGCCAATGACCCGAATGAGTCCGAGCTGCACTCGCTTTTGTGGCCGGCCATTGGACGCAACGAGCATGCGCCGATGTACGTGATCTCCCAGAAGACGCTGACGGGCCACTCCAAGGCTGGTGCCGCCCTGTTCCAGATCGGCGGGCTGATTGACGTGCTGGCTACCGGTGCGCTGCCGCCGAACGCATCGCTGGACTGCGTGGATCCGCTGATTGCGCCGAAGGCGAAGAACCTGGTGTGGCTGCGCTCCCCGCTTGCGCTGGGTGAAGGCCAGGTGAAGGCGGCGGCGCTGACCTCGCTTGGCTTCGGCCACGTCGGCGCGCTGGTTGTGCTCGGCCACCCGGGTGTGTTCGAGGCCGCGCTGGTGCGTGAGGGTATCGACGCCGACGCCTGGCGCGCCCAGGCCACCAAGCGCCGTGTGGACGGCGCTGGCCGCCTGGAGGCTGGCATGCTCGGCCGCGCTGAGCTGTTCACCCCGGTGGAAAACCGTCGCTTTGCTGGCGTAAACGATCACGACGATGAGATTGCCCTGCTACTCAACCCCGCCGCCCGTCTCAACGCTGACGGCACCTACCCGACTGTTTAAGGCCCTGTTTAAGGAGAGACACCATGACACCGTTGTTTCACACCAATGACGCTTCGCTTTCCCACGACGAGCTGGCGGCGCTGAGCGCTGTCATTGCGCAGGCGCAGACCTGGCACGTGGCCACGGTCGGCGACAGTGCCGATGAGGGTTTTGGCGCTGGTTTCGGAAACGTCACGTACTACTAAGCAAAGGAGCGCATATATGCATGAGCATGATTTCCCGTTCAACAAAGTGCTGATTGCTAACCGCGGCGAGATCGCGGTGCGCATCATCCGCGCGGCGCGTGACGTCGGGCTTTCCTCCGTGGCTATCTACGCGGACCCGGATAAGGGCGCCCCGTTTACCCAGATGGCCGATGAAGCCGTGGCTATCGGCGGCGAGACGTCCGCGCAGAGCTACCTGGACATTGAGAAGGTGCTGCAGGCGTGCCGGGATACCGGTGCGGATGCGGTCCACCCGGGGTATGGGTTTTTGAGTGAGAACGCCGAGTTCGCCCGGCGCGTGATTGCAGAGGGGCTGACCTGGATCGGTCCGCCGCCGCGCGCGATTGAGAACTTGGGTGACAAGGTCACGGCGCGCACGCTGGCAGAAGCCGTGGATGCGCCGCTTGCCCCGGGTACCAAGGACCCGGTGGCCAATGCCGATGATGTGGTTGCGTTTGCGGATGAGCATGGCCTGCCGGTGGCTATTAAGGCGGCGTTTGGCGGCGGTGGTCGCGGCATGAAGGTGGCGCGCACCCGTGGTGAGATCCGTGAGCTCTACGAATCCGCCACCCGCGAGGCGCAGGCCGCGTTTGGGCGTGGCGAGTGCTTTGTGGAGCGCTACCTGGACCGCGCCCGCCACGTTGAGGCCCAGGTGTTGGCTGATCAGCACGGCAACGTCATTGTTGGCGGTACCCGCGATTGTTCGCTGCAGCGCCGTTTCCAGAAGCTCATCGAGGAGGCCCCGGCACCATTTCTTACCGACGAGCAGCGCGAACGCATCCACTCCTCCGCCAAGGCGATTACCAAGAGAGCCGGCTACGTGGGCGTGGGTACGGTGGAGTACCTCGTGGGCGAGGACGGGCTGATTTCCTTCCTGGAGGTCAACACCCGCCTGCAGGTGGAGCACCCCGTGACGGAGGAGACCACCGGCGTGGACATGGTTGTTGAGCAGTTCCGCATCGCCGCGGGCGAGCCGCTGCGCTTCGAGCAGGACCTAGAGCCTACTGGCCACGCCATCGAGTTTCGCATCAACGCCGAGGACGCTGGCACCAACTTCATGCCGGCACCGGGCACGGTCACCCGCTACGTGGAGCCCTCGGGCCCGGGCGTGCGCGTGGATTCCGGCATTAGGGAAGGCACCGTCATCGGCGGGCAGTTCGACTCCATGTTGGCCAAGTTGATTGTCCGCGGCAGCACCCGGGACGAGGCAATTGCGCGCGCTAAGCGTGCCTTGGCGGAGTTCAAGATCGAAGGCGTGCCCACGGTCATCCCGTTCCATGAGCGGATGCTTGACGACGCCGCGTTTACCGCACCCAACGACCAATTCACCGTCTACACCCGCTGGATTGAAGAGGAGTGGGACCCGGACGTCGCACCGTACGACACGGACGATGCTGGTTCGGAGGATGGCGACGAGCACCGCCGCCGCACGGTCTCCGTCGGTGTTAATGGCCGCTCCATTGAGATTACGCTGCCGGAATCGCTGCTTTTGGGCGCGGTGGCGCAGCGTCGACGTGACCGCAAGCGCCGCGGGCGTGGTGGCTCCGGCGGCGCCAAGGGTGGCGCGAACGCGGATACCTTGGCAGCGCCGATGCAGGGCACCGTGGTCAAGGTCGAGGTTTCCGAAGGCGAGCGCGTTGAGGCCGGCGACGTTGTGGTGATCCTGGAGGCCATGAAGATGGAAAACCCGGTCAAGGCCCACAAGGACGGCATTGTGAAGAACCTCGCTGTGGAGGCCGGCAGCCACGTGGATAAGGGCGCGGCGCTGCTAGATATCGTCGCTGATCAGTAGCCGCTGAACTGCAGCTTCCGCGACTGAACCGGCTTGGCCCAGCGCGTCAAAAAATTGGGGGTTGACGCGCCGGGCTTCCCCGTTTTATGGTTACCCACATGAGTGGTAAACCCATATACCAAAAGATTGCCGATGAGTTACGTGACCTCATCGGCGCTGGCACCCTCGCCCCCGGCGACCGGGTGCCGTCCACCAACGAGCTCTCCGCCTATCACTCCGTCAACCCAACAACGTCTGCCAAAGCGCTCACCGAACTGTTCAACGAGGGCCTGCTGGAGAAGCGCCGCGGGCTCGGCATGTTTGTGTTGGAGAGTGCGCGTGAGCAGGTGTTACGTACACGTCGTGAAGCATTTGCCCGCGACTTTGTCCAACCGTTTGTCCATGAGGCTAACCAGCTCGGCATCACCTCCGAGGAGCTGACCGCAATGATTGAAAAGGAGCGCACCCAATGAATCCCGGTTTCTATGCGCTGGTCGGCCCGAACGCCGCCGGCAAAACCCACTACCTACACACGCTCATGGGCCCGCACGCAGCGATTGTCCCGGCTGGTGCGGACGCGAAGTTTGCGGGCGCAACCGTGGACGATCACCTGCGCGCAGTCGCGGCGATCTACCCGCACGTGGAGCTCGACTTGCCCAACGCCCGCATCAGGGATCTCTCCGTTGGGCAGCGTCGCCTCCTCACCATTGAGGTGGCCCTGGCCATAGGCAAGGACCTACTGCTTCTCGACGAGCCGTTTGACGGCATCGACACCACCACCCGCAAACAGATCCGCCAGCGGCTGATCGACTACATCGCGGAAAACCAGCAGCGCAGCGTGGTGATGGCATCGCACCGCCCCGAGGACTTCGCCGGCCTAGCCACCCATGTCATCCAGGTCTTTGATCAGGAGGTGTCGGAGCCCTTGCTTATCGACGCCACACGCTACCTCTTCCCCACCATCACCGGCCCCACCGACGCAATCGCCGAATTGGCGGCACGCCACCGAACGCTCGAGCAGTCCACACTGGGCCCGATGGCGAAAGCGGTGTTTGCACAGCCCGTGGCAACCGACCTGACCTGCACCTACCCCGACGACACCGAACTTATTGATCTGCTTGCAACCGAAAGGATGCCGCGATGAAACTCTTCCTCAGCCCTTTAAAAACAGCCACATTTTTCGCCCCGCTTGTGGTATTGCTCTACCTGATCCCCCGCGGGCGCAACTACGCGGGTGACGGCGCCGCGTGGACACTGTTTGGCGGCGTATGCGTTTTGGTCCTGTTTGCGTTCGCCGCGTTGCACTGGCCGGGACTGAACCAGCTGGGCGCAAGCTTTTCCGCCTGGATGAATTCTGCAACGCTGACCGCGCTGTCTGTGGCTGTGGCACTTGGGGTGCTCACCGCAGCCTCATCAATCCTCAACCAGCACAACAACCCGTACTACCAGGCCTATGACGTGTTCTTGTTCACCAACGGCCAGGACGTCCCGTGGACCGACACAAACGGCGACCCCTACGTCATGGTCAGCGCCGGGCAAGACGCCACCTCGATGACCATGACGGTGCTGCTGCACATCGCGTTCTTCTTCGTCGCGGCTTTTGCCGGGGTGGCGTTAGGGCTTGCCTACACCACCTTCGGTGCGGGACGCGCCCTCGTCGGCGGCTTTGTCACCTTTGCCCTCACAGTGGCGCTGTATTGGGCCGTCGAATCCCGTGTGGGTGATTGGTTCACCGCCGCCGCCCCCGGGTTGCTTACGGCATGCCTCTTTACCCTTGGCGTATCCACGGCAGTAATCTCGCGCACGAAACGCTTCGTACCCTAACGCTCCAACCATTCAGAGCGCAGCAGCCCATGGCGGGAGCACGCAGCCTCCCACGCCATCGGGCTGATCTTTACCACCATGCGACGCTCACACAGCGGACAAATCCGCGGCGCATCATACGGCCGCGCCGGGTCCAGCGGCCAGGCGATCTCGCCCGAGAGCACAGCGTCGGCCAGTTCCGTTGAATCCGGGATTTTCATTACAGGGACTTCAACGTGTCGTACAGCGCGCCGTGCCCAGAGTTCTGCTTCTGTCCCACCGGAGTGATGTTCAGGCTCAACCCTGGCTTCGCCCCGCCCTCCATGACACGGTCCACCGCGTCGCGGTCTTTTTCCATCGGACGCCCGAACGTGGTCAAGTAGTTGCCACCAATGATGGCGTTGGCGCCGCCGAGGAGGCCTTGCTCGGTGCCGTCATCACCCAGCGCGAGCTCCGTGCCACCCGCGAAGCGCAACTGCGTCGACGGCATAGCCAGGCGAAATGCCGCCACCGCGCGCAGCGCCTCACCCTGCGGCACCAGCGGACGATCCGCAAACGGAGTACCCGGGCGCGGGTCCAGGAAGTTCATCGGCACCTCATGCGGGCGGATCTCCGCCAGCTGCGCGGCAAACTCAGCGCGCTGCTCCAGCGTCTCGCCTAGGCCAATAATGCCACCGCAGCAGGTCTCCATGCCCTCAGCCAGCACGTACTCCAGTGTGTTCTTGCGCTCCTCCCAAGTGTGCGTGGTCACCACGTTCGGGAAGAAGGACCTGGCAGTTTCAAAGTTGTGGTTGTAGCGGGTCACGCCCATCTGCGCCAGGCGGTGTGCCTGCTCACGGGTCAGAATGCCAAGCGACGCAGAAATCGAAATGTCTACTTCCTCCTGAATGGCGGTGACAGCCTCGGCCACCTGCTCAAGCAGGGCATCCGTCGGACCCTTCACAGCGGCAACAATGCAGAACTCGCTTGCGCCCATCTTCTCCGACTGCTTCGCAGCCTCCACCAGCTCAGCAATGTTCAACGTGACGGCACGCACCGGGGATTCAAAGAGGCCGGACTGGGAGCAGAAGCTGCAGTCTTCGGGGCAACCGCCCGTCTTCAAGGAGATGATGCCTTCCAGCGAGACGTCCACGCCGCAGTGCTTGATGCGCACCTGGTGGGCGAGGTCGAGGAGTTCTTGCAGACGCTCATCCTCAATCTGCAGAACCTGCAAAATCTCGTCCTGCTTCAGGCCCTCGCCGCGCTCGAGGCACTTCTCGCGTGCGATGTCGAGGATGTCTTTGGTTTCCGTTTCAGTGGTGGCTGTCGTAGTTGTCGCAGTCATGCACACGAAGTGTAGCGCGTTACTTGAACGGTGTTCAGGGAATGGCGAAATTCATGGATGACTTTGCAGTTGTCTTTTGGGCGGGCCTGGTCGCGGAGTGCTGGGGCGCTGGAGCGCTGAGACGCTGGGGGCGCTGGGGTGTGGGGGAGCTTTCTTGAATTGCGGCAGCATGTTGCCAAACCGGGGATAGTTGCCGCAATTGCAAGGTGATTGCCAGGTTCAGGCTGTTGCAAGGGCACACTCCTAGCAGATAACGATTTCGGCCCTACATTTCCCCAGGTCAGTTGTCTTGACTCATCGCGATTTTTACATTGTCTGCTAGTAGACCCCTGCCAGTAGCCCTCTAGTAGACCCCTGCCAGTAGACCCCGCGTGAGACAGCGATCGGAGCAGCGAGGTACGGCGAGTTGCAACGAAATACGGCGAGGCCCAGTGTGGCGCGGCACTCCGATTCCTGTGGGCCAGCTGGCAAATGCGGCAGATATCCCCGGTTTGGCAACATGCTGCCGGAATCCAAAAAAGGTCCCCCCGAGGTCCGGCCAGCCAGGGCACCGAGGTCCGGCTGGACCGCCAAGCCGAAGCCGAAGCCGAGGTCCGGAGCCAGAAGGCTAAAAGGCCAGAGCAAAGCAGCCGAAGCTAGCGATACTCCACCACAACCGGCGAGTGGTCAGACCAGCGCTCCTCCACCGTCGCAACCCGGTCCACCCAGGCGCGCTGGGCGCGTTCGAGCATGTTGGCGGTGGCGGCTTGGACGTCGATACGCCAGCCGGCGTTGTTGTTAAACGCCTGGCCGCGGAAGGTCCACCACGAATAGCCCGCATCATCCGGGTTCAGGCGGCGCGCCACGTCGAACCACTTCGGGTTCTCGCAGGCCACACGTGCCGGAAGCTCAGAGACGTACTCCACCGCACCCGCCCAGCCGGGAACCGATTTCAGGTCCAGATCCTGGGCTTCGCTATCTGGGAAGGCGCCGAAGACGGAATCCATGAAGGCGCGCTCGTGCGGCAAAAAGCCGGACTTTTTGTGGTTTCCCTTCCAGTTCTTTAGGTCTTCGCGGCGGTGGCAGATGTTCCAGTCGCCGCCGATGACCATGTGCGGGTGTTCGTCGGCCCACTGCTCAAGCAGCGGCTCGAAGGCGTCGAGGAAGCGATACTTCTCGTCCTGCTTTTCCGTGCCGGCGGATCCGGAGGGGAGGTAGAGGGAGGCGACGTAGGTGGCGTCGGCAAGCATGGCCCTAATGAAGCGACCCGAATCCTCAAACCCTGGAATACCCACCTCTACCTGAGTCAGTGGCTGGCGAGACAGGATGCCCACACCGGCGCGGCCCTTCGCGGCGGCGGGCGCGACCTCTAGATGCCAGCCCTGCTCAAGGGCCGGGGCGAGCGCCGCGCGGGCCTGGTCCTCGGTGGCGCGGACTTCTTGCATCAGCACAACATCCGCCGGGGTCTCGTTCAACCAGGCGAGCATGCCCGGGTTGACCTCGTTGCGAACTTTCGTTGCGGCGCGGATGCCGTTGACATTGACGGTAGCGATGGTCAGACTCATGGGTTTCGACCCTACAGGGCGGCGCAAAACGGTACGCTTGGTATCTGAAGTCTGACATTAGATACAAGGAGCACTATGTCTACGATCATTTGGACCCGCACCGACGAAGCGCCGTTGCTGGCAACCTACTCGTTCAAGCCGATTGTGGAGGCATTCGCCGCGCAGGCTGGCATCGATGTGGAAACCGCCGACATTTCTTTGGCAGGGCGTATTCTCGCGCAGTTCCCGGATCGTTTGAGCGATGAGCAGCGCATTCCGGATGCGTTGACTGAGCTGGGTGAGTTGGCGAAGACGCCTGAGGCCAACATCATCAAGCTGCCGAACATCTCTGCTTCCCTGGTGCAGCTGAAGAAGGCTATTGCTGAGCTGCAGGCTGCTGGTTTTGACATCCCGGATTATGAGGATGCTCAGGATAAGTACGACGCTGTGAAGGGTTCTGCTGTCAACCCGGTGCTGCGTGAGGGCAACTCGGACCGCCGCGCGCCGGAGGCTGTGAAGAACTACACCAAGAAGCACCCGCACTCCATGGGCGTGTGGTCGAAGGACTCCAAGACCAACGTTGCAACCATGGACGCTGGCGACTTCCGTCACAACGAGAAGTCCGTCATTATCCCGGCCGAGGACACCCTCACCATCAAGATGACCGACGGCACCGTGCTCAAGGAGGGCCTGAAGGTCCAGGCGGGCGAGGTCATCGACGCGACCTACATGTCCGCGAAGGCGCTCGACGCATTCCTGCTCGAGGCCGTCAAGCGCGCCAAGGAAGAGGGCGTGCTCTTCTCCGCGCACCTGAAGGCCACCATGATGAAGGTCTCCGACCCGATCATCTTCGGCCACGTCGTGCGCGCGTATTTCAAGCCCGTCTTTGACAAGTACGGCGAGGAGCTTTTGGCGGCTGGCCTCAACGGCGAGAACGGCCTCGGCGCCATCCTCGACGGCCTGTCCGAGCTGGACAACGGCGAGGAGATCCGCAAGGCCTTCGAGCAGCAGCTTGTCGACGGCCCGGCGCTCGCCATGGTCAACTCCCACAAGGGCATCACCAACCTGCACGTGCCGTCTGACGTGATCATCGACGCTTCCATGCCGGCCATGATCCGCACCTCTGGCCACATGTGGAACGCCGACGACCAGGAGCAGGACACCCTGGCCGTCATCCCGGATTCCTCCTACGCCGGTGTGTACCAGGCTGTTATCGACGACTGCCGTGAGAACGGCGCCTTCGACCCGACCACCATGGGTACCGTCCCGAACGTCGGTCTCATGGCGCAGAAGGCCGAGGAGTACGGCTCCCACGACAAGACCTTCAAGATCCCGGCCGACGGCACCGTCCAGGTGGTCAACTCCGCAGGCGACGTGCTGATCGAGCACGACGTCGAGGCCGGCGACATCTGGCGCGCCACCCAGACCAAGGACGCCCCGATCCAGGACTGGGTCAAGCTGGCCGTCAACCGCGCCCGCCTCTCCGGCATGAAGGCCATCTTCTGGCTGGATGAGGAGCGCGCACACGATCGCAACCTCATCTCCCTTGTTGAGAAGTACCTGGCTGATCACGACACCGAGGGCCTGGACATCTCCATCCAGTCCCCGATCGAGGCCACCAAGACTTCCGTCGAGCGCATCCGCCGCGGCGAGGACACCATCTCTGTCACCGGCAACGTGCTGCGTGACTACAACACGGACCTGTTCCCGATCCTCGAGCTGGGCACCTCCGCGAAGATGCTCTCCGTGGTCCCGCTGATGGCTGGCGGCGGCCTGTTCGAGACCGGTGCCGGCGGCTCCGCCCCGAAGCACGTCCAGCAGGTCCAGGAGGAAAACCACCTGCGTTGGGACTCCCTCGGCGAGTACCTCGCGCTGGCCGAGTCCTTCCGTCACGAGAAGAACACGAACGGCAACGAGCGCGCCGGCGTCCTGGCTGCCGCGCTGGACAAGGCCACCGAGCAGCTTCTCGACGAAGGCAAGTCGCCGTCGCGCAAGGTCAATGAGATCGACGACCGTGGCTCCCACTTCTGGCTCTCCCTGTTCTGGGCAGAGGCACTGGCCGCCCAGACCGACGACGCCGAGCTGGCCTCCGTGTTCGAGCCGATCGCCAAGGACCTGCGCGAAAACGCCGAGACCATCGACAAGGAGCTCCTGGACGCCCAGAGCAACGCTGCCGACCTCGGCGGCTACTACTGGCCGGACGAGGAGAAGACCTCCGCGGTCATGCGCCCGTCCGCAACGTTTAACAAGATCATCGACGCGCTGGAGAAGTAGCTCGCCGATCTGAGATCGGCCGGTGACGGGGTTTCGCGCCCCGGCACCGGCCTTTTTGTTTGGTCCTGCTGGGCAGCGCTGTGCCCAGCCCGGTACCTCCGCCCCACTTACCGCAAACGCTTACCCGAGGAACTAGACCACTTACATCAGATCAGAAGCACGATTTTTTTCTTGCTCCGTAACCAGAAAAAGATGCCAAAACAGCCCTTAAACTCTTCAAAAAAATCCCTTACCTGCGGAAATGTTTTGTTGCCTGTTTCTTGCTTCTCGGTCGCATTTTAGGTTGGATCCTGTCAGATGCGGGTTTTTGGTACCGGTGTTCTGG
>NZ_KV786254.1 GCF_001806875.1 Corynebacterium sp. HMSC29G08
CCCCCCACCGCCTCCCCCGGGCTTCAGCGCGAAGGTCCCCGGGCATCCATTCGGGCTATCCGATGTTTGCTATCCGATATTTAGATTTTGCCGCGAACAGATCTATCCAGAACGGATACCTTGTCCGGAAATCCACCGCCCCTACCTGCATAAACGTTGCACCGCTGATACACGTTGGCCAGCTGCCGGGCGGGGACATTGTTCGCCAACGCTAAAAGTCGGATAGCAAGCGAAAAGCCCCCGCACCGCCCGCAATAACGGGGCGATCCGGGGGCTTCAAGCACGAACTGTGCAAACTGTGAAACCTGTGCAGGCTACAAAGACTTACGCAGTCTCGTTGAGCGGGTTCTTCACCCAGCTCATCATGTCGCGCAGCTTCTCACCGGTCTGCTCGATCGGGTGCTGCGAAACCTTCGCACGCAGGTCCTCGAGCTCCTTGTTGCCGTTCTTCACGTTGTCAACCAGACGCTGGGTAAAGGTGCCATCCTGGATGTCCTTCAGAATGTCGCGCATGCGATCCTTCGCGCCCTCATCAATCACACGCGGGCCAGACAGGTAGCCACCGAACTCGGCAGTGTCAGAGATGGAGTAGTTCATGTTGGCCAGGCCACCTTCATAAACCAGGTCCACAATGAGCTTCATCTCGTGCAGGCACTCGAAGTATGCCATCTCCGGCTCATAGCCAGCCTCGGTCAGCACCTCGAAGCCCTTCATGATCAGGTCTTCCAGGCCACCGCAGAGCACAGCCTGCTCGCCGAAGAGGTCCGTCACCGTCTCTGCCTCGAAGGTGGTCGGGATAACGCCAGCGCGTGCGCCACCAATAGCTGCAGCGTAGGACAGAGCCAGGTCGCGGCCATTGCCCTTCGGGTCCTGCTCAACTGCGATCAGGGTCGGCACACCCTTGCCGTCAACGAAGGTGCGGCGAACCAAGTGGCCCGGGCCCTTCGGTGCAACCATGGCGACGGTGATGTTGTCTGCCGGCTCAATCAGCTTGAAGTGGATGTTCAGGCCGTGGCCGAAGAACAGCGCATCGCCGTCGTTAAGGTTCGGCTCGATGTCCTTAGTAAAGATCTCAGCCTGGGAGGTGTCCGGAGCCAGCAGCATGATGACGTCTGCCCATGCTGCCGCGTCAGCGTTGGACTTAACCTCGAAGCCTGCCTCCTTGGCCTTTGCTGCGGACTTGGAGCCCTCGCGCAGGCCGACGACAACCTCAACGCCAGACTCACGCAGGTTCTGCGCGTGGGCGTGGCCCTGGGAGCCGTAGCCGATGATCGCGACCTTCTTGCCCTGGATCAGCGACAGGTCTGCGTCATTGTCGTAAAGCACTTCGATAGCCATGAGTGATGCACTCACCTTTCCTATATGTTGGGACGGTTGTTCCATATTATGACACACCGCCGCGGGCTATGTGGCCACAGCCCGCAAAAATTAATTGTTTTTCTTGGACGGAGCCAACGTCTTGGACCCACGGTTCAGCGCGACCTGGCCGGAGCGGACCATTTCACGAATGCCAAAGGTCTCAATGACATCCAGGAATGCGCGCAACTTCTCCGGGGTACCGGTGGCCTCAATAACCACAGACTCCGGCGAGACATCCACCACGCGAGCACGGAAGATGTTGGCGGTCTCCACAACCTGAGCGCGCGTCTGGTTCGTCGCGTTGACCTTGACCAGAAGCAGGGAGCGGGCGATCGTCTGATCGTCCTCAAGTCGGAGCACCTTCAGCACCTGAATGAGCTTGTTCAACTGCTTGGTGATCTGCTCGATTGCATACTCGGAAGCGTCCACCACAATGGTCAGACGGTTAATACCTTCCGTCTCCGTCTTCGCAGACACCAAGGACACCAGGTTGTAACCACGGCGTGTAAACAGTGCCGTAACGCGGGTGATGATGCCGTCTACATCCAGCACCAGCACGGAGAGGATATTGCGAGTGGTCTCGTCTTCGTGTGCCATTAGCGGTTCTCCTCCGTGATTTCATCGATAGCCTCATGGATTGCCGCCGGCGACTCAGCCGCGGACTCCTCCAGGTCAAAAAATGGACGCATGCCAAGCGCATACTGCATGTCAGAGTTGGACGCACCGGCCGCAATCATTGGCCACACCTGCGCGTCCTCACCAACAATGAACTCCACCACCACAGGGCGGTCATTGATCTCGCGTGCGCGCTCAATCGCCGGAATGACCTCTTCCTTCGTGGTCACGCGGATCGCCTCCGCACCCAGCGCCTCACTGAGCTTTACAAAATCCGGCACGTACTGCTCTGCATTGCCGCCAAGCTTGGTGTGGGAATACGTTCCGTCATAAAACAGGGTCTGCCACTGGCGCACCATGCCAAGATTGCCGTTATTAATCAGCGCAACTTTGAACGGGAAGCCCTCAAGTGCGGCCGTGGTGATTTCCTGGTTGGTCATCTGGAAGCAGCCGTCACCGTCAACAGCCCACACTTCCTTCTCCGGGCAACCAGCCTTCGCGCCTAGCGCCGCTGGGATGGCGTAGCCCATCGTGCCCAGACCGCCAGAGTTGAGCCAGTGGCGCGGACGGTCAAAGTCAATGAACTGTGCGGACCACATCTGGTGCTGGCCCACGCCAGCAACGTAAATGGCGTCCGTGCCAACGACCTTCGACAGCGTCTCAATGACAAACTGCGGGGACAGCTTGCCGTCAGACTGCTCGTCATAGCCACGCGGGAAACGCTCCTTCAAATCTTCCAAGCGAGCGATCCACTCATCAATCTGTGGCGCAGCGTTGCGCTTGGAGTCACGGAACGCATCTGTCAGCTGTGCAAGCACACGCTTGGCGTCACCCACGATCGGCACATCCACCTCACGGATCTTGCCCACCTCAGCCGGGTCAATATCGGCATGGATGGTCTTTGCCAGGGGTGCGAAGGTGTCGGTGTCGCCGGTGACGCGATCGTCGAAACGCGTGCCAATAGCAATGAGCAAGTCAGACTCCTGCAGCGAGCCGACCGCGGGCACCGAGCCGTGCATACCCGGCATACCCATGTAGAGCGGGTGATGCTGCGGGAACGCGCCGAGCGCCATCAAGGTGGTAACAACCGGGATGCCGGTGATCTCAGCGAACTCCAAAAGCTCCTTATGCGCCTCCGCCTTCACCACGCCGCCGCCGATGTAGAGCACCGGGCGCTTGGCCTCAGAGATCATCTTTGCGGCCTGGGAGATCTGGCGGTTGTGCGGCTTCGTATTCGGCTTATACCCCGGCAGGTCCAGCTCCGGCGGCCAGTTAAATTCCACCATCTGCGCCTGGATGTCCTTCGGGATATCCACAAGCACAGGTCCCGGGCGGCCAGTCGAGGCAATGTGGAACGCTGCGTTCAGCGTCGCCGGGATGTCCTCAACATCGGTCACCATGTAGTTGTGCTTAGTAATAGGCATGGTGATACCGCGGATGTCTGCCTCCTGGAAAGCATCCGTACCAATCAAGGGAGAGCCCACCTGGCCGGTAATGGCAACGATGGGCACCGAATCCAAGTACGCATCCGCCAGTGCGGTCACCAGGTTGGTTGCACCTGGGCCGGACGTAGCAATACAAACGCCGACCTTGCCGGAGGCCACGGCATAACCTTCAGCTGCGTGGCCTGCGCCCTGCTCATGGCGCACCAGCACGTGACGCAGCGTACGCGCGCGAGACAGCGCATCGTACAGCGGCAACACGGCACCGCCAGGAAGGCCGAACACAATGTCAACCCCAAGTTCTTCCAAACTACGAACCGTAGCGTCAGCGCCAGTCATAACCTCCGGTCCAGGCGCTGCGGCTTCGGCTGCGGGCTGCGGTGATGCTGCCACGATACAAAGCTCCTTCTTCATGTCTTATTCACGGAATTCGATCACACAAACAAAAAGCCCTCGAGCGAGCTAGAAGCTCTCGAGGGCGCTTGGTTTGCGGCTAGCTTTGAGTGCAACCCGCTTACGGCAAGCGCCGCATCGGAATTACTACTACTACAAGTCGCATCGTGATCATGCGTTAGATAATACACAGCATTGCTTCGCATATATGCGATAGTGAGTAATTTTTTTCATACGCGTTGACTACCATGTCAGGAATGACCGATGCTCCCCGTATTTTCCGCCCCTCTAGAGAGCACGTCATCGCTATTGCAATGATGACGGGCATTGCGCTGATTGGTATTTTGTGGGCCCCGCTCAAACTGGGTTGGGTCCTTATATTTCCCATCTTCGCTCTTGTGTGGATCTTCAACGCCAAGACCACGATTTCTGATTCGGGCATTTCCATCAACTACCTGTTGCGCAAGAACGTCTCGCTTGCCTGGGACCAGCTCAAGGGTGTGAGTTTCAAGGGCAGCAAAGCGCTTGCCACTACTGTCGACGGCCGCGAGTACCCCATGCCTGGCATCACCTTCAACACCCTGCCCGATCTGGCAGAAGCCTCCCACGGCCGCATCACCGATGTGATTACGCAGGCCGCCGAGTCCGCTGACGGCAAGTATGAAGTGATTGACAAAGAGGGCTATAGCGTCCTGCTTAACCGAGAAGAGTACGAAGAGTACCTAAAGGAGCATCCGGACATGCCGGGACCACGCCCCGGCACGGATACGCATGCCCCCGCTGATAATCCCGCTGATAATCCCGCTGACAACCAAAACTAAAGGAGCATCTCCCATGATCCCCCTCCGCTCACGCGTCACCACCATCGGCCGCCAGGCAGCCGGTGCGCGCGCCCTGTGGCGTGCCACCGGCACCGAGGAAAACGAGTTTGGCAAGCCGATCGTGGCAATTGTGAACTCCTACACCCAGTTCGTGCCCGGTCACGTTCACCTGAAGAATGTCGGCGACATTGTTGCAGACGCGGTTCGTGCCGCCGGTGGTGTACCGAAGGAGTTCAACACCATCGCCGTCGATGACGGCATTGCCATGGGACACTCCGGCATGCTCTACTCCCTGCCCAGCCGCGAGATCATCTCGGACTCTGTGGAGTACATGGTAAACGCCCACACTGTTGATGCGATGGTGTGCATCTCCAACTGTGACAAGATCACCCCGGGCATGCTCAACGCCGCGATGCGCCTAAACATCCCGGCAGTGTTTGTCTCCGGCGGTCCGATGGAGGCCGGCAAGGCTATCAACGCCGGTGACGTAGTGAAGCCGAAGTCTGACCTGATCGACGCCATCGCGCTGTCCGCCAATGATTCCGTCAGCGACCAGCAACTCGATGACATTGCCAACAACGCCTGCCCCACCTGTGGTTCCTGCTCCGGCATGTTCACCGCCAACTCCATGAACTGCCTGACTGAGGCACTGGGACTGTCGCTGCCGGGCAACGGCACGACGCTGGCCACCCACACCGCACGCCGCGCGCTCTTTGAGCAGGCTGGTGCCAAGATCGTTGAGCTGTGCAACCGCTACTACGGCGAAGGCGACGAGTCTGTCCTGCCGCGCTCTATCGCCACCGAGCACGCGTTCCGCAACGCGATGGCGCTGGATATGGCCATGGGCGGTTCCACCAACACCATCTTGCACATCCTCGCGGCGGCGCAGGAGGGCGAGGTGGACTTTGATCTGGCCGATATTGATGAGCTCTCTCACCAGATCCCGTGCCTGTCCAAGGTAGCCCCGAACGGCGAGGCCCACGTGGAGGACGTCCACCGCGCTGGCGGTATCCCGGCCATCTTGGGCGAGCTACACCGCGCTGGGCTTTTGCATGACGACGTGCACTCGGTGTCCTATGACTCCCTCGACGCTTGGCTGGGCGACTGGGATATCCGCGGGCAGTCTCCCCTTGCAGAGGCAGTGGAGCTGTTCCACGCAGCTCCGGGCGGTAACCGTACGACGGAGGCGTTTAGCCAGTCCGCGCGCTGGGAGTCGTTGGACACCGACTCCGCCAACGGCGTGATCCACGACGTTGCACACCCGATTACTTCCGACGGCGGCCTGGTTGTCCTGCGCGGCAACCTCGCCCCAGACGGCGCAATCTTGAAGACCGCCGGTGTTGAGGAAGGCCTTTGGGAGTTCTCGGGACCTGCCCGAGTAGTGGATTCTCAGGAGCAGGCGGTCTCTATGATCCTCAACCGCGAAGTCTTGGAGGGCGAGGTTGTGGTGATCCGCTACGAAGGCCCATCCGGCGGCCCGGGTATGCAGGAGATGCTGCACCCGACGTCCTTCCTCAAGGGCGCCGGCTTGGGTAAGAAGTGCGCGCTGATTACAGACGGCCGTTTTTCCGGCGGCACCTCCGGCCTATCCATCGGCCACATCTCTCCTGAGGCTGCACACGGCGGGCTGATCGGTTTGGTACAAAACGGCGACATCATCGCCATCTCCGTAGCCAACCGTGAGCTGCGCTTGGATGTAGACGCTGAGGAGCTGGCTCGTCGCCGCGCCGAAATGGAAGCGTCTGACAACCCGTGGACGCCCAACCGCACCCGCCACGTGTCTAAGGCACTGCGTGCATACGCAAAAATGGCGACCAGCGCGGATAAGGGCGCTGTTCGCCAAATCGATTAACGCAGCCTAAGCGGCGGTTTACGCCGTTTATGCCAACGGGTTGATGCCAGCCCCGAACCACCAGATGGCGCCGGCTGCGGCCAGCCCAAGCAGGGCGCAGATCCAGGACGACGCCAACGGTCGACGCGCCCATCCCCTACCAGTGTCCACGCTGTAGAGGCCCGGGCCGGTAAAGGTCAGGGCGAAGGTGAGGCCGAGGAGGAGGGTTGGGAGGATCACGGTGGCGTCGGTAAGCAAAAGGCCCCAACCGCCATCCGCAGCAGTCAGCGCATGCAGTGCCTCAAAGCCGGTGACTGCGACACCAACTGCCGCCGCGACCGGGGTGATCAAACCAAGAATCAGGAACACACCTGCGGCCAGCTCCAGCGTAGGAACGATAATCGCCATACCGTTGCCAAACGGGTAGCTGGCATATGCGGTCTCCAGCGCGCCAATGCCACCGGAGGAACCCAGGTTGAAGAACGTCGCAATCGCGCGAACCGTGAGGTAACCACCCACCAGCAGGCGAAGCAGCAGCAAGCCAAAGTCAATGGTGCCACGGCCAACAGGTGCCGCTACGGGTTCTTCCACAACCGGGTCCGAAACAACCGTGACCTCTTCATACACCGGCTCAGCGGGAGCGATGTACTGCGGTTCACGGTCAATTGCAGCGGTCTCGCCCGTCACAGCGGCCGCAGCCGGAGTCGATGCCGCAAAAACCTCGGTCTCTGCGGTACCCACCGGGTCCGTGCCAGGCGTGTAGGCCGGAACATCGTCGTGCGAGAAATCTTCGGGCGTTGCGTCGCGCAAATTATCGCGCTGATTATCGGTTGCCATACCCCCTAAACTATGCGAGTTTTCCTATCCAACTCTGCATGACAAACGGCGTGTTTCTCAGCAGTTTATAAACCGAGCGTTTTCAACGCCTCCCCATCTAGGCGCATAGTGGTCCACTCCCCCATGTCATGGGCACCGATAGAGCTATAGAAGCCTATCGACGGCTCGTTCCACCTCAACACCGTCCACTCCACACGCCTGTAATCATTGTCCACAGCAATCTTTGCCAGTGCTTTGAGCAAAGCAGTCCCAATGCCATTGCCACGCATTGGCTCCCGCACATAGAGGTCCTCCAGCCAAATGCCGTGACGGCCGTGCCAGGTGGAGTAATTCAAAAACCACATAGCCATCCCCTGCACCACCCCATCCACCTCAGCAATGAGGGTATAAACCCGCGGGCTGTCTCCAAACAGGTGAGTCCGCACATCTTCTTCAGTGGACGTGACCTCTTCCGGCGCCTTTTCATACGCTGCAAGTTCATTGATCATGGCAAAGATTTCAGGGGTGTCAGATTCCACAGCAGGTCGAATATGCAACATGGTTTAAACATACTTTTCTTCCCCCTGTATTAAAGTCACTGCCATGGAACGTTTTCATTGGCTGGAAGACCGCGATGCAGACGTCTGGCGCACCTTGTGGACTTTTGTTTCCTGGGTGCCTACTCGCTTAGATGAACATCTGAAACGCCAAGAGAAAATGGGGCTTCCGGATTACATGACGCTGTTGTCCATCGCCCTTGCGGAAGACAACACCACCACAATGTCTAAGCTCGCGCAGGCGACAATGATGTCGCCGTCGCGGCTTTCACATGTCATGGATCGCCTTGAACAACGCGGCTTTACTGAGCGCAACCGCAGCGCAAAGGACCGCCGTTCCACGTTTGCCCAACTGACTGAAGAAGGGGTGGAGTTTGTTGTGCGCTCCACCCCGGAAGTAGTGGCCCATATTCGCGAGACCATTTTTGAACAGGTTACCGCTAAGGAGGCCGAGCAATTGAAGAAAATTATGGCCAAGATCATGTCCAACACCCCGAAGGCACCGGGAGAGTAACCGCCGCCTGCGAACCGCCTTCCACCCCCTCCGGCTCCGTACGCTGCATGTTCCATCTGGGGGCAGTTTAATCCGAAAGTGTTATCATCGGGCCCGTTTGTAACTACACCACTTTTGGAAGGAAATGTAAATACATGCCCAAAACCCTCAAAGTAGCGCTTGCGCTTGTTGGCCTGACGGTCGGCGCCGGCTTCGCATCAGGCCAAGAAGTCATTCAATACTTTCTCTCGTTCGGTTACTGGGGCATCCTCGGCGCCGCAATTGCCGGCGCCGCCATCGCTATTTTCAGCGGCTGGGTTTACCAGCTTGGCTCCTACTACATGGCTGATGACCACAGCGCTGTGTTCAAGAGCGTGTCGCACCCGTGGGTGGCTAGGTATATGGACGTCACCACTATTTTCACGCTGTTCTGCATCGGCTTTGTCATGGTTGCCGGCGCCGGCGCCAACCTTGAGCAGCAGTTCGGTCTAGATACCTGGATCGGCTGTTCCATTATGGTGGTGCTGCTCCTGCTCTCCGGCCTTTTGGATATTGACAGGCTGACGAACGTCTTCTCGTTCATTACCCCTTTGCTGATTATTTGCCTGCTCGGCGCGTTTGCCATCACGTTGGCAAACATGCCCTCTGACTTCGCACACCTCAATGAGCTGGCAATGACCAACACTCAGGCTTCTGGCACGTTCGGCAACTGGTTTATTACCGCAGTGAACTACGCCACGCTGGTCATGATCATGGACGCCTCCATGATGCTTGTCTTCGCCGGCTCCCACATGAACCCGGCGCAAGCGGGCAAGGGTGGTCTGCTTGGCGGCATCATCTTCGCAGTGCTGCTGCTCATGCTCACGTTTATCCTGTTCGCCAACATGGACGGTGTGATGGGTGCGGATATGCCGCTACTGATGGTGTTCGACAACATGCACCCGTCGGTCGGCGTGTTTGTGTCCATCGTGATCTACCTGATGATTTACAACACTGCCGTTGGCATGTTCTATGCCATTGGCCGTCGTACGAGCCACAGCAACCCGAAGCGTTTCCGCCTCTACTACTTCTTGGCGGTGATGGTTGGTTTCGCGCTGTCCTTCATTGGCTTCGCTGATCTTGTTGGTTGGGTCTACCCACTGCTTGGTTACCTTGGCCTGGTGCTTGGCGTGACTATGGGTGTCGCTTGGTTCCGTGACCGCAAGAACATCCAGGAGGAGACGGAGCGTCGCGAGCGTCTTGCTGAGCTGGCTGAGACTCAGCTCGACCCTGCTATGGAAGACCTCACCCGCGCTGAGCGCGCTGAGGTTGATGAGTTGGCTGCAGATTCTCACGTGGATACGCAGGATCTGTGGCAGTCCGTACAGGAGGAAGTTGCAGCTGACTTGCACGCGGATAACTCCAGCGAGTTTGATATCGCGAATACGCCGGCGCTCGACCCTGAGCATAAAGATTATGAGGGCGCGCCCGACACCAAGGGCGACGAAATTCACTGGGAGGCGTACGAGGAAATGTACAAAACTGGTGAATTCCCGGCGGTAAAGCCTGAGACGAAGTAGCACTTCGCTTTTCTACGCGCACTACAAA
Organism: Corynebacterium sp. HMSC29G08; assembly: GCF_001806875.1. Taxonomy (GTDB): domain Bacteria; phylum Actinomycetota; class Actinomycetes; order Mycobacteriales; family Mycobacteriaceae; genus Corynebacterium. The sequence continues at coordinate 9,915 of NZ_KV786254.1, forward strand.
CGCAACACCCCTACCACCGCACGCCCCATCGGGGCCGCACTGGTAGGGGTTTTCGTATCCCAGCTTACTCGGCGAGCTTCTTGGCAATCAGCTGGTTGACCTGGCCTGGGTCGGCCTTGCCCTGCGTTGCCTTCATCACGGCGCCAACGATGGCACCGGTGACCTTCTTATTGCCTGCGCGGTACTTCTCCACGATGTCCGGGTTGGCGGCCAGGGCTTCGTCGACGGCTTTCTCAATTGCGCCGTCGTCACGCACGACCTCAAGGCCACGGGCGGCGACAACCTCGTCGACGCTGCCTTCGCCGGCAATGACACCGTCGATGGCCTGGCGGCCCAGCTTGGTGGTCAGCTTGCCTTCCTTGACCAGCTCCACCACGCGCGCAACATCCGCCGGACTGACACCGAGAGCATCCAGATCCTTGCCTGCCTCGTTGGCCTTGCCGTTGATGTAGGAGACCCACCAGGAACGCGCCTCGTCCGGAGTGGTGCCTGCCTCAACGGTGTCCACGATTAGATCCAATGCACCAGCGTTGACCAGGTCACGGAACTCCTTCTCCGGCAGCTGCCACTCCTCCTGGATGCGCGCGCGGCGCACCCACGGAAGTTCCGGCAAAGTTGCGCGGATTTCCTCAACCCACTCCGGCTTTGCAATCACCGGCGGCAGGTCAGGATCGTTGAAGTAGCGGTAGTCCGACGCCTCTTCCTTCGGGCGCCCCTTGGAGGTGGAGCCGTCCTTCTCCTGGTAGTGGCGGGTCTCCTGGACGATCTCCTCGCCGTTTTCCAGTGCGGCGGCCTGGCGCTGCATCTCAAAGCGCACGGCCTGCTCGACCGACTTCAGGGAGTTAATATTCTTCGTTTCGGTACGGGTACCGAACTTCTCCTGGCCGATGGGGCGAAGGGAGACGTTAGCGTCGCAACGCATGCTGCCCTGGTCCATACGAGCATCGGAGACACCAAGTGCCTTCACCAGCTCGCGCAGGGCGCCAACGTAGGCCTTGGCAACCTCGGGGGCGCGCTCGCCAGCGCCGATGATCGGCTTGGTCACAATCTCAATGAGCGGGATGCCGGCACGGTTGCAGTCCACAAGCGACGCCGTCGCGCCCGTAATACGGCCGGACGCAGAACCCAGGTGGGTCAGCTTGCCGGTGTCTTCCTCCATGTGCGCGCGCTCGATCTCAACGCGCCACTCCGTGCCGTCCTCCAGCATGACGTCCAGGTAACCGTCGTACGCAATCGGCTCGTCGTACTGGGAGATCTGGTAGTTCTTCGGCTGGTCCGGGTAGAAATAGTTCTTGCGCGCAAACCGGGAAGACTCTGCAATCTTGCAGTTCAACGCCAGGCCGATCTTGATGGCCCACTCCACGCCCTTCGCGTTCACCACCGGCAGTGCGCCAGGAAGGCCGAGCGAAACCGGGTCAATGTTCGTGTTCGGCGCCGCACCAAAGTGTGCGGAGGCGGTGGAAAACATCTTCGTCTCAGTGGCAAGCTCGACGTGCACCTCAAGACCCATAACCGGGTCGTACTTTTCCAGTACCTCGTCGTAATCCATCAGGTCATACGCAGTCATGCCGGTCAGTCTACTGCCCCACCCCACACGCCCGCGCTACAGCTCGCCGCGTCGCTCGATCCAAACAAAAGCTGCGGTCTTTTCACGGCCCACTGAGAGCCCATTGCTTATCGACGCCACATTGCCCCCATGCACCGTCCCCCACAACGTATCCCCTGCCTCGGCTGGCAATACGCGGCACAACAGTTGCATCGCCGCAGAGCCGAAACCATGGCCCCGGGCATGATTATCAAGCAGGATTTCGTAGACCTGAAATCCCCGCATACCGTTCGCGTCATCACGCGCGGCGGCAATGATGCCCGCGTGCTGTCCGTCAATCTCAATGGTGCACAGCGCGCCTGTCTCCGCGCAGCTTGTCAGCTGCTCAAGCGTTGCCGCTTCAGTCCACGTGGCAACTTCGGGCGTTTGCTTGATCACGCGGGCAAGCACCTCATCGGCATAGGTAACTATCTCGGCCGGTTCTGCAGGTACCAGCCGCACGCGCTCGCACTGTGGCCGCAAAGGCCGCTCACAAAGCTGCGAGACAAGACCCGCGATAATCCACTGGTCCACGTCAACATCTGCGGGCGGGTCCGGCAGTTCGAAGTGGATGGCAAGCGGCGCAAACTCGGCGAAATCCCGGTGGAGCTTTTTCGCATACGGCACCAAAGCGTCGTACTGCGGAGGCAACGAGGTGGCTACAACGCTCACGAACGGCTTTTGCGGATCCAGTCCGAGAAACCGGATACCCGCTACACACCAGTTGCCGTCGCTGAACTCGATGTGCCGGTTTGCCCACGCCAACGGGTCTGACACATCGGGGCCGCCGAGGGTGCGGAGGTGGTCTCTAAAACCTGCGCCAAATTCCGTGTTGGCTACGTGGTCAGCTTGGGGGCGCATTTCTTGCGTAGCTAGTAGAAGCCGCTCTTCTGGGCCGTACCACTGGCGCAACCTGCTCGGCATCCATGCCTCGTAGCGCTCAGCCATTTGTTCGAGCAACGTCATGTGTGTGCCTTCCGTTAGTGTCAAACTGACCAAAACCCGAGCTGAAACGGGCTAGGTTAGACGCATGTGGACTGATGAAGTGCGAAAACTGAAGCAAGAGAAAAACGCCGTGATTTTGGCGCACAACTACCAAATCCCGGAGATTCAAGACATCGCCGACTTTACAGGCGACTCGCTTGCGCTGTCCCGCATCGCGGCGAAAACCGATGCGGATGTGATCGTCTTTTGCGGTGTGCACTTCATGGCGGAAAGTGCGAAGATCTTAAGCCCCGACAAGACCGTGCTGATCCCGGATGCGGATGCTGGTTGCTCGCTGGCGGACTCCATTACTGCCGATCAGCTGCGTGAATGGAAGGCGCAGCATCCGGACGCGCTGGTGGTCAGCTACGTCAACACCACCGCAGAGGTCAAGGCGCTAACTGATATCTGCTGCACCTCGTCGAATGCGGTTGATGTGGTCAACTCCATCGACCCGGATCAGGAGATCCTCTTCTGCCCCGACCAGTTCCTAGGCGCGCACGTCAAGCGTGAGACTGGCCGCGAGAACATCCGCATTTGGGCCGGTGAGTGCCACGTCCACGCCGGTATCAACGGCAAGGACCTGGCGGACCAGGCGGCCGCCCACCCGGATGCACCGCTGTACATCCACCCGGAGTGCGGCTGCGCCAACTCCGCGATCTACCTGGCGGGCGAAGGCGTAATTGATCCGCAGCGTGTGCACATGCTCTCTACTGGCGGCATGCTTGAGCAGGCTGGGCGGGACACTGAGGGCACGGTGCTGGTGGCTACTGAGGTGGGCATGTTGCACCAGCTGCAGCAAGCTTCGCCTGCGGTTGATTTCCAGCCGGTCAACCCCAAGGCGTCATGCACGTACATGAAGATGATTACGCCGGAGAAGCTGGTCGCCTCGCTGCGGGAGATGCGCGATGAGGTCACGGTGCCGGAGGATGTGGCGGCGAAGGCTCGTCAGTCGCTGGAGCGCATGATTGCCATTGGTAACCCGGGTAGTGGGGAGTAGAACGCAGATGCAACCTCTAGATAAAGAAGCAACGCTACGCCTAATCCGCATCGGCTTAGAGGAGGATTTCGCACACGGCCCTGACGCTACGACGGAAGCCACCATCGACGCGGACGCAGTACTGACCACCCACGTCGTCCCACGCCAACCGGGCGTAGTGGCGGGTCTAGACGTGATCGCCTGGATCATGCAAGAGATCAGCCCGGAAATCCAAGTCACCGTGCACGCGAACGACGGCGACAAGGTTGCCCCCGGAACAAAGCTCGCAACCGTGAGCGGTCCTGCCCGCCCGATCCTCTCGGCGGAGCGCACCATGCTGAACTTGCTGACCTACGCCAGCGGCATTGCCACGCAAACGCAGCAGTGGACCGACGCGCTGGCCGGCACTGGCGCCAAAGTGCGCGACTCACGCAAGACGCTTCCCGGCTACCGCGACTTTGCCAAATACGCCGTGCGCTGCGGCGGTGGTGTAAACCACCGCATGAGCCTGGGCGATAGCGCCCTGATTAAAGACAACCACGTGGCAAGTGTTGGCAGCGTGGCGCAAGCTTACCGTCGTACAGCAGAAGCATTTCCGGACCTGCCCCGCGAGGTTGAAGTAGACACCCTCGCCCAGCTTGAAGAAGTCCTCGCACTGCACCCTGACTTAGTGATGCTGGACAACTTCAGCGTGGACACCACACGTCAAGCGGTGGAGCTGCGCAACCGGCTCTCGCCGAACACGCGGCTGGAATCCTCCGGGGGCTTAAGTCTTGACGTGGCGCGCGCGTACGCCGAAACCGGCGTGGACTTTCTCGCCGTCGGTGCGTTGACGCACTCGGTGCGCATCCTCGACATCGGGCTGGATGCCGAGGAAGGCTAGATGAAAATCTAGCCGAACAAATTTAGCCGAACATGCTGCGCGCCGTCTTGTAGCGCGCTTCCGGCACCTGCTTGAGGTGCGCCACGGCAGACTCCAGCGGCACCAAGTCGATGTTCTCGCCATGGAGTGCCACACAGGTGTCAAAGTTGCCCTCGTGTGCTGCGCGCGCTGCGTGCACGCCGTAGCGGGTGGCAAGCACACGGTCGTAGGCTGTCGGCGTGCCGCCGCGCTGGATGTGGCCGAGCACGGTGGTGCGTACGTCGTAGCCAAGGCGGCGCTTAATCTCGTCCCCAATAATCTGGCCCATGCCATTGAAGGTCTTGTGGCCAAACTCGTCTTCCTCGCCCAGACCTGCGTCCATCGTGCCTTCCTTAGGCACAGCGCCTTCGGCGACCACGATGATGCCGTATTTCTCCCCCATCTGGAAGCGGCGCTCCATGGCTTTGCAGATCTCTTCAATGTCGAAGGGTTCTTCCGGGATCACGGTGTAGTGCGCGCCACCAGCCATGCCCGCATGCAGGGCGATCCAGCCGACGTGGCGGCCCATAACCTCCACGATCAGGATGCGGTTGTGCGATTCCGCCGTGGTGTGCAGGCGGTCAATCGCGTCCGTTGCCACAGACACCGCAGTGTCAAAGCCGAAGGTGTAGTCCGTCGCGGCCACGTCATTGTCAATGGTCTTCGGCACACCGACTACCGGAATGCCGTTGTCTGCCAGCCACTTTGCACCTTTGAGCGTGCCTTCGCCGCCGATGGCGATAAGGGCGTCCACCTCAGCGTCTGCAAGATTGGCCTTGATCTGGTCAATGCCTGCCTTGAACTTGTCGGGGTGCAGGCGGCCGGTGCCCAAGATGGTGCCGCCGCGTAGGAGGATGGAGTCAATGTAGGCGTCGTCGTAGAGGTCCACCCTGCGGTCCTCCATCAGGCCTACCCAGCCGTCGAGGTAGCCGACCACGGTAGAGCCGTACTCCGCGCTGGCCGTTCGCACGATTCCTCGAATTACAGCATTCAGTCCCGGGCAGTCGCCGCCTGAAGTCAAAGTGGCAAGTCGCATGGTTCCCAGCCTAGCGCGCCACCCCATGGGGCTTCATGCTTAGCGACGCCACCGCCCCCACCACCATCGCCCCCAACGGCAACACCAGCGCTTTCGCTGCAGTTACGTCGATCTCCCCCGACGCCAGGACCGCGCCAACGAGTGCTACACCCACCACGCTGCCAACCTGACGAGCTGTGTTGTAGAGCCCCGAGGCCGCGCCGGTGTGCGCACCGTCAATACCCCGCATGGTCAGCGCTGCGTTCGGCGCCCACACGAATGCGCCGCCGATGCCGAGAAGCGAGGTCACCGCGGCAAACCATGCAACGGGCGCCCCAGCGTTAATCAGTGCAACGGCCAATGCAAGGCCCGCCGCGCACACACTAAAGCCTGCAACGCACAGCTTGCCTGGGTCCATACGGTCCGTGAGGTAGCCGGCAACCGGGGTCAAGGTCAGCGCAAACAAGGACATGGGCACGGTGACAAGCCCTGCCGTGGTTGGCGTTGCGCCCGCAACCGTTTGCAGCCAATACATCAGGGGGATGAACATGGATGCCACCGAAAAGCCCATCATGGCCACCCCAACCGTGCCCAGGGCAAAGGCCTTCTCGCCGAGCAGCCCGATGGGCAGGAAGCCACCGTCAGTACCATTGCGGGCCGAAAGCACCAGTGCGACAAGCAGCAGCAGGCCGAACAGGATCGACGGCCACTGGCCGAACTGGATCCCGTACACCAAACATCCGAGACCGCCGAAGGACAGCAGCACCGGCAACAGTGTCACCTGCTGGTTGCCGCGCGGCAGTTTTGGCAAGGCAATCAACCCCGCAACAAGTGCCGCAATACCAAGCACGGCCTGGACGTAAAACGCCGCACGCCAGCCGTAACTTTCCGCAACAGCTCCCCCAACGACCGGCCCCAACATGGAGGCCACGGACCCAATCACGCCCCAAGCCGCAAAGGCCCGACCCTGCTTGTCTTCCGCAAAAACCCGCGGGATCAGGCCGAAGGCTTGCGGCAAAAACACCGCCGCACCAAAGCCCTGGAGCGCTCGCGCCACCACCAGGGATGCAAAAGACCACGAGACACCCGCCAACCCTAAACCGATGACGTACACACACAGGCCGCTAAGGAACATGCGGCGCTGCCCGTACACGTCTCCAAGACGACCTGTCGCTGGCATTGGTGCCACCGTGCACAGCAGGTAGATGGAGGTCAGCCAGACGGCGCTTGTGACGTCGAAAGGCAAAAGCGGCGTGATCACGGGCATGAAGCCCTGGTCAATCAGAACAAGAAAATACCCCGCAGCCAAGGCTGCGAGGGTACTTGCGGGATTAACGGCCGGCTTCAAAAGCCGCACCAACGCGGTAGAGGCGCGCGTCCTCAAATGCCGGGGCGATCAGCTGCAGACCAACAGGAAGGCCGGTATCGGAAGCCTTGCCGGCAGGCACCGACATGCCCGGCAGGCCCGCCAAGTTCAGCGGCAGCGTAAACAGGTCAAAGTTGTACATCGCCAGCGGATCATCAACCTTCTCACCCAGCTTGAATGCCGTGGACGGCACAGCCGGGCCACCGATCACGTCAACCTGTTCGAAGGCGCGGGCAAGATCCTGCGCGATCATGGTGCGCACGCGCTGGGCCTGCAGGTAGTACGCGTCGTAGTAACCGACGGAAAGCGCATAGGTTCCCAGGATCACACGGCGCTTGACCTCAGGACCAAAGCCTGCGCCACGAGAAGCCGCCATAACCTCCTCAGCGGAACGGGTGCCATCATCGCCTGCGCGCAGGCCGTAACGCATGCCGTCGAAACGAGCCAGGTTCGAGCTGACCTCAGACATCTGGATGATGTAGTAGGCACCCATCACGTCATCAAAGCTCGGGCAATCAACCTCAACGATCTCAGCGCCCTGGCGCTCAAACTGCGCAAACGCCTCATCGATCAGCTCAGCCACACCAGCCTGCGTGCCTGGGCGGTTGAACTGCTTCACGCGGCCAATCTTCACGCCCTTCAAGTCACCGGAAGCACCCTCGCGAGCCGCATCTGCGCACTTCGGTACCTCGCGATCCACACTGGTTGCGTCGAACTCGTCGTGGCCGGCGATAATCTCGTGCAACAGCGCGGTATCAAGCACGTTGTTGGCGCACGGGCCAACCTGATCGAGCGAGGACGCACACGCGATCACGCCGTAGCGCGACACGCCGCCGTAGGTCGGCTTCACACCCACCGTGCCGGTCAGGGATGCCGGCTGGCGGATCGAGCCGCCAGTGTCCGTGCCAATGCCAAGCGGGGCCTCACCGGCGGCCAGCGCAGCAGCGGTACCGCCGCCGGAACCACCCGGTACACGCTCCAAGTCGTGCGGGTTCTTCGTCGGCTTGTACGCAGAGTTCTCAGTGGAAGAACCCATGGCAAACTCATCTAGGTTGGTCTTGCCCAGAATCGGGATACCAGCCTCGCGCAGCTTGGTCACCACAGTTGCGTCGTACGGGCTCATGTAGCCCTCAAGCATCTTGGAAGCCGCGGTAGTCGGCGCATCCGTGGTCACCAACAAGTCTTTGAGCGCCAGCGGCACACCAGCAAGCGCAGAAGCCGGCTTCTCGCCGTTTTTCACCTGCTCATCAACCTTGTCGGCTACAGCTAGTGCCTCTTCTACGCCAACGTGCAGGAATGCGCCGATCTCACCGTCAACCTCGGCGATGCGGTCCAAGAACGCCTCAGTGACCTCACGCGAGGTCACCTCGCCAGCCTGGATCATGGCAGCAAGCTCGTGTGCCGGCTTCGAAACCAGGCCCTCGGTAGGAATCGTGTACTGGGTCATAGTTAGTCTCCCTCTCCGAGAATCTGCGGCACAACGAAGCGATCATCTTCCACGGCCGGAGCTTGGTCCAGCGCTTGTGCTTGGGTCAGCGTCTTCTTCTCCACGTCTGCGCGCATGCCTGCGTCAATGGAGTGCGGGTGGCTCATCGGGGTAACCCCCTCGGTGTCCACGCCCTGGACCTTCGAAACAGCATCCACAATCGTGTCAAGCTGCTTCGCAATATCGTCGAGTTCCTCATCATTCAGCGCGATTCGAGCAAGGCGCGCAATGCGCGCGACCTCGTCGCGGGAAATCTCAGCCACAGTCGTTATATCCCTTCCACGTCACGTGGGTTGCGTTTAACGGGGATCATCTTACGTCACGCCTACGCCGTCAATGGTCAGGCCCGGTTGCTATAAAGGAGTCCATGTCCTATCTCATCCGCGTAACCCTTCCCGACGTTCCAGGCAGCCTTGGTCAGCTGGCCGAAGCGTTTGGCATTGTGGACGCTGACATCAACTCAGTGGACATTGTGGAGACCGCGCTAGACGGCACCGTGACCGATGACATCGTGGTAACACTTCCCACCGGTGTGATGGTTGACACCCTGATCACCGCCGTTGCTTCCGTTGAGGGTGCGGAAGTGGATTCCATCCGTCCGTTTACGGGCCGCGTGGATCGCCGCGGGCAAATTGAGATGCTTGCAAAAATTGCGGACTGCTCCAACCGGGTTGCCGACACCCTGGACGAGCTGGTCAACGTCATGCCGGGTGCGGTTACCTCCTCTTGGGCAGTCGTCTTGCGCGATACCCCCGATGGGCTCACCCGAGTCGCCGCCTCCCCGGCCGCGCCAGAAGATGATGGATCTAACCCGAGCATGCCGGTTATTGACGCAGCACGGATCATCCAGCCGGACTACGACGAATGGGCGCCCGAACCCTGGTTCCAGCTCGGTACCGCGCTGACTATTACTCCGCTCAACGGCACCGACATGGTGCTGGTCATCGGGCGTGTTGGCGGGCCCGACTACCTGGCATCTGAGGTCCGTGAGATCGGCGATCTGGGCCGCATCGTCGGCGCGATGCTACGCGGAGCGTAAGAAGAACCCGGCTAACTCTCCAGTGCGTCTGGGCCGCCCTCAAGCAGTTGCACAAACTGCGCTTCGTTAAGGATCGGGCGCCCCAGCTCTTCGGCTTTCGCCGCCTTAGAGCCTGCATTTTCGCCGACGACCACGTAGTCGGTTTTCTTCGACACCGAACCTGCTGCCTTACCGCCGCGTGACAGGATCGCTTCCTTGATCTCGTCGCGAGTAAATCCCTCCAACGTGCCCGTGGCAACGATGGTCAGCCCCTCCAGCGTCTGCGGGGCGCGCTCCTCCTCATCCGACTCCATGGTCACGCCAGCGGCCGCCCAGGCTTCCACGATCGCTTGGTGCCAATCAACCGTGAACCATTCCTTAAACGACGCTGCAATCACCTCGCCAACACCGTCAGTCTCGGCAAGGTCCTCCACGGGGGCGTCCATAAGCGCCTGCAACGAGTGGTAGCGCGTGGCAAGGGCGCGGGCCGCGGTGGGACCGACGTGGCGGATAGACAGCGCGGTGATCACCCGCCACAGATCCGCGTGACGCGCGGTCTCAAGGTTGGCCAACAGCTTCTTGCCAGCAGCGTTGACTGCGCCGTCTTTACGCGTGTACGCGCTGGACTTCTTCAGGTCTTCCTCGGTGAGGTCGAACAGCTTCGCCTCATCTTCAAGCACACCGGACGCGATCAAGTCCTGAGCGCCCTTCTCCCCCAGTGCCTCAATGTCAAAGACGCCGCGGGATGCGATGTACTCCAGCCGCGTCGCCAGCTGCGCCGGACAGGAGCGGGTGTTGGGGCAGCGCCAGTCGGCGTCCCCCTCCTTCGCAGGGGCCAGCTTCGTGCCACACGACGGGCAATTCTCCGGGTAGACGAATTCGCGCTCGGTGCCGTCGCGAAGATCAGCAACGGGGCCCAAGACCTCCGGGATGATCTCGCCGGCCTTGCGCACCACCACCGTGTCCCCGATCAACACACCCTTGCGCTTGACCTCGTGCTGGTTGTGCAGGGTGGCCATGGAGACCGTGGAGCCAGAGACAAACACCGGCTCTAGCACTGCAAACGGGGTTGCGCGCCCAGTGCGGCCCACAGAGACCTCGATGTCCAGCAGCTTCGTGGTTACTTCCTGTGGCGGGTATTTGTACGCAATTGCCCAACGCGGCGCGCGCGAGGTAGCACCCAGCGCACGCTGCTCGGCCACGGAATCCACCTTGACTACAAGGCCATCCATCTCATGAATGGCGTCATTGCGGTGCTCGCCCCAGTACTTGACCGCCTTGATTACGTCCTCAGCGGTTTCCGCCTGTCGCGTGTACTCGCTGACCGGCAGCCCCCACTCAGCCAACTTCAGATACGCCTCGTGTTGCGTTTGCGGGTTAAAACCCTCGCGCGCGCCGATACCGTGGCAGATCATGCGCAGCTTACGCTTCTTTACATCCTCCGGGTTCTTCTGACGCAAGCCACCTGCCGCCGTGTTGCGCGGGTTAGCAAACGGCTTACCGCCTTCCTTCTGGCGCAGCTCATTGAGCTCCGGGAAGTCCTCGGGACGGATAAACACCTCGCCGCGCACCTCAAGGAAAGCCGGGGCGTCACCTTTAAGCGTGTGCGGGATGTCCTCGATCACTCGTGCGTTGGCGGTGATGTCTTCGCCCGTCACACCGTCGCCACGCGTGGCAGCACGGGTGAGCTCACCGTTTTCATACACCAGGTCAATGGACAACCCGTCGATCTTCAGCTCAGTGAGGTACGGGCCAGGAGTCTTGGCCAGCCAATCACGCATCTCCTCTTCAGAGAAAACGTTGTCCAGGCTCATCATGCGCTCTGGGTGGGTGACGTCCGCAAACGCACCGTCATTCACTGGAGCGCCGACTTCCTTGGTCGGGGAATCCGGTACGGCTAGCTCCGGGTGCTCCTCTTCAAGCGCCTGCAGGCGACGAAACAGCTCATCAAACTCACCGTCCGAAATCACCGGCTGGCCGTTGTAGTACAGGTCCCGGTGGTGGCGGACCTTACCGGCTAGCTGGTCCCATTCGCGCTGCAAATCTTGAAATTCGCTCATGGGCAGCCAGTCTAGTGAGTGTTGACACAGATCAGTTTTCGAACAGTGCGAACACGCGCGAGCTAATGGAAGGCGCGCCGCGGAAGTTCGCCGGGCCAACCACAATCACGGCACCCGTCGCCGGGACCTGGTCCAGGTTGCTCATCACCTCTACCTGGTAAATGTCCTGTTCTAGGATGTAGAGCTCGCCGTAGAGGAAGCCAGTTTCAGCGGCCACCACACCCGGATCGGTGTCCAGCGTCTCATGGCCGATGGCGGCAACCTTGCGCTCCTCAACCAAAAACTTCAGCGCATCCAGTGTCCAGCCAGGGGTGTGCTGCACGCCGTTTTCATCGTGGTTGACAAACGCCGACGGGTCTTCCCAACGCTTGTGCCAGTTGCTGGAAAACGCTACAAAGCTGCCTTCGGGGATCTCGCCGTGCTCGGCTTCAAATGCCTTGATGTCTTCCACCGTCACGCCGTGGTCTGGGTTCTGCGCCACGGTGTCTTCAAGGTGGAGCACGAAAAGGGGCAGGATGAGTTCGTCGGCCCCAATGGCGTCCACAAGCCTCTTGCCCTCTGCAAAGTGCCCAGGCGCATCAAGGTGGGTGCCATAAGGTGTGGCAAAGGTGTATTCCTTGGCAAAGAAACGGTCCTTTGCAATCGTGGTCACCGTGCGTTCAGCCATGGGCTGAAATGCCGGAAAGTGCGGGATCTCCGGGTGGATCTGGTGGGTAAGGTCAACGCGCTTCGCGCCGAGAACCTGCTTTTGCCAATCAGTGAGTTGTGTCATGAATGTGACTATCAAACATCGGCCGGGCTGGGGGCAAGGATTGTATTCAGTACCACTGCGGGTTTCGAGAGGTGTCTAGAATATTTGAAAGAATTCTGGAAAGGAGCCAAAGTGCCAGCTACTCATCAGCAAAACGAACGTCCTCTAGAGCTAGCGACTTCAATGCGGGCTGCCAAAGCATCGATGGCTCTCGAAGGACGAAATGTCCCCAAAAACTATGTTCGTTCGGCCATAACTGAGCAAGTACTCCAACGCCTCCGAAGTGATCGTTCATGGGTTTAACACCTGGGTATGGAGAAACGCCTCTCGAAGGGGATGAACTGGAATCTCTCAACCCTGAAGTGCTTCGTAACCTGGGTGAAAGCTTCACAAAGTCAGCGATTTATGACCTAGAAACCGCACTTTACAGCGAAGCTAGGGAAAGGCTCTTGTCCGCAATCGATCGCGGAAAACTAACAGTTCCTGATCTCTTGACGCCTTCGTTTCTAATAGAACTTCACACTACGTTGTTTGGGGGCATCTGGAAGTGGGCAGGCAGATTCCGAAGAACGATGTTGAACATCGGTGTCGCCCCTAATAACATCTCCAGCGAAACTTTCATGGTCTGCGGGAATCTGAATTATCGCTGGGAAGAAGCATTGGTTACTTCTCCACACGATCTTCGAGTTTGCACCCATGCCGAGTTCGTTCGAATCCATCCCTTTGTAGACGGTAACGGACGCGTCACCCGACTGTTGGCTGACCTAGTATTCGCCGCTGGGCAAACTCTTCCACATACGTTGGAGTATGACTGGGACATTGATAAGCAGATGTATATCCAGCTTCTACGTACTTTTGATCTCAATCGAGATCCCCAGCCGCTGTGTGATTTCATTCAGTCTCAAGCGTGTGGCGGCGGCCGTTAGAATGGCGTGCATGGCTAACTTCGACGCCTCCCGCATGCTCTCCTTTGACCTGGAGACCACCTCCGCTAACCCGCGTGAGGCCAGGATTGTCACGTCTGCGCTCGTGCGTATCGACGGCTCCGAGGTCACCTCCAACGAAACCCTCGCCGACCCCGGCATAGAGATCCCCGAGGAGGCCGCGAAGGTCCACGGCATCACCACGGAAAAGGCGCGTGCGGAGGGCCGCGACCACGATGAGGTGCTGCACGAAACGGTCGAGGCGATCAAAAAAGGCTGGGATGACGGCCTGGTGCTGGTGGTGTTCAACGCCCCCTACGATCTGACAGTGCTGCGCCAGCTCACGGGCGATTTCACCGTGACCGGCCCGGTCTATGACCCGCTGGTGATTGACCGCGCCAAGGATCGCTACCGCAAGGGCAAGCGCAACCTGACGGCTATGTGTGAGCACTACGGCGTGCGCATTGATAACGCGCATGAGGCAACCGCTGATGCAACTGCCGCCGCGCGCGTTGCGTGGATGCAGGTGCGCAAGCACTTCCCAGAGCTCGCGCAGATGGATACCGGCGAGCTGATGGAGTACCAAGCTGTGGAGTACTACAAGATGCAGGAGGAACGCCGCAGGTACTTCGAATCCAACGGCCGCGACGCCTCAGACGTGTTGCCCGGTTGGCCGATGTTGGGCTAGTCCTGTTTAGCGCGTTGCCGCAAGCTCCTCATACATCTGGCGGGCCGCGTTGTAGTTCTTCGCGGTCCCTACCAGCGTTTCTGCCGGAGACGCATACACGTCAATCTGGGTTTCAGCGGGGTCAATCTGCAGCTCATCAAACAGGTTGAACAGTTCGCGCGGCTGCATGGTTGGGATGGCGATGCGTGTGCCGCTATCAAGCAGCCGAGCCAACGCGTCCTTCTCTGCACGTCGCGGATCAACAGTAATCCACGGCACATCCACCAGCGCCGCTGTGTTGAGCAGGTGCTCGCCGAAGCGCTGGAGGATCTCCTCCGGCTCAGGAATAGCACGGATGGTGTCAAAATCGGTGGTGCCCTTGAGGCTTCCGGCCATTACCGCTGGCAGCTGCGGCTCATCGAGTTGCAGCACCGTCGCACCAAAACGCCGCGCCACATCCGCGCGATGCTCCTGACACGCGTGTAGCAGCGCATCAGTGAGGTCCCGGAACGCCCCTGGGTCCGTAATCATCCGGTGCCCATTGGGCATTTCTACTAACGACGCCAACGTCAACGGCCCCACCACCTGCACCTTGACCATGTCAACCTTGCCGTGCCAGAGCTCTTCAAGCAGGTCAAGGTCGCGAGCCATTTGGTCCGCGAGCCCGCGCTTGCGTGCCGCCACGCGCCACCCGCGTGGACCCGGGGCAACCGGAATCTCCAGCAACGCGGCGGTGCGTCCGATTAGGTCAGAGCCGACGCCACGGTCAGGCAGCTGTGGGATGTGCGGCAGCGGTGATTCAGATAGCACCACGTCCGCTGCTTGGACAAGGTCAGTGCCGGGCATGGGCCCAAGTCCGAATGCTGTAGGTGAAAGTGTCATGCCGTTGCGCAGATAGTGCCGGAGCCAAGGACAACGTCGCCTAAGCCGTCTGGGTCAGGGAGGTAAAGCACTGCAGCCTGGCCGCGGGCCACGCCCTCGAGCGGGGTGTGCAGGTCAAGGGTCATCGAGTCGTCCTCAATGCGCGCGGTGCACGGTACTACCCCACCGTGCGCCCGGATCTGCACGTGAGCAGTGAGTTCCTCGTCGCTTGTGGAAGCTTCAGCCATAGCCGGGTGCAGGACCTTGAGGCGGTCCGCGGTGACCTGGTGGACCTTGAGCGCCTCGCGCGGGCCCACGGTCACGGTGCCGGTGGCGGTGTCCACGTCGGTGACGTAGCGCGGCTTGCCGTCGGCGGCCGGTACGCGCAGGTTCAAGCCCTTGCGCTGGCCGATCGTGTATTGGAAGGCACCGTCGTGTTCCTTGAGCTCATTGCCGTCCGTGTCCTTGATCAGGCCGGGGCGCATTCCAATGGAGCGACCCAAGAAGGCCTGCGTGTTGCCGTCCGGAATGAAACAGATGTCGTAGGAATCCGGCTTCGACGCGGTAGAAAACCCATGGCGCGCCGCCTCTTCGCGGATCTGCGGCTTTTCTGTGTCGCCGACCGGGAAAATGCAACGATCCAGCTCGTCGCGGGTGAGCACGCCGAGCACATAAGACTGATCTTTCAACGGGTCCGCGCTGCGCCGCAGGTTGCCGGCATCGTCGATAATTGCGTAGTGCCCTGTGGCGATCGCATCGAAGCCGAGCATTACCGCACGATCCAGCAGAGCTGCGAACTTGATCTTCTCGTTGCAGCGCAGACACGGGTTGGGGGTTTCGCCGTGTTCGTAAGACCAGACGAAGTTGTCAATGACCTCTTCTTTAAACCGGTCAGAGAAATCCCACACGTAAAACGGGATGCCCAACTTGTCGCACACGCGACGTGCGTCGGCTGAATCCTCGAGGGAGCAGCACCCGCGAGCGGATTCGCGCGTTTGCTGCGCATCTTTGCTCAACGCAAGGTGCACGCCGACAACGTCGTGACCAGCCTCAACAAGGCGCGCAGCCGCTACCGAGGAGTCGACTCCCCCACTCATCGCCGCTAGTACTCGCATGTCAGCGCAGTGTAGTGCGAGATGCATGCGTGCCCCAAACCTGGTTAACAGCATTCTGCTCTAGATCAACAACGTCATACCTCAGTACGACGCGCCCGCCTGAGCTACCAACTAGCCTTTGCGGGCATGGGCTTCTCGATGCAGCGCCAAACCACCCTTCGCAACGCAGCGTTTGCTGCGGTGCTGACACTAGTCTGCTTACTCGGTATCGTGTCGTATTCCCAGGTAGTGAGTTACATGCTTCTCATTGGCGCGCTGGTGTTGCCTTTCACCCGCTGGCGCTGGGGACTTGCTACCGTCGCGGCAATCGCCGTGGTTTTAGCAGCTGCGTCAATCTGTGAAGTACTGCCCATCGGTGTCATCGCGCTCGGACCATTCGCCGCCTATGTCACCCGCCGTCACCTGGCCGCACCGTTGCGTGACATCGCAACTGTTGTGCTGCTCATCGGCGACATCATCGCTATTGCTTTTATCGCGCCTGCACTTCGAGAACTTGAGCCAGCAGACCGCATCCCGTACGTCGCTTGGAGCGTAACCCTGCTCACTGTGGCGTTACTTTTCGGTGAGCTTCGCCGCCGTGCCGAGGAGACCGCAGAGAAGGATCTGGCCCGACAGCGTGAGCAGTTCGAGCGCGATGCCCAGGAGCAGCGCGCCCACCTCGCGCGAGAGATCCACGACATTGTCACCCACTCGCTGACCGTCATCGTCGCGCAGGCCGACGGCGCACGCTTCGGTGACGAAACTCTAGAAGCGAAAGACGCGGCATTGCGCACCATTGGCAGTGTTGGTCGAGATTCACTTCGCCAGATGCGGGGCGTTGTCGAGTTGCTGCGCAGTAGCGTGCCACGTCCGGTCGAACCGTTGGCGAAATTAGACATTGACGGGCTCGTCGCCACAAGCCGCGCCGGCGGACTTCAGGTGGACTACACCGTCAAGGGCACCCCACCCGAGGATTTAGCACCGGTCACAGCGCTAACCGTCCAACGCATCGTCCAGGAATCCCTCACCAACGCGATAAAGCACGGCACCGGCAGTGTCGACGTAACTGTGCGCTGGGGCGACGACGTCGTCGAAATCTTGGCAACCAATCCCGTCGGGCCCGGCGCGGTGTCTCACCAGGGTCACGGTGTCGAGGGTATGAAACAGCGTGTGTCGCTTGTCAACGGCACCGTAACCACCTCCCTTGGCGCAACCGGTAACTGGACTACTGAAGCAAGGATCCCACTTCACCCATGATCACTCTCGGACTCGTAGACGACCAGGCGCTTTTCCTCCACGGCATCCGCAGCGTCATCGACTCTCAGCAGGATATGCAGGTGCGTTGGCTTGCTGGCAACGGTGAGGAGGCGATTCGGGCATGCGGTAATGAAGCGGTAGACGTGGTGCTTATGGACGTGCAAATGCCTGTGTTGGACGGCATCGCTGCGACGAGGCAAATCGTAACAACGCATCCGGCGACTAAGGTCATCATCCTGACCACGTTTGATGATGAAGCTTATGTACTCGGCGGTCTTGGTGCCGGTGCCAGCGGGTTCCTGCTCAAGGATGCTGAACCAGAGACCTTGCTCGACGCTATCCGCACCGTGGCAAACGGTGATGCGGTGATTTCTCCGCGGGCGACGAACCGGATCGTGGCAAAGCTCCATGCTCCGGATGAGGAAACGATTGGCCTGTCCCCCGCCGACCGGCTGGCGCTAAACGAGCTAACTGAGCGCGAGCGCGAAGTGCTCGTGGCAATCGGCCGTGGGTGGTCCAACGGCGAGTTCGCTCAGCGTATGTTCATCTCCATGCCAACGGTGAAGACCCACGTGGGCCGTGTGCTGGCGAAGACGCAGTCGCGAGACCGCGTCCACGCAGCACTTTTCGCCTACCGCACCGGGCTAGTGTCGCGCACCGACCTGTTGGACTCCTGAAGCGTCATACTCCGGTATCACGCATAAAATCGTGCCTCGCGCCGACGCGAAACCCCATGCCCTGCGCGAGTCTTGGGGACATGGAAACACCGATGATTCAGACCCACGGTCTGACCAAAACCTATGGACACACAGACGTCGTCCACAACCTCGACCTCAAGGTCGCTCCCGGCGTCGTGCACGGTTTGCTCGGTCCGAACGGCTCCGGCAAATCCACCACGATGAAGATGCTGCTCGGCCTCATCGCCCCCACGCATGGCGACATCAGCGTGCTCGGACACCCCATGACGCGAGCGAACCGCGCGCATGTCCTTGCCGGTGTCGGCTCGCTCATCGAAGCCCCCGCCGCTTACCCGCACCTCACGGGTGGTGAAAACATGCGTATTGTCGCGCGTCTGCTCGGCGCCGATCCCGAAGCGGTGCGCCGCGCGGTGTCGCTGGTGCGCCTCGAGGGCCAGATGGACAAGCTGGTGAAAAACTATTCGCTGGGTATGAAGCAGCGCCTCGGCATCGCGATGGCACTCGCACGCGACCCGCAGTTGCTGATTCTCGACGAGCCCACCAACGGCCTTGACCCCGCCGGCATCGAGGAGATCCGCGAACTCATCATCAGCCTCGCCCGCGACCACGGCCGCACGGTGCTGGTGTCGAGCCACCTGTTGTCTGAAATTGAGAAGATGGCGACCGACCTGACCATCATCAATCACGGCAAGCTCGTGTTTCAGGGATCGCAAGAGGAGCTGTACAGCGCGCAGTTGCCGGATGTGTTCATCCAGACGCCTGAGGTTGCAACCGCAGTCTCGGTCCTTCGCGCACTGCAACCGAAACGGGTCGAGGGTGGTGTGGAGCTTTCCGGCCTTGACGACGCCCACGTCGCCGATACCATCGCCCTTTTGGTTGCATACGGCGTGCCACTCCACCAGGTCCTGCGAAAACGACGCAGCCTCGAGGACATCTTCATCGGATTGACCAACGACGAGGTGGCCAGCGCATGATGGTGGAATTTGCCAAACTCAAACGCACCAAAATCGTGTGGCTGAGCATGCTCATGACGGTAGGGATCGTCCTATTCGCCAACATGAGTCTCTTCGCAGGCGACAACGCCGCCGCATTCCGGGCCAACCCAGAAACCGCGTGGGCGGGACATCTCATCGGATTCGCCATGGCGCTGGCGTTTTTGACCCCGTTGCAGCTTGCACTGGTGGCCAGCCGCATCGTGGATACCGAGCACATCAGCGGCGGGTGGCGGCTCAACGCCATCGCAGGAACCCGGCCCGGAGCGCTGCTGGTGAAGAAGTACGGCGTCGCGGCAGTGGTGGTTGTCGTCGCAAAGAGCATTGAGTTCGCTGGGGCCATAGCGCTGCCCGTCGCGATGGGCGCGCCTGCACCGCACGGATCCATGCCGACCACCTGGCTGCGCTTCGGCCTTGGTGTCACGGGCACCACGCTTGCGCTCCTCGCTGTGATGCTGCTGCTCGCCGCGCTTGTCGAATCCCAGCTTGTCGTGCTCGCCGTCGGTGTCGTCGGCGGGTTCCTCGGCATCGCATCACTGCTATCCCCGCCGTGGCTGGCTGCAGTCAATCCCTTCGGGTACGTCGCTGTGATCCTCCCGTTCGGCTTCACTGAGGCAGGGGTTACCCCTTCGCAACCCGGATGGTTGCTGTGGAGCGGCTACCTCGTCCTCGCCGTTGCGGTCTTGGTCGCCGGTACTAAAGCCCTGGATCGAAAGGAGATCTAGACCATGGACCTGATCCTTAACGACCTGCTCAAGCTTCGGCGCTCGCACGTCTGGGCGGTCGCGCTTCTCGTCCCCGCGGTTGCTGTCGCCATCGGCGCCGGCAACTACGCCGCGAACACCGGCACCCTGACCGCCGGTTGGAGTAGCTACTTCTCCCAGGTCATGCTGTTTTATGGGTTGCTGTTCTGTACCGCTGGCATCGCGATCCTCGCCGCAGCCGCCTGGCGGGTCGAGCACCGCGGACACAACTGGCTCACCATGCTCACCTCGACGCGTTCGGTGGGCACCCAGATGGCGTCGAAAATCGCCGCGATCGCGGTTACTGTTACGGCGATGCACGCTGTTCTCATCGGCCTCACGTTGTTCGTCGGTTGGGCTTTGCGGATTCCAGGTGCAGTTCCAAGCGAGCTCCTCGTCACAGCTTTATTGGCACTGGCACCAGCCGTTGCGGTGGCGTCGTGGCAGTCGCTGCTGTCCATGGTCATCCGTAGTTTTGCTGCACCTATCGGCATTGCGGTGGTGGCAAGTCTCGTATCGTTTGGCGCACTCGCGGCTGGGGTGCCTGGCGTGCGGTTCATTGTGGCGCCTGCGTTGTTGTCGCACACGCTGTGGTTGGGCAGTTCCGCCGTCGCCGCCGCTGGAGCGCTCGACACTGGCACCGTTACAGGCGTTCTCGCCGCTTCCTCGGCATTGACCGTGGCTGGCTGGACGGCTGCTGTGACCTACCTACGGGGCACCGACGCGCGCATCTAGGCGCCAGGTACGCTCACCAGCCATGGCCGCCAAAAGTGAGTTTTATGAAATCGACACCGGTGTTGCGGAAGTCCTCCACGAGCCAGACGGCTCCATGGTGCTGCTTGTCAATGGCGTGCCCAGCTCCCACATCGTCCCCGGCGAGCCGACCCGGCTGGATTTCGAGTACATGCGTTGGATCGCGGATTTCCTGGATACCCACTACCCAGACGAGGCGAAGCCGAAGTCGCGCCTGACGCACCTGGGCGGCGGTGCGTGCACGCTGGCGCGTTACTTCGCAAGCAGGTGGAAGGGCTCGCGCAACACGGTCGTGGAGATCGACTCCGAACTGGCGGTGCTTGCCCGCGAGCTATTCTACATCCCCCGAGCCCCGGCTGTGAAGATTCGTGTCGGCGACGCCCGCGAGGTCACCGACACATTCAAGCCCGCCACCCGCGACGTGATTATCCGAGACGTGTTTTCCTCAGCCACCACGCCGCGGAATCTGACGACGGTGGAGTTTTATGAAAACGCAAGGGCGTCCATAAGCAACAGCGGCTTCTATGTTGCCAACTGTGGCTCGTATGCAGATCTCAAGGAAGCCAAGGAGGAACTGGCGGGTATGTGCGAGGTATTCCCGCACGTGGCGGCGATTGCGGATCCGCCGATGCTGAAAGGCAGGCGCTACGGCAACATTGTGCTCATTGGCGCAAACCAGCCGATTGAGGCCAGCCCGCAGCTTAACCGCAACCTGCTCATGGGTGCGGTGCCTGCACAGTTCAAGGATGACACGTGGTGCCGCGCCTTGGCCACGACACCCCGTTATGACGTGCCTGCCGAGTAGTTACTTCGCGGCGTTATCCAGAAGAATCAACAGGTCACCGATCTGGTAGCGGCCAGCAACCATGTTCTTCAGATCCTCTACCGGCAGCTCGCCTGTGGTTGCCAGGCGCTGTACCAAGTTGGCGATATTGCGGGCATCGGCATCACTAAAGCCAGCGAGGTCGACGGCCTTCGTTAGCTCACCTAGGCCGACGGCGCCTGCGGCAAGTGCCAGAATCGCCAGCACCAGCGCAGTGTTGTCCTGCTCCAGCACCTTGAGCTCACCAGATTCTGCGACCTGGAAACGTTCCAGCACGCCGCCGCCTGCACGCGTGTTGCCAGCTGCAAACTGGTTGAACTGGCCGGTGTTGCCGTTGTACAGGTTCATGTCCACTGGCGTGGAAATACCCAGCACGCGGCCGGATTCACTGCGCTGCCAAAAACTCAACTTGTCCCAGCCACCCACCGGACGCGGCGGACGGTTCTGGTAGGCAGCCAGCCACAGCGGATAGTTGGTAAAGGCGTTGGTGTTGTCCATGTGTTCGTACCAGAAGTATCGGTACGTGTAGATCATGGGCGTCTTACCAGTCAAACGCTGCACTTCGCCGAGGAAGAGCTGGGTCCACGCGGTCAGCTGCAATGCGCTCTTGCCTTCTGCCACCTCAAGATCAAGCACCGGCGGCAGCTGGGTTGCAGGCCCCTGGTTGATTACGGAGGCGAAGTAGCGGGCTTGTGCCAGCGCATCGCCGCTAGGGCGTGCGTAGTGGTAGGCGCCGACGCGCATACCGGCATCGGCTGCGGCTCGAGCATCCTCGTCGTAGAAGGTGTTCTTCCAGTCAGAGCCCTCGGTGGCCTTCACAAACGCGAACTGCTGCATGCCCGGGCCGGAAACCTGCTTCCAGTCAATAGCCCGGCCGCCCGGTCGCTGGTGCCCTGCAACGTCAACGCCTGAGATCAGACCAGGGGCAGTCTGGGCGATTGCAGGCAGTGGTGCAAAAGTCAGGACGGCAGCGGTGAGGGCAGCAACAAGTCGACGCATGCGGGAGACTTTACCACACCAGTCACACCAGTCACACCAGTCACACCAGTCTCGCCAGTTACACCAAGCGTGCGCGCTCCACCACATCGGGTAAAAGCGCCTTCATTTTCTCCACGTCCTCAGCATTCGTGGTCCGACCCAGCGTGATGCGCAGCGCACCCATGCCTTCTTCCGGGCCAATGCCCATGGCTTCCAACACGCCGCTTAAGCGGATCACACCCGCCGAACATGCGGAGCCAGCAGAAACTTCAACGCCTTGCTGATCAAGCAGCATGATCATGGCGTCTGCATTCGCACCCGGGAACATGAAGTGGGCGTGCCCCGGCAGCGCTGGTTCCTGCGTGGTAATCACCGCATTCGGGATGGTAGCGAGGATGAACTTCGCAAGGTGGTCACGCAGCTGCCGCACCCGTGCGGTTTCCGCCTCCATCTCCCCGACCGCCTCTGCAAGGGCTGCCGCCGTCGCCGCCGCCGAGGCCACATCCACCGTGCCGGAGCGAATGCCGCGCTCCTGGCCGCCGCCAACAACTATTGGCTGCGGCGCTGGTGACCGCTTAGCCAACAGCAGCCCGGTGCCGCGCGGACCGCCGAACTTGTGGGCACTTGCCGCAAGCGTGGTGGCACCAAGCGCGTGAAAATCAATTGGCATACGCCCCACTGCCTGCACCGCGTCAACGTGCAACGGCGTGCCAACTGCCTGGACACGACGGGCTGCTTCCTCGACCGGCTGCACCGCACCTGTTTCGTTATTAGCCCACATCAACGTGGCAACTGCCGCGGGAGTATCCAGGGCAGACAGATCGGTGACGTGGCCATCTCGGCCCGCGTAAAGCCAGTCGACTTTGGCACCGTCGCGTTCAAGTGCGTGCACACTTTCCAACACCGCGGGGTGCTCGATCGTGCTGGCCACGACACGGTCCAACTCACTTGCCGCGTACAGCCCGCGCACTGCAATGTTGTCGGCTTCCGTGCCAGAGCCGGTGAAGATCACCTCTACAGGATCCGCCCCGAGCAGCTGCGCGATCTGCTCGCGTGCCTCCTGCAACACCGCATTCGCTCTGCGGCCAGACGCGTATTGGCTTGCCGGGTTCACCGCCCCCGCATGTTTCGCAAGCGCCTCGATGGCACATGCACGCATAGGAGTCGTTGCCGCGTGGTCAAGATACGTCATAGGGCTAACCTACGCGGTTTCACGAGCGGTGCAGATATGGGCCACCGCGGCATTCCCAATCCTGGCGATAACCACAGCCATCTGCGTTGTCCCCCGTAACTTCAACTTGCCACGCAACTGGTCTGGGTCAACGTCCACACCCCGCACCAGGATCTCCACCGAACCCGTACCGTGGCTTAACAACGCAGCTTTCAGCTTCTTCAACGGCACTGCTTCAAGGAAACGGAAACCACTGTAGCCGGCGGGAATCGCCTCACCGGTACAAAACGCGATGTGTTCATCCAGCATCCACAGCCCGTGGCGTGCTGCCCAGTGCGCGACCAGCCCGGCGCGCACGATCGCCCCGTCTGGTTCGATGATGAAGGTTCCTGGCGCACCGACGTGGACGTCCTCGGATTCATCCGAGGTGACCCGCTCTACAAAACCACTGCGCAGTACCACGGCTTCACGGCCGTGTCCGAAGTGTGCTGAATACAAGCACGCTTCTTTCACACCGCTGTCTACGGACACAACGCTTACGAGCCCCTCCCACTGCGAGTAGTCGATGCCGGGTGCGCACTTCACCGCAATAGGTCTGCCCCGGTGGGCGTCCACCAAGTCCGGCAGGGGTGGCATGAGTTTGGCGGGATCGGTGATACGTCGGCCGTCGGCACGCCTGGCGGGATCGGCGACAACCACACCGTTGGCCGTGACTGGAGTTAAGGCATCCGCGCGGGCGAGCCACGCACGCTCCCCGAGGTTTTCGCGCGCCATGGCAAGGCGCACCATGTCTAGGTCTGAGCCGATCCACTGCACACCGACGTCCGCAAACGCTGGTGCTTCCGAGCCAATCGAGCAGGTCACGTCGTGCACCAGCCCAAAACCTGCCGTGGCAATGCGCTGAGCGCGCACATCCGCCACTGCCCGTGGAGTGGCCTGCTGCGCTGCGTCCGCATCAGTCAGCCAGTTTTCGGGAAACTTCCCGGCACCCATGCGTTGCGACGCCACGAGTTCACTTACCGCCCGCGCCCCCTGGCCAAACTCCCGCTCAAGCAGTGCACGGTCAGCAAAAATCGATTTCTTCGTTAGCGCAAGCTTCGGTGCGAGTTCCTGGATGCGGGGGCGGTTGGTGGAAAGCAGCGCGACGTCGTCAAGCGAAAAGCTCATAATTTCCGCCCGATGCGGTCCTTCGGGGCGCGGTAGAAGTACTCCTCCATGCGGGGGTCATCGACCGGGTCCCCCACAACAGGGGTAATCGTGCGGTGCTTGGCTGCCTCGAAGATCTCTGTAACCGAGTCGTAAGAGCAAAGTTCCATGATCTGCATCCAGGTCGGCGGGGCGAAGCGGACGAGGCCTGCGCGCCAGCCGTCTAAAAGCAGCGATGGCGCAAACCAGTTCGCGTCATCCGCTTCGTCGGTCTCACCGTCAGGTTCCTGGCCCTCTGGGTGGACGGCGAGGAAGCTGAACGTATCAAACCATGTACCGCTTTCAGAGTTACCCACCCACCGGGCAAATGGGCGCAGCAGGTCACCGCAGACAGCCAGCTTGTTTTTCTGCAGCGCGTCAGTCAAGGAAAGCTCGTGTGTTTCCAACGCCATTCGTTGATCGTGGTACATGCCTGCATCCGAGAGCACCTCGCCCGTGTCATCCACGGCGAGGAAAATGCCGGTCTCTTCAAACAGCTCACGCACCGCCGCAAACAGGATCGCGTGCGCCTTGTACTTGGTCACCCCCAGCTGACGCGCAAGCGAGATAGCGCTTCGGCCTTGCCACAGCTCACCGTCATCCCAGGAACGCCCCGGGAAATCGCGAGAGTCAACACCTCCGCCCGGAAACACCGTCAGCCCCGGATAGTTCGGCATGGAAAGCACGCGCTCTTGGACCCACACCTTCATCCCGTCGGCATCATCGCGCAGCAAGATCACGGTTGCGGACAGGCGCGCGCCGCCGTAGCCGGAGGTGTCAGTGACATCAATCGCGTCACCTTTATCCGCCGACACGGCACCAGTTGTGCGCGCCTCCTCCATCACTTGCGGTGAGCCCCACCCCTGGCCTTGCGTGCGCGGCGCGCAGCAAAACGGCCATCCTCATACGTAACCTCAATCGGCTGGTGATACGCCTTGGTCACGTTCTCACTAGTCAACACGTCTTCAATAAGGCCTTGTGCCACCACATTGCCCTCGTCCAACAGCATGGCGTGGGTAAACCCGTACGGGATCTCCTCTAGGTGGTGGGTGATCATCACAATCGCTGGGGCATCCGGATCAAGTGCCAACTCCCCCAGGTACGCAATGAGATCCTCACGGCCGCCCAGGTCCATGCCAGCCGCCGGCTCGTCCATAATCAAAAGCTCTGGGTTGGTCATCACGGCACGCGCGATCAACACGCGCTTCTTCTCACCGTCAGACAACGTCCCCCAGGTGCGATCGATCAGGTGCATAGCGCCAACCTGCTCAAGCACCTCGATGGCCTGGTCATAATCCTCCTCGTCATACTCCTCACGCCAACGCCCCATAATGGCGTAGCCGGCGGAAACAACAAGGTCGCCCACCTTCTCCTGATCAGGCACGCGCTTGGCAATAGCCGAAGACGTCAGGCCGATCGCGGCACGCAGGTCACGCATATCGGTCTTGCCCAGCTGCTCGCCCAACACAAAGGCGGTGCCAGAGGACGGGAACTCTTGCGCAGATGCCATCCGGATCAGCGTGGTCTTACCGGCGCCGTTGGGCCCGATAATAACCCAACGTTCGTCCAGTTCAACCTGCCAATCCACAGGGCCGACAAGGGTGTTGCCGCCGCGCACAAAGGTCACATCGCGGAAATCTATAAGCAGGTCAGGATCCGTAGTCTGATTCACCCCTCCTATTGTGGACTAAAGTTCGCTCCAAGTGTGGGAAGTTGAAACGCTGCGTGGCGACTACGCTTGAAAGTATGGTTGCTCGCTTTGGAATAGATGACGTCCGCCCACAAGTCTCCGGCCGCACCCTGCCCGCGAAAGCGGTAGTCGGCGAAGTTGTCCCGGTCTCCGCGCTGGTGTGGCGCGAAGGCCACGATGCAGTTGGCGCCACACTGCAGGTAACTTCCCCCAGCGGAGCGGAGTACTCCATTGCCATGCAGCCCGAGGCGTATCGCCCTGATTACGTGCACGCCGTCTTCGTGCCGGATGAGCAGGGCCTGTGGCGCTTCCGAGTCGACGCGTGGAGCGATGTCCTTGCCACCTCGCGCAACGCCGCATCCAAGAAGCTTGCCGCGGGCCAAACCGCCGAGGAGATGGCCAATGACCTCGCCCACGGTGCCGAATTGTTCAAGGCTGCAGGTAAGAAGCGTTTGAGCGCCCTGCTTGTCGACGCCACGGTGCCACTCGCCGACCGCGTCAACGAGGCCCTAAGCGCCGAGGTTGAGCCACTGCGCGAACTGCTCTCGCACGGTCCGATCTGTGATGTCTACGTGGAGCGTCGCGAAGCCTTGGTGAACTCCTGGTACGAGCTGTTTCCGCGCTCCACCGGCGGCGTTGACGCAGACGGCAACCCAGTGCATGGCACCTGGTCCACAACCGCCAAGGCACTCGACCGAGTTGCTGCCATGGGCTTTGACACCGTGTACTTCCCGCCGATCCACCCGATTGGTGAGGTCAACCGCAAGGGCCGCAACAACACCCTGACCCCGGAGCCGGGCGACGTTGGCTCCCCGTGGGCGATTGGTTCCGCCGCAGGCGGCCACGACGCGTTCCACCCAGAGCTTGGCGGCGAAGACGAGTTTCTGGACATGATGGACCACGCCGACGAACTCGGCCTGGAAATCGCCCTAGACCTAGCGCTACAGGCCGCACCCGACCACCCGTGGGCGAAGGCTCACCCGGAGTTTTTCACGGTGCTGGCAGACGGCACGATTGCATACGCGGAAAACCCGCCGAAGAAGTACCAGGACATCTACCCCATCAACTTTGATAATGACCCGGAGAAGATCTACGCGGAGATCTACCGCGTAGTCATGTACTGGGTCAATCTGGGCATTACCACCTTCCGCGTGGACAACCCGCACACCAAGCCGGTGAACTTCTGGCACTGGCTGATTGCCAAGGTTCACGAAACAGACCCGGACGTGATCTTCCTGGCGGAGGCGTTCACCCGCCCGCCGCGCATGTACGGCCTGTCCAAGGCCGGGTTTAGCCAGTCCTACACGCACTTCACCTGGAAGACCAGTAAGGCGGACCTGACAGATTTTGGGCAGCTGCTTTTAGACGTTGCGGATATTTCCCGCCCCAACCTCTTTGTCAACACCCCGGACATTTTGCACGAATCCCTGCAAAAGGGTGGCCCAGCCATGTTTGCGCTGCGCGCCACCTTGGCGGCAACGATGAGCCCACTGTGGGGCGTGTACTCCGGCTATGAACTCTACGAGCACGAGCCGGTGCATGAAGGCAGCGAGGAATACCTCAATAGTGAGAAGTACGAGCTGCGCCCCCGCGATTTCGAGGCGGCACTTGCCCGCGGAGAATCTCTTGAGCCCTACATCACCATGCTCAACCGCATCCGCCGCGAGAACCCGGCGCTACAGCAGCTGCGCAACCTTCACTTCCACGACATTTCAAACGACCAGCTCATCGCATACTCCAAGGTGGATGCGATCACCGGCAACGCGGTGTTGGTCGTCGTGAACTTGGATCCCTACTACACCCAAGACGGCATGCTGCGCCTCAACCTTGCAGAGCTTGGTATCAACCCGGGCGAGTCCTTTAAGGTTCGCGACCAGATCACGGGCGCAACTTATACCTGGGGTTATGAAAACTACGTACGCCTCGCCCCGCAGCAAAATGTTGCGCATATCTTCGTGTTGCCGAATGTTTCACCTGAACGTAGGCCGGCCACAGCGTATCGTCGCATATCTGACCACGACTACCGCCCGTAACTTTTAAGGAGCCCACATGAACAACGTTGCAATCCCCGAGGCCGACTATGGCCGGCTCCTGAGCTGCACCCACCACGCGCCGCATGATATCTACGGGTGGCACCCACTCGGTGAACGTTCCGTGGTACGCACCCGCCAGATCGGTGCAGAGCGCGTAGAGCTGCTCGTTCACGGCGAAGCCGTGGATATGGAGGCCGTCGGCGATGACTTTTGGGTCGCCCCCTTGGAAGACGACTTGTCGCCCGATTACCGCTTCCGCATCACCTATCCAGGTGCAGAGCCAACAATTCTCGCCGATCCTTATCACTTCCTGCCCACGCTTGGTGAGCTGGACCAGCACTTGATTTCTGAGGGCCGCCACGAACGCCTGTGGGAGGTTCTCGGCGCCAACGTACGTAGCTACACCACCTCGCTTGGAGAGGTCACCGGTACCGCCTTTGCGGTTTGGGCCCCCAATGCCCAGGGCGTAGCCGTCATTGGTGACTTCTGCGCGTGGAACCCCAGCCAGTACCCGATGCGCTCTTTGGGCTCGACAGGTGTGTGGGAGATCTTCATCCCCGGCATTGAGGCTGGCACGCAGTACAAGTTTGCTATTCACACTGCCGACGGCACCCGCATCGACAAAGCTGACCCGTTGGCCAAGCAGACGTTGTGCCCGCCGGAGACGGTCTCCGTAGTCGCCGCGCCGAGCACCTACGAGTGGAATGACGAAGAGTGGATGAAGGCCCGCGCAGGCATCGACGCCACAAACGCCGCCATGAGCATCTACGAGTGCCACATCGGCTCCTGGAAGGAAGGCGCGAACTTCAACACCATGCGCGAAGAGCTCGTGCCCTACCTTGTAGACAACGGCTTTACGCACGTGGAATTCCTGCCAGTTGCCGAGCACCCCTTCGGCGGCTCCTGGGGCTACCAGGTCACCGGCTACTACGCGCCAACTGCCCGCTGGGGCACCCCGGACGAGTTCCGCGCCCTGGTAGACACGCTGCACGCCAACGGCATCGGGGTGATTGTGGACTGGGTGCCAGCCCACTTCCCCAAGGATGCCTGGGCACTTGCGCGTTTCGACGGCACGGCTCTCTACGAACACCCCGACTGGCGCCGCGGCGAACAAAAAGACTGGGGCACCTACGTGTTCAACTTCGGACGCAACGAGGTGCGTAACTTCCTCGTGGCCAACGCTTTGTACTGGTGCGAAGAGTTCCACCTAGACGGCCTGCGTGTAGACGCTGTGGCGTCCATGCTGTACCTCGACTACTCCCGTGAGCCTGGCGAATGGCTGCCAAATGCTGACGGCAGCCGCGAGAACTGGGACGCCGTCCAATTCCTGCAGGAAACCAACGCCACGGTGCACCGCAACTTCCCCGGTGTGCTCACCATCGCGGAAGAATCCACCGCGTGGCCGGGGGTTACCGCCCAAACCGACGCAGACGGCCTGGGCTTTTCCTGCAAGTGGAACATGGGCTGGATGAACGACACGTTGGAGTACTTCTCCCTCGACCCCGTCCACCGCTCCTACCACCACAACGAGCTCACGTTCTCCCTGGTCTACGCGTTCAGCGAGAAGTACGTCCTACCGTTTAGCCACGACGAAGTAGTCCACGGTAAGGGCTCACTGTGGCAGCGCATGCCTGGGGACGACTGGAATAAGGCCGCCGGCCTTCGCGCCCTCTACGGCTACATGTTCTCCCACCCCGGCAAGCAGCTGCTCTTCATGGGTTGTGAGTGGGGCCAGACCACCGAGTGGGACGAAGCGCACTCTGTGAATTGGGACAACCTTGATAACGGTTGGGGCCACGAATACCACCGGGGCATCCACCGTCTCGTGCGAGACCTGAACGTTGTCTACCGCGACAATCCTGCATTGTTTAGCCAGGACAACACGCCGATGGGCTTCCAGTGGCTCAAGAGTGATGACGCCGCGCACAACCTGCTTGCCTACACCCGCTGGGGTACGGACGGCCAACCGATCGTCGCCGTAGTCAACTTGAGCGGCAGCACCCACCAGGGCTACCGCCTTGGCCTTCCGCAAGGTGGCGAGTGGGAGCTGATCATCAATACAGATGACACCGTCTACGGCGGCGCCGGTAACCACCTACCTGATGTAATTTCCGCCGAGGCGGTCAATTGGGACGGCTTCGATCAGTCCGTAGCGCTCACCCTGCCTGCGATGAGCGTGCAGTGGTACAAGCTGCGCCGCTAGCGCCAGCCTGCTAGCGCCAGCCTCTCGGCGCTAGAAAAGCGCACTCGCAAGGTTGGTGCGGGTGCGTTTGATGAGGGGATCGTTGGCGTCGAAAAGCAAAAGCAACTCCAGCAAACGATCCTTGGCCTCGGACGAGGTCTTCACATGTCCGAGCAAACGCTCAAACGCCGCCTCCGGGTTACCTGCGAGGACCTCGGCATCTGCGGCATCGAGCTGCTTGGCCATGTCGGTGGGATCCGCGGCAGCATCAGCAATCGCGTCGCTGGTGCGCGCCTGCGGGTTGAAACGCTTCAGCACGGCAACCGTCGCCTTCGCCTGCTTGACCTCGGCATTCGCCGGATCTTGGGCCAACATCTCGCCATAGACGGCAATCGCCGCATCATAATCGCCCGCCTGCACGGCAGCCTCGGCCTGGGCCAAGCGCGGATCCGTCTCCGGCTCGCCTTCACTCGATTCCTCAGCCAACCCACTTAGCTGCGGGCCGATGTTCTGCACCAGCGCCTGCAGCCACTGCGTGAGCTGCTCCGCCGGCTGATTGCCCTCAAAGTTGGTCACGGGCCGGCCTGCAGCAAGCGCGACCACAGTTGGCAACGCGCGCACACCCAACGCCTGGGCCAGCTGCGGATGCGCATCCGCGTTCACGTAAGCAACGAGAAACTCGCGCTGGCCGGCAGCCAACGATGCAAGCGTCGCCTTCAACTGTTCGGACTCCGGCGACCGGGCGGTGCCCACCATCAGCACCACAGGGATCTGGGTGGAGCGCTCAAACGCCTTGGCCTCAACGTCACGCTCGGTGACCTCGATAAACGGCTCGAACTCAGACTCCGCGAGCTCCTTGCGGGCCTCCGCCTGCTGGGCCAGCGCAGCCAAATCGACTGCCCCACTCGTGAACTGTGGCTGGGTCATTGTGGTTTACGCCTCCAAGTGTTTGTTTAAGGGAATTCATTTTTTGATGCAGCATGTCAGTGTAGCCAGGGCGAATATCCGCCTTAATTACCAGCGACACGCGCGGCGAGACCTCCTCAACCGCAGCCGTCTCAACCGCAGCCGTAGAAGGCTTGATCACGTCCATGGCCTCGTCCCAGTCTAACGCCGCCGCTCCCAGCAGTGTCTATGCCAGTGCCTGCGGTCATCTACACCGCGGCCTGCATCTTTCGGCCACGCCACCACGTGCCGCACTCCCGGAGGGATGTTTTGGTTGCATCCCGGGCATACGTAGAACTTCGTGGCAGCGGCCGCACCGATCTGGCGCACGCAGTAGGTTTCCCCGTACGGGCCCTCAACTTCCTGGGTGCCAATGAAGGTGGAGCCGTCACGCGGCAGTACATAAGAAGGCGTGATGTTCGCCCTGCGGTTTCTGCGTGGCATCTAAAACAGCCGCAGCTCGTTGGATTCAATGCCGCGTAGCTCACCGTAATCCAGCGTGACGCAGCGGATACCGCGATCTTCCGCCAACGTGCGAGCCTGCGGTTTAATCTCCTGGGCAGCAAACACGCCTTGCACTGGTGCGAGCAGTTCATCACGGTTCAACAGCTCCACATAGCGGGTCAGCTGTTCCACGCCGTCAATGCCGCCGCGACGTTTAACCTCCACCGCTACCGTGCCGCCGCCGGAGTCACGTGCGAGGATGTCTACGGGACCAATCGCCGTCGGATACTCGCGGCGAACTAACGAGTATCCCGACCCCAAGGTCGTGATGTGTTCAGCCAAAAGCTCCTGCAAGTGCGCCTCAACGCCGTCTTTTACCAGCCCGGGGTCCTCACCTAGCTCGTAGGAGCTATCCGCGATGATCTCTTCGATGGTGATGCGCAGTTGCTCGCCCTTCTTGCCCTCTACAATCCACAGCTGCTCACCGGTGTCCTCCCCGTCAATGTCTACCACCGCTTCTTCCTTCAGGGTGCATGGCGGCATCATCCAGTTCAGCGGTTTGTATGCACGGTCGTCCGCGTGGATGGACACAGACCCGTCAGCCTTAACCAAAATCAGCCTGGTAGCCATCGGCAAATGAGCGTCCAAGCGGCCAACATAGTCAACAGAGCATCGAGCGATAATTAAACGCATGGGCTTTAGCTTATCGACGCCGCCTGTTCGCCCTCTCAGCGAGCTCATTCATATCCCCCCGCTGCGCCCGAATATCTGGCGCGGACTCTACCCACGAAATCAGGGCCATCTCCGCGTGGCGTTCGCCCGCGAACTCAAAATCCCCCATCGGACCGGTCAGTTCAAGCGCGGTATCAACCTCCGGCATGAAGTCACGTTCTTCATCAGTAAGTTTCCGGATGCCGTTAAACGTCATGTCCCGGCGATCAAACGCTAAGTCGTAGTTAAAAGACAGCGAGCGCAGCTTATAAAAACGAGCCTCATCCCCGGAGTAACGAAGCACCCCGTGACGCCATCCGTGCGAACCTTCAGCAGGCAAGAGACGGATTAGCCCTTGTACGCCACTGTTACGGAACATAGTGAAGCGCCACACCGCAGCTACTACGACAAGTGCGAGGACTAGCAGCAAAATAGCGGCAAGGATCTCCATGCGAATCATGCCTTTCTTGTTTCGCAATATTCTAATCCCGTATGCCTGATGATGAGACGCAAACACCCCCTGCCGTTTCCGACAGGGGGTGTCCAAAGGATGTAAGCGCCTACCTATTGATGTTGGACGCGCGACGAACCGCGGCCAGCTCCGCCTCGGAGCGGGCCTTGGTCAGCTCGTCTTCATCTTGCAGGCCGCTCTCCGCAGCAGCGGAGTCGACTTCGCCGGCGAAGATCGCGTAATCCGCGAGGATGGTGACCTTGTCGCCCTGGACCGACAGGAACCCACCCTGTACGGCCGCAACGATACGGTCCTCATGCACCGGCTGGATGGTCACAACACCGTTGTCCTTAAGCTGGCCCAACAGTGGCTCGTGACCGGGCAGGATGCCGATCTCACCTTCGGTGGTCTGGGCGGTGACAATCTTTGCCTGCCCCTTCCAGAGCAAGCGGTCAACAGAGACCAATTGCGCGGTAAGTTCAGCCATGATCTACCCCTTTACGCTTCCTGCAGCTTCTTGTAAGCAGCCTCGACATCGTCCAGGCCACCCAGGTTGCTGAAGGCCTGCTCCGGGTAGTGGTCGAACTCGCCAGACGCCAGCTTGTCAAAGGCGTCAATGGTCTCCTCCAGCGGCACGTAAGAGCCCTCGTCGCCGGTGAACTTCTTAGCAACGAAGAAGTTCTGTCCGAGGAAGCGCTGGATCTTACGTGCGCGCATGACGGTGATCTTGTCCTCTTCAGACAGCTCGTCCATACCGAGGATGGCGATGATGTCCTGCAGCTCCTTGTTCTTCTGCAGAATACCGATGACCTTCTGCGCCACGTTGTAGTGACGCTCGCCGACAATACCCGGCTCCAGGATGCGGGAGGTCGAGGTCAGCGGGTCCACTGCCGGGTAAATACCCTTCGAAGCAATGGAACGGCTCAGCTCGGTGGTTGCATCCAGGTGAGCGAAGGTGGTTGCCGGTGCCGGGTCGGTGTAGTCATCCGCCGGCACGTACACGGCCTGCAGAGACGTAATGGAACGACCACGGGTCGAGGTAATGCGCTCCTGCAGCACACCCATCTCATCCGCCAGCGTCGGCTGGTAACCCACAGCGGAAGGCATACGACCCAGAAGGGTCGATACCTCGGAGCCCGCCTGGGTAAAGCGGAAGATGTTATCAATGAACAGCAGCACGTCCTGGTTCTGCACATCGCGGAAGTACTCCGCCATGGTCAGGCCGGACAGGGCCACGCGCATACGGACCCCTGGCGGCTCATCCATCTGGCCGAAGACAAGGGCGGTATCAGGCAACACGCCCATATCCTCCATCTCGAGGAACAGGTCGGTGCCCTCACGGGTGCGCTCGCCAACACCCGCGAACACGGAGGTACCGGAGAACTCGCGAGCAATACGCGTAATCATCTCCTGGATGAGAACGGTCTTGCCCACACCTGCACCACCGAACAGGCCGATCTTGCCGCCCTTCACGTACGGGGTCAAAAGGTCGATGACCTTAATACCGGTCTCAAGGATCTCGGTCTTACCCTCAAGGTCCTTGAATGCTGGCGGCTCGCGGTGGATGGACCAACGCTCGCCGTCCTGGCCTACCGACGGATCGTCCAGGCACTGGCCCAGTGCGTTGAACACGTGGCCCTTGACCTGGTCGCCCACCGGCACGGAGATCGGGTTGCCGGAATCCTTCACCTGTGCGCCGCGGACGAGACCGTCCGTCGGAGCCATGGCGATGGTGCGGACGAGGTTGTCGCCCAGGAACTGGGCAACCTCGAGGATGATGTCACGGGACATGCCTTCGAGGTCGATGTGTACCTCGAGTGCGTTGTACAGCGCGGGGAGCTCGCCACGAGGGAACTCCACGTCGACGACGGCGCCGATGACGCGGACCACACGGCCGTTCTCGGAACCACGCGGGTTCTGAGTGGACTCCGTGCGAGCCGGCGCCTGCGGTTCAGCCTGCAACGTGGCCTCGCCCGGCGTCTCATCGCGCTCATCAAAGTTGTGAGCAGTAGTCATGATTTAGTCACTTTCCTCACTACCGGACAGCGCACCTGCGCCGCCGATAATCTCGGTGATTTCCTGGGTGATTTTAGCCTGGCGGGCTTGGTTTGCCTCACGGGACAAGTTGTTGGCCAGCTCGGTTGCGTTGTCCGTCGCGTTCTTCATGGCGGTACGGCGCGAAGCAGACTCCGACGCCGAAGACTCCAAGAATAGCGAGTACAACGAGCGTGAGACGTATACCGGAAGCAGCTCATCCATGAGCGTATCCGGGTCCGGCTCGAACTCCATGTCTGGCGATACGCTTTCCTCGGCAGGCGCGAGCATGTGTTCGGTCTCATACGAGACGTCTTCAAGCACAGGCTCGATAGGCAACAGCTGGTGTACTCGTGCCTCCTGCGAAAGCATGGAGACGAACTCGGTGTACACCACGTGAACCTGGTCGAAACCGCGAACGGGTTCGCCTTCGGCGCCGTTGAGTCCCTCACGCCACTTGGTCGTGCCTTCAGAACCAGCCATGAAGCCATCAATGATGTGGCGACGCACATCGTGGGTGGACTCCCACGTCGGTTTCTGGGACCAACCGGTCCAGGCGCCTTCGACGTCCATGTCACGGAACTTGTAGTGGGTCACGCCCTTGTTGCCGGTGACGTAGCGGACGACGTCGTAGCCAGCTTCCTTGAGCATGCGCTCCAGCTGGGTCGCCTTCTTCAGCACGTTGTGGTTGTAGCCGCCGGCCATACCGCGGTCAGAGGTGACCACGAGGATTGCTGCGACTCGACCGTTCTCACGCTCGCGGAGCATGGGGTGGTCGAGGGAGCTCGCAGCTGCGAGGCGTTCCATGACGTCTTTCAGCTCATCGGCGTACGGCTTCGCTGCGTCTACACGCTGCTGGGCCTTGGTGATCTGCGAGGTCGCGATCAGCTCCTGAGCCTTGGTGATCTTCTTCGTAGAGTTGACGGACCTGATGCGGTCACGCAATTCGCGAAGAGTTGCCATGGTGTTTCCTCCCTTCCTTTATGTAGTAGTCCAAGGTTGCACTTGCGTGCTTACTTGGAGCGGCTGACGTTGAGCTGATTCTTGGACACCTGCGAGCTCGGCAGTGCCTTCTCCTCCGGCTCACGAACGATGCGCTCGCCCGTAGAAGCCTGGAAGCCACGTGCAAACTCCTCGTTCACGCGCAGGATTGCAGCCTGGGAGGTCTCGTCCAGAGCCTTGCCGCCCTGGATCTGTTCGTACACCTCAGGTGCGGTTGCGCGGATCTGCTCCTGCAGCTCGCGTTCGTAGCGACGGACATCCTCGACGGGAACGGGATCGAAGACGCCCTCGTTGGCAGCCCAGATCGACACGATCTGGAACTCAACCGGCTGCGGGGAGTTCTCGGACTGCTTCAGCAGCTCGACGAGGCGCTGGCCGCGCTCCAGCTGCTTCTTGGAAGCAGCATCCAGGTCGGATGCGAACGCTGCGAAGGACTCCAGGTCGCGGTATGCGGCCAGGTCCAGACGCAGGTTACCTGCAACCTTCTTCATGCCCTTGGTCTGTGCAGCGCCACCGACACGGGACACAGAGATACCCACGTCAATAGCCGGGCGCACGCCCTGGTTAAAGAGGTCAGACTGCAGGAAGACCTGGCCGTCCGTAATGGAAATAACGTTCGTCGGAATGAAGGCACCGACGTCGTTTGCCTTGGTCTCAATGATCGGCAGTGCGGTCAGAGAACCTGCACCGAGCTCGTCGTTGAGCTTGGCAGCGCGCTCCAGCAGGCGGGAGTGCAGGTAGAACACATCGCCCGGGTATGCCTCGCGGCCCGGTGGGCGGCGCAGCAGCAAGGAGATCGCACGGTAGGCCTCTGCCTGCTTGGTCAGATCATCGTAGATGACCAGGACGTGCTTGCCCTGGTACATCCAGTGCTGGCCCAGGGCGGCACCGGTGAACGGAGCCAGCCACTTGAAGCCAGCGGAGTCAGATGCCGGAGCAGCCACGATGGTGGTGTACTCCAGTGCGCCTGCCTCTTCCAGGGTCTGGCGCACACCAGCGATGGTGGAGCCTTTCTGGCCGACTGCGACGTAGATGCAGCGCACCTGTTGCGACGGGTCGCCGGTCTCCCAGAACGCCTTCTGGTTCAAGATGGTGTCGATGCAGACTGCGGTCTTACCAGTCTTGCGGTCACCAATGATGAGCTGGCGCTGGCCGCGGCCGATCGGGGTCATGGCGTCAATAGCCTTCAGACCCGTCTGCATCGGCTCTTCAACCGGCTGGCGGTCAAGCACGCCTGCCGCCTGCAGCTCAAGTGCACGCTCTTCGTTGGACTCGATCGGGCCAAGGCCGTCAATCGGCTGGCCCAGGGGGTTGATGACGCGGCCGAGGAAGTTCTCGCCGACCGGTACGGAAAGGACCTCGCCGGTCCTCTTTACTTTGTCGCCCTCGTGGAGGGACTCGAAGTTACCCAGAACCACAACGCCGATCTTGTCGGTGTCCAGGTTCTGTGCGACGCCGATGACGCCGTTCGGGAACTCGAGCAGCTCATTCGTCATGCAGCCTGGCAGCCCGGAAACCTGGGCAATACCATCTGCAGCCGAAGTCACCACGCCGACCTCCTCACGGGAGGCCTCCGCAGAGTAGCTCGAGGTGTAGTTCGCTATCGCGCTACGGATCTCATCGGAGGAGATCGTCAGCTCCGCCATGTTCTTCCTGCTCTCGGTAGATTCTTCCAGCATATTGTTCTTAAAGGGTCGCGCTCGCAGCGAGGTCAGTGCGAAGACGTGCGAGTTTTCCGCGCGTCGAACCGTCAATTTCCTCGTCACCAACACGGATGATCATGCCGCCGAGGAGGCTGGGGTCAACCTCGGTATGGATGGCCATCTCGCGACCGTAAATGTTCTCAAGCTTGCTTGCGAGTGCCTCACGCTGCGCAGAGGAAAGCGCCTCCGCTGCAACAACGCGCGCTACGGACTTGCCACGCAACTCAGCGATCTCCTCGGCCAGCGCCGAAAGATCATCAACCGGGTTGTGCGCTGGGCGGCCGATTACCTGCAGCGCAAGCGCCTCGGTAAACATGGTCACCTTGCCGTAGATCACGCTGGCCAACAGACCACGCTTTTGCGCGGCCGTGGCGGTGCGATCCGACAACAGCTGGGTCAGTTCCTTCTGGTTCTCCAGAAGGACAGACAGCTGGTAAAGCTCCTCTTCCACCTGCTCCAGCTGGCCTTGGGATTCGGCGGCGCGGGAAAGCGCGCGACGTCCCAAAGCAACCAGGCCCTGGCGGAATTCACGAGGCGTGGACCACTCCTGCGATGCAGCCTCACTCAGAATATTCTTCGTCGGTTCTGCAACCTTCGAGCCGAACACCTGGGTGATGATGCCCTCGCGCTGAGATGCGTCAAGCGAAGTATCTGCAACAGCGACACGCAGCGAACGGTCAGCGTCGAGCTGGTCCACAGTAAGGAACAGCTCGGTGCCGATCTGCGCGGCAACGGCGACGGCGTTGTCGGAGGAACGGATCAGCTCATCGAGCTTGCCCTCCACGTGCGTCTGTGCTTCGCGACTTGCTGCCTTCATTTCGCCTACTTCCTCGTCGAAACGTTGTCAAGCTCAGAGAGGAAGTCATCGATCGTGTTCGAGCGGCGGGTAGCATCCGACAGCTCGGTGCCAAGCAGACGCTCAGCAAGGTTGATCGAGTTCTGGCCCATCTCATTGCGCAGCTCGGAAACAACCTGCTCACGCGAAGCGAGCAGCTGCTTCTCCCCTGCCTCGACAATACGGCGGGACTCTTCCTCAGCACGTACACGAGCTTCGGCTTCGATCTCCTTGCCGCGCGCACGCGCAGCTTCACGGATCTCAGCCGCCTCGGCGCGAGCCTCAGCGAGTTCGGCGTTGTTCTTCTCCAGGGCAGCCTTTGCTTCCTTTTGGGCGACCTCAGCACGCTCAATGCCGCCCTTGATTCGGTCCTCGCGCTCCAGCAGGACCTCCTGGAAACGCGGAAGTACGTACTTCGCGAATACCAGGAAGATGATGATGAAGACAACGAGCGACCAAACCACGTCGTAGCCGGCCGGCAGAAGAATGGAAGGTTCATTCTCCCCCGGCAGCTTCTCGCTGGCCTCTGCAGCAGCGAGGAATGCAGTGACGTTAGTCATTGGTTGCTCCTGATCTAAAAAATGAACGGGTATAAACGCGAGTTCTTTTTAGAACAGGAAGCCGGCAACGAGGCCGATCAGGGCAAGTGCCTCAACGAAGGCAATACCCAGGAACATGGTGGTACGCAGCTGACCAGCCATCTCCGGCTGGCGAGCCATGCCCTCGACGGTCTTGCCAACGAGCATGCCGATGCCGATGCCCGGGCCGATGGTTGCGAGGCCGTAGCCGATGGTGCCGAGACCCTCGTAGCGGTTCACGGTCTCTGCTGCCTGAGCAAGAATGATGTCGTTCATGTGAAAGTCGTTCCCTTTCTAGGTGCGCTGTGGCGTTGTGTTTGTGCCACGAACGCGAGTGACAATGGTGGGGTTATTCAGTTTGGCCGTTTGTACGCGCTTTGTTAGTGCGCATCTGCGTGCAGCGAAAGCTCGATGTACACCGCCGTCAAAAGAGCGAAGATGTACGCCTGCAGGAAGATGATGATCAACTCGTACAGGGTGAACAGAATCGCCGCGATCAAGGTCAGGCCACTGACCGCCGTCCACGCATTCAGCTGCCAGAAGAAGAAGTTGGTAGCTGAGTACAGAAGGACGAGGATGATGTGGCCGGCCAGGAAGTTCGCCATAAGACGAAGTGCCAGGGTGACCGGACGCAGAATGAAGGTCGAGAAAATCTCGATCGGCACCACGAGAAGGTGCAGCAACGGAGGCAAGCCAGGAATCACCGTCGAGTGCTTGAAGTAGGCCACGCCGTAGCGCTGTACGCCGGCGTAGATCATCACGATGTAGGCCACCACCGCCAGCACTACCGGCATGCCGATACGTGCGTTAGGCGAGATGTTCAACCCCGGAATGATCGTGGCTGCATTCATGAACAAGATGGTGAAGAAGATGGAGGCAATAACCGGCAGGAATCGCTTTCCGTCCTTCTTGCCCAAGATGTCTTCAGCGATATGAATGCGAACAAAGTCCACACCCATCTCGGCGAAGTTCTGGAGGCCCTTGGGAACCAGCTGCGGCTTCCTAAAGGCAATAACAAAGAGAAGCACCATGATCAGCGCAATGAAAATGCGGACGATCATGATGCGATCAAGCGCGAACCAACCACCGGCAAAGTCTTCACCAATGATGTGGCCGAAAGTTTGCCCCGGGAAAAATTCTGGACCAAGTTCGGGTGCGTGAAAACTGCCCCTCATGGCCAACGTTGTAACGCTCAGCGTTCTCTCCCGTTCTCGGGCCGCATCCACAAGGAATGCGGTGCGATGGACTTCTTCAAGAAGACTGCCTCCGCGGCGGACTCCGTCGCACATCTGCTACCGCGGGACAGGGGATGGACCTTCAGGTAAGGGAAGCCCCTTCCTCAAGTAAACCCAGCGGATATCCTAACAGGTTGATAACAGTTTTCGCGCCTTAGGGGTAACCACACTGCCCTCCTCCAGAAGGCAAACCAGAAACTGCGACAAAATCAATGGTCACAGGCAGCTTTTATGGCTTTGTTATGTCGGTCACAGAACGACGTGGCAGGGTACCGAAGTCATCCCTAACTATGAGGGATGCGACGTTTCAGGGATTAAGAGACGTAAGAAACACGCGTAGAGATGATGCCCATTGTCTCCGCGGCAAGCGCCACAACCAATGCGGCAATAGTGGTAACACCGAAGGCAGTTGGGTCGTAAAAGCTCATGGTCCGCAACCAGAGCAGGAGCAGAATAATCACGACCATCTTCAGCAGCCACCCGCCAAGCACTACCGCCATCGTGGCAGTCGGCGTGAAGTTGGACGTAGCCAACACAGTCAAGGCTGTAGTCAAGACAAAGCCGCCACCGATAGCTGCGCCCATCAGCACTCCCCAGATGCCAGGTAGATCACGAGCATTACCCCACACCATCAGTGAGATAACGGTCAAAGCAATGAGCGCGT
The DNA here is from genome assembly GCF_001806875.1 of Corynebacterium sp. HMSC29G08. Taxonomy (GTDB): domain Bacteria; phylum Actinomycetota; class Actinomycetes; order Mycobacteriales; family Mycobacteriaceae; genus Corynebacterium. Next base: position 50,712 of record NZ_KV786254.1, read on the forward strand.
AAGCAGCAAACCGCAGGGCCCGAATGAGCGGGCGACGGGGATCATTAAACCCCTCCGTGTCCAGGACACTCAAATCCGGCTTGGGATTACTGAGGTTTTCATTACCGTTTTGGTTGCCGTTTTCGTTCACGGGGGCCAATCCTATCTGTCACTTACCAAACGGCGCACTTATCTTGCCTCTTGTAAGCGGCACCAGAGTGGCAATAAACGCCACCAGAAGCGCTACCACGGTAAAGGCGGCGGCGTACTTTGTCGGGACGATGGAAAAGCTCACTGCGCCAAACGCCACTGCGCAAACCCACATGTACAGCACTAACACTGTGCGACGGTGGGTGTGGCCGAGTTGTAAAAGGCGGTGGTGCAGGTGTCCCGCGTCTGCCTCCCAAGGCCGCTGGCCACGGGCAAGCCTGCGCACCACGGCCCACACAAAGTCAACAACCGGCAGCGCAATGGCTGCCAGCACCACAATGATGGGGCTGACCAACGCCACAAGGTCTGCAGCACCATAGAGCGACATGTTGATTTTGCCCGAGGCAGACACACTCGCCGCAGAGAGCAGCAGTCCAATCAGCATCGCTCCGGAGTCCCCCATGAAGATGCGTGCGGGTTCAAAGTTGTGCGGCAAAAACCCGGCACAGATTCCCACCAGTGCGGCACAAATAATTGCTGGCGGGTAGGCCGATACCGCCCCACCTTGGTCATGCAGCACGGTCAGTGCAAACAGCAAAATTGCCAAGCCCGCAATCATGCCAAGGCCTGCGGCTAGGCCATCAATACCGTCGACAAAGTTCACCGCGTTGATCAGCAGGACGGTAAACAAGGCACTTAAGACAACCCCCTGGACTTGATCCAGGATCAGCGTGGTGCCCTCCCCAATGGGTAGGAAGAACACGGTAAAGACGATGCCCATCAGCGCCATCACTACCGCGGCAACGAACTGACCGGCTAGTTTCGCCAGTGCACCAAGTTCATAGAGGTCATCCACAATGCCAACCAGCACAATGGCAAAGGCACCTGCAAGCACTGCGGTCATCTCAGGAGTCACCGGCGCAAAGCCACGCGTCAACGCGGGAAGCTGCTGCGCCAAAAACACTGCAGATACGAAGCCGGTAAACATAGCCACCCCGCCAACAGACGGGGTTGGCTGGGTGTGAACGTCACGCTGGCGAATCTCCGCAACGCGGCCGGTGCGTACAAGCACGGAGCGCACAAGCCCCGTAGACAGGTACGTAATCGTCGCGGCGACAAGAATCACAAGGCCAAGCTCTCGCAGTGGCACGCCAAGACCGTTCATTGGAAGGAAAACTCCCCTACTGCTCGCGCGGAGTTCTGCGCATGGACTCCGGGTCCACGCCAAGAACCTCGCCGATACGCTCCGGTGAGATTGCGCCCTCACGCATGATCACGGGGTGGCCAGATGAAATGTCCACGATGGTAGAGGCTTGGCCAATCGTGGCCTCTCCCCCGTCCAGGTATACGGGTACGGCGTTGCCGAACTGCTGGCGCGCTTCATGAATCTTCACAGCTGGCGGGTGGCCGGAGATGTTTGCAGAGGACACTGCCATCGGACCAACTTCCTGCAGAAGCTCCAGCGCAAGCGGCTGGTTCGGCATACGCAGCAGCACAGTGCCGCGCGTATCCCCCAGATTCCACGGCAGGCTTGGCGCCTCCGGAACGATAATGGAAAGCCCTCCCGGCCAAAACGCCTCAACCAGCGTCTTCGCCGTGTCAGAGAACTCGCGCACCAGTCCCTGGATGGTGGTCCAAGATCCTACAAGTACCGGCACCGGCATATCCGGGCCGCGCTTTTTGGTAGCCAGCAGCTTTGCCACGGCAGCGTTGTTAAACGCGTCCGCACCGATGCCGTAGACCGTATCTGTGGGCAAGACGACAACGTCACCGCCGCGCAGCGCCTCAGCTGCTGCAGCGATCCCTTGCGTGCGGCCGTCCGGAGTTAAACAATCGTAGGTTGTGGCGGGCATAGGGGTAGCTTACTCGCTACAACAAACCGCGCCCGACCGGTGAGGTCTGCAATGGCACGCACGTCCCCAAACGCCCCGTGCGCACGCACTACGTCCTGCACAGCCTCAGAGGTGGTGTCGTCGTGCTCAATGCCTAGGTGCCCACCGGGTTTCAACAGTCGTGCAGCCACCGGCACCAGCCCGCGGATGGCGTCCATACCGTCCGCACCAGAAAACACTGCCTCGTGCGGGTCGTGGTAGACCTCCGGATCTAGATCTGGAGTCTCAGGCACATACGGCGGGTTCGCCACGATCACATCCACTGCCCCATCCAGCTGCCTCAACAGCGTGGGGTCTGTCATGTCGCCCTGCACAAACTCCACTCCGGGAGCGTTGCGCTTGGCATATTCCAGGGCAGTTTCTTGCTTTTCTACACCCACAACCCTCGCACCACGCACCGCCTCCGAGAGGTACAACGCGATGGCGCCGGAACCGGTGCCAAGATCGATGGCGGTTGGGGGCTTCGACGTGGCGTCGGCAAGCAACCTAGCTCCCCATTCGGCGATGACCTCCGTCTCCGGTCGCGGGATGAATACTCCCGGACCAACAGCCAAAGTGTGGGGTCCAAACGGCGCTTGACCGGTGATGTGCTGCAACGGTTCACGCGCCGCACGACGGGCAATGAGCTGAGAAAACTCTTCGACAAAGCCCTCATACGGATCACTAAACATCACCGAAAGCGGCGCGACCTCAAGCAGGTGCGCCGCAAGCAGGCGGGCATCATTGTCAGGTGTATCAATGCCAGCCTGTGCAAGCGTGTGCGCCGCCTCTACAAGAAGCGAGCGCAGGGTTTTACTCTGCCTCAAGGCGCTCCTGGCGCTCATGCGTCTGCAACGCGGTGATCAGGTCATCCATGTTGCCGTCCAGCACCGAGTCGAGGTTGTTGGCCTTGTAGTTAATGCGGTGATCCGAAATGCGGTTCTCCGGCCAATTGTAGGTGCGGATGCGCTCAGAACGGTCCATGGTGCGCACCTGGGAAGCACGCCCCTCAGCCTCAGCAGCCTCGGCCTTCTCGCGCTCCAACTGATCCAAGCGCGCCTGCAGCACCTGCATGGCACGAGCGCGGTTCTGAATCTGGGAACGCTCATTCTGACACGTCACCACAATGCCCGTAGGCAGGTGGGTGATACGCACCGCGGAGTCCGTGGTGTTCACGCCCTGGCCGCCCTTGCCGGAGGAACGGTACACATCGACGCGAAGATCCTTCTCATCAATGTTGACGCTCTCAATCTCATCGGCTTCCGGGAACACGTAAACACCCGCCGCCGAAGTCTGAATGCGACCCTGCGACTCAGTCACAGGAATGCGCTGCACACGGTGTACGCCGCCCTCAAACTTCAGCTTGGACCACGCGCCATCACGCGATGGAGTCTTGGACTTAACGGCAACGGTCATGTCCTTAACGCCACCGAGGTCAGACTCAGCAACGTCAAGCACTTCCCAGGTCAGGCCGTGCTTCTCGCAGTACTTCTGGTACATGCGTGCCAGATCGCCCGCGAACAGCGCAGCCTCCTCGCCGCCGGCGCCGGCTTTGAGCTCCATGATCACGTCATCGCCATCGTTCTCATCGCGCGGGGCGAGCAGATCAGCCAGCTCCTCTTCCAGGCGCACAATTTCGCCTTCGAGGCGGGTTGCTTCCTCAGCAAACTCCTTGTCCTCACTGGCCATCTCAGAGGCAACTTCGTAGTCTTCGCGAGCCTGCGTCAGCTCATCGTTGACCTTGATAATCGGCTGCAGCTCCGCATAGCGCTTGGACAGTTTGCGGAACTGGTCCTGGTCTGCGGCCACATCCGGGTCACCCATCTGGGCTTGGATGCCTTCATATTCGGCCACATAGTCGTCTACAAGCGAGACGTTCGAGTGTGAAGCCATTAGACGTAATCCTCTTCCGCCTGGTCAGCTGCCATCGGCGCGGACTTTGCCACACCCATGAGGAACTCACCGTTGGTCTTGGTCTTTTTCAGCTGCTTGATCAGCATGTCAATGGACTGCTGTGGATCAAGCGCAGACAGGATGCGACGCAGCTTATGCATGACGCGCGCTTCCTCCGGGCTCATCAGTAGTTCATCCTTGCGGGTGCCGGACGGGTTGACGTCCACGGCCGGGAACACGCGGCGTTCTGCGATCTTGCGATCCAGCTTCAGCTCCGCGTTGCCGGTGCCCTTGAATTCCTCGAAAATCACGGTGTCTCCAGCAGAGCCGGTCTCCACCATGGCGGTTGCGATGATGGTGAGCGAACCGCCCTCTTCGATGTTGCGGGCAGCCCCCAGGAAACGCTTCGGCGGGTAGAGCGCATTCGAATCCACACCACCGGAAAGGATGCGACCGGATGCCGGGGAAGAGTTGTTGTATGCACGGCCCAGGCGAGTAATGGAGTCCAGCAGGACCACCACGTCCTGGCCCATCTCCACGAGGCGCTTCGCGCGCTCAATGGCCAGCTCAGCAACAGCGGTGTGTTCTGACGGCGGGCGGTCAAAGGTAGAAGCGATGACTTCACCCTTGACGGAGCGCTGCATGTCCGTAACTTCTTCCGGACGCTCATCTACCAGCACAACCATGAGGTAGCACTCCGGGTTGTTGGTGGCAATGGCGTTGGCAATGTTTTGCAGAATCGTCGTCTTACCAGCCTTCGGTGGGGAGACGATCAGCGCACGCTGCCCCTTACCAATCGGCATGACCAGGTCAATGACACGAGTGGTCAGGATGTTCGGCTCCGTCTCCAGGCGCAGGCGCTTGTTGGGGTACAGCGGCGTGAGCTTGTGGAATTCCTTGCGGCCGCGTGCCTCCTCCGGCGTCATGCCGTTGACGGAATCTACGCGCACCAGCTGGTTGTAGCGCTGGCGGTTGCGGCCGTTGCCGTGGGAGTGGCCTTGGCCGTTGGCGCGGACCTGGCCAATAACGGCGTCACCGGAGCGCAGGCCGTTTTGGCGTACCAGCCTGTTGTTGACAAACACGTCCGCGTTGTTTTGGCGGTAGCCGGTTGTGCGAATGAACGCGGTGTTGTTATCCACCACGTCTACGATGCCGGCGACTTCCTGCAGCTCTTCAGGTTCGAGGTTCTGGTTATCGCCCTGGTTGTTGTCGCGGTTGTTGCCACCATGGTCACGGCCGTCACGGCCGTCGCGGTTGTTGCGGTTGCGGTTGCGACGACCACGGCGCCCGCGGCGCCCGCCGCCCTCACCGTCTTCGCGGTGGTTGTCGCGCTCCCCGCGGTTGTTTTCACGGTCGCGGTCACGGTCACGGTCACGGTCGTTGCGGCTGGAACGCTCCTCCGATTCCCCGCCGCCCTTGTGCGAGTTGCTGGAGTCTGCGTGCTCCTGCTGGCCCTGCTGATCCCCCTGCTCGTGCTGGTTGCGCGAACGGTTGCGACGTGCCCGGCGCGCTGCGGAGCGCGACTGCTGCTCGTCGTCGGAGTGATCCTTGTTTCCGTCCTTATTTCCGTTGTTGTTTCCGCTGTCGCTGCGAGTCGCGTCAGCCTCGCCGGCGTCACTCGGGGTATCTGCCTTCGATGCTTGCCCCTTGGCGGCGCTGGCTGCGTTGGTCTGTGCTGCTGCCTTTGCCGGGAGTTTGCCGGTTGCGATTGCTTGGATCAGGTCCCCCTTGCGGAGGCCGGATACCCCCTTAAGCCCCCGCTCAGCTGCCAGCTTGCGCAGCTCTGGAAGTTTCATAGATGCCAGGTCCACGTTGGCCTGGTTTGCAGCCGTATTACCTTCTGCGGTCACGGATGTCCTTTCGTAGCTCAGCTGGGATGCCCTGGTGCGGAAAGTTATGTGTTGTTCGTGTTCCGCGGCGGTGCCAGCAGCTTTCGTCTATTTGTATGTCGCGCTTCCTCATTCACCTTGTGGGGTATCTACCGCAAGGGCACATGTTTTGAGCGCAAAGTTGCAGCAAAATCACCATGTTGAGGTGTGAGGGGTGGATCTGACCTCGCGGCAAGTGTTTCGCGAGTGGCGGGCCATGTCCGCAGCCCAACTGCGGTGATCCAAGGCGAAAGTATAGCGCATCGTTGGTAAATCCATATTCAGGCCCTGTGCGTGCGTCACGCTAGAGTTGGCGGCATGCTTTCTACGATGCAGGAGGTGCCGTTCTCCGTCGCCCGTATTTTGGAGTACGGGAGTTCGGTGCATGGGTCCACCAAGTGTACGACGTGGCGTGTGAATCAGCCGGAGGAGACTACGTTTTCTGCGATTGCGGCGCGCGCTGGTGCGTTTGCGAATGCGTTGCATGATGAGTTGGGCATTGATGGTGATCAGCGTGTTGCCACTTTGATGTACAACTGTGCGGAGCATCTTGAGGTGATGTTCGCTGTCGCGTCGAAAGGCGCTGTGTTCACGCCGTTGAATGTGCAGCTGATGGAAGATCAGATTGCCTACATTGTCAATCACTCTGAAGCGCAGGTGATCGTGGCGGACCCGCGCCTAGCGGCCAAGCTTGGTCGGCTGCTTGAAATGTGCCCTTCGGTGCAAACTGTGGCGTTTATTGGCACTTCTCCTGTTGCTCCGCTGGCTGATCTTTTGCCGCAGGGGGTTGATGTTCGGAGCTATGAGATGCTTTTGGACGGCAGGTCGACCCTCTTTCCTTGGCCTGCTCTGCCGGAAAATACCGCTGCTGCTTTGGTGTATTCGACCGCAACGACGGGTGCGCCGAAAGGCGTGGCGTATTCGCATCGCTCGTTGTGGCTTGAGGCGATGAGTCTGCGTGCCACTGACTCGTTGGCGGTGACGTATGGTGAGTCGTTTTTGTGCTGCATTCCGATTTATCACGTGTTGTCCTGGGGTGTTCCACTTGCGGCGTTTTTGGCCGGCACACCGTTGGTGTTGCCGGATTCAGACGTTTCGGCCCCGACGTTGGCGGCCCTGATTGCATCGGCACACCCGCGTGTGGCGCATGGTGTGCCTACGTTGTGGATTCAGCTGATGGTGCATTACTTGAACAATCCGCCGGAGCGTATGAGCCTGCAGGAGATCTACGTTGGCGGTTCGCCTGCCCCGCCGGGGTTGATCAAGGTGTGGGAGGAACGCTATGGCGTTGACATCGTGCATGTGTGGGGCATGACGGAGACGTCCACTGTGGGTACGGTGGCGCGCCCGCCTTCGGGCGCTGCTGGTGAGGCCCGTTGGGCGTATCGCGTCTCCCAGGGCAGGTTCGCTCCGTGGTTGGAGTACCGAGTGGTCAATGACGGCAGGGTGATGGCCTCCAACGACTTGACTCAGGGTGAGATCCAGGTGCGCGGCAATCTTGTGGCGGCAAGTTACTACCACTCGCCTACGCAAGAGGACGGCAAGATGGCCTCTGAGTTCCGTGGCGAGACGGTCACGGATGAGCGGGAGCACTTTACTGCGGACGGCTGGTTGCGCACCGGTGACGTTGGCACGGTGACCTATGACGGGTTTATGACGTTGTACGACCGCGCGCGTGACGTGATTCGCTCGGGCGGTGAGTGGATCTACTCCGCCCAGGTGGAAAACCTGATCATGGAATCTGAGGAGGTCATCGAGTGCGCGGTGATTGGGATCCCGGATAAAAAGTGGGGCGAACGCCCCCTGGCCGTTACCGTGGTCCACCCGCACATCGAACCTAACGCAGAGACCGCGGCAAGGCTTCGCGCCGGGCTGGCTGATGTGTTGCCAAAGTGGATGGCGCCCGAGTACTGGACGTTTGTGGACAACATTGACAAGACCTCGGTGGGCAAGTTTGACAAGAAGGATCTGCGCAAGCACCTAGCACGCGAGGAATTCGGCATCATCGCACTGCCCGGCCCGGGCAGCCGCTCGCACGGTAATCCGTCATCGGCCGAGGTGGAGGCTGCGCACCCAACTAGCGATTAAGGTTTTTACCCTGTCTTCTCGTAGGTATTCGCCACGCTATATTGGGGACACTATGCCCACTACACGCACGTTGGATGATCAATACGGCCGCACCGCCCGCGACCTGCGCGTCAGCCTCACCGACCGCTGTAATCTGCGCTGCACCTATTGCATGCCCGCAGACGGCCTCGAGTGGATGCCCACCGAGCAGGCGTTGACTGATGAGGAAACCATCCGCCTCATTCGCCTCGCGGTGGAAACACTTGGCATCCACCAGGTGCGCTTTACCGGCGGCGAGCCGCTGCTGCGCAAGTCGCTCGAAGACATCGTTGCGGCGACAAAGAAGCTGCGTATCGACGGCAGCGGCGCCGCCCCGACGACCGCGCTGACTACGAATGCGCTCGGGCTGGCCAAGCGCGCCGACGCGCTCGCCGAGGCAGGTTTAGACCGTATCAACGTCTCCCTGGACACCACCAGTCCTGAACTTTTTGCGCGCTTGACCCGCAGGGATCGCATCCAGGACGTTTTCGCAGGCATCGACGCTGCCCTTGCCGCGGGGCTCACCCCGGTCAAGGTCAACGCCGTGGTTATGCCGGGCGTGAACGAGGACGGCATCCTCGACCTGGTCGACTTCGCCCTGGATAAGGGCCTGCAGCTGCGCTTTATTGAGCAGATGCCGCTCGGCCCGCGCGAGAAGTGGGAGCGCGGCGACATGGTCACCGCCCACGAGATCCTCTCCCGCATAGAGGAGCGCTTCACCCTCACCCCGGCGGAGAAGCCGCGCGGTTCTGCTCCCGCGGCGCTGTGGAACATTGCCGACGCCACCCGCGAGGGCACGCTCGGCGTGATCGCCTCGGTCACCCATCCCTTCTGCGGTGCCTGCGACCGAACCCGGCTCACCGCCGACGGTGCGATCCGCGCCTGCCTCTTTTCCAAGAGAGTCGACGAAGTGTCCTTGCGCGACCTGATGCGCGCCGGGGCGAGCGATAAGGAGCTCGCCGATGCCTGGGCACAGGCGATGTGGCTGAAGAAACCGGGCCATGGGATTAATGACGTCGGCTTTTTGCAGCCGGAGCGCACCATGAGCGAAATCGGTGGTTAGACCATGAGCGATCGCCCCAGCATTGCTGAGCACCTCGAGCGAGTGCTCGCGCTTGCCGCACCGCGGACCATCCGCGAGGTCCCGCTCGACCAGTCAGCCGGTCACGTGCTCGCGGCGCCGGTGAAAAGTCGGCTCGCGGTGCCCCCTTTTGCGAACTCCGCCGTCGACGGGTTTGCCGTCCACGCAGCTAGCCTGCACGGCGAGAGACCGTGGACGCTCCCGGTCGCAGGCGACGTGCCGGCGGGCTCGCCCGCAATCGACTGCCCGGCGGGACACGCGATTCGTGTGATGACGGGTGCGCCGATTTCCCCGGCGGATGCTGGCTCCGACGTGGTCGTCATCCCCGTTGAACACACCAATATCCCCCGCGGGCCGCACCCGCTGCCCGACCAGGTCGCCATCACGGATGCGGAGCCAGGCCGCAGCCATATCCGCGCCGCCGGAGAGAACGCCAAGCCCGGGGACACAATCGCGCAGGCCGGGATCCGCGTCGATGCTGGCACGCTGGCCGCGTGCGTTTCCACCGGCGTCCGCACCGTGGACGTGTACGCGCACCCCACCGTCGCCGTGGTCTCCACCGGTAGCGAGCTGGTGGCCTGGCCCGGCGAGTTGCGCGGGGCACAGATCCCGGATTCGAATTTGCCGATGCTGGCGGAGCTCGCAGCGTCGGCAAGCGGGCAGCGCGCGCACGTTGTGCGCTACCATGTCGACGACGATTGCAGCGCCGAGGCTACTTTGCGACGTGCCGCAGCCGAGGCGGACGTGGTGATTACCTCGGGTGGAGTCAGCGCCGGTGCCTTCGACATCGTGCGCGAGGTAACCTCCGCCGATGACGGCATGTGGTTCGGCAAGGTCGCGCAGCGCCCAGGCACCCCGCAGGGCGCGGGCATGTTTGCCGGTACCCCGTTTGTGTGCCTGCCGGGCAACCCGGTCGCGGCCTACGTTTCCTTCCTGCTCTACGGTGCCCCGCTTCTCGCCGCCCAGGCTGGCGTGTCCCGTGGTCTGCGTTTTGAAGAGCGCCCGCATATCCTCGCCGAGCGCGCCGCGGGTTTTGTCAGCACGGCAAAGTCGGAGATGACCCACGCCGTGCCGGTGCGGCTGCGCCAAGACGGCACCCGCACAGTGGCGGAGTCCTTCGCCCCGGCGACCGCGTCGAGTTTCGTGGCATCGTTGTCGGGGATAGATGGGCTAGCCCTCGTGGATGCGCCCGAAGGCCTGGTCAAGGTTTATATCTAAGGAGCAACAATGCAATTTACCCACCTGGATTCATCCGGCGCGGCCTACATGGTCGACGTGACTGAGAAGCAGCCGACGGTGCGCACCGCCACGGCCCAGTGCGAGGTCGCTTGCTCACCTGAAGTGCTCGAGGCGCTTGCTAACGGCACCGTTCCCAAGGGCGACGTGCTCGCCGTCGCGCGTGTGGCTGGCATCGCCGCTGCGAAGCGCGTGCCTGATCTGCTGCCGCTGGCTCACACGATCGGCGTGCACGGCTGCAAGGTCGACCTGACCTTAAAGCCGGACCACGTGTTCATCGAGGCCACGGTTCGCACCGCTGACCGCACTGGCGTGGAGATGGAAGCGCTCACTGCGGTAAACGTGGCGGCGCTGTCGGTAGTGGACATGGTCAAAGGCGTGGATCGCTCCGCCTACATCCGTCGCTGCGGGATTACCGCAAAGTCCGGCGGCCGCTCCGGCGACTGGTCGCGCGAGCTGCCGGGGACGTAATTTCCATGCGACCCGCGCACTCGCTCGGCGTAGTTATTTTGGCCGGGGGCCGCTCGACCCGCATGAGAGCGGAGAAAGCCCAGGTCAAGGTGGACGGGCGTCGCCTGATCGACCGTGTGCTCGCCTCGCTCCCTGCCCACGAGGCGGCAGTGGTGGTCTCTCCTTTTCCACTCGACTTGCCAGTCAGCCAGGTCACCGAGGACCCGCCTTTCGGCGGCCCGGTCGCCGGCATCAACGCCGGGGTTCAGGCCCTTGACACCGACCTGATCGGCATCCTTGCCGTCGACGCACCCGATTCCGGAGCGCTTCTCCCCAGCCTCTGCGAGGCGCTGCTGCGCGAGGCGAGCGCGCACGCCGCCGTCATCCACGCCGCCGACGGTTTCCTCCAGCCGTTGTGCGCCGTCTGGCACCGCGCCGCGCTTCTCAACGCGCTCGCGCGCACCGGCACGCGTGATATCGCTGCAAAGCGGCTTCTCCAACCGCCAACGCGCGTCGTGCAGGTGCTTGGCGACGGCACCGAGCAGGACTACGACACTCCCGAAGCGCTCCGCGCACTCGGCGAAGTAGAGCTTTAGCTCACCCACTCGGTCAGGCTTGGCCACAGCCGCAAAATGACCGTGAGCGTGTCGTGGATGCCACCGCGCGAGCTGGGGGCGTTGACGATCAGGCTGCCGCCGGGTTCGCGGGAGGTCAGCCCCACGACCCCGCGGCACAGGCCCGCGCGTTCGGAGTGTGCGAGGCCCTCGATCAGGATGTTGGTCTCTACCCCGTGGAGGCGGGTGGAGATGCGCTCCAGACTTACCTCCGGGGTGAGATTCCTGGGGCCGAGCCCGGTCCCACCACAAGTAAGCACCAACGATGTCCCGGCCGCCAGCGCCTCGTCGAGTGCGCCAGCTACCCCGGTCTCGCCCTCGGGTACGACATGGCAGCCGGTGATCTCGAACCCGGCAGCGTGGAGAAGCCTGCGCGCGGCTGGGGTTGAGCTGTCGTTGCGCTCGCCGGAGTGGATTCTGTCGGAGACAACGATGATGCGGGCGGTGGGGGCCGTCATGGGGTCGTACTTTCTTCTCACTTGCTGCGGTTGCATGAGGTGCAGAGACTGCGAAAAAGACATATTTACGCAATAGAAATGTTGCGTAAATATGGTGGTACTTTTCGTGTTTAAAGTTGAGAATACCAGGTCAGGACGGGTAAGCTCTGGTGTGATCTAAAGATCAGCGCTCCGGGGAGTGCATTCCGCACAACAGCACTTACCGCACGCCCAAGTTCACAAATTCCGCCCAAGGATTACTCATGACAACCTTGAACACCTCAGCCCGCGTCTTACATGGTTGGGACCCAGAAGACCCCGAGAAATGGGATGCCGGCATTGCCTGGCGGACCCTATGGATCTCCACCATTGCCCTGTTCTTCGGCTTTATCACGTGGTATCTCGTCGCCGCCATCGCACCTCGTCTCAATGAGGCGGGCTTTGACCTTTCCGCGAACCAGCTCTACTGGCTTACCGCCGTCCCCGGCCTGGCCGCCGGCCTCTTCCGCCTGATCTGGATGTTCCTCCCGCCGGTGATGGGCACCCGCAAGCTCATTAGCTTTTCCACCGCGCTCTTCCTCATCCCGCTGTTCGGCTGGTTTTTCGCCGTGCAAAGCGCCACGCCCTACTGGGTGCTGCTGCTTTTGGCGTTCATGACCGGTATTGGCGGTGGTGTCTTCTCCGGCTTCATGCCGTCGACAGGCTACTTCTTCCCCAAGTCCAAGTCGGGCACCGCGCTGGGCCTGCAGGCAGGTCTGTCCAACCTGGGTATGTCGGTAGTTCTGCTGTCCGCGCCCATGCTGATTAGCACCACACTGTTCGGCATGAAGTCACTTAGCGCGATCCACAGCACCGAGACCGGCGAGCTGATGAATATTTACAACGTCGCGCTGTTTTTCATCCCCTGGGTAATCGTGATGGCCATCCTGGCCTGGGTGATGCTCAAGGACGTGCCGGTCAAGGCCAACTTCCGCCAGCAGATCGACATCTTTGGCAACAAGAACACCTGGATCCTCACCATCATCTACGTAATGACTTTCGGCGCGCTCGCGGGCTTCGGCGCCCAGCTCGCGCTTTTGATGAAGAACAACTTCGGGGAAAGCGCATCCAGCCTGATGGGTTGGGCCTTCCTCTACGCCATGATCGGCGCGGTCGTGCGTGCCCTGTGGGGCCCGCTTTGCGATAAGTACGGCGGCGCACTGTGGACCTTCATCGGCGGCGTGGGTATGACCGTCTCTACCGGTGTCGCGGCAATCTTCCTCGCCCGCGGTGGCGACGCCGCACTTTCCTTCTACATCACCATGCTGATCATGTCCTTCTTCGCGGGCCTGGGCAACGCTGGCACGTTCAAACAGATGCCGATGATCCTGCCGAAGCGCCAAGCCGGCGGCGTGATTGGCTTCACCGGTGCCGTCGCGGCCTTTGGCCCCTTCATCGTCGGCGTGCTGCTAACGCTTATGGCGCCCACGACCTTCTTCTGGGGCTGCGTGGTCTACTTCGCCATCGCGACGATCCTCGCCTGGGTCTACTACGCCCGCCCCAACGCCCCGTTCCCCGGCTAACCCGCCTCATTTGAAAAGGAGATTGTGACAATGACTGCCGCCGAATCCCCCAACCCGCTTTTCCAGCTCGGCGGGTTTGTCCGCAAGGGCGACGTCACCCCCTCAGGGCAACAGATCATTCTGGAAGGTGGCCGCCAGGCGGACGTGTTTTACCGCAACCGCTGGTCTTTCGACAAGATGGTGCGCTCCACGCACGGCGTGAACTGCACCGGCTCCTGCTCTTGGAAGGTCTACGTCAAAGACGGCGTGATCACCTGGGAGTCCCAGGCGGTGGACTACCCCACCACGGGCCCGGACTTCCCTGAGTACGAGCCCCGCGGCTGCCCGCGCGGTGCGTCCTTTTCCTGGTACACCTACTCGCCCACCCGCATCCGCTACCCCTACATCCGCAGCGCGCTGCTGGAAATGTATCGCCAGGAAAAGAAGGTGCACGACGGTGACCCGGTGCTCGCCTGGCGCGCGATCCAGGAGGAACCCTTAAAGCGCCGCGCCTACATCAGTGCCCGCGGCAAGGGCGGCCTGGTCCGCGTCTCCTACGAGGAGGCCATCGAAATCGCGGCCGCCGCGCACGTCTACACCATCCGCCAGTGGGGTCCAGACCGTATCGCGGGCTTTACCGTGATTCCGGCGATGAGCCAAGTCTCCTACTCCGCCGGCACCCGTTTTTGGGACTCATCGGCGGCGCCATGCTCTCCTTCTACGACTGGTACGCCGACCTCCCACCGGCCTCCCCGCAGACCTTCGGTGACCAGACCGACGTGCCGGAGTCCGGTGACTGGTTCAACTCCAGCTACCTGATGATGTGGGGCTCGAACATCCCGGTCACCCGTACCCCGGACTCCCACTTCATGACGGAAGTGCGCTACAAGGGCACCAAGGTGGTCGTGGTCTCCCCCGACTTCAACGACGCCGCGAAGTTCGCCGACGAGTGGATGCGCATGTCGCCCGGTACCGACGGTGCCCTCGCCTTTGCCATGGGGCACGTCATCTTGCAGAAGTTCCACGTGGACCAAGCGCCGGAGTACTTCATGGAGTACATGCGCAAGTACACCGACGCCCCCTTCCTCGTGGAGCTCGATGCGCTTGACGACGGCACCTACGCCCCCGGCAAGTTCCTCACCGCGGACAAGCTTTCCGGCGAGGCCGACTACGCCGAGCTGGCAGGCAGCGACAACGCCAACTATCGCCTGCTCAACATGGAGGCTTCCGGCCGCGTGGTGGACCCGGGCGGCACGCTCGCGGACCACTACAAGACGGATCCGGGCAAGTGGAACCTGCACCACAAGGGCGTAGAGCCGATCATGTCAGTGGCAGACACCGGCGAGTACGGCACCGTCGAGCTTTCCCTGCCGCGCTTCGACATGGACGCCTCGCGCGAGGCCGTCGATTCCGACGGCCCCATCGGCGCGGGTGTCTCGGTGCGCGGCGTGCCAACCCGCAAGGTAGGCGACAGACTCGTCACCACCGTCTACGACATCATGCTCGCCCACTACGGTGTGAACCGCCCGGCGCTGTCCTTGCCGGGCTCCTGGCCGAAGGACTTCAACGACGCCACCGAGGTTGGCACGCCCGCCTGGGCCGAAGAGCTGTCGAATGTGCCGGTTGCGCAGATTGAGCGCATCGCCACCGAATTCGCACAGAACGCGCTGGATTCCAAGGGGCGCTCCCAGATCATCATGGGCGCAGGCGTGAACCACTACGTCAATGCCGACTCGATCTACCGCACCTTCCTGGCGCTGACCTCCATGTGTGGCACCCAGGGTGTGAACGGCGGCGGCTGGGCGCACTACGTCGGCCAGGAGAAGCTGCGCCCGCAGTCCGGCTGGACGCAGTACGCCTTTGCCAACGACTGGAACCGCCCGCCGCGGCAGATGATCACCACCGGCTTCTACTACCTGACCACCTCGCAGTGGCGCTACGACAACTCCAAGGCCTCCAGGTTGGCCTCCCCGCTGGCGCGTAAGGACGCCGCCGGAGACAAGTTCCTGTCCGAGACGCTCGTGGAGGCGATGAAACGCGGCTGGATGCCCTCCTACCCGCAGTTCAACCGCAATCCGCTGCTTCTGGCCGAGCAAGCCAAGGAGGAGGGCATGGACGTGAAGGACTACATCGTCAGCCAGCTGGAAAGTGGCGAGATGGAGTTCGCCGCCGAAGACCCGGACGCCCCAGAGAACTGGCCACGCATACTTTTGAACTGGCGCACCAACCTCATGGGTTCTTCCGCGAAGGGCACGGAGTACTTCCTGCGCCACATGCTGGGCGTGGATTCGGATGTCTCGGCCGAGGAGCTGCCGGAGGGCGAGCGCCCGGCGTCGATTAGGTGGCGCGACGAGGCGCCGATCGGCAAACTTGACTTGATGATGACCACGGACTTCCGCAACACGTCGACGACTCTGGTCTCCGACATCGTCTTCCCGGCGGCAACGTGGTACGAGAAGAACGACCTGTCCACCACGGACATGCACCCGTTCATCCACACTTTCAACGCGGCGATCAACCCGCCGTGGGAGGCTCGCAGCGACTTTGAGATCTTCCGCGATCTCGCGGATGCGGTCTCGCGCCTGGCCGGTAAGTGGCTCGGCACGCAGACGGACGTGGTTGCGGCGCCGCTGAACCACGACTCCCCGGACGAGATCAACCCCCTGATGGCCAACGGCACCGTGCCGAAGGTCGAAGAGGTCGGACTGGTGCCCGGCCAGACCATGCCGAAGCTGATCCCGGTGGAGCGCGACTACACCAAGGTCTTTGAAAAATGGATGTCCTTCGGTCCGCTTTCGGAAAAAGCTGGCACCAATGTGCACGGCACGCCTTTCGACGTGGCGAAGCAGGTCGAAGAGCTCTTCGGCATTAACGGCACGACGCACACAACCTCGGCGGGCGACCGGCCGTCGCTTGACACTGCGGTCAAGGCTGCCGAGTCCATCCTCCACTTGTCAGGTGTGACCAACGGCGAGGTGGCGCGCAACGGTTTTGAAAACCTGGGCGAGATGATGGGTATAGACACCCGCGAGTTCTGGGAAGGCACCGAGGACTTCCGCATGACCTGGGACAAGATCAAGGAGCGCCCGCAGGAGGTGATCACCTCGCCGGAGTGGTCGGGCGACAAGCGCGATGGACAGCGCTACACCGCGTTCTCGCTGAACTTGGCAATGGGTAAGCCGTGGAACACCCTGTCCGGGCGCATGCACTACTTCATCGACCACGACTGGTTCATCGACTACGGCGAGCAGCTGCCGGTGTTCAAGCCGCCACTGGACCGCCTCCGGCTCAACGGCGAGACCGCGCCGGGCCAGACGGTCACGGGTGAGGACGGCAATCCGGAGATCACGGTGCGCTACCTCACGCCGCACAACAAGTGGTCCATCCACTCGCAGTACTTTGACAACCTGCACGTGCTGTCCATTTCGCGTGGCGGCCAGGTGGTCTGGATGTCGCAGGCGGACGCCGACAAGATCGGGGTGAAGGACAACGAGTGGGTCGAGCTGTACAACCGCAACGGCGTGGTTTCCGCCCGTGCGATTGTCACCCACCGCATCCCGGAGGGCACCGTAATCATGAACCACGCCCAGGAGCGCACCGTGGGCACGCCGCTGAATGAGAAATCGGGCCGTCGCGGCGGTACTCACAACTCGCTGACCCGCATCACCATCAAGCCACTGCACGTGGCAGGTGGCTACGGGCACCTGTCCTACTACTTCAACTACATCGGCCCAACCGGCAACAACCGCGATGAGGTCACCCGGATCCGTCGCCGCTCCCAGGAGGTGCAGTACTAATGCGAGTTATGGCGCAAATTGCGATGGTGATGAACCTGGACAAGTGCATCGGGTGCCACACGTGCTCGGTGACCTGTAAGCAGGCGTGGACCAATCGCGAAGGAACCGAGTACATCTGGTTCAACAACGTGGAGACCCGCCCCGGCGTGGGCTACCCGCAGCGTTGGGAGGACCAAGACAAGTGGAAGGGCGGCTGGACGCTCGACGGCAAGGGCAACCTCAAGCCCCGCCAGGGCGGCAGGCTTAAGCGCCTGGCCACGATCTTCCACAACCCGAACATGCCCAGCATTAAGGATTACTACGAGCCGTGGACCTACGAGTACGAAAAGCTCATGTCCGCGCCCGCCGGCCAGAAGACTCAGCCGACAGCGCAACCGGTCTCGCAGATTACGGGCAAGCCGATTGAGAAGATCTCCTGGTCCTCGAACTGGGACGACAACCTCGGCGGCTCCGGCGAGATCATGGACATGGACCCCACGCTCAAGGAGATGAACCTCGAGGTGAAAAAGGAGATCGAGGACTCCTTCATGTTCTACCTCCCGCGCATCTGCGAGCACTGCCTCAACCCGACGTGCGTGTCCTCCTGCCCTTCGGGGGCGATGTACAAGCGCACCGAGGACGGCATCGTGCTTGTAGACCAGGATGCTTGCCGCGGCTGGCGCATGTGCGTCTCGGGCTGCCCGTACAAGAAGGTCTACTTCAACCACAAGACGGGCAAGGCCGAGAAATGTACGCTTTGCTATCCGCGCATCGAGGTCGGCCAGCCGACGGTCTGCTCCGAGACCTGCGTGGGCCGCCTGCGCTACCTGGGCGTGCTGCTTTACGACGCTGACCGCGTCGCCGAGGCAGCCGCTACTCCCAACGAGCACGACCTGCTCGAGGCACAGAAGTCGCTCTTCCTCAACCCACGCGACCCGGAGGTCGTGCGCCAGGCCGAGGCCGCGGGCATCCCGCACTCCTGGATTGACGCGGCGCAGCACTCGCCGATCTACGACCTCATCTTCACCTACGGTGTCGCACTGCCGCTGCACCCGGAGTTCCGCACGCTGCCGATGGTCTGGTACATCCCCTCCCTGTCCCCGATCGTGGAGCAGGTGACCAAGACCGGCGCAGACGGCGAGGACCACAAAGTGTTGCTCTCTGCTATCTCCAATATGCGCATCCCGCTGGAGTACCAGGCAGGCCTGTTTACCGCCGGTGACACCGTGCCGGTCGAGCTTTCCCTGCGCAGGCTCGCGGCGATGCGCTCCTACATGCGCGACATCAACTTGGGCCAGACAACGAACGAAGAGATCGCTCAGGCGGTTGGCATGACCGGCGAGGATCTGGTGAAGATGTACGAGCTTCTGGCCATTGCCAAGTATGACGACCGCTACGTCATCCCTTCCGCGTCGCCGGAGACACCGCGTGGGGTAAGCGAACTCGACCCCTACGGCGGGACCGACCCGCGCGCCTCGGACTTCATGGCTAACCTCGGCATGGGTGCCCCGAGCGCCTGCCACGAAGAAGCGGAGCACTCCGCCGGTGGCAAGGTATCGCTACTGACCTGGACTGGCGATCGCCCGGACGCGATGTTCCCCTCCCAGACGCTGCGAACCACGGAGCCGAAGACACAACGCAGCCCGCGTGAGCACTTCAGCCCACGCTCGGCAACGCCCGATGTGCCGACTCCTGGCACAGACCCCACCAACTCGAGCGAGTCCGCCACCGCGCGGCGAGACGGTGAACAGTAATGGTTCGCCACCGACCTCGCCCCCATACGGGCCCGCTGCCCGAGACCTTGGTCCAGCCAGTGGCAGCGTCAGATGAGCAGCGTCGTCTCACAGCTATGGCGTGCTCGTTGCTGCTGCGATACCCGGGCCCGGACTTTGTGGAGCTCCTGCACGCTGTTGAGAAGCAACTGTCCGAGCTGCCGCTCGCGATTGCCGGTGAGCTTGCCGCTTTTACCGACGCCGCGCGCAGCTTGGGCCGCTTGCATGCCGAAGAGCACTACGTTGAGACCTTCGACCAGCGTCGACGCTGCTCGCTGCACTTGAGTTACTACGCCGTAGGCGATACCCGTCAGCGCGGCGCCGCCATCTTGGCCTTCCGTCAGCAGCTCGCTGCACTCGGCGTTGAAGAGCTCTCCGATGAGCTACCTGACCACCTGTGCGTCGTGCTCGAAGCTCTCGCGCTTGCGGACACCTCCGTGACCGACAACGCCGTCGCCATGGTGGCCAGCCACCGCGATGGCATCGAGGTGCTTCGCCGCGCGCTGACAGACTTGAGCTCGCCGTATGCGCACGTGATTACCGCACTGTGCATGTCGCTGCCCGAGATGGCACCAGAGACCGCGCAGAGCTACATCAACCTCATCCGGCAGGGCCCGCCTGCCGAGCTTGTCGGGATCGAGACCCAACCCCTTCCCTTTCCCACCGCTGTCCCCGAACACAGTCCCCGAACACAGTTAGGACTTAAAGAACCATGACTGGCATTGAAGCATTCCTGTGGGTGGCCTTCCCCTGGCTGGCCATCGCCGCGTTTGTCATTGGCATCATCTGGCGCTGGCGCTACGACCAGATGGGCTGGACGACGCACTCCTCGCAAATCTACGAGTCGAAACTCCTGCGCCTCTCCTCCCCGCTGTTTCACTGGGGCATGGTCTTCGTGGTCATCGGCCACCTCATGGGCTTGGCTATCCCGAAGACCTGGACCCGCGCAATCGGGATCAGCGACCACGCTTATCACCTGATCGCCACCATCCCGGGCACCATCGCAGGCGTTGCCGTCGTGCTGGGCATCTTCGGCTTGCTGTACCGGCGAGTGGTCAACCGCTCGGTATTTTTGTCCACCGCCACCTCAGACAAGGTGATGTACATCCTGCTCGTCGTGGCGCTGCTCTCGGGCTTCATCGCGACCGTGTCCACGCAGGTCTTTGGTGAGCCAGGCGGATATGACTACCGCGAGACCATCTCGCCGTGGATCCGCCAACTGCTCATCTTTAACGCCCAGCCCGAGCTGATGGTGCAGGCGCCGTGGCAGTTCAAGGTCCACGTGCTGGCTGGCTTTACGCTCATCGCTGTGTGGCCTTTTACCCGTTTGGTACACGCGTTTTCCGCCCCGGTGGGCTACTCCACCCGCCCGTACGTGGTCTACCGCTCTCGCGGGCCAGAGGTGCAAAGCCGCCGTACCGAGGATCAGTGGAGCCCGATCCGCTCCAACGAGGCGCAACTGAAGCGCGAGAAGTTGCTCTAAGCTAGAAGAAATCGATTCGCTTTTGTCGTTGTTTGTCGTTGTTTAAGGAGCCACCGTGCGTCTTTCCCGTGTGCTCGCCGTCCCAGCGGCTGCGATGCTCGCGCTATCCGCTGCCGCGTGTAGCAGCGAGTCCGCGGACAGCGCCACCGAGCTCACGGTGCTTGGAGCCGCGTCGACGCGCGTGCTCAACGACGACCTCGAGGGCTTAAGTGAGGATTCTCTGATTTTCGTCAACGCCGGCTCCTCTGCGCTCGTGCAGCAGCTTGCCGACGGCGCCCCGGGCGATGTGCTCATTTCCGCCGACCAGAAGCACATGGACGACGCCGTCGAGGCAGGCCTAGTGCGTGACCCGCAGGTCGTGGCAACCAACTCGATGGTGCTGGTCGTTCCGAAGGGCAACCCGGCCGGAATCAGCAATGTCCAAGACCTAGAGAGAGATGACGTCAAGCTGGTGCTCTGCGACACACAGGTTCCGTGCGGCGCGGTGTCCAACCAGCTCATCGACGCGAACTCACTGGACCTCGCCCCAGTCTCGCTTGAACACAACGTGGCCGACACGCTGGGCAAGGTCGTGTCTGGCGAGGCGGACGCCGCCTTTGTCTATCGCACCGACGCCGCAGCCGTGAAAGACGTGGTCGAGGTCATCGACATTCCGCACGCGGACGAATATCCGAACTCGCTCGTCGCCGGCGTCGTCATTACAACCGAGCACCCAGAGAAGGCTGCCGCGCTGGTCAAGCTGCTGGGCAGCGATAAGGCCGTATCCCTCTGGGAGAAGTACGGATTCACCCCCGCGGCATGACGTGCGCACGCGCTGCCTCGCCGATCACACCGCTGCCACAGCCGAGCAGCAAAGCGGTGTGGGCGCTCGCGCTTGTTACGCTCGCCCTGATCATCCTGCCGGTCATCTCACTCGGCATCCGGGTGCCCTTTGACCGGCTTGGCGAGATTTTTAGCAACGAAGACACCCGTGACCTACTGCGTATCACGCTCGCCTCAGCGGTGTGTGCAACGGCCGTGGCCATGGTGCTGGGGGTGCCGCTTGCGTTGTGGCTGCAGCACCTCAAGCGCGGCGCTCGACTTGCCCGCCTGCTCGTACTTTTACCGCTTGCACTGCCGCCGGTGGTGGCAGGTCTAGCGCTGTCCGCGTTCATTGGCCGCCGCGGTCTCGCCGCCCCGCTCTTAGACCTACTGGGCTGGCAGTTCGCTTTCGCCTTTCCCGGCGTGGTGGCCGCGCACGTGTTTATCGCGCTGCCCTTTGTGGTGATCACCCTGGATGCGGCGCTCCGCCAACTCGACTCGGAGATCACCTCCTCGGCCGCCGCCGTGGGTATTACGCCTGCGAGAACGGTGTGCCAGATCATTCTGCCCGCGGTTGCCCCCTCGCTGGTCTCGGCGGCCGGGCTCGCCTTCGCCCGCTCGCTCGGAGAATTCGGCACCACGCTCACTTTCGCTGGCTCCATGCCCGGCACCACCCGCACCATGCCGCTGGGCATCTACCTCGCCCGCGAGGTCGACCCCGAGGTTGCGTACGGCCTTTCCGCCATCCTCATCGGCCTAGCGGTGCTCATCCTCGCCGCCACCGCTCTGCCCGCGTGCTTTTCCAGGCGCGCTCCCGCACAAAAAGCCCGCGCCACCGACACAATCGACGTCGCACGCCTCCGGGAGCTCACCCGCCCAGCAGGCGGTGGCAGTAACGTCGAGGTCGACGGTGTGCGCTTCCCCGCCAACACGCTCACCGCCCTGATCGGGCCCAACGGTGCGGGCAAAACCACGCTGGTCGGCCGCATCGCCGGTAGGCTGCGCGGTGCTTCAGTAACCGTGGGTGACCGCCTCGTCGACTCCGCCGACACCCGCCCAGTCCCCGCCTATCAGCGCGGGGTCGTGCTGTTAACCCAGAACCCGGGCCTGCCGCCGACCGTGACTGCAGCCTCTGCTATCACCATGGTCACGCGTGACCCGCAGCGCACCGCCGAGCTCCTCGCTGCGGCCGGGCTTGCCGAGCTTGCCGACGTCCCCGTCCCCGCGCTCTCCGGCGGCCAAGCAGCGCAGGTCTCCCTCGTCCGCGCGCTGGCCGCCCGCCCCGCGGTGCTCATCTTGGATGAGCCGCTCGCGGCTATCGACGTCGACGCCGCCGCCCAATGGCGCCACGTCATACACGCCGCGCGCCACGACCGCACCACCGTGCTCATCACCCACAACGCCCTGGACGTGCTCGCACTCGCCGACTGCGTAGCTGTCATGGAACGCGGGCGCGTGCGCACCTTCCGCCGGGCGTCCGAGGAACTCGAAGCCCCCGCAACACGCTTCGCCGCGCGTTTAGTAGGCACCAACCTGCTCACCGGCACCGCAGGCGAAGGCGGCACCTTCGTGTGCGCCTTCGGCACTATCCGCGGCCTGAATCTTTCTCCTTATCCTGCGGGTACCTCGCTGCGCGCCACGTTCCCGCCCGGCGCGCTCACTCTCGAGGGCCGGGGTGCGCAATCTGGGCACGGCACCGTGTTCAAAGCGCGCGTGCAATCTGTCAGCATGTTGCCAAGTGGTGAGGCCAGTGTGACACTGCGGCAGCAGACGCACGATACCGAGGAAGCACAGGAGTATGCGCTGTTCACGCTCGTGGACCAGGAGACGGCCATCCGGGCGAGCGTCTCGCCAGGGACTGTGCTTTCCTGCGCGCTCGACGCAGCCCAGGTGCGGGTAGCTGTGTCCTAGCCGCCCGCGAACGGAGGAAGCACATCTACCCGTTGTGTGCCGGCGAGTGAGGATGCGGCTTCCGCGCGTTTGCCGTCGATAAGGAAAGTGCAGCGTGGCATAATGTCGGCCAGCGTTTGGCCTGCGTCGGTGGTGCCGGTGTGGCGCGACGTGGCGTCGGCAAGCAGCTGCTCCAGGGTGGCAAACTCGCCGACTTGCTCGACGGCGGTGCCAGCGGCGGCGCGGGCGGCGGCAAAGTAGTGGATCTGCATGCCCTCACCATACCGGCCGACGCGCGCCGTACCATGGCCCCATGAGCAGCAGAACCCCCGAAGCCCACTTCGACGCTGTCGCGGCCGCACTCGGTGCGCGTGGACACGCGACCTTCTCCCCGCTCGAGGCCGCCTCACACGGTGCAGTGATTGCCCAGGACGTGCTGGCGGTACGAGAGCAGCCTGCGTTTGATAATTCGCAGATGGACGGGTACGCGGTGGGCTCGACGGAAGCGCGCTCCGCGCGCGTTGGGGCGACTATCGCGGCGGGCGACGACCCCGCGGCTACCTACCCCGACGGCCTGGGCGAGCTCGCTGCACCCATTATGACCGGGGCGAAGCTGCCGGAGGGCACGCTCGCGGTGATCCCAGTCGAGCGCTGCCAGCCTGCCGAGTTTCTTGCACAGGGCGATGAGATCCAGCTCCCCGCGACTGAGGTCGGCATGTTCGTGCGACGTGCCGGCAGCGACATCGCTGCGGGTGACGTGCTCGCCCGCGCGGGTGCACGCGTCACGCCGGCGCTCGTTGGGGCGTTGGCCAGCCAGGGGATTGAGGAAGTCAACGTGGTGCGCGCGGGCCGCATTGTGATTGTGACTGGCGGTGCCGAGGTTGCCCACGCTCCACAGCAGGCGGGCGCGGCGACGATTCCGGATGCCAACGGCCCGATGCTGCGTGCGCTCGCCGCCCGGCATGGGATCGAGGTGGCCGCGCACGTGCGCACCAGCGACGAGCCGGACGTGCTGCGTGAGCAAGTACGGATCGCCATCGAACGCCAGCAGCCGGACGCAGTGGTGACTTCGGGTGGCATCAGCCACGGCAAGTTCGAGGTCGTACGCCTGGCGTTCCCGGAAGGTTGGTACGGGCACGTGAGCCAGCAGCCGGGTGGCCCGCAGGGCTTAAGCATGTACTGCGGCGTACCGGTGATTGGCCTGCCGGGCAACCCGATTTCCACGCTGGTGAGCTTCCGGCTCTACGTTGCGCCCCTGCTCGGTCACGCGCCCGCGGTACTGCGCGCCCCGCTTGCCTGCCCCGTCACCGGCATCGAAGGGCGCGAGCAGTTTCTGCGCGGCCGCATTGTTAATGGCCAGGTGCGGCCGGTCGGCGGTGCCAGCTCCCACCTGCTGGCCCAGGGCACGGCGGCGCAGTGCCTGCTCCGCGTCCCGGCTGGCGTGCACTTAGCCGCGGGCGAGCTGGTTTCCGTGTACCCGCTGTAAGGTGGCATATCTATGAGAAAAGCTGAAGTTATTGTGGCATCAACGCGCGCGGCCCAAGGCGTCTACGCCGACGAGTCCGGGCCAATCGCTGTCGCCTTCTTACGCGAGCTTGGCTTTGAGACCCCGGAGGCCACTGTCGTTGCTGATAAAGACGTCGCGACCGCCGTGCGCACCGCGTTGCTGCGCAAGCCGTCTGTCATCCTCACTTCGGGTGGCACCGGCATTACCGAGGATGATCGCACCGTCGAGGTGGTGCACTCGCACCTCGAGCGCGAACTCCCCGGCATCGTGCACGCCTTCTACGAGCAGAGCCGCATACACGTTCCCACCGCGATCCTCTCGCGTGCAGTCGCCGGGATCAGCGGCGGCACCTTCCTCATGACGCTGCCGGGCTCTCGCGGCGGGGTCCGCGATGGCTGCGAGGTGCTGAAACCCGTTCTCCCCCACCTCCTTGACCAGTTGGAAGGGCATCATGAGCACTAAGCACAACGATCCTGCCTACGTGTACGAACAGACCGGCGTGGTCACCGGTGCCGTGATCACGGACTCCCCGCTCGAGTCGCTTGCGGCTCAGGCCTGCGCCGACACGCGTACCCACGCGATGGGCGCGCTTGTGCGCTTTGAGGGTATTGTCCGCGACCACGATGGTGGCCACTCCGTCGCCACCCTTGCTTACGAGGCACACCCTTCTGCTCCCGAGGAGCTCAAGCGCGTCGCTGCCGAGGTCGCGGACGCACACCCCGTCCGCGTGTATACCGCGCACCGAACAGGCGAGGTGCCCATCGGCGAACTCGCCTTTCTCGTCGTGGTGGCCAGCGCTCACCGTGGCGAGGCCTTTACCGCCTGCACCGAGGTTGCCGACCGGGTCAAGACCGAGGTGCCTATCTGGAAGAAGCAGGGGCTGACCAGCGGTGAGACGCAGTGGGTGGGCATCGATGAGTGAACGCTACCTGCGGCAGACCACGCTCATCGGCGATGAGACACAGGAAAAACTTCGCGCCTCGCATGTCGCCGTCATCGGCGCCGGCGGCCTCGGCTCGCCCGCGCTGCTCTATCTCGCCGCCGCAGGCATAGGCCACATCACGCTTTTCGACGACGACGTCGTCGACCTGTCAAACCTCCACCGCCAAGTCATCCACACCACCGCCCGCGTGGGCGAGCCCAAGGTGCATTCCGCAATTGCGCAGCTTTATGCGCTCAACCCAGATACGCAGATCACGCCGGTGACACAACGTCTGACTTGGGACACTGCGCTGGACCAGCTCGCAGGCGCGGATGTGGTGCTCGACGGCAGCGACAACTTTGCCACCCGCCACGTGGTCTCGCACGCATGCGCACGCCTGGGGATTGCGCACGTGTGGGGTTCCATCTTGGGCTTCGAGGCGCAGTTGAGCGTGTTCTGGGCCGGGCGCGGGCCGGTGTATGAGGACCTCTTCCCCGCCCCGCCGCCACCCGGCTCGGTCCCCTCGTGTGCGCAGGCTGGCGTGCTTGGCCCGTTGGTGGGTGTGGTTGGTTCCGCAATGGCCGCCGAGGCGCTCAAGATTGTGACCGGGCTTGGCGACCCGCTGGTTGGCCAGCTTGGCTATTTCGACATGTTGACAGGCACCTGGGAGTACATTGCGCTTGTCTCCAATCCCAATGTCGCTGAGCAAGTGCGCACCGGCACCCCTCCCACCGGTCCTGCTGAGGTGGAAATTATCGCGGAAGGTGCCACGATTATTGATGTCCGCGAGCCCGAAGAATTCACCGCCTTCCACCTACCTGGCGCGATCAACGTGCCGCTCGGGCGGATTTTGGACGGCGAAAACCCCAACAAGCTGGAAAACGGCGGGGTGATTGTCTGCGCAAGTGGCGTGCGTTCGGCACAGGCCGTCGCCGCACTACAAGCGCGCGGGCTGACTGGCTTAGCCAGCCTGCGCGGTGGGCTTGAACGCATAACCTCAGGGTAGTGCCGCGCATTAGGGTGGTGGCATGCTGGGTCAGCTCTTAGAGTTTTTCGCGTTGAGGATTTTACCCTTCGTCGTCGTGCCTTTCTTGGCGGTTATCTGGGTCTACCTTCTGATAGACCTGCGCGAGGGCAGAGCGTGGATCATGCGCCACCCTGATGCGGTGGACGCGGTGTTAGACACCGTCCGGATTACCACGCGTTATCGCCCCTACCGGGCCAACAAAATCCCGACCGATCCGCACAAAAACGAGGTCTACCTCAACGTCAACACCGCGATGGGCCTACGGCGTTACAAAACGCCGGAACTAGACGTCAACATCCTGCCGAAGAAAATACGCAAACAGATCTACCGCTACAGCAGCCTAAGAAAGCGCTATCTTTTGCGCATCAGCGACGATGTGGAGCGTCAACGAGTCAAGGAAATCGTTGACCAAGACGGCTACGAATTTCGTCTCCCCACACCGCTGCAAGCGAAGGTTATCGTGCCAACTGAACCGAACCAGCGGCTGCGGTGGCGCGTTATCTAAACACCCGTCCTTGCGCGCCCCGCTGGTGCTACTGCAGCGCTACAAAAGCTCGGCTTCGACAGGTCCCGCGATGTCGAGGTGGAGGACGCGGAGGTTGGCCGCGCGAGCGTCGTCAAGCAGGGCGGGATCAACATCTGAAGTGGTCAGCACCATCGCGGTCGGACCCGCACCGGATAAAAACGCAGCATAGCCGCGGTTGCGTAGGCGGTTGACCCACTCCGCGGTCACCGGCAGCACATCTGCGCGGTACGGCTGGTGCAAACGGTCGCGGGTACCTTCCCACAAAAGCTCCGGGTGGAACTGCAGCGCCGCCGTCATCACGGCTGTCCGCGAGACGTTGAATCGCGCATCCGTATGCGTGACGTGGCTTGGCAGCACGGCACGCACAGCGTTAGTAGAGGCGTGGAAGTCCGGCACCAGCGCCACCGCCTTGATCGACGGATCCACCGGAATACCCACGGCACGGTAGCTGGGCTTGGAGCGACCATCAACTGGAATGTCGGTCCAGGACACCACTGCCCCGCCGAGCACGGACGCACCCGCGTTATCCGGGTGCCCCTCAAACTCAGAAGAAAGCTGCACCAACGCATCATCATCCAGTGGCGAGCCAGCCAACGTGTTCGCAGCAACCACACCCGCAACTGCAGCGGCAGCCGAAGAGCCAAGGCCACGCGACTGCGGAATGTTGTTGTG
Organism: Corynebacterium sp. HMSC29G08; assembly: GCF_001806875.1. Lineage (GTDB taxonomy): Bacteria > Actinomycetota > Actinomycetes > Mycobacteriales > Mycobacteriaceae > Corynebacterium. The sequence goes on from NZ_KV786254.1 coordinate 78,314, forward strand.
GCAAATCACCTTCAGGCCGGGCGCGTGTGCGTCGCACGCCGAAAGACCCAAACGAATCGCCTTGACCACCAGATGCGAGCTATCGCGCGGCAGATCTTCCGCGCCCTCACCGATGATCTCAATTTCCAGGCCCGTCGGGATGACCTCAACCTCAACAGTGTCGTAAATACCCACCGCGATGCCAAGCGTGTCAAAACCGGGACCGAGGTTTGCCGAAGATCCCGGAACCGTCACCCGCGCGCGGGTACCAACTTGCAGGTCAATAGCCATAACTTTCCAGTCTTTTCCTTTAGTCATGCAAACGCAGCACGGAGTTCACCGCACGTACGTCCTCGTGCTTTGCCAGGCGGTTAACAATCTCACGCAGATCCTTCTCGCGCGCCTTGTGCGTGACCACAATCAGGTGAGCCTCATCGCCGGATTCCTCCTGGCGCACCGCAGCAAGCGACACATCCGAATCCGCAAACTGGTGCGCCAGATCCGCCAACACGCCCACACGGTCATTGACCGTCATGTTCACGTGGTAGCGAGTCTCCACCTCTTCAAAGTCCACAACGTCATAGTTGGCATATGGATTTTCTGCCGGGGCTCGCCCACCGTGGATCTTGTTACGTGCGGCACCGACCAGATCCCCCAGCACCGCGGAAGCCGTCGGCGCTCCGCCTGCACCGTTGCCGTAGAACATCAGGCGGCCAGCCGCCTCAGCCTCAACAAAAATCGCATTGTAGCTCTGGTCCACGCTTGCCAGCGGATGGTCATTCGGCACCAAGGTCGGGTGTACGCGCGCGTTCACCGCACGGGTAGAGCCGTCCTCATGAAACAGACGCTCACAGATAGCCAGCAGCTTGATCGTCTGGTTGGCCTTCTTCGCCGCCGCGATGTCCTCTGCGGTAATAGAGCTAATGCCCTCGCAGTACACATCATCAAAGGTCACGCGTGTGTGGAAGCCCATGGACGCCAAGATCGCGGCCTTGGACGCCGCGTCGTGGCCCTCCACGTCAGCCGTCGGGTCGGCCTCGGCGTAGCCCAAACGCGTGGCCTCTGCCAGCGCGTCCTCGTAGCTTGCTCCGGTGGTGGCCATCGCGTCCAGGATGAAGTTGGTCGTACCGTTGACAATGCCTGCGATGCGTTGTACCTGGTCACCAGCCAGGGAACGGCGCAGCATACCCACCACCGGGATCGCCGCGGCCACTGCGGCCTCGTAGTACAGGTCCACGCCGGCTTCATTCGCCGCGTCCGCCAGCTCAGAACCGTGTGCAGCAACCAGCGCCTTGTTCGCCGTCACCACGGACTTACCCGCACGCAGCGCTTTAAGCACCAGTTCACGCGGGTAATCGATGCCGCCGATGACCTCAACAACAACATCGACGTCGTCGCGTTCGACCAGCGAATGCGCGTCGTCCGTAAGCAACAGCCCCTGCACCTCGGGAGCATCCTTATGCTTCTCGACGTTCGAAACCGCCACCCCACGAACCTCAATCGGCCCGCCGATACGCTGCTCCAAATTATTCGAGAATTCTCCGATGAGGCGCAGCACCTCAGTACCAACGGTGCCCTTACCTAAGATGGCTACGCCGACCGGCGCGCCGGCGCCCTTGCCAGGGTAATTACCGTTGCTTTCAGCGGATGTCATGTGGATCGCTCCTTTAAGGCTCGGTTGAGTCAGCAATAACGACACAGTGTACCGCTTTGTCTAGTAGTGCGTGTATTCAGATTCACTCAGTCGCTGAAGTCCCGTTAGTATTCGCGGGCGAGCAAGTCCTCCACCGTTTCGCGGCGCAGCATCGGCGTGACCTTGCCATCACGAACCGAAACAACCGCCGGACGGCCAAAGGCGTTGTAGTTCGACGCCATGGAATAGCAATACGCCCCAGTTGCCGCGAGTGCAATGAGGTCGCCGCGGACAATATCGTCTGGCCAGTTGGCGTCATTGATCAAAATGTCGCCGGACTCACAGTGGCTGCCCACCAAACGTGTTGCAGTTGGGGTGCCGGTGGCGAGACGGTTGACCAGGCGGGCGTCGTAAAGCGAGGCGTACAGTGCCGGGCGAATGTTGTCACTCATGCCGCCGTCTACTGAGATGTAGCGACGCGTCGAGGTGTAGCTGGTACTTACGTCTTTGACCACGCCGGCGGAGTACACCGTGACCGTGGAAGGACCAGCGATTGCGCGGCCCGGCTCGACCACCACCGTCGGCGGCACAATGCCTAAGTCCTCTGCCACGTTGTCCACCTCACGCAGCAGATCACGGGCCACCGCTGCCACATCCAGCGGCGCCTCATCGGCCGTATAGGCGATGCCGTAGCCGCCGCCGAGATCCAGGTAGCTCAACGCCACGTTGCGCTCGCGGAAAATCTGGGCGTAGAGTCCCAGCACGCGCTGCGCCGCCAGCTTGAAGCCCTCGGCATCAAAGACCTGCGAGCCCACGTGCGCGTGCAAGCCAGTCAGGTCCAGGTGCGGGGAATCAATCGCATCACAAGCAGCCTTGTAGGCAGAGCCCGATGCCAGCGACAGGCCGAACTTCTGGTCCTCATGGCTGGTGGCGATGAACTCGTGCGTGTGCGCGTCCACGCCCGGCTTGACGCGCACGAACACGTCCTGGCGCACACCTGCCGCCGCAGCAACGTTTTCAAGCAGCGAAAGCTCCTCGTGGGAATCAATCACCACATGGCCCACACCTGTATCCACGCACAGCTGCAAAAATTCAACAGACTTGTTGTTGCCGTGCACCGTGATACGCTCCGTCGGGAAGTTCGCCGCAAGCGCGATGCGCAACTCGTTTTCACTAGCCACGTCCAGCGACAGGCTCTCTTCATCCACCCAACGTGCAATCGCGCGGGTGAGAAATGCCTTGGATGCGTAATGGACGTTCTCGGCTGCCTTGAACGCAGTCGCCATATCGCGGCAGCGGGAACGGAAGTCATCTTCATCCACCACCATCACAGGTGTGCCGTACTCAGCGGCGATCTCCGTCAGCGACACACCAGCGATGGAGACCACGCCGTTGTCGTCCCGGCGCGCGTTACGCGGCCAGACGTGTTCGGGCAGCCCGTTAAACGCCGTCACGTCCTGCAGCGGACTACGCTTGCGCTCTGCTGCACGCTGTGCGGCAGGGACATCTTCTCTTGGGTGGGTCATCTACGTCCGCTCCTACATCCGCTCCGGTGCGCTGACCCCCAGCATGGCAAGTGCGTTGGACAGCACCTGACGGGTGGCCTGGGCCAGTGCAAGGCGTGCGGCGTGGATCGGTGCGGCCTCCTCGCCTGCCTTGGGCAAGATCTGGCAAGAGTCATAGAACTTGTGGAAGGCGCTAGCCAGCTCTTCGGCGTAGCGGGCGACGCGGTGCGGCTCACGAAGCTCGGCGGCGGCCTTGACCACAGCCGGAAACTCGCCCAGCGTGCGGATCAGGTCGCCTTCCTTTTCGTGCTCAAGCAGACCCAGGTCCAGTTCCCCATCGGTGCTTACGCCAGCCTCTTGGGCACGGCGATCAATGGAACACAGACGCGCGTGGCCGTACTGGACGTAATAGACCGGGTTATCGGAAGACGCCTTGGTCCACAGGTCCAGGTCAATATCCAGGGAGGAGTCCACAGAGGAGCGAACCAGAGCGTAGCGGGCGCCGTCTACCCCAATTGCGTCAACCAGGTCATCCAGGGTGATAACGGTACCGGCACGCTTGGACATCTTGACTGCCTGGCCGTCGCGCACCAGGTTCACCAGCTGCCCAATCAGCACCTCTACTGCTTCTGGGTCATAGCCAAGCGCCTGGGCTGCCGCGCGCAGACGAGCGATGTAGCCGTGGTGGTCTGCACCCAGCATGTAGATGGCCAGGTTGTGGCCGCGGTCGAACTTGTCTGCCACATAGGCAATATCGCCAGCAATGTAGGCGGCGTTGCCATCAGACTTGATCACTACACGGTCCTTGTCATCCCCAAAGTCTGTGGAGCGCAGCCACCACGCGCCCTCAGATTCGTAGAGATTGCCATTGTCCTTCAGCTTCTGAATTGCGCGATCCACCGCGCCGGATTCAAACAGAGAGTTCTCATGGAAGTACACGTCAAAGTCCACACCGAACTCGTGCAAAGACTTCTTGATCTGCGCAAACATCATCTCTACGCCCTCGGCGCGGAAGAGTTCCTGCACCTGCGCATCGGTACCGTTCAAGGCATCCGGTTGCTTTGCCAAAATCGCGGCTGCGATCTCCTGGATGTAGGCCCCGCCGTAGCCGTCTTCCGGCGTCGGCTCATTCTTGGCTGCGGCAACCAGTGAGCGAGCAAAGCGATCAATCTGCCCACCGTGGTCATTGAAGTAGTACTCGCGCGTTACCTCTGCGCCGGCGGCTTCCAAAACACGGCCAAGCGAGTCGCCCACGGCAGCCCAACGGGTGCCCCCGAGGTGAATTGGGCCCGTTGGGTTTGCAGACACAAACTCCAGGTTGATTTTCTTGCCTGCATACAGATCCGAGTTACCAAAGGTCTTACCGGCCTCCAGGATATGAGCAACGAGCTGCCCCTGCGCGTCAGAGGCCAAACGCAGGTTGATAAAGCCCGGGCCGGCGATCTCGGCGGAGGAAATTGCGGGGTGGTTGCCCAATGCGTCCACAAGCAACTGGCCCAGCTCACGCGGATTTAAGCCAACCTTCTTGGCCACCTGCAGCGCCACGTTCGTGGCGTAATCACCGTGTTCTGGGTTTCGGGGACGCTCAACCGTCACCGCCTCAGGCACGGCGGATGTATCCAAACCGCGCTGCCCAAGCACGTCGATAGTGAACTGGCGAATGGTAGCTGCAAGATCTGCTGGAGTCATGAAAAAGCAGTCTACGGCACGCGGGTACAAGGGCGTGTTACTAGGGAATTCCCTTAAATAATACAAAGGGTGACATAATTCGCTTTATCTTTGTTTTCCACCCCATATCACCCACCGAGGAGCGCGTACATGAACCAGTTTCAGATTGTCACTGACGCTGTCGGCGGCAGCGTCGGATTGTCGGCGTTGGTGTCTACTCTTCCACTGCTGACCTTCTTCATCATGCTGCTGGGCGTCAAGGCCCGTGCACACACGTCCGGCGCCGTAGCCCTGCTCGTTGCAGGCCTGGTTGCCATCTTCGGCTTTAACATGCCAACCGCTTTGGCTATCTCTTCCGCCTTCCGCGGCGGCTTGTTTGGCCTCTTCCCCATCGTCTTCGTGATTCTGACTGCGATCTGGTTCTACCAAATCACTGTTGCGTCCGGACGTTTTGAGGACCTGCGCTCTGTCTTTGACAAGATGGGCAACGGTGACGTGCGCATTCAGGCCATGCTCATCGCCTTCTGCTTCGGTGGTCTGCTTGAAGCGCTCGCTGGCTTCGGCGCTCCGGTTGCAATTACCGCGACCATGATCTTGGCCCTTGGAATCCCGCCACTGAAGTCCGCCACCATTGTGTTGATTGCAAACACCGCACCGGTGGCGTTCGGCGCCGTGGCCATCCCTATTACCACCGCTGGTAACGTCGGCGGCCGTACCCTTGAGCAGACCGAGAACATCGCTGCAATTGTGGGCCACCAGACCCCCTTCCTGGCATTCTTCGTTCCGTTCATCATCGCCCTGCTTATCGACGGCTGGCGTGGCGTCCGCGAAACCCTCCCTGCCGCATTTGTTATCGGTCTTTCCTTCGGTATCGCCCAGTGGTGGACCTCCAACCACTTTGCGTACCAGCTCACGGACGTGGTTGCGTGCATCATTGCATTGGGCGCTGCCTTCATCCTTCTGCGGTTCTGGCAGCCGAAGGGCGTTGACGCACTGCGTGAGCGTCTAGATCTTCCGGAGATCACCGCTGCTGACGATAAGGAACTGACCTCCAACCGCGTTTTCATGGCACTTTTGCCGTATGCCGTAGTTGTGGTTGTTTTCGGCCTTGCCAATCTGGGCACTGCTATTCCGACCTGGCTGAAGCAATTCACCATCTCTTTCCCGTGGCCGGGCCTAGACGGCAAGCTGCTCGACGCAGCTGGCGGAGAAGTCAACAGCGATTACTCCTTTGCCTACATCAATAACCCAGGCAGCCTGATGGTGATCTCCGCGATCATCGTGGCCATCATCTACATGGCGTTCAATGAAAATGGCCGCTACTCGCTTACGTGGGGCCAGGTGGGCAAGGAGTTCGTGGACACTGCCTGGAAGATGCGCTGGTCTGCACTGACCATCGTGCTGGTGCTGGCACTGGCATACGTGATGAACTACTCCGGCCAGACCGTGACCATTGGTGAGTTCTTTGCCAACCTCGGCCCGGCGTTCGCGTTCTTCGCTCCGATCCTCGGCTGGGTGGGAGTGGCCGTGACCGGCTCCGACACCTCCGCAAACGCACTGTTTGCCAACCTGCAGGTCACCGCTGCAAACCACCTCGGTTTGAACCCGGACCTGATGCTGGCTGCAAACACCACCGGCGGTGTTGTGGGCAAGATGATCTCCCCGCAGTCCCTGGCTATTGCCGCAACCGCGGTGAGCATGGAAGGCAAGGAGTCCGAAATCTTCAAGAAGGTTGTCGGCTGGTCCTTCCTGTTTCTGCTCGCGATTTGTACGATCGTCTTCCTGCAGACGAACGTGCTTTCCTTCCTGGCGCCCGTGGTCAACTAACAGTTGTCAACTAACAGTTGTCAACTAACGGTGGTCAACTAACGGTTGCCCCCAGGTGAGTGGCCCCATTCACCCCTTGGTGGATGGGGCTTTCGCTTATCTTCTGTATATCTTCTGCCACGGCTGTAGAAGTGTGCCCAGACGCGCTAAGATAGTATCTGTGCGACTGCGCTTACTTTGCTGCGCGCTTTGTGCGCATTTGTTCGCAAAGTTTTCAAGCGTTTTGAACACCTAAATAACCGCAAAACCAAACCAAGGAGCTCACATGCGAGTAGCGCTGTTTTCTACTTGTATCGGTGATGCCCTCTTCCCCGACGCTCACAAGGCTTCCGCACTTGTGCTTTCACGCCTGGGCTATGAAGTGGTCTTCCCCGAAACTCAGACCTGCTGCGGTCAGATGCACGTCAACACCGGCTACCAGGAACAGGCAATGCCGATTGTGGAGACGTACGTTGACACCTTCTCCGACCCGTCTATTGATTACGTGGTTGTCCCCTCCGGCTCGTGTACCGGTGCTGTGCGTGAGCAGCACGTGCACTTGGCCGAGCGCTTCGGAAGCAAGGCGCTTGTAGACGGCGCGAAGCAAACCGCGAAGAAGACCTTGGATCTGTCCGAGTTCATTGTGGACGTGGCTGGCACCTACAACGTGGGCGCGTTCTTCCCGCACCGCGTGACCTACCACTCCTCCTGCCACTCCCTGCGCTTCCTGAAGGTCGGTGAGCGTCCACTGGAGCTGCTGCGCAACGTCGAGGGCTTGGAGCTTGTAGACCTGCCGAATTCGGAGGAATGCTGCGGCTTCGGCGGTACTTTCTCGGTGAAGATGTCTGAGGTTTCCTCCGCGATGGTCAGCGACAAGGTTCGCCACATCAAGGAAACCAACGCCGAGTACGTCACTGCTGGTGACTCCTCCTGCTTGATGAACATTGCTGGTGCAATGAGCCGTCAGCACTCTGGTGTGCGTGCGTTGCACATGGCTGAGATCCTGGCGTCTACCAAGGAGCACCCGTGGACACCGATGTCCGCTGCTTACTCGAGGGAGAAAATGCTGTGAAAGTTGCACTTGGTAAACCCCAGATGCCGCCGCATGCAGTTGGCCCGAACCACCTGCGCGGCTCCGAGAAGTTCCAGAAGGCTGCGCACCATGAGCTGGACAACGTAACGAAGCGTCGCAACCTGAACTACGCCACCACCACCATTCGCGTGAAGCGTCAAAACGCCGTGGATGAGTTGGATGACTGGCAGGATCTGCGCGACACGGGCTCCGCGGTGAAGAAGGACGTCATGGCGCGTCTTCCGGAGCTCTTAGAAGAGTTTGAGCGCAATGTCACCGCCCGCGGTGGTCACGTGCACTGGGCACGCGACTCCAAGGAGGCCAATGAGATCATCGCTCGCCTGATTGAAGAAACAGGCGAGAAGAACGTGGTCAAGATCAAGTCCATGGCCACCCAGGAAATCGCGCTGAATGAAGAGCTGGAAAAGCGCGGCATCTTCGCGCAAGAGACTGACCTGGCTGAGCTGATTGTGCAGCTGGGTGAGGATTTCCCCTCGCACATTCTGGTGCCGGCAATCCACCGCAACCGCGCAGAGATCCGCGACATCTTTGTAAATAAGATGCCGAATACGGATGACACGCTGACCAGTGACCCGTCTGAGCTTGCAGATGCCGCTCGTTCCTACCTGCGTGAACAGTTCATGAAGGCCAAGGTGGCCATTTCTGGCGTGAACTTTGGCATTGCTGAAACCGGCACGGTTTCCATCGTGGAATCTGAAGGCAACGGCCGTATGTGCCTGACCCTGCCGGAGACGCTGATTTCCGTGATGGGCATTGAGAAGCTGCTGCCGTCCTTTGATGATCTAGGCGTATTCTTACAGCTTTTGCCGCGCTCCTCTACCGCGGAGCGCATGAACCCGTACACCTCCCTGTGGACGGGTGTAACTGAGGGCGACGGCCCGAAGAACTTCCACATCGTTCTTTTGGACAACGGCCGTACCGCCGCAATGTCCAACGAGATCGGCCGCGAGGCACTCAAGTGCATCCGCTGCTCTGCCTGCCTCAACGTCTGCCCGGTGTACGAGCGTGCTGGTGGCCACTCCTACGGTTCCACCTACCCCGGACCGATCGGTGCAATCTTGACCCCGCAGCTCACCGGTATCGATTCTGCTTCGGATCCGAACAGCTCGCTGCCGTTCGCGTCTTCTCTGTGTGGACGCTGCAACGAGGTCTGCCCAGTAAAGATCCCGATCACGGACATTTTGTTGGAGCTGCGCTACCAGAAAGCTAAGAACGAGCCGACGCGCTGGGAGCAGACCGCGTTTAGCGCGATCAGCTTGCTGTGGGGCAAGCCTGCGCTGTGGAACCGCGCGGTGCGCATGGTAGCGCTCGGCCGTGTGCTTGGTGGCTTTAACGGCACGATTGACACGATGCCGCCGCCGATCTCTGGCTGGACGCAGTACCGCGACGTTGCAGTACCGCCGAAGAAGTCCTTCCGCCAGTGGTGGGAGACGGACGAGGCACAGGAGCTTTTGGCCAACGCCCGCAAGGAAGGCATTCCTTCCAAGAACGGCAACTCGGAGGGTGAGAAGTAAATGACTACGAAAGCTACGTCCAACGCTGCTGTGGGCGGGTCGTTTGGTGACGATGAGCGTCGCAACGCAGATGCCAAGCAGGAGATGCTGAGCCGCATCCGCAACGCACAGCAGCTTGCGAACACTCCGAAGCACGTGGACATTCCGCGCAACTACCACACCACCTGGGACAAGAGCACCGAGGAACTGCGCGAGATCCTGATTGACCGACTGCTGGACTACAAGGCCACGGTTGTGGAAACCACCGAGGCTGACTTGGGCAAGGACATTGCCAAGGCGCTGGCTGATCACGGTTGGGACAAGGTGGTCTACGCCCCAGGCCTTGATCCGAAGCTCTTCGATAAGGTCACAGGCTCCGTGCGTGCCGACGACCCGTCGAGCGACCCCCGCGATCTCGGCGACGTTGTTGCCGTGACCGACTCCCACGTCTCCGCAGCAATCAGCGGCACGATCGTGCTGGAAGCCAACGAGATCTGTGGCCGCCGCGCCCTGTCGCTGGTGCCGGATCACCACGTGTGCATCGTGCGCCCAGACACCGTGGTTTACGGCGTGCCGGAGATGATCGCGCGCTTAGATCCGCTCAAGCCCAACACAATGCTCTCCGGTGGCTCTGCTACCTCGGACATTGAGCTTGTGCGTGTTGAAGGCGTGCACGGACCGCGCGACCTGGTCGTGATGGTTGTGAAGTAAGAGTTAGCGAGTAATCCCGTAATCCCTAACCCCCCAACACGAAACGGCCAGTCACTTTCCTTTCGGTAGTAACTGGCCGTTTCGCTGTCATTGTTTCCCGTGCCACGCTTGTCATCGCGCGCAACAATGAGTATGCGCAACAAAGCCTGTAAGACCGTGAAGTTGCCCTGTGCAGTCTTGACCGATTTCATCAAAAAACCCTGAACCCGTCGGACACCTGAGCAATTCTGAGCTGTTCTGGACTGTTTCAGTGCATCGTGGCCGATCGTGGCCCAATTTCAAGGCTTACCCTACTGGGTGCTAGGATTTCGGGACGAAGTCTCCGTAGCTCAGTGGATTAGAGCATCGGTTTCCGGTACCGAAGGTCGCAGGTTCGAATCCTGTCGGGGACACTGTCGGGGACACAATTGTCGGGGACGCAATTTTTCTTCGCTCCGTTGGAGTTTGCAGCTACCTACACTCGGCTACCAAGCGATTTTTCTGCAGGTAGCCGCGTGTACGTAGCTGCGTTTTGTTTTGCCACAGCCCCCTTTGGCCGCTGCAGCACTACAGATCACTCGCTACACTCGACTGTTATGAGGATCACAAAACTATCTTTTGTAACTGTCCTTAGCGCTGCGCTCGCCGCGGGCTGTTCGGACATCGGGGACGACAGTGCCGCCCCCTCCGAGCAGACAATGCCCGAAACCACAGCTGCTACTGCCCCTGACGCTTCCACGGCAAATACCACGAGCCAAGCGGATGAAAACGACCTTCCCACAGAGACCCCATTTGCGCACTTAATAGACCCAGACGACCCCAGCACGGTATACGAAGGTGTAACAATCGGTGACCTGTTTACGGCGTTGAACAGAATAGACGGCTACCAAACAGAAGAAATCACCATTGACACCCCCTCCAATGAGATTTCCGGCAAATACCCCCACTTAGAGCTTCCGACACAAGCCCTAGTCAAGGCCTTCATGCTCCGCGACGGCGGTGAGCCATTGCCATTAAAGGACATCAACGATTCGCATCTGCAGTTCCTCACTGACCAAATCCACGAACTCCTGGAGTCCGAGGGATACCGCCCCGTTGATAAAACCATCAAAACACCAAACTATGAGTGGAAATGCGTGCTCCCCGAGGATGTCGACCAAGGTGAACTCAACCATTCTGCTTGCTTCACGGTGGTTGCAGGCCGCGTTATTGAAGTACAACGCATTTTCTACGAGGAGGACGCCGAGACCGTTGGCCCCGTTGACAATCTGCTCAAGCAGCTTGATGTCAACCTGGCTCCCCTTAAGCAAGCTTCAGGCCAATAACACAAAGTGACCATCGGTCAGATCACCTGTTGCACTCTCATTCCTATGAGACGCATAAGATTATCTTTTAGATTATCTTTTGCGACCGTCCTGGCGCTGCGCTTGTCGTTGGTTGCTCAAGTATTGGAGATGTTTGCCCCACTACCGAGCAGACTACGTTCGAAACCACAGCCCCCGCCGCCTCCAGTACGACCACGTCAACCACGTCTGCATCAGACATCATCGTCCTCGACCCCCAGAAGCAAAGCACATTAGCCTGAAGTTCTTGGCCAACAAGCTGGTCGATCCGGATGATCCGACCTCGGTGTATGGCGGAAGACACCGAGATCGAAAGCGAGAAAAATCTGGTCTCTGGTACCTACCAACACTCTAAGTTGCCAAAGAATGCGCGCCTTCGAGCCTATGTACCACGCGATACTGGTCAAGCAATCCCAATGGAAGTGCATCTTCCCCGAGGGCGTGCCTATGGACGAGATGAATAACACTGTGCGCTTCACGGTGCTTGCAGGGCGCGTGATTGAAGTCTAATACGTAGTGCTTGAGCGAGACGTTGAAAAGGTTGGCCCCGTCGATGATGATCTCACACTGTTCAACAACAATCTGCCTCCGCTGAAGTAATACTAGCTGCGCCACTCCGGTATCGTCGTCACCATGACGCTTGCTCTAATCATTGCGCAGTTCGCGGTAGTGGTCACAGGAGTCCTTCTCGCGTGGTTTGTGGGCAGGTGGAGGTTGGGGTTTACGTGGACGTCGTTAAGCTGGGGCGCCTTAACTTTCCCCCTCTCCCAGGTGGCCAGGTTGGCACTGGTTGTGCCACTGCAACTGCTATTTAGCCGTATGCTTGACCCGGCGACTGCAGCGACGGCAACCGTTATTTTGATGCTTGCCACCTCTGGCCTGTTTGAGGAGACCACACGCTGGATCGTGCTGCGCTACTGGGCGAAAAACACCCGCTCATGGTGCGACGGCGTGGGCTTTGGCCTGGGACACGGCGGCATCGAGGCGCTACTGATCTTCACCTCTGCCCTGGCCACCAACATCATTCTCCTCACCAACGGTGAGATGCTGCGTGTGCAGATTGCCCAGAGTGGCGATTCCGCCGCCATCGACGTCTTCAACCAACAAATGGACGCGCTGCAGAACATAGGGATCGGCCTGCTGTCCGCAAGCTGGTACGAACGCGTGTTGGCGATGACCGCGCATGTGGTGTTCACGCTAATTGTGCTTCGCGCGGTGCGGCAGCGCCGCTGGCAGCTGTGGCTTTTGGCCGTGGTGGCCCACATCGTGTTCAACGCCGTTGCGGTGCTGAGCGCGCCACACGGCATTGGCATCATGTACGCGCTACTCACCGCGTTTACTGCCGTGGGTCTTTGGACAGTTGTCGCAGGACCGCTAAAGAAAACGGCGTTCGGGTGAGTGCGAATGCTTCCTAGGCAGCTGGTGCCGCAACGAACGCTAAAGCAATGCCACTGATGAAGCCTACCGCAAACAGGACAACGGCAGCCCATGCCGCCCAGCGTTCCGTCTTCGGGGCGTTCTTAGACAGGAGCGCGTAAAGACCTAGGCCGAATCCGGCGATGGAGAAGATCACAGAAATCGCTGTAATCGCCATGCCCGAGTCTTGCTTATAAATGACGAGGCTCAAAAGAGTCAGCGCTAGAGCGCCGCGTGCGAACCAGTTAGCGTTAGCGAAACGCCCCTCTTTCTGGGACTGCGTCAGCTGCTGCTGCGGGACAGAATTTGCCATGTTAGAAACCTCAAATTCGACTTAGAAAACAATTTGGACTAGCGGACACTAAACCCTAACAGTTTTTATGTGAGCCACACAACTGTCACACTTGATTTCTATTCGCATGATGAAGCGTAAACGCGTGCTGAGCGGTGATTGACAGCAGGTAGCGGGAGTGGTCGTCGAGGAAGTCGAGGACTTCTACACGGGTGCCGTCGGTGAGGAAAAGGTGGGTGATGTCGGCTTGCCAGCATTCATTCATTGGGCATTTCGGCTTCGAAGCGAATGTAGGAGCTTCGTGGCTTCTTTTGGGGTTGCGGGGTAACTAGGCCTGCGTTGGTGATAATGCGGCGGATAGTGGAGGTTGATGGCACGCGTAGGCCTTGTCGTTGTAGGTGGAAGGCGATGGTGTCTGGACCTGCGTCGAGTCCGG
>NZ_KV786255.1 GCF_001806875.1 Corynebacterium sp. HMSC29G08
ATCTTGTGGAGCGCAATGAACTGTTGTTGCCGCCTATAGAGGTCTTGAAGATGGACTTTGAGCAAGGTGGCGCGTTTCGGCTGCTTGAAGATGTTGGCGCTCCACGGCCTGTGCCGCTCGAGGCTTATTATGTGAATAGTCTTTCGCAGTATTGGGATCCGGAGCATCGACGGTTTGCCGAGTGTTGTCCTGGTGTGACCCGGCTTGATGGAACGGTAAAAATCAGCCCCACTAGCCGAGAGGATATTGCAGTAACTGATGCGAACGATAGTTTCTATCGCAAGCTCAACGAGGGCGAAGAATTCCAAGACAAGCCAATTTCCTCGGGACTCGATATTTTCCCATATGTGTTGGAGTTTGCGCTTGAAGACTCATTAAGTTACTTCAACCTCATTGATACTCCGCGCCCAGAAAAAGCCCGACTATAAGCCACTGTGTACTAGCTGAGTGCTGAGTGCAGCACTATAGGGCAGGGGCGAAGCGGTAGAGAAAAGGAGGGT
>NZ_KV786256.1 GCF_001806875.1 Corynebacterium sp. HMSC29G08
GCCGGCCCGCGCAGGGCGACGCTGGGGCGCGTCCGCCCCAACCACGGACGCGCCCCCGCAACCGCCTACTTCCGGCTGTGCGGCGAGGTCAGCAGGGAGCCCTGCCACTCACCGAAACGGTCCGCCTTGGTTTGCGCCAAGCCGGCAAGCTGGGCAGATTCGGAGATTTCGCCGGCTGGGACGACACCGGGCTTGCCTGCGCCGGGGGTCATCAGCCAGATGCGCCCGCCGTCGGCAAGATTGCGAATGGCGTCTACCAAGGTGTCTACGAGATCCCCGTCCTCGGCGCGGTGCCACAGCAAAATCGTGTCGCAAAGGTCGATGGAGTCCTCATCGAGCAGTGCCTCACCAATGGCGTCTTCGAGTGCTTCGGAGATGGAAGAGTCTGCATCTTCATCCCAGCCAAGTTCCTGCACTACTTGGCCTTTGGATACTCCTAGGCGTGCGGCGTAATTGTCTCCCCCGGTGGCTACCAAGGTGGGCGTCCTCCTTATTTTGAACGTTTCGCTTCCCATACAGCTTAGCGCCGCCTCTCACCTTTGGCCTTTGGTACAAGGTATGACTTTTCACCCCCGAGCTGCCCCCGCACCGCCCCCG
>NZ_KV786257.1 GCF_001806875.1 Corynebacterium sp. HMSC29G08
TCAGAGGTGTCTACCAAACAGGGGTCAGGTCCATCTGTTTCATTACTCGATCGAGCTCACTGTCGACAAAATCTGCTCGGCACATCGTGATTCCCATGGCGCCAACCTCGGAAGTTCGGAGGCTCCCAGCCCACGGGTAGACATCCTGCATGAGATAGCGGTGGGTCTCCAGCAACGTTGCTCGTGTGAACTTGGTCAGGGATTTGTTCGCTTCGAGCTCGGCGAGGCGTCGTGCAGCAAAAACCCCAGCGAGGTTTTCGAGTTCTAAAGAGTCTGAGATCCCGAAATAGTTCTCCGGCGCTTTGTAGCTGCGCTCGGCCACGTTATGCAGCACCCGCAATTCGACGGCGGAGTTCTATGGCGCGTTGGCTGTCGCCGTAGCCGTTCGCCTCAAGATAATTCAAGATCGATTCGTCAGCTGTGATGTCCCCGCGCAAGATACGCCGAACTTCAGCTTCGGTTTCAGGAGACATCGGTTGACCCGCCATGATCATCGAGGCATTCACGGCGGCAACCTTTTGATCTTCATTACGCGGGTCAATCATGCGAGATAGTTTACCGGCTTGAGCTGGTTGAAGGAAGCTTTGGAATTAGGTAGCGAAACTACAGCAGGCCTGCGAGACGGCGCAGCTGGTGGAAATGGTTGACAGGTCCGTGGCCCTGGCCCACCTTGAGCTCGTCGGCATGCGCGATGGCTTCGTGGAGCCAGTCGGAGGCCCATGCCAATGCCTCGGCGGGGGTGGGGTCGATGGCAACGCGGGTGGCAAATGCCGAAGACAGGGAGCAGCCGGTGCCGTGGGTGTTCTTGGTGTATACACGGGCGACTTCGGCAACCGTGACGTTGCCGTCTGGGGTGACCAGCGCGTTGGAGGCGCAGTCCCCGGTGAGGTGGCCGCCCTTAACCACCACGGTGACGTTGGTGTCGGCTGCAAAGACGCGGCCCTGCTCGATGGCCTCCTCAAACGTCTGGGCAGGCTGTTTGCCGGTGAGTACCGCCAGCTCCGGGATGTTCGGGGTGACAAAGGTGGCGTGGTCGCGCACAAGCTGGCGTAGTGCCTCCTCGGCGTCCGCAGTAAGTAGGCGGTCGCCGGAGGTTGCCACCATCACAGGGTCGAGCACCACGATGTCTACGCGGTTGTCCTTGAGGAAGGAGGAGACGGTGTGGGTCGTTTCAACGTTGCCAAGCATGCCGATCTTGAGGGCATCAACTGCAACATCATCAAACACCGCGGCAAGCTGCGCACGCAGGAAGTCCTGGGGTGGCGTGTGGATTTCGCGCACACCCTGGGTGTTCTGGGCGACCAGGGAAGTAACCACGCACATGCCGTAGCCACCGGCGGCTGCGATTGACTTCAAATCCGCCTGGATACCGGCGCCGCCGGTAGGGTCCGTGCCGGCGATGGAAAGAACGTTAGGGGTTTTGGTTGTCATGGCTTCCGACGCTACCGGATTTTGAAGCAATCCCTACCCAGCGGCAGTGGTGATGGTCTGCGCGAACCTGTCGTAGTCATCGCGGATGCGCTGCAGCGGCTCCACCACCGCTGTTTGCGAGGTTGCCGCGACTTCCTTGGTTAGCGCTTGCCGCGTCTTGCGTTTCACGCGCGCGCCGATGATGCCGCCGAACACCGTGGTGAGCAGCCCGATCAGGATGCCGGTGAGCAGACCGGCGAGGATGAGCAGAGTGGGGATCGGCCAGCCCTCAACATCCGGGACAAGGTCGCCGCCAAGCAGTGGGGTGAGCACGCCAGGCACGAACGCCACGACCAGGTACCAAATCACGCCCACCAGCGCGGCAAGCAAGGCAAGCCACTGGACGACGGCGAGCACGTTCCAGCCTTTCGACGGCTGCGCGGGCAGCTTTGTGCGCGCCGCAGCCTGATCCAGCTCCGAGGGCAAATCTTGAGAGATCTCTTCCGTGCGGTCCGCGATTGCGCTTGCCCAGGCGTTTGGTACGTCGCGCGCGGCGGCCGCGGAGTAATCGCGCAGGCCCTTGTTGGCCACGGCTTTTGACGCCGCATCCAATTCCGGCAGGGAAGTGCGGTGTACGCCTACCGTGTCTGATTCCTCACGCAGGCCCAGCCGCTTCAGCGGGTCCGGCCTGAAGCGGGAAATCCAGCTGGTCAGCAGCCAGCCCGTGCGCTGGTGAAGACGCTTGCGATACGCCGCCGCAGTGGTCTCCGCGATGCGTTGGGCACCAGCGGCCTGCGCCAGGGTCGCATCGAGAGCTTGCTTCGCTTGCTTATCGACGCCACCGGCAACCTTCGCCGGCACCCACTTCCCAGTCACCGCCTGGATATCGGCTGCAATACGCGCAGATTGCGCGTTGTGTGCCTTGGCTACCTTCGCGATTGCTGCCCTTAGGTCCTCAATTCCTTCCCCGGTGCGGGCTGCGGTGGTGATGACGGTGGTGTTCGTGAGGCCGTCGGCAAGCAAAAGCTCCTTGTAGGAATTTGTGACGGTGGGGCGATCATTCGGGTGCAGCAGATCGGCCTTGTTCAAAACGGCGAGAGTGACCTCCGCGTGTGCCGCGTGTGGGCGGATGAACTGGTCATGGATCACGCTGTCGGCGTACTTCTCCGGGTCAGAAACCCACACCAGCACATCCACCTGGCCGGCGAGACGCTCCGCGATCGCACGGTTGGAGGCCTCCACCGAGTCAAAATCCGGCAGGTCAAGCAAGATCAACGGGCCCGCGCCAGGGGCGAAATCGCCGTTGCGCTCGCGTCGGTCCTCAACGCCGAGCCAATCGAGCAGCTCCTCGGAACTCTCCGGGTGCCAAATCGCCGCCAGGGGAGAAGACGTGGTGGGGCGGCGTGCGGCAGCCTTGCCTAGGTCCTCACCAACCACGGCGTTAAACAGGCTGGTCTTCCCCGATCCGGTGGCGCCGAAGAAACCGACCACGGTGTGCTCTGCGGAAAGTGCGCGGCGCTCAGAGCCTGCCTTCGCTACCTGCTTGAGGCGCTGAGTCTGATCCGCAGGCAGATAGGGTGAGGCGATTTCAGCAGCCTCGTTCAGCGCGCTCAGGCGGTCGCCGAGGGAAGCTTTACGTTGGAAAATGCCCATTACTCTGCGCTCCCATCGTTGCGAGACTGCGGGCTGAACGTGCCGCGGAGCTGGTCAAACAGCCCACGGAGTGTGCCGCCTTGGAAGCTTTCGTTGACGTCTTCCTTTGTGGCTGGAAGTGCAGGTTTGTCCGTGTGAGCTGGCGCTGGCGTGAGGATACCGGGGAAGCGCTGGTCAATAGCGGTGCGAGCCTCCATGGCGGCGTTGCGGATGGACTCTGCCGAAGCGCCCTCAAACAGCGGGTCAGTCAACACGTGGTAGCGCTCGCGCTCCGCACGTAGCAGGTGATCCAACCGCTGGTCCAGATCACGGCGGGCATCCGATGCCATCCTGCGCACCGTATCCTCACCGAAGATGGTCTCCAGCAGCTTCTGACCCACCACCGCGGAACCACCGGCGATGCCGATCTCCGCGCCGGTAAGCCCTGCCGTGGTGGAGAAAACCACCAACATCAGCGCGACGGTCAGCATGTTTAAACCAAGCGACATCACGCGGGCACGCTGACGCTTCTCACCCGCGGTGTTCTGAATGCGATCCAAAATCCCGGACTGCCACTCACGGATCAGCTTCGCTGCCTGCTCATTGATGTCCTGGCTTGCGCGCGCAAGCGCCGGGTTAGCGTTCTCCCGCAACTGTGGGGCCATCACGCCGATACGGGACCAGGAGCGGGAAGAGGCGGTATCGGCAGCGTCCACAATCACGGCGTGCAGGCCGGATTCCAGCTCAGTTTCCACTTCGCGCAAGGGGGCAGGCTGGCCAGAAAAGAAGCTGCCCACCTTGTCAACGGTCTGGGAGAACCAACGCTCAAAGCCACGGAACACATCGGAGGTGCCTACCACGTCCTGCCAGCGGTCCATCACCTCGGAGCGGAGCATCTGGCCGTCCGACGTGGCGTCGATAATATGCCGGTGCGCATCCTTATATATGTCGAAGATGGTTGCGTCGAGCTGGTTAGCAAAGTCTTCACGACGCTGCCTTGTCACCACCGCCGCATCCACCTTCGCCAACGCACCCTCAACTGCGCCCGCAACCGTCTTGCCGGCAACTGCGCGCCGGGCGGCGCTATCTTGAGCGAGCTCGTGCAAGTAGGTGTTCAGCGGTGCGACAAGCTCCGCAGGCAGAAACTCATGTGGTGCTTGGGCGGATTGAGCGTCTTGGCTGTTGTTGCCGCTGTTGTTGCCGCTGTTGTTGCTAAGGTCAGCAACAAACGGGACCGTAAACACCGTCGCATCTTCAAGTCCTGCTTCAGCCATCATGCGGCGAAGATCCTGCGGCACGGTTTCGGCCGAGGCTTCGTCGAGACGGTTGAGTACCACCACGACCTCGATGCCGCGGGAGGCCGCGTCGTGCAGGAAGTTCCACACCAGTTGGTCTGCGTAGCGCGCCGGGGTGGTGACAAAGATCCACAGGTCTGCAGCAGCCAACAGCTGGGTGGCAAGGGCACGGTTGCGGTCGTCGATGGAGTCGAAATCCGGGGCGTCCAAAAGCGAAAGCCCTTGCGGCAGATTCGGGGTTTCCACAATGCGCAACGTGGTGGATTGCTCGTTGCCCGCACCGTGGGAGCGGGTCAGTCCAGGCAGGACGCGCGGGGAGTTAAACCACTCAGCATCGCCCGGGTTAGCTACCAGCACCGGCTGGCGGGTGGTCGGGCGGATCACACCCGGATTGGAAACGCGCTCACGCAAAAGCGCGTTGACAAGCGTCGACTTGCCGGATCCGGTGGAGCCGCCAATGACGGCAAGCAACGGAGCATCCAGGTTGGTCAGGCGGGGCAGGATGTAATCGTCGAATTGATTCACCACTGCGCGCGCCTCAGCGGCAGCCTCGTCGGGCAAAGTCGTGGCGGCCAGTGCGTTGCGCAGGCGAGTGACCGCATCAATCGGGTCGATCTGAGGGGTATTCACCTGACCCATTGTTGCAGACGGTGGGGCGATGGTCGTGGGGAACTAGTCCTTGTATTCCGTCTTGGTCAGGTTGAGCCAGCCATAGATGCCGCCCATGATGAGACCACCGCCGATAAAGTTTCCAACCCAAACGATCGCCCAGTGCCGCAGAACATTGTCCAGCGTGTAGCCGGGGATGGCGGCTGGGCCGAACTCAAAACCAGTCAGAGTAGTCAGCACGAAGTTGGCAATCGAGTGCTCATAACTCATGGCTGCGAAAGCCGGGATGATCACAATCACGCCGAGCAGTTTGGCAGTGAAGTCCTTGCCTGCCTGGGCTGAGAGCATGAACGCAATGTTGACCACGATATTGGCCAAGATCGCTTCGATGAAGAGTTTGCCGCTCGGTTTTTCAAGTTTGGACACCATCAGCTGATAAATGAAGCTGTCCGTGGTCACAGCCTCACCGATCGTTGTTGTGGCAATCATGGAGGTAACCAGCACCCCGCCGATCAGGTTGAAGAGGGTGACAAAGCATACGAGGGCAAATCCCTTGCGCAGCGTGTTTTTTCTGTGTACCGCCCCGTAAGTCATAAACATCATGTCGCCGGTGGCTAGCTCGCCCTGGAGCACCACAATGATGTAGAGGGTGGATGCGAAGATCGAGGCGAAGGCATACCGTCCCATGCCGGGCGCGAGCGATTCAATCGTGGTCGCGGTGTTCGCCGCGAACGCCGTCATAATGCCCAGAAACACGCCAGCAAGCATTGCCCTCGTGGCGAAGCGGGCTGGCTCCTGGGTAAACAAATCGAGCTTCTTCTCGATGGACTTCGGTGCTGACACGTGGAAACTCATCGAAGCCAATCTACAAGAGTCTCGCACATAGCGGCATTTCTCGGCGGCGCGATTTGGGGAAATAGGGCAGGACGTGGTTGAATACTCCAGTTGTCTGTTGCTGGTCGGATCCGTCCGAGACCCTTCGGCCAGACTGCGTTCTCCTCGTGTGCGAGGGACGAGCGCACGAGGTTCGTCGATAAGCAAGAGGCTCCAAAAAACATTGACCACGTGCGTACAGGACGGAAATCTGGCGCACATTGACCCAGGTCAGGAGACCAATAGTGATTCAGCAAGAATCGCGCCTGAAGGTCGCCGATAACACGGGTGCACGCGAAATCCTGTGCGTCCGCGTACTCGGCGGATCTGTCAAGCGCTTCGCCGGCATCGGCGATACGATCGTCGCCACCGTGAAGGAAGCAGCCCCTGGCGGCAACGTCAAGGAAGGCGAAATTGTGCGCGCCGTAGTCGTGCGTGCAAAGAAGGAAACCCGTCGCCCGGACGGCTCCTACATCTCCTTCGACGAGAACGCAGCAGTTCTGATCAAGAACGACACCGAGCCCCGCGGTACCCGTATCTTCGGCCCAGTGGCACGTGAGCTGCGCGACAAGAAGTTCATGAAGATTGTTTCTCTCGCTCCGGAGGTGATCTAACCCATGAAGATCAAGAAGGGCGATATGGTGCAGGTCATCGCCGGCAAGGACAAGGGTGCACAGGGCAAGGTCATTGAGGCCTACCCGCAGCGCGACAAGGTCCTTGTTGAGGGTGTCAACCGCATCAAGAAGCACGTGGCTAACTCCTACAACGAGCGCGGCGCAGAGTCCGGCGGCGTTGTATCCCAGGAGGCCCCGATTCACATTTCCAACGTGATGCTGCTCGACTCTGACGGCAAGCCGACCCGCGTTGGCTACCGCTTCGACGAGAACGGCGCCAAGGTCCGCGTGGCCAAGTCGAACGGGAAGGACATCTAGCATGAGCGAGAACTACACTCCGCGTCTGAAGACCCGCTACCAGGACGAGATCCGCACCAAGCTGAATGATGAGTTCTCCTACGAGAACGTCATGCAGATCCCGGGCCTGACCAAGATTGTGGTCAACATGGGTGTCGGCGACGCTGCACGTGACTCCAAGGTCATCAACGGCGCGCTCGAGGACCTGACCGCGATCACCGGCCAGAAGCCGCAGCTGCGTCGCGCAAAGAAGTCCATCGCGAACTTCAAGCTCCGTGAAGGCATGCCGATCGGCGCAAAGGTCACCCTGCGCGGCGACCGTATGTGGGAGTTCCTGGACCGTATGCTGACCGTGGCTCTGCCGCGTATTCGTGACTTCCGTGGCCTCAACGACAAGCAGTTCGACGGCAACGGTAACTACACCTTCGGCCTGTCCGAGCAGACCATGTTCTACGAGATCGACATTGACAAGATCGATCGCACCCGCGGCATGGACATCACCGTTGTAACCACCGCAACGAACGACGAGGAAGGCCGCGCACTGCTGCGCCACCTCGGCTTCCCGTTTGCCGACAAGGACGGCAAGATGCAGCAGGCCTAAGGCTTGAGCTTTTCGCTTGACGACGGCTAACCCCCGCACCCGGTTTCACACCGAGGTCGCGGGGGCTTACGTTATTGGCGCTATGTGCAGGTCGACAAAAGCCTGCTGGGCGTCCCGATCGACAGAGCCGGCATCGCCGGAAAAGTCGGGAAGCCACGGGTCGATCTCGGTGTCTGTGCGGTGCGCGGCTTTCGGAGCGAGCAGGGCAAGCATCGTCGAGTCAGCGCGGTCTTCAGCGGTACGCGCCATCGCGTCCCAATGCCGTTGCTGGCCTTTGCGCGCGAAGATGTACTGGAAGTGCTCCTTGACCACCTCGCGGTTTAAGGGGCAGTCCAGGGTGCGGTGGTCTTGCAGGTACAACTCCAACAACCGGTCAAGGTGGTCTTCGTCCCAGCCGGCGAGGCGGTCAAGGTGCGCGAGCGTGCGGATCCGGACGTTGAAACGCGGTTCCGCGAGATAGAGCTCGACCAAGCGCTGAAATTCTTCGTCGACACCGGCGGTGTCGCCAGCGCCGCCGGTGTCGACGAGAACCGGGATCCACGCATCGATGCCCAGCTTTTCATGGCGGCGTGCGTACTTGTCGGCGAACAGGCGAAGCATAGACAGATCGCGCTCGCAGTCTGCCGTTTCTGCGATGGCGTCCCAGTGCCGCTGCTTCCCTTTAGCTGCAAACAATTGGTGGAAGTATTCCTTGTAGGTCTCCCTGTCACTGTGGTCGCCGAGAGTGCGGTGGTCCAGGTTGTAGAGCTCCAGCATCCGGTCAAGAAATTTTTCCTTACTGCCTACAACTTTTTCCATCGCGAAGAAGATACGATTGCGAAAACGCGAGGTCGGAACCTGCAGGTAGTAGGTCTCGAACGCGTCAAAAAAGCGGCTATGCTTCGCTTTTGTGAATTCCCACACGGTGGCGATGACGCTGTCTTTTTCAAACATGGTGAATTCGGGCAGGCGGAGCACGTCGGCGAATCCGACAGCGTACTGCTCGAGTACGTCATCCGAGAGTGATCCGTGTCGCGTCGGAACGGGCCAGGGCAGCCCTGCTGCCCGCGCGACAATCGAGGCGGTCGTGTCCCATTCGAATCGTGCTTCCTCTGGCACTGTCTCCAACGCCTGCTGTGGGGATACGGCCTCGCCATCCAAGGTGCGCACCCAGGAAGTTATGCCCCGTTCTGCCAACGTGTCGCTGAACGACCTCGCCCGGGAGCTCAGCCAAACGACATCGTCGTAACTTTCGGTTGTGTTGGCTAGGAGATCCCAGTGTCGCTGCGAACCCTCGTTGAAGAACGTGTAGGCAAAGCGTCCCTTCACCACGCCCATGCACGGATCGAGCAGGTACAGCTGGGCCAGCCGGTCAAGGTATTCCTCCCTGCCGCCCGCCATACCTGTTAACTGCTCCAAAAATCGGTGGCGGTGGCTCGGGAAGAGCCGATAATAATTCTCGATCGTGCTAAAGAACCCGTCATGTTCCGGGGTGAAATAGGGGCGGATCGCGTCGAAGAATTCGCTGTCGTTCACGCGGAGCTCGATCACGGTGGGAAGGCCGTCGACATACTGCGCCAAGCGCTCATCGGTGATCGTGGCCTCGCTAGGCGGATTCACATCGTTAACGGGAACCGGCAGCCCAGCGGCGTGGGCGGTGCGGTCTGCGCGCCGGAGGCCGAGCGCGTCGGCCTCCGCAAAGATGCTGGAATCGTCGCGTGGTCTGGAGCGTTCCGCCAGGAATTCACGTCGCGTCATGCCGGGAATCCACGGCTTCACCCATGTGTCCAGCCGCTGTTCGGCGGTGAAGAACTCGGTTTTGAGCGACTCTAAATCCTCCATGTCCGCGCTTTGCGCCATCGCATCCCAATGTCGCTGCGCCCCCTTAGCCGCAAACAAGTGGTGGAAGCACTTAGCAATCGTCTGCTCGCCAGGTTCGGCGCCGATCGTGCGGTGGTCTGCCAAATAGAGCTCCAGCATCCTGCCCAGAAGCGCCTCATCGTGCCCCGCAATCCGCTTTAATGCCAAGAACGCGCGGAGCCGAAAGGGGTAGCGGGGTTCTTTCAAATAGGCCGCCGAAATCGCGTCGAAATGTTCGACGTGGGACTTATTGACGTGTTCGAGCACGGTGTGCATGGCGCCGGTGAGCTCGGTCAGGTCGGAAGAAGTCCGATCAAGTTTTCGCTCCATCTCGCGCACGGCGGACGTGACGGTATCGTCTGGCTCAGTCATGCAGACCACACTATGGCAAGTCGACTATTCCGTTAGGTTCACGTCGACTATTCCGGCAGGTTTAGCCATTTTCGCAGTATGCAGACCTATCGGCCGCGAATCGTGGACCGACTCTTGGACACCTATTTGGCGGCATCCCCTGCCGTGCAATTGGCGGGTGCCCATGCCTCGGGGAAGATCACAACTGGTCTGCAGGCGGCATCCTCGGTGGCTCAAATTGACCGTATGGGAACCGGTATTGACCGGGAGGCTGACGTTGCTGAGCTGTTGGTTGAAGGATATTTGGACAATCTCGCAGAGAACGAGTTCCCCTTCGTGGGTGGGCCACGTAGATCTCCGCAACGGTTCCTGCATTTTGTCCGCGCGTACGCTCGCGCACGTTGACCGCCTCGCCGGTTGGGACGAAGACCACCTTGACCGGTTGTTGGAGTTGTACCTGCAAGACCACCGCACCCTGGACTGCCCCTTAAACCGCGAGGTGGCCAAAGGAGCACTTCCAGTACATCTTCGCGCGCAAGGGCCAGCAACGGCATTCGGACGCCCAGCAGGCTTTTGTCGACCTGCACATAGCGCCAATAACGTAAGCCCCCGCGACCTCGGTGTGAAACCGGGTGCGGGGGTTAGCCGTCGTCAAGCGAAAAGCTCAAGCCTTAGGCCTGCTGCATCCCTTCCTTATAGCTTTGAGCCCCTCTGTCGAGGGGCTTTTTGCTTGTTACTTGCTTGCTTTTGCTTGCCGACGTTCGTGGCGTAGTTTACGATCGCGGCTAGATTGTTGCCCCTGTCACCTTTAGAAGGTTATTTATGTCTTTCTTTTCCCGCAGCGCAATCATCGCGCCAAAGGAGTTTAACCGCTGGCTGATCCCGCCAGCAACACTGGCCATCCACCTGTCCATTGGTCAGGTCTACGCCTTCTCCGTGTTTAAGCGCCCAATGATGGAGCACTTCACCGTGGGTGAGGTTGCCGTCGGCTGGATTTTCTCTCTTGCCATTTTGATGCTCGGTATTTCTTCCGCCCTGTTTGGCACGTGGGTTGAGCGAGTCGGACCGCGCGCGTCCATGGCAGTCTCTGGCGCCCTGTGGGTGGTTGGCTTCTTCGTGGCCACCATCGGCATTATGACGGGCCAGCTCTGGCTTGTTTATGTGGGCTACGGCTTCATTGGCGGTATCGGCTTGGGCATTGGCTATATCTCCCCGGTGTCCACGCTGATGAAGTGGTTCCCTGACCGCCCGGGCCTGGCAACTGGCCTGGCCATCATGGGCTTCGGCGGCGGCGCGCTGATTGCGTCGCCGGTGTCCAACCGCATGATGGAGTTCTTCGGCGGCGGCGCTGAGGTTGCAAACCGTGCAGTTGGCCTGCAGCCGACCTTCCTGACCCTGGCGATTCTCTACCTGGTGGTTATCGCCCTGGGTGCGTACGCGATCCGCCTGCCTCACCCGGACTGGGCCCCGGCCGGCTATGACCCGTCGAAGGCGAAGAAGTCCTCGCTGAAGACTGCGGGCAACGTCTCTGCTGACAACGCGGTCAAGACCCCGCAATTCTGGTTCCTCTGGGTGATCCTGTTCTGCAACATCACCGCTGGCATTGGCATCCTGGAGAACGCTGCGCCGATGATCCAGGACTTCTTCCCGGCAATCACCGCCGGCGCCGCAGCTGGCTTCGTGGGTCTTTTGTCCCTGACTAACATGGGCGGCCGTTTTGTGTGGTCCACGGCGTCTGACATCATCGGCCGCAAGAACATTTACATGGTGTACCTGGGCCTGGGCCTGCTGCTGTACCTGGCACTGGCCACGGCCGGCGCGGCCAACCTGGCAATCTTTGTTATCTGTGCTCTGATCATCCTGTCCTTCTATGGTGGCGGCTTTGCCACAATCCCGGCGTACCTGCGTGACCTCTTCGGCGTCTACCAGGTCGGCGCTATCCACGGCCGTCTGCTCACCGCATGGTCCGCGGCTGGCGTGGCTGGCCCGCTGATTGTCAACATGGTTGTGGAGTCCCAGGCGGCGCGCGGCAATGAGGGTCCGGAGCTGTACAAGCTGTCGCTATTCATCATGTGTGGCCTGCTGGCTGTTGGTTTGATTGCTAACCTGCTGGTCCGCCCGGTTGCTGAGCGCTGGATGGAGGACCCGGAAGTGGTCAAGGCTAAGGCTGATGCTGACCGTCAGTCCGTCCTGGATGCAGAGGCCGAGGCTGAGCGCGACGGCCACTCGAATGGTTACTCCGGTGGCGTCCACGCCACGGTTTCCATGGTGCTGGCACTGTTTATCGGTGCGTCGCTGCTCTACGGCCTGTGGGAGACCATTGTGAAGGCATCTGGCATGTTCATTGGCTAGTTGGCTTCTTGCTTGGCGGTCCGTACGTTGGTGCGGGCCGCTTTTTGTTGCTTGTGTGGGTAACGGGAGTACCCTCTTGGGACTGGTGGGGTTTGATTTTGGGGTCAAAGTGTGATGTTAATCACAGAAAATTTGACAGCGACCTGGGGTTTTGACGGTTTTGAGCCGAAAAATGGGGTTTGGGTGTGGATTTCGTTCTTAAGGTACTAAGCAAAGTTCTTAACGACGCCTAAAACGCCTCAGCCACAAGTACCGGAAAGGAGGGGCGAACATGACAACAGAATTGACGCGGTTGGTGGAAACGCTAGGCTCCGTTCTGCTGCGGATCCGCGACATGTTCGCTGACCCGGACCAGGTGCAGTTTGTGGACGTTTACGAGGACATGGAGCGCCTCGAAGGCTTCATTGCCGCCAAGGGGCTGATCGACGCTTCGTTCGCAGCTATTTGTGAACGCGATGAGGCCGGACGTCTGGTTGGGGCCAAGCACGCCACTGCGTATTTGAAGGAGCGCCTCGGCTGCAGCCCGAAGGATGCGTATGACCGGCTCGCTAGGGGGCGGGATTTGTTTGGGGAGCCGGTGGTTCCAGAGGGAGATGATCTCTTCGGTGCTGCTCCGGGGGCTGGTGGAGTTGACGATGAAGCGGAACAGGAACGGCAGCGCCAGGAGCGGGAGCGCCAGGAGCAGCGTGAGCGCGCACGTAAGGCGCAGCGGGAGGCGCGCCAGCGCGCTGAGAAGATCAATGCCGCCAAGCAGGAGGCGATCCGCCAAGAGCTCGACGAGCTTGTGAAAGAGGCACTCGGGGAGCGTTTGCGTTTGCTCAACGACGCTTTGCGTGAAGCCGACTCCCGCGACGTCGTGGACCTTCGACGCCTAGTCCGCAGCTGGGTGGATCGTGAGAACCGTCGCGCGCGCCGTGGCGGATTAAACCCCAATGTGGGTATGGAACACCGCTCCGTCACGTTTGGCAGGCAGCGTTCGGACGGCAACTATGACGTGCGCATGGTCCTGCCAGCAAGCGATATGGCACTGCTCAAGGCCTACCTGGACAAAGGGTTGGCGCCCAACTCGAATCTGCCGGAAGGTGTGGAAGACTACAGGACGCCGACGCAGCGTCGATACGACCAGTTCGCCCGCATGCTCAGGCATGTGGACCACTGCGACAAGCCCACCTCTGACCGTGGCTGCGCTTCGGTTGTGGTGTCAGTGACGCTTGACCAGCTTGCGGACGCTGACGCGCATACCAAATTCCAAACCAACACCGGCATCGAACTGTCACCCTTCGACCTGGTTCGACTGGGCATGGATGGCACCCCAGACTTCGTCCTTACTATTGACGCCGCAACGTCGACCCCCTTAAACCTCTACCGCACCCACCGCACGGCATCGATCGAGCAACGCATCACCTTGCTTGCAGTCCACGGGGTGTGTGCCTGGGTGGGATGCAATGTGCCGCTGAGTGAAAGCGAAGCGCACCACATCACGTCCTGGATCAGGGGCGGAAATACCGACATAGGAAACCTCGCCCCGCTGTGTAGACACCATCACCGGCGTAACAATGACCAGCAAGACAATAGGTACAACACCAGCCACGTGGAATCGGAACCTGGAACCGGCAGAGTTGGGGTGCGGCGAGACGCTGAAAACGTGCTTGAGTTCAACACCTCAACAGGAGCGCAGCAGGCTGCTGCCGCCAAACTTCGGCGACAGTACCGTGCCCGGGGTGACGTGAGTAGCAGTGATGATTCAGGTGGCGCTGCGGACCCACCGCCCAACCAATCAGAATTTACGGGCTACGCCAACTCGCCGGCGTAGAGATTGAAACGGTCACCACGCGTGAACCCCGCAAGCGCCATGTTCGCTTCGCGTGCGAGTTCAACCGCAAGCGACGAAGCTGCAGAGACCGCCACCAATGCAGGGAAGCCCGCCATAGCGGCCTTTTGCACGAGTTCGAAAGAGGCGCGTGAGCTCATGACGAGGATGAGGTTGTGGGCGGGGAGGGCGTTGTTAAGCAGCAAGTGCCCAATGACCTTATCGGCGGCGTTGTGGCGGCCGATGTCTTCGCGCACAACGATCGGGTTGCCCTCAAGGTCGAAGGCGCCTGCCGCGTGGATGCCGCCAGTTTTGCGGAATTGCTGCTGATGCGCGGCGAGGCGATCGGGTAGGGACATGACTAACTCCGGGTCCAGCTTGATTGGCTGAATTGGGTCGTGGGTGCGGTGCAGGAGCTCTGAGATCGACTGGGTGCCACATACCCCGCAGGCGCTGGTGGTTGGGGTCAGGCGGATGAAATCCGGAGTCAGTGGTTTCGCGCTCGGCGCAAGGTCAATGTCAAGCAGGTTGTACGTGTTGGTGCCCTCAGGGTTTTGGGATCCGGCGCAGTAGCGCGCAGTAATCACATCCTCGGCACGCTTGATCAGGCCTTCGGCGTACAGCCACCCGTGCGCAAGCTCGATATCGTGGCCCGGGGTGCGCATGGTGGTGTTGACGGTTTCCCCGCCCGTGCGAAGCTCTAGCGGCTCCTCGACCGTCACGGTGTCCGCGCGGGTGTCGGTGACAAACCCGCCTTTCGGCCTGCGGGTGACCTTGGTAACTGCGAAGCGGCGATTAATCCTGCTCATGGGTTATTTCTTGTAGTTGTCCACCATGGTGTTGACACGTTCAATGAGGCAGCGGACCTCCTGGATATCCGCACCTTTGGCGCCGGCCGCAAGGCCGACGATGAACGCCGTGGTCGGTGCCGCCGGACGCGAAGGGCCGTTGTGGGCTACTGCGGCGGTGAGATCCAAAATATCGCCGACAAGCGCCTGCACAAGCTGCGGGTCAACGCCCAGCTCCTCAGCAGCGTCACGCAGCCAGGCGTGGGTGGTGTGCAGCGATTCCTTTTCAGCCATGCGACCGACTCTAGACCCGTTTTCTCCCCCCGCAAGCCTTAACCGAGCCGACCAGCGCAAACACTGGTTATCCACAGCTTCGGCGGTGCGGTATCCACAGGCTGCGCGCTTAACTCCTTGGCTGTGCGCAGCCATACCTATATAACTAAATCCACTGCGGCGAAACTGCTGGCAGTGCAACATATATAGAGGGGGTAACCATGCAAAACAACACGGAAAATATTGACAAAATCAAGGACAAGGTGCAGAAGCTGCTGAACCAGGCGGCGGACCGGGAGGGCACACCGGAGGGGGATTCCTTTTACGCCAAAGCGTTTCGACTCATGGCCACCTACGGCTTTGATGAGCGTGATCTGACTTCGCCGGATGAGGGGGACGAGGTGATCCATAAGATCTTCGACATCTCCGGGCCCTACAGCGATATGCAGGCACGCCTGCTGCTGGCCATCTCGGGGGCGCTGCACTGCGTCGGTTTCCTGAGGTCAGTTCCCAACTCCACGCGCGCTGAAAACGTGACCATCTTCGGGCTCAAGCGCCATATTGAGCGCATTGGGATGCTTTATAGCCTGCTCGTTCCAGTCATGTTCGCAGGCGCGAAGCGGCTCACCTCGCAGGAGGCTCGCGGCTCCGTAGTGGTTCGCCGCCGCTCATTTATGACAGGCTTTGCTGCAAAAATCGGGGAGCGCCTCACTGAGGCGGAAGACACGGTGGCCACCAAGGATGGAGGGTATGGGCTTGTGCTTATGGACGACTACCTGGCCGCCCAAGCCGCCCGCGACGACTACGCAGAAGAGCACGGTTTAGTCCTTGGCAGCGGCCGGCGTACCCGCACCTATGACCCCAACGCTTACTACCGGGGTATGGACGCCGGCGCCTTGACTGACCTTGGGCAAACCCGTGTGCAATCGCGCCAGGCGCTCCCTTTCTAGTCTCGGCAAACAGTGGCAGGTGGGATTTGGTTTTCGGGTGTGGTGTCGGGTAAGTTGTTCCGACGGACTAATGTCCGGAAAGATTTTTGCACATCCAACTTTGTTGCAGGCCCCCCGCCGAAATGCGGACCGCGTGCAAGGGTGGCGGCGAGCGCCCCACGTTACTGAGCGTGGGGAGCGTCAAGTAGCCCCCGACAGATCACGCGGAAAACGCGATCATGCTTGCTTGATCAGGTGGGTTAGGGAACCGCAACGAGAAAGGGAACCGGTCTCTTATGACCATGACTGATCCGATCGCGGACATGCTGTCCCGCGTGCGCAACGCTGCACACGCTCAGCATGACACCGTGGCTATGCCGTCCTCCAAGATCAAGGCAAGCATTGCTGAGATCTTGAAGCAGGAAGGCTACATCGAAGACTACAAGGTTGAGGATGAGAAGGTTGGCAAGAAGCTGACCCTCAACCTCAAGTACGGCCCGACCCGTGAGGCTGCCATTGCTGGCCTGCGTCGCGTGTCCAAGCCGGGTCTGCGCGTGTACGCAAAGTCCAACGACCTGCCGCAGGTGCTCGGTGGCCTGGGCGTGGCTATCATCTCCACGTCCCACGGTCTGCTGACTGACCGCCAGGCACAAGAGAAGGGTGTAGGCGGGGAAGTCCTCGCTTACGTCTGGTAAAGGGAGGTTGGAAGACTTATGTCGCGTGTAGGTAAAGAACCCATCGCTATCCCGAACGGCGTTGAGGCGAAGATTGACGGCCAGGCTGTCGAGGTGAAGGGGCCGAAGGGTACCCTGAGCTTGGAGCTGCCGGAGCCGATCACCGCTTCCGTCGAGGACAATCAGATTGTGGTGTCCCGTCCGGATGACCACCGCACCAACCGCGCTCTGCACGGTCTGTCCCGCTCCCTGGTGAACAACCTGGTTGTTGGCGTGACCGAGGGCTACAAGATCAACATGGAGATCTTTGGCGTTGGCTACCGTGTGCAGCAGAAGGGTAAGGACCTTGAGTTCTCCCTCGGCTACTCGCACCCGATCCTGATCGAGGCTCCAGAAGGCGTCTCCTTCGCAGTGGACGGCAACACCAAGTTCTCCATCGAGGGCATTGACAAGCAGCAGGTTGGCCAGATCGCGGCGAACATCCGCCGCCTTCGCAAGGATGATCCTTACAAGGGTAAGGGCATCCGTTACGAGGGTGAGCAGGTCCGTCGCAAGGTCGGAAAGACGGGTAAGTAATCATGAGCAATACTGCAGAGAACACCAAGCGCACCCCGGTGGGCAAGGACATCTCGTCCCGCCGCCGCGAGGCCCGCGCACGTCGCCACTACCGCATCCGCAAGACCCTGCGCGGCACCCCGGAGACCCCGCGTCTCGTTGTGCACCGCTCGTCTCGCCACATCCACGTCCAGGTCATCGACGACCTTGCGGGCCACACCCTGGCTTCCGCATCCTCCATCGAGGCGGACGTGCGCAACCTGGAGGGCGACAAGAAGGAAAAGGCTGCCAAGGTTGGCCAGCTCATTGCTGAGCGCGCCAAGGCTGCGGGCATCGAGGCGATCGTCTTCGACCGTGGCGGCTACAAGTACCACGGCCGCGTCGCAGCACTGGCTGAAGCAGCTCGTGAAGGTGGTCTGAAGTTCTAATGATCACTGCAATCATCACCATCAACGGAAGGATCGCGTAATGGCCGAACGTGAACGGCGTGACGGCGGGCGCTCCGCCGACAACCAGAACAACAACCGCGGAGAGCGTGGTGGCCGCGGCCGCCGCGATGACCGTCGCAACCAGAACGATGATCGCGACAAGTACATTGAGCGCGTCATCACCATCAACCGTGTGGCTAAGACCGTTAAGGGTGGCCGCAACATGTCCTTCACCGCGCTCGTGGTGGTAGGCGACGGCCAGGGCATGGTCGGCGTCGGCTACGGCAAGGCGAAGGAAGTTCCGGCTGCAATCCAGAAGGGTGCTGAGGAGGCTCGTAAGAACTTCTTCCGCGTCCCGATGATTGGCGGCACCATCCCGCACCCGGTACAGGCTGAAGAAGCTGCTGGCATCGTGATGCTGCGCCCGGCTGCTCCGGGTACCGGTGTCATCGCCGGTGGCGCTGTCCGCCCGGTCCTGGAGTGCGCTGGTATCCAGGACATCCTGGCGAAGTCCCTTGGTTCCGACAACGCTCTGAACGTTGTGCAGGCAACCGTTGCAGGCCTGAAGCAGCTCGTGCGCCCTGAAGAGGTTGCAGCGAAGCGCGGCAAGTCTGTCGAGGACGTCGCTCCGGCCCGTATGCTGCGCGCTCGCGCAGGTCAGGAGGCGTAAGAGCAATGGCACTGAAGATTACGTTGCACCACGGCAAGGTGGGCGAGAAGCCGGTTACCCGCAAGAACCTGGAGGCTCTGGGTCTGCGCAAGATCGGCCAGTCTGTTGTTAAGAAGGACAACGCTGCAACCCGCGGCCAGATCCTGAAGGTGCGCCACCTGGTCACCGTCGAAGAAGTAGCAGGGGAGTAGATAGCACATGGCTGACATCATTAAACTCCATGATCTGCGCCCAGCAAAGGGTGCAAACAAGCCGAAGCAGCGCGTCGGCCGTGGTGAAGCTGGCAAGGGCGGCAAGACCGCCGGCCGCGGCACCAAGGGCACCAAGGCACGCAACCAGGTTTCTGCAGCGTTTGAGGGTGGCCAGATGCCGCTTCACATGCGCCTGCCGAAGCTGAAGGGCTTCAAGAACCCGAACCGTGTCGAGTTCCAGGTTGTCAACGTTGCTGACCTGGCAAAGGCATTCCCGGAGGGCGGCCAGATCGCCATTGCAGACATTGTTGCTGCTGGCCTGGTTCGTGCGAAGGAGCCGGTGAAGGTTCTGGGCAACGGCGACATCAACGTCAAGCTGGATGTCACCGCAACAAAGTTCTCCAAGTCTGCGGTTGAGAAGATCGAGGCTGCTGGCGGCTCCGCCACCACCGAGGACTTCCGCCCGCGTTCCGCGCAGAAGAAGGCTGACTAATCTAGCTAGCCTAAAGGCATAGGCCCGGCTGCTGAAGCAATCGCTTTGGCTGGCCGGGTTTTTTGCTTACTCAGCTGTCCGGAAGGGGTGAAGCAGCAAAAACTACGCCACCGCGGCGCTCAGCGCACCTCGCGTGAGGCCGGGTAGTGCTTGATACACCGCCGTGCGGGCGTGTTCCGTGACACCGGCTAGCACCTGTTCGGCAAAATCGAGCTGGGTGGTTGATGGCAAACTGGCGCAGCAGTGCTACGAGGCGCTCATACTCCCGCGCGTTGTGTGCGCCGGCAACAAGGGCTGCGACGTGCGCGATGCAGCTGTTCAACCGTATCCGGCTGGGCGGCGGATCGCTGAAGCATCGCTGTAGCCCCACGCGAGTCTGGCTCCTGCAGGGGCCAATCTTTGAGTAGATCCGGGTTGGCAGTGCGGTGAGCATCTCTGGGGAGGGCTCATCCAGAAACAGTTGGCCAACAATATCTGCGGCAACGCTCAAACGCTGGAACCGTTCCATGCCACTATGCATATCCACGCTAGATTCCCACCCTGTCCATCGCGGCGTAGAACATGAAGCGTCCTGCCAGCTCAGCGACTACCGCAAGCATGTAGGCGAGAATGGTTCAGAACAACGCCGATGCGGTGGGGCGACCTCGCGTGCCGCTGAATGCCAGCAGCAGGCCGACGATGAAGGCGCCGATGAGCAACGCGCGATGCCGATCCAGCGCAGGCAATCGTTAACTAATGGGGTCGGGGAGTCTGTGCGCAGATGGGAGGGAACTTAGTAATTAGGGACCGAGCTGCTAGAGTGGTGGGGTCCAATATGTACGGGTGGGCCTTGGCCTGCGTTTCGGCAGGTGATTCGGTCCATTTGGAATACTGTCCATATTCTCTTGCTACTTAAGGTGGCGGGAGCCAGGAGGCTTTGTGTCCGCAATTGCTCAGGCGTTTAAAGATCCTGATCTGCGTAAAAAGATCTTGATCACGCTTGCCTTGATGTTTCTGTACCGTCTCGGTGCGCAGATCCCCACCCCGGGTGTTGATTACGCACTGATTAATCAACGTCTGCAGGACATCTCGCAGGGTGACCAGGCGTCGATGTTCTCCATCATCGGCTTGTTCTCTGGCGGTGCGCTGCTACAGCTGTCTATCTTCGCCATCGGCATCATGCCGTACATCACGGCGTCCATTATCGTGCAGCTGCTGACCGTGGTTATTCCGAAGTTCGAGGAACTGAAGAAGGAAGGCCAGGCCGGCCAGGCGAAGATGACACAGTACACGCGCTACCTCACGGTGGCGCTGGCGCTGCTGCAGTCCGCAGGCATCGTGGCGCTTGCGGATCGTGAGCAGCTGCTTGGCAGCGGAGTTCCGGTGCTAGTAGAGGATCGCAGCGCTTGGACCCTGATCATGATGATCATCGTCATGACCGCGGGCGCCGTCCTGATCATGTGGCTCGGTGAGATCATTACTGAAAAGGGTGTGGGCAACGGTATGTCGCTGCTCATCTTCGCTGGTATTGCCACCCGTATTCCGATCGAGGGCGTGACCATTTGGGAGCAGTCCGGCCCGCTGACCTTCTTCCTGGTGCTCGGCGCCATGGTCCTGCTGGTTGTTGGCATCATCTTCATCGAGCAGGGCCAGCGCCGCATCCCGGTCCAGTACGCAAAGCGTATGGTGGGCCGCCGCCAGTACGGCGGGTCTTCGACCTACCTGCCGCTGAAGGTTAACCAGGCTGGCGTTATCCCGGTGATCTTTGCCTCCTCGCTGATGTACGTGCCGGTGCTGCTGACCCAGATTGTCACCATGAACCAGACAGCCCAGCCGGATAACTGGTGGATGAACAACGTAATGTCGTGGCTGCAGAACCCCGGTTCCTGGCAGTACATCATCACCTACGTCGTGCTGATCATCTTCTTCGCGTACTTCTACGTTTCCATTCAGTACGACCCAGTCGAGCAGGCCGAAAACATGAAGAAGTACGGCGGCTTCATCCCGGGCATCCGTCCGGGCCGTGCAACCGCGCAGTACCTCGGCTTTGTTATGAACCGCCTACTGTTTGTCGGTGCGATCTACCTCGCCGGCATCGCTGTGCTTCCGAACCTTGCTATGGATGCTGGTGTGGCTGGCTCCGGTTCGGGCGGCATGGCTGGCTTCGGCGGCACCGCGATCCTTATTATGGTCTCCGTGGCATTGACCACGGTTAAGCAAATTGAATCCCAGCTTCTGCAATCTAACTACGAAGGACTTCTGCGATAATGCGTCTCGTTCTCCTCGGCCCTCCCGGTGCTGGCAAGGGCACCCAGGCAGCCATCCTGTCCGAAAAGCTCGGCGTCCCGCACATCTCTACGGGTGATCTGTTCCGCGCCAACATTGGTGAGGGAACCCCGCTGGGTGTTGAGGCTAAGAGCTACATCGACGCCGGCAAGCTTGTGCCGACGGATGTCACCGCGCGCATGGTGGAGGATCGCCTGAACCAGGGCGATGCTAAGGACGGCTTCCTGCTTGATGGTTTCCCACGCACGGTCGAACAGGCAAATATCTTGACCGACCTGCTGGCCAAGAAGGGCGAGAAGCTCGACGGTGTGCTCAACTTCGTGGTGGATGAGGATGTAGTGGTTGAGCGCATGCTGGCCCGCGGTCGCGCCGACGACAACGAGGAGACCATCCGTACCCGCCTTGGCGTCTACCGCGATGAGACCGCCCCGCTGATTGATCACTACGGTGAGGACATCATCTCCATCGACGCAGTGGGCGATGTGGATGAGATCAACGCCCGCGCAATGCAGGCGCTGGGCAAGTAGCCGACAGCGTTATACAAGGCCGGTGGTTTCACCGGCCTTTCGCTTTTTGTTTATCGACGTTTCAACGAACCCCCGGAGAACCCCATGGCATTCAGACGACGCAGCATTGCCGCTAAGACGGCAGAAGAACTTGACGCAATGGAGGCCGCTGGCCGCATTGTAGGTATTGCGCTGCAGGAGGTGCGCGCCGCGGCGAAGCCTGGTGCAACCACGCTTGATCTTGACACCGTTGCGGAAACCGTGATCCGTGACCACGGCGCGATCCCGACGTTTTTGGGCTATCAGGGCTTTCCGGGCTCGATTTGTGCCTCGGTGAATGAGGTTGTGGTGCACGGCATACCGTCGGCAAGCAAGGTGCTCAAAGAGGGGGACTTGGTGTCGGTGGATTGCGGCGCGACCTTCAACGGCTGGGTGGGGGATTCCGCGTGGTCATTTGGGGTGGGCGAGCTTGCGCCCAAGGTGGATGCCCTAAATCTGGCGACCGAATGGGTGCTCGCTGAGGGGATGAAGGCGATGGTGCCGGGCAACCGCCTGACCGATGTCTCCCACGCACTTGAGGTAGCGACGCGCCGCGCCGAGGAAAAGTTCGGCGTAGAGCTGGGCATCCTCGACGGCTATGGCGGCCATGGCATCGGCCGTGAAATGCATGAAGAGCCATTTCTGGCCAACGAGGGTAAGCCGAACCGCGGCCCGCGCATCCAGGAAGGATCGGTGCTGGCAATTGAGCCGATGCTGATCCTTGGTGGGGAAATCGACTCCGATGTACTCGAGGACGATTGGACCGTGGTCACCGCCGACGGCTCGCCCGCTGCCCACTGGGAACACACAGTTGCGGCGACAAAACATGGGCCGCGCATCCTCACTCCGCGTGTTTAACCTATATACTTTTGAGCATGTTTACCTCTACCCGCCACGGCAAGACGTCTCCGATGAAGGCAACGATGAAGCGTCGCGTAGCCGCGCTCGCCGCAAGCGTTGCCATTGCCGCCACCTTGATCGCGCACCCCGCAGACGTTGCCCAGGCGCAGCCCGCGCCACTGGACTTCTACAGCCAGGTACAGTCCCAGTACTCCTCGCTCGGCTCTAGCAATGACCAGGCGACGCGCGATGCTGCGTGGAACATGCGTAACTCCCTGCGCCAGCAGGCAGATGGGCTTGCAATCTTCGGCGCGCAGGCCCCGGCGCAGGCCAAGAAGCAGATTGACCAGACCGTGGAGAGCCTCTTCCCAGGCCTTATTGCGGAGCGCACCCCGAAGCCCGCACCCGCACCCGCACCGGCACCTGTCCCTGCGCCAGCACCCGCACCCGCTCCGTCGAAGCCAGCGTTTGATTACGGACCCTGCCCGAAGGACGCCAAAGTATGCGTTGATACCTCTGGGCGTCGCTCCTGGCTGCAAAACAACGGCGAGGTTTACTACGGCTCCGTCTACGTCGGCCCAGGACGAGTCGGCGACGAAACGCCGAAGGGCACCTTCTACGTCAATCGCAAGGTTAAAGACGAGGTTTCCTACCTGTTCGACAACGCCCCGATGCCGTATGCGGTGTACTTCACCAACCATGGACACGCGTTCCACCAGGGCGACCCGAGCATCCTGTCGCACGGTTGCGTGCGCATGTACCAGAAGGATGCACAGAAGTACTTCACCGATCTGCAGATCGGTGACAAGGTCTTCATCTACTAACCCTTAGACCTGCTCCTCACCTTGGACGCTGTCCTCACCTGGCGCATGTTGCGCTTTTCCCAGGTGAGGCACTATAGTGGACGGTTGGCGTGGCAACACGTCATGTAGCAATCCGGTAAATACGTCCAGTACCTGGGAAAATCTAGGTGCGTTAGGAAGTGGAGTGTATGGCAAAAGAAGGCGCAATCGAGGTTGAGGGCCGCATTGTTGAGCCCTTGAAGAATGCAATGTTCCGTGTCGAGTTGGACAACGGGCACGAAGTTCTCGCCCACATCAGTGGCAAGATGCGCCAGCACTACATCCGCATCCTTCCTGAGGACAGGGTCATCGTGGAGCTTTCCCCGTATGACTTGGAACGCGGGCGTATCACCTACCGCTACAAGTAAGCACTTTTCGCCTCCTTATCCAGGGGAGCTTTTCCGTCAAACTCGATGAGTTTGGCGGGAGGCCTCGTTTACCTTCGGCCACGGTGGCTGAAGCCGCGCGAAACCACAACCCACTCTCCGGCACGGCCCGGACAAAGCGTTGCCTGGCGCGGACGGATAGGGAGAAAACCACCGTAACAACCCGAAAGGAACGTGACCCGATATGGCACGTCTTGCAGGTGTTGATCTGCCGCGCAACAAGCGCATGGAGATCGCACTGACCTACATCTACGGCATCGGCCCGGCCCGTGCCAAGGAACTGCTCGAGAAGACGGGCGTTTCTCCTGACCTGCGCACTGACAACCTGAGCGACGATCAGCTTGCAGCACTGCG
This sequence comes from Corynebacterium sp. HMSC29G08, assembly GCF_001806875.1. Lineage (GTDB taxonomy): Bacteria > Actinomycetota > Actinomycetes > Mycobacteriales > Mycobacteriaceae > Corynebacterium. The sequence goes on from NZ_KV786257.1 coordinate 23,917, forward strand.
TGACGCAATTGAGTCCTCCTACACCGTTGAGGGTGACCTGCGTCGTGAGGTGCAGGCGGATATCCGCCGCAAGATTGAGATCGGCTCCTACCAGGGTCTGCGCCACCGCCGTGGCCTCCCGGTTCGCGGCCAGCGCACCAAGACCAATGCGCGTACCCGCAAGGGCCCGAAGAAGACCATCGCAGGAAAGAAGAAGTAAAACATGCCACCGAAGACTCGTGCTGGCGCGCGTCGTGGACGTCGCGTCGTAAAGAAGAACGTGGCCGCTGGCCACGCGTACATCAAGTCCACCTTCAACAACACCATCGTGTCCATCACGGACGAGACTGGTGCTGTCATCTCCTGGGCCTCTTCCGGCCACGTCGGCTTCAAGGGCTCCCGTAAGTCCACGCCGTTCGCTGCGCAGATGGCTGCCGAGAACGCTGCCCGCAAGGCAATGGAGCACGGCATGAAGAAGGTTGACGTTTTTGTTAAGGGTCCGGGCTCCGGCCGCGAGACCGCTATCCGTTCCCTGCAGGCCGCTGGCCTGGAGGTGTCGTCGATCTCCGACGTGACGCCGCAGCCGTTCAACGGTTGCCGTCCGGCGAAGCGTCGTCGCGTTTAAGGCTGAAAGGAAAGAGGTAAGAGAACATGGCTCGTTATACCGGCCCTGCTACCCGTAAGTCCCGTCGCCTCCGCGTCGACCTAGTCGGCGGCGACATGTCCTTCGAGCGTCGCCCGTACCCTCCGGGGCAGGCTGGCCGCGCTCGCATCAAGGAATCTGAGTACCTGCTCCAGCTGCAGGAGAAGCAGAAGGCTCGCTTCACCTACGGCGTGATGGAGAAGCAGTTCCGCCGCTACTACGAGGAGGCCAACCGCCTCCCGGGTAAGACCGGTGACAACCTGCTGGTGCTTTTGGAGTCCCGCCTGGACAACGTCATCTACCGTGCTGGTCTGGCTCGCACCCGCCGCCAGGCTCGCCAGCTTGTCTCCCACGGTCACTTCACCGTGAATGGCAAGGCAATTGACGTGCCGTCCTTCAAGGTCACCCAGTACGACATCATCGACGTGCGCGACAAGTCCCGCTCGATGCTGTGGTTCGAAGAGGCCCAGGACAACCTGCTTGACTCCGTCGTTCCGGCCTGGCTGCAGGTCGTCCCGGACACCCTGCGCATCCTCGTGCACCAGCTGCCCGAGCGCGCTCAGATCGACGTCCCGCTGCAGGAGCAGCTCATCGTCGAGCTCTACTCGAAGTAGTCCACTTCTTAGCGTTCATAGCGCTTGTAAAATATCCGTTCCTACCGGCATCAGATAGTGGTTGCCGAATAAGGAGAAGTTCATGCTCATCTCTCAGCGCCCGCAACTGACTGAGGAATACATCGACACCAACCGCTCGAAGTTCATCATTGAGCCACTCGAGCCTGGTTTCGGCTACACCCTTGGTAACTCCCTGCGCCGCACGCTGCTGTCGTCCATCCCGGGCGCAGCCGTGACCTCCATCAAGATCGACGGTGTGCTCCACGAGTTCACCACGATCAACGGCATCAAGGAGAATGTTTCCGAGATCGTCCTCAACGTGAAAGACATGGTGCTTTCCTCCGACTCTGACGAGCCGGTTGTTATGTACTTAAACGTCGAGGGCCCGGGCACCGTCACCGCTGGCTCCATCGAGCCGCCGGCTGGCGTTGAGATCCACAACCCGGATCTGCACATTGCGTCGCTGAATGAGGGCGCGCGCCTTGAGATGGAGCTTGTTGTGGAGCGCGGCCGCGGCTACGTCCCGGCCATGCCGAACTCCGGTGGCGAGGTTGGCCGCATCCCGGTTGACCAGATTTACTCGCCGGTGACCCGTGTTGCCTACAAGGTTGAGGCAACCCGTGTTGAGCAGCGCACCGACTTTGACAAGCTCATCATTGACGTGGAGACGAAGAACTCCATGTCCGCGCGCGATGCTTTGGCTTCCGCAGGTTCCACCCTGGTGGAGCTTTTCGGCCTGGCACGTGAGCTGAACACCATGGCTGAGGGCATCGAGATTGGCCCGTCCCCGCAGGAGACGGAGTTCATCGCTGCCTACAACATGCCGATTGAGGACCTGAACTTCTCCGTGCGTTCCTACAACTGCCTGAAGCGCCAGGAGATCTCCACCGTTGGTGAGTTGGCTGAGTACACGGAGTCCGACCTGTTGGACATCCGCAACTTCGGCCAGAAGTCCATCAATGAGGTGAAGATCAAGCTGGCTAGCTTGGGACTTGCATTGAAGGACACACCGGAAGATTTCGATCCGACCCAGATCGAGGGCTATGACGCCGAGACCGGCGACTACGTTGATACCAGCGCGGACGACGCTGAGTAGGCAACAGAGTAGAAAGAACATTCTTTGAGCTAGCGCTCACATAACCGCACACGAGGAGTACGAACATGCCTACCCCTAAGAAGGGTGCCCGTCTCGGAGGGTCCGCCAAACACCAGAACCACATTCTGGCTAACCTGGCACAGTCCCTGTTCGAGCACGGTGCTATCAAGACCACTGAGGCTAAGGCGAAGATGCTTCGCCCTTACGCTGAGAAGCTGATCACCAAGGCGAAGCGTGGCACGCTGGCTGACCGCCGCGCTGTTGCTGCTGAGCTGCCGAACAAGGATATCGTTGCACACCTGTTCAACGACCTTGCTCCGCTTTTCGACGGCCGCGAGGGCGGCTACACCCGCACCATCAAGCTGGAGAACCGTGCTGGCGACAACGCGCCGATGGCACACATCTCCCTGGTGACGGAGGAGACCGTCTCTAACGAGGCGTCCCGCACCGCCCGTGCCGCTGCTTCCCGCCAGGCTGAAGCAGAGAAGGCTGAAGCTGCTGAGGAGGCTGCTGAGGAGCAGAAGTAATCTGCGCCGAGCCGTAAATGACCGGCACCTAGGGTTTTTGAGATCCCGGGTGCCGGTTTCTTTTATAGCGGGCTGTCTTGCGGCGGTTACAGTAGTTGCCATGGCTGAGAAGGTCCCTTTCATTCTTGATACTGATACGGCGCAGGATGATTGCGTTGCCATCCTGTTGGGCGCGATGAGTGAGCGCGCTGAAATGCTGGGCATCACCATGGTTGCTGGCAACGTGGGCTTTGCGCGTCAGATTCAGAACGCGCAGCTTACGTTGAACGTGATGGGCAAGCTTGGGCAGATTCCGATTTTCTTGGGGTGCTCGCAGCCAATGTTGCGCCCGTGGGCTTCGGCAGAGAATGTGCATGGTGATGGCTCGGGTGGGCTGACCATGGATTTTGACGCGGCGACGGCGGAGGATGAGCATGCGGTGGATGCGCTGTTGCGCATCACAGGGGAGCGCCCGGGTGAGGTTTCCGTGGTGGCAATTGGTCCGCTGACCAATATTGCTACGGCGATTGTGAAGGATCGTAGCTTTGTTCAAAACGTGAAGAGTCTTTACATCATGGGTGGTTCGAACAACGGGCGCGGCAACATTACGCCGTCGGCGGAGTTCAACTTTTATGTGGACCCGGAAGCTGCGCAGATTGTGTTCACTGCGGGTTTTGAGCGCATCGTGGTGTTGCCGTGGGATCCGGTGACGTTGGTGGATGCCACGATTACGCGTGCGGAGTATGACACGCGTTGTGCGTTTGGCACCCCGATTTCGGACTTTTTCAAGGCTGTATGTGACACCACGTTGGATTTCAACGAGTCGGTGGGGGTGGACGGTTCGACGCATCCGGACTCGGCTACGTTGGCGGCGTTGCTGTACCCGGAGCTGGTCACCAAGAGCGCGCCGTACCGGGTGGATGTGGAGACGGCGTCTGAGTTGACTCGTGGTTTCTCTGCGATGGGGTGGGACAAATTCGACAACTTCCAGCCGAATGCAGAGGTGATTGAGAAGCTGGATAAGGACGGGTTCTTTGCCATCTTGGATGACCTGTTGCAGACGAAGACCACCCCGGATAGGCCGACGTGGACGGCGTAGTAGACGATCAGGAGGTGCTGCGGATCCGTCTGGATATCGCCTATGACGGCACTGACTTTCATGGGTGGGCCCGCCAGACGGAGGGCACTCGCACGGTGCAGGCCACGATTGAGGATGCGCTGAGTTTGGTCCTGCGCGCTCCTATTTCGCTTACTGTTGCGGGGCGCACGGATGCTGGCGTGCACGCGAGTGGGCAAGTTGCGCATGCTGATATTCCGACAGCGTCGTTGGCGCAGCGGTCGTTGGGGGAGGTGGGGGCGTTGGTGCGTCGATTAGCAAAATTGCTTCCGGCTGACATCAGGGTGCTTGCGGTGCGCGAGGTGCCCATGCTTTTCGACGCCCGCTTTGCCGCCCTCACCCGCTCCTACACGTACCGGGTGACCACGCACCCGGCGGGGCCGTTGCCGACGCGCGTGCGTGACACGGCGGTGTGGGGCAAGCCGGTGGACATCAAGCGCGCCCAGGAGGTCGCGGACGCGCTGGTGGGGCTGCATGACTTCGCAGCGTTCTGCAGGCCGCGTGAGCATGCGACGACGATTCGCCACGTGCAGTCGTTTATATGGCACGACGTGTCCACACCCGCGGAGCCCGAACTGTATGAGGCTCGGATTCAGGCAGATGCATTTTGCTGGAACATGGTCCGTGCCCTGACGGCGACGTGCCTGATGGTGGGCGACGGCCGCAAGGATTTGGCGTGGGCGTTTGAGCTGTTGGGCAAGTCAGTACGGGATCCGCAGGTGCAGTTGGCGCCGGCGAAGGGGCTCACGCTAACTGGGGTGACGTACCCGCGGGAGGAGGATTTGGCTGCGCGGGTGGCGGTGACGCGGGATAAGCGGAGCCTGTAGTTAGAATGCTTGCGTACTTATTTCTCACCCTGCCGGGCTACTAGTTGGAGGAATCATGACGTCGACTGCTGCCGTGTGGTTTGCGGTCGTCTTTTTCATGCTCCCAGGCTTTGTAGTCAACTGGGTTGCGGGCATGCGCGCACCGGCTGCGATGGCGGCGGCGCTGCCTGTCAGCTTCGGCATGATCGGCATGTCTGCTTGGATGTGGGGGCTGACTACGGCGCCGTTGAACTTATGGACGTTCACGGTCAGCTGGGTGCTCGCCCTCGGCGTGGCGGCAGCGTGGCGTTATTCGTTTGCGCGCAGGGCGCGTCGGCGTGGCGGTGACGTGAGCTGGCGCCGAGCCCTTTTTCCAGGTGATTGGCGCGCTGGCAGCGTGTTGGACCCCGCGTGGGTGCTGCCCGGCATCGGCGTGGTTGCCGGCGCTTGGATGAGCATCACCGACAGGTTGGGGTGGCTACGCCGTCTACCTAACGGCCTGGACAACATTGTGCAGGGCTGGGACGTGCAGTGGCATGCCAACGCGGTGCGTTTCATCATGGAAACGGGTGTGGCCTCCCCAACGAGGATGGGGGAGCTGCAGAACCTGGAGACCCACGCCGCGCTGCTGTACCCCTCGGGCTACCACGCGGGGGTGGCGCTGTTCGCTGAGGCCGCAGGCTTGGAGCCGATCCCTGCGTTAAACATCAGCCAGATCGTGCTGCCGGGTATTGCGCTGCCGCTGAGTATGGCGTGTTTTGTGTTGGCGTTTTTGCGCTCGCGAGGGCTGACGGCGCAGATCGCCGCGGGCCTTGCCGCAGCCCTTGTGTACGGTGCGCCGCAGATCCTGTGGGTGTCTGATTTCGTGGGCATGTGGCCCTACTTGTTTGCCATGACGCTAAGCGGCACCGTGGTGTGGCTGTTTTTGCGGGTGCCGTTTCACCACGCGTCGGCGCTGCCTGCGGCGCTGGGGTTTTTAGGCGTGCTGTGTGCACACCCCTCGGCGGTCACTGTTGTGGTGGTGTGTGTGGCGTTGGCGTGGGTGACGTCGTTAGTAATCAAGCCCGCGCGCAGCCGGATCAGCGACCTGCTGTGGCTGGGCGCGCCGGCGCTGGGAGCCTCGGTGGTGTTCCTGCCGCAAATCATGGCGGGCACCACGCAGGCGGAGGAAGTGTCGGGCTGGCGTGCGGACGAGGCGTTTAAAGACACCGATGCCTGGGCGGCTGCCTTCTACATGCAGACGCGCCACGTGGATCAGTTCTTCCCCAACTTTGCCCAAGAGGACGCGGTTGTGGTGCTGTGGCTTGCCCTGATCGGCGCCGTGGTGATGGTGTTTTGGCGCGGCCAGGTGTGGCCGGTGCTGGTGTATGCGATCAGCCTGTGCGCCGCGGTCAATGCGATTGACCAGTTTGATAACGGCTTCGGCACCGCGCTCAACGTGTTGGGCAATCTGCATTACAACACACCGCACCGGTTGATTCTGCCGGTGGTGATGTGTGTGGTGGCTGCGGTGGCGGTGGCACTGGCTGCGATGGTGCGGCTGGTAACGCTTGCGCCGCTGGCCGCGCGCTCCCAAAGCACAGCGGCACGGTCGGCGGCAACGGCGGCGTCGGTGGCGGTGGCCCTGGTCCTTGGAGCGGTGGCGGTGCCCGCCGTGCACGCGGAGACGGTCGCCGGCGCGGAGGATTCTTTCGCCAACCCACGAAGCGGCGAACGGATGGTCAGCGCCGATGATCTGGCCGCGTTCGATTGGCTTGCCACCCAGCCGAAGGCATTTGAAGGCTACACCATGGGCGATCCCGCCGATGGTCACTCCTGGATGTACGCGTATAACGGGGTGCCCACCATGTCGCGGCACTACCTGTGGCCCACAGGTGGGCGCGGCACAGCCTTTGACATCACGTATTGGAACGTGGATGACATCGGCGAGGGCCTGCGCGGCAAACCGCGTGCCACGAACATTGCAGACAAGGCAGTCGAGGCGCTGGACGTGAACTTCTATATGGTTAGCCCGGATCCTTTCTGGCATTTCCAGCGCACAAACCAGGAGGCCAAGCTGGGGCTGTGGGCTTCTGAAGGCATGACCCCGGTGTATCGCAAGGGCAATGTGGTGATCTTTGCTGTCAACGCGGCGTTTACCCCGGCGGAGATTACGGCCATGCGTGCTAACGCCCTCAACAACGGCTCCGATGCCGTGCCGCAGCTGGCGCCCGCAGGCGGCACAAGTACCGCAAGCACCACAGGTTTTTAGCCCATCGCTGCACGCCCGCGCGCAGTCCAAGGTAGGATGAACGCTTACTGCAATTGCGATATTGCAATTGGGGGAAATCGGGGGAGGGGTAAAAACCATGGCAAAACTGTTGCCAACCACCAAAACGCAGGTTTCTGGTCACCGTTTCATGCGCAGGCGCGTTGAACACGGCATCGTTTTTGGTGACGTCCGCATGATCCACGATCCGCTGTCATCCAGGCGCCGCGCCATGGTGTTTGGCATGGTGGCGGTGCTGCTGGTTTCAGGGGTGATGGGGTTGTTTGCGTGGATGCGACCAAACCCAGACCCGGGGGAGGCACCGATTTTACGCGCCAGCGATGGGTCCCTGTTCGTACAGGTAGATGGGGTCGCACACCCAGTGACCAATCTCGCGTCTGCGCGCCTGATTGCGGGTTCTGCCGCGCAGCCGGCGCGGGTGGGTGAGCAGGCGTTGGGGCAGCTGCGCAAGGGTGTTCCGGTAGGGATCGTGTCCGCGCCGGCGGTGTTCGCACCGGCGGATTCGGAAGATGAATTTTGGTCCGTGTGCCAGGCTGGTACGGATGTGGTGGTGCGCGCCGATCAAGCGCCTGAGGCCTTGCTGCCCTCGGAGGCGGTGCTGGCGGTGGCGGATAACCGCGAGTGGGTGGTTACCGCGGCGGGCCGCACACAGTTGCCGCCACCGACCTCCCCGGAGGGGCGCATCATCCGCCGGGGTCTGGGCGTCAGCGCCGCCACGCCGCGATGGTCCCCGCCACCAGCGCTTATCACCGCCCTGAAAGAGCTGCCGCCGTACGCGTTGCCGCACCCCTTGCCGCAGATTGTGCGCACCCCGGCCGGCAGCTGGCTGCTTGTCAATGGTGCGGTGCAGCCGATTACTCGCATTCAGGAGCTTTTGCTTATCGACGCCGGCGCGAAGCCCACCCACATCACCCAACCCCAACTCGCGTCCTACCCGGACCTGGAGCCAGCGTTTGATCTGCGGTTGCCGGAGCAGATCCCGATGTGGGTGGATCCCGCGCGCCGCGCCGTGTGCGTGGATGAAGCTGGCGGCGCCGGTGCCGTTTCCTACGAGGAGGCGCTGCGCGGGGCGGTGCAGCTTTCCGGCACCGCGGTGGCGACACACTTCGCGGGCCTTCACGCGGGATCAGTGGGAGTGGACTCCGGCTTCGGGTTTCACGTGGTCTCTGCGAATGGGTTGCGGCATGCGGCCGCTGAGGCAGCGACTTTGGAGACCGTCGGCGTGGCTCGAATGGACACGGTGCCGTGGGGGCTGCTCGCCCTGCTGCCGGAGGGTGAGGCGTTGACGCGGGAGGCCGCGCTGACGGCCACCTACTAGACAGCCACCTATTAGACCGGTACTAGCGCCGGAGGCTGCGCGCGATCGTCGTTACTCCAGCGAGCAGCAGTGCGCCGGCGATGACGATAAGCCCACGGCCTGGTGCCAGGGAACGTTCTTGTGCCGCCGGGGTGATGAGCACGGGGGCTTGTTCCTCAAGTGTTTCGGGTGGCAGTTGGGAGATAACGCGCATCGGATCGATCGCACCGTGACCGGGTTCGGCGGCGGCGAACACTAGCTCGCGCACCTGGTGTGGGCTCAAGTACGGGTAGCGCTGCAGCAGCAAGGCAATCGAGCCGGTCACCCTTGGTGCGGCGAAGCTGGTGCCTACATAGTGGGAGACGCGGTCACGGCCGGCGACGGTTCCAAGGGCCCAGCCCGCGCCGTCGGAGGCAAGTGCGTAAGGCACGGTGCCGTCGGCGGAGACGAAGGAGCCGGGCACGGCAATGGAGTAGTCCGCAAGCGTGTGGCTGGTTGCGCGGGCGCCGACAGCGATCACGGTTGGGGAGTGGGCAGGGATGACGCTGAATCCCTGTTCGCAGGCTTCGGTGGTGTTGCCGGCTGCGGCCACGACGACGGCGCCGGAGTGTTCGGCGCGCATCAAGGCGTCGTTGATAGGCACCATGTCTACCAGCTGGGCTACCTCGGGCGGCAGACACGAGACGACGGAGATGTTGATGACGCGTGCGTGCTCATCGAGCGCGTTATGGATGGCGGCAGCGAGTGTTTCCAGGGTGCCTGCGTATTGCGCAAGCTCGGCGTCGTTGGCACGGTTGCGGTAATGCGCGGAGGTTTGGCGCACGCTGACAATCTCGGCGTCGGGTGCAATGCCGCGGCTGTTGCCGGCGATGATGCCGGCGACGATAGTGCCGTGGCTGTCGCAGTCGGCGAACGGGTTTGGTGCGTCTGCGTCGACGAAGTCGCGGCCGGGTATGAGCTGGTCCAGCTCAGGGTGGCGGGCCACACCGGTGTCAATGACTGCGACGCGGATCCCGTCGCCGGTGGCGAAGCGGTGCAACGCATGACGTTCAGGGCCGGGTGCGGGAAGTGGCATATCGGCTGGCAGGTGGGCCGGTACGGCGCAGGCGTAATCCTGGGCGGTAGCAACGGGGGCTAACGCTGGCAGTAGTGCAGCCAGAAACGCCGATGCCGTGGCAGCGGCACCCGCACGAACAAAACGTCGAGTGCGCATACTTACAGCCCCCGGATCAGTCCGAAGAGGCCGGTGAGCTGCACCGCAAGTGGGATCACTGCCATGATGGCGGCGGCCTCTGCGCGTTCGAACCACACCACCGTGGTCGGCTCCAGGGTGGGCAGGTGCGGGGCCCACAGCGGGGTGGTGCTGATGCCAAGCAAAAGCAGCACAGACAGCACGATCAGGACAGGATGCGGGTCGTGGGCGAAGATGACGGCGCCAAACAATGCGCACAGCGCAGCCAGGGTGGTCAGCGTAAGCGCAACACGTGACGCTGGGTAGTGGTGGCGGGTGGCGTGCAGCCCCAGCGCACCCGCGGCGGTCAACGCAAATGCCGAGACCCACCCAACACGACCATCTGCATGCCAGCTGATCACTGCAAAGGCGGGGATGGTGCAGATGGCAACGGCAATCGCCATGGCGTCTGCAATCGCGATCGCGTTGGCGCTGCGAGCGTCTACATCCAGCTGGTAGCCGTCCGAAGAGGTGAACTCCTCGCCGGCTGTGGGGATGCGAGGGATCTGCAGTCCGGCTGCGCGGCTGGCCACGCCGGGGATGGCCATGACGGTGATCAGGCCCGCAAGCACAGCTAGGGCAGCAGGGGCGTTGCGGCCGGGCAGCCACGCACCCAGGGCGGCAACGCTGAGCAGCACCGCGGCGGTGCAGTAGGCGGCAGCGAGCGCAGGTCCAACGAGGCGCACTACTGCACCCGCCGCCATGGTGGTCAGGGCGGCAAACGCCCCGCTCATCGCTGCCACCGCCAGATCAGCAGGACCCATCCAGGTGGCGCGCGGGCCCACCACATACGCCCCCACCGCAAGCGCAGTGATCACAGGCACGAAGCCGTACAACACGCGTGAGCGCGACACGGTAGCCACCACTAGCAACACCATCGCGCATGCCGCCAAGGCAACGGGCAGCGAAGCAAAACGGCTGGCAACCCCGGCAACGCCCAGCGCGCCGACAACGCCGGCAACCACATCCAGTCCGCGAGCTTCACCGGTGCCTTCGGCCGCAGCCGCCAGGGATTCAGCGGCGTCGCGCACGACGGGCGCGGTGGGTGGTTCGATGGGGTGGAAGGTGATCACGGAGCCGTCGAAAAGCCGAAGCTTGTACAGCGGGGTGTGCATATCCAGCGGGGCACCTGCCACGGTGGTGGCCTCCCACGGCCGGTGCACCTGCGGAATGTCAATCATGCGCGCAAGCTCCGGCAGCACCTCTGCCAGCGTGGATGCGGTAGGCAGCGTGACGTCAATATCGCGGTGAATAGATGCAACCGAAACCCGCACCGTGACACGCACAACATGATGCGCCGATGTAGCAACCAAGGTTTTACCCCCAAAGTATGTGTTTGCGCGGACCCCCTTTTTTAAGCCGCGCAGCTGGCCATCAGTATGCACCAGCGCAGAAGCTGTGTCTAGCGAAATTCATAAAAACATGCGTGCGTGCCGCAGATTGGGTTTATACTTCCACCAACGCCTGCAGGTTTGGGGGTCTGGTTCTGGGGGAATCGGCGCCTGCTGGCACTGTGACAAGGGGGAAAAGGCACCATGCTTGGACGCGACCGCAACCCAGTTCTCACACCCACCCACGGTGTGTTGATGCCGGAGCAGCAGCCACCGCCGATGCCGCAGGGAGCACTCAACGCCGAGACCGTTCCCGCTGCCCAGAAAGACCAACCGCTGCCGCTTATCCGGGTGCTCATCCCGGTGGTGATGGTGGTGGCTATCGCTGCAGTGATGGGCCTGATGGTGGCCTCTGGGCGCCAAATGAGCCCGATGATGCTGGTCTTTCCCTTGATGATGCTGATCGGCATGGTCGCCATGTTTAACCCCACCGAGGGCAAAGGCGACATAGATGAGACCCGGCGCGTGTACCTGCGCCACCTCGACGCGCTGGTGGGACGCGCCCGCACTAACGCGGTGAAACAGCGCGAGCACTCCACGTTTGTGCACCCCGCGCCGGGTGAGTTGGCCACGGCGGTTGCCTCCGAGCGAGTGTGGGAGCGCGCAGATGTGCACCCGCAGGCGCTCCAGGTCCGGCTGGGCACGGGCGCTACGGCGCTGGCTACCCCGGTGGAGGTGGATGATCCGGGCTCGCCGGAGGATCTGGACCCGGTGTGTGCAGTAAGTTTGCGGCGCACGGTGGCTGCCGTCAGCGCGGTGCATCAGATGCCGATTGTGGTGCAGCTGGCGGCGTTTCCGGCCATTACGCTGGCGGGCCCGCGCGCGGCGGAGGTGGCGGCCTCCATTGCGTGTCAACTGGCATTTTTCCACGGCCCAGAATTGGTGGGCATCGACACTTCACGTGCACCGTTTGCCTGGTCAAAGTGGCTGCCGCACGCCCGCAGGCCAGAGCAGGCGCAGTGGCGCATCTCGCTTGTCGACGCCACGCTAACCCCCACCAGCGCCCCGCATTCCGGAACTCACGCAGGTCTCTTCACTGGCTCCGCTGCGGCCGCGGCCATGGCAGCGCACGAAAGCGACTGTGTGGTCACCATCCACCCTGACCCTGAATACCTTGTGGACGACGAGGCCCTGCACCTAGTGTGTACCGACACGATTACTGCGCATACCGCCACCGGTGCGGAACTGCTCGGCGTGCCGGATGATTTTCGCGATGTTGAAGCGCAGCACCTTGCCCGGTTGCTGGCGTTTTATCGCCGCCCGGAGGAGTCCGCAGGCGGCGGTGGGGCGGACGTGTTGTCCATGTTGGGGCTGGACCGGCTTGATACGGCTGACATGGAATCCATGTGGCCTGGCCGCGAGGGCACGCGTCAGCGTCTGACGGTTCCGATCGGTGCAACCCCGGACGGGCAGGCGGTGTTTTTAGATTTGAAGGAGGCCGCCCACGGCGGCTCCGGGCCGCATGGCTTGTGCATTGGTGCCACAGGCAGCGGAAAATCTGAATTGTTGCGGACCCTTGTTGTTGCCCTAGCCGCCACCCACTCGCCGGACGAGCTGAACCTGGTCCTGGTGGATTTCAAGGGTGGCGCGACCTTCCTTGGCTGCGAGGGCCTGCCGCACACAAGTGCTGTGATCACCAACCTGGAAGATGAAGCGGTCCTGGTGGAGCGCATGTATGACGCGCTGTCTGGTGAGATGCATCGCCGCCAAGAGCTTTTGCGCAAGGCTGGCAACTTTGCAAACATCACGGACTACACCGCGGAGCGACTCGCAGGCACGGCCCGCGGCGTGAGTTTGGAACCGCTCCCGGCGCTGGTTGTGGTGGTCGATGAGTTCTCGGAGCTTTTGACTCAGCACCCGCACTTTGCGGACTTGTTTGTGGCCATCGGCAGGTTGGGCCGTTCACTCGGGGTGCATTTGCTCCTAGCTTCGCAACGTTTGGAAGAGGGCAAGCTGCGCGGGCTGGATAGCCACTTGTCGTACCGCATCGGGTTGAAAACGTTTTCTGCCGCCGAGTCGCGCCAGGTGCTTGGTGTGCCGGATGCCTACGAGTTGCCGGGTGAGCCTGGTTCGGGCTATGTAAAGGCCGGCGCACCGCAGTTGACGCGTTTCCGTGCCGCGTACGTCTCTGGGCCGCTCACCCGCAGCGTGGTTACGCAAGCGCCGGTGGGGCCGGTCGTTGTCAAGCCGTTCCACGCCTGGGATGCGGAGCAGGATGCATTGGATAACCCGCCGAAACCGGAGATGGCCACTGAGACTGACACCTCGACGACTGTGGTGGATGCGGTGGTGGAAACTACCCGCAAGTTCGCCGAGGAAGCCGGCATGCGGGCGCACCAGGTGTGGCTGCCGCCCTTGCCGACGCAGCTGGAGCTTTCCGCGCTGCGTCCCGATGAGCATGATTTCGGTGCGCTGCAGGTGCCGATGGGCTTGGTGGATGAGCCATATCACCAGCGTCAGGACACGTTGCTGTTGGACTTAAGCGCCTCGGGTGGGCACGTGGCGTTGGCGGGCGCGCCGCAGACCGGTAAGTCGGAAGCGCTCAAGACCTTGGCCGCGTCGCTGGCGTTGACACACACTACGGACCAAGTGGCAATTTACGCCATCGATGCCGGTGCCGGCGGGCTCGCGGATCTGGAGGTGTTGCCGCACGTTGCGGGTACGGCTACGCGTGCTGATGAGGAGAAGGTGCGCCGCATTGTCGATGAACTGCTCGGCGTGATTGATGCTGAGGCCGAGCACCAACAGGAACCGAACCGCCACACCGTCTTGCTTGTAGACGGCTGGCATACCCTCCTCGCCACCGACTCCAAACTCGAAGACCTGCGCGATCCTTTAACCCGCATCGCCTCCGAAGGCCCGGCCGCCGGTATCCACCTGGTGCTGACCACCCAGCGCTGGAGCGCGGTCCGCTCCGGCGTGCGCGACCTGGTGGCCACCCGCTGGGAAATGAAACTGACTGAGCCGATGGATTCGCTGATTGACCGCAAGGTCCAAACCACCCTGCCAAACCGCTCGGGCATCGGTGTCACACCAGCGGGAAAGGTCATGCTGATTGCCCGCACCACCGCGGAAGACCTCGCCCACATCGCCCAGGTCACTGCCGCACAGCCGCGCGTGCCGAAGCTTAAGGTCCTTCCCACCCACGTCAATGGGCTGTTGCTTATCGACGCCCCGCCGCCACCCCCAACCACCCCTATCCCACTGGGCGTTGGCGGACCACGCCTGGAACCGGTGTGGTGTGCTTCCGGCCACGTGGTTGTAACCGGTGGCGCCGGGTGTGGAAAATCCACGTTCATTGCCACCGCCATCCGCGCTATTGAGGCGTTGCCGCGCGACGATGCGCGCATGGTGATCCTGGATCCGCGCCGGGCGCATCTGGGGCGCGCCAGCGACGACATGATTGCGGCCTACGGTGCGTCGTCTACCTCAATCGAGGATGCGGTCAAGGCGCTTTGTCACACGCTTGCCTCGCGCCTGCCGGGGGCGGACATTTCGCCATCTGAGCTGGCGTCGCGCTCCTGGTGGCAGGGCCCGGAGTTGTACCTGGTGATCGATGACTTGGATCTGGTTAACGACGCCGTCCTGCGAGACCTCACCGACTACATTCCGCATGCCCGCGACATCGGCCTGCACGTGATCTGTGCCAGGAAGTTGAGCGGGATCTCGCGGGCGCTCTTTGGTGGGTTTTTGGGAGCGGTCAAAGACATTCACCCGGACGCGCTGGTTATGGACGGCACCCGCGATGAGGGCAGCGTCTTCGGCGTACGTCCCGGCCCGCTTGCGCCCGGGCGCGCAACGCTTGTGCAAGCGGGATCAACAGTCGGCGCCATCCAGGTCGCCGCACCATATGAAGAGGGGGAGGACCTATGAATCAGCTCAGCCAGCAGCAGCCAAAACTGCGCATCACGGTAACGGACGGATCGACCGTGTTTACGGGTGCAGCGAACCTGCACCGTTTCGACGCACCGTCGGAACACGAAATTGTCGCCTACGCCAAAAACGTTCTCGGGCCGTTTCCGGAAGGCGCGCCCGTGCACATCACCGCGTCCGCGGAGCGCTTAGCGCGCCTGGAGGCGGCGTTTGCGGACTATGACGTGGCGTTGAGGATGGAGGAGTTGGTGGGGGTTGGCGTGGGCGTGGATAAGCAAGAGCCCCACGAGCCCCGAGAGCCCTTTGTAATGGAAGACGACTGGGAGCAGAACTGGCTGGTAGATGAGCCGGAAGAACCGCTTGCGGAGCGCAGCCAGTGGCCGCTGTACCTGCTGGGCGCGGCGTTGGCCGCAGTCGTTGTGCTTGTGGGGGTCGGTGCGGTGTGGGCCGTGCGGGCGTGGAACGCGCCGTCGGCAAGCGCCCAGGCGGAGTCGCCAACGACAACCGTGGTGACCACGAGCGAGGCGTCTGCGCCGGAGCCAGCCCCACCGCAAACAACCGTGCTGGAGCAAGACGGACTACGCGTGGAGCTGCCTGCAGGTTTTACCCTCGCCGAGGACGGCGACACGTGGCGCGCCACCGGCCTGGATCCGGACTTCCGCCTGCATATGGCAGTGGAGCAGCTCTATAACCTGCCGGCGCACACCATGGCTGAGCAGGTGTTGCGCGACATTGAAGTGGACCCGGAAACGCAGCTGGTGGATACAGATGGCCACTCCTTGACCTACCTCGAATTTCCCGGCGACGGCTCCGAGGTGCTGTGGAAGACCTGGCCGCACGACAACTACCAAATCTTCGTGGCATGCCACACCCGCACCGCGCCGACCACCGTGCAACAAGCGACGTGCCGCATGGCATTCGACTCTGCGGAGTTCTCGCCGCCCACAACGGGCTAAAACAGGTCTGGGAAACTGGCTAAAATCAGGCGGGTTCCAAAAATCTTTGCAGAGTTTTGGCTGGTCAGAGGGTTGCGGAAAAGTTTTTAGAAAAACCATGGAACTAAAGGGCTTTTAGACAGTCCAAATAAGTGAACAGTTCATCGCATACCGGCTGTTCTCACCTACAGCTTGACTTGGCTCACGGGTAGGTGATGAAGATCGCCCTTGGCCTTGACATTGTGGCCTGTGGGTTTGGGGTCT
>NZ_KV786258.1:0-422 GCF_001806875.1 Corynebacterium sp. HMSC29G08
CACCACGGTGTTACTAAATGCACGCGCGCAACAGGGAGGCAACTGAGCGTTGGCGTCACAGAAATACCTGAAGGGATTATGGAGTTCAGTGTGGATTCTTTAGAGGATGATGATTTGACGTTTCTTGAGATCCCGTTGCAGATTTCTACTGCGCGTTTTACGCAGGCGTTGGATGAGCGTTTTATTCCGTGGGCGGACGATGGCAAGTGCGGGATTGTGTTGTATGAGCATTGGATGACGTTTTTTGATGATGTGGGCGAGATCAAGCAGATCCTTTGGTACAACCGTGAATTGGTGACTGATCTGGAGTTGCTGGATATCGCGTTTCCTCCGAAGAGATAGCAGCTGGTAGGAAGGGGTGTTCTGTTGATGGATTTTGGTTTTGATTCGCCTGTGGCGTTTGATCGGGTTTTGGATGAGAT
>NZ_KV786258.1:442-2713 GCF_001806875.1 Corynebacterium sp. HMSC29G08
CGTTTGATCGGGTTTTGGATGAGATGGAGGTGAGCTATTCGGACCTGTTCTCTCGTGATCCGGAGGAGACCGACCTCAGGGGAACCTTGCTTCTCGACGGGCGGGAATTGAGCGTTGGTGCTACGGCAACACCTGATGGGGTCCTAGCGTATAGCGTGGATCTTCCAGATGATTATGGCTTTTCGTTTCTTGGTATTCCGTTAGCGACTTCGACTAGTCGTTTTACGCAGGCGTTGGATGAGCGTTTTATTCCATGGGCGGATGACGGCTTGTCAGACATTGTGTTGTATGAACATTGGGTTCTCTTCTTTGAAGATATCGGCGAGATCAAGCAGATCACTTGGTACAACCGTGAGCTGGTGACTGATCTGGAGCTGCTGGATATCGCGTTTCCGCCGAAGAGATAGCAGCTGGTAGGAAAGGTTTCGTCGCAGGTTATGAGTAAGTTTGAGAAGCTGGACACCTATGAGCAGGATCCTATTGCTGCCGCTATGGTCATGCGGGTAGTTGAGGCTGTGAATCCGGTTTTGGCTGCAGAGATTGATGTTTATGGGGATTGGGAGGGGGCGTTGCGAGAACATGCAACGCCCGTCGAGCTTGCGGAGATAGGTCAACGTGTTCGTCCGTTAGCTGAGCGTTCTTTTGATGATCCGGTAGCGCGCTATCTCTTTGGGCTTTTTCCTCTGCTGAAGATCACCAGTTCGGATGTTAGCTATGTGGTTGATGAGTTTGAGAAGCTTAAAGATGAAAAGCCCTGCCTGGATTTGGACCGAGTGCTGGATTATGACGTGGATACGTTGATTTCGGTGATGGCTCCGGAACATATCGCGCAGCTGGATAGATTTTTGCGCATTGATTCTGAAACGGTTTGGCCACAGCAAGCGGCGTTGATTAAGGCTGGGGTGCAGAAGGGTTTTTTCCGTGACGCTGATGCGTTGCAGTGGTTGGTGTCCTCGCGGTTTCGTGGTTGGAATAGGTATTTAGATCAGGCTTTGGATCGGATGCGGTCTGCCCCGAAGGAGAAAGCTATTGCTGACAGGCCGGAGGCTGGTGGAGCGATGCCGATCTATGTCCCCGTGCCTGCTGGGCAGTTTGCTCAGCTGTTGAAGGTGGATTGTGCAGCGCGTCTAGAAGAGCTGTGTGATGCGGTAGAAGAAAAGCGCTTGCTGGTGGGGGAGATTGATGGAGGGTCTGCGGCGACTCATCAGCGTTTGGTTGCGTTGTTTGGCGCTGCGGACGCTGATGCAGTGATGTGCGGGGAAACTGATTGGGATCCGGATCGGCAGACAGCTGGTTTTAGAGTTAATAATCCTGTGGTTGTTGCGCGACTTGCACAACGGTTTGATGGTGCTGATATCGGAGTGATGGAGGATGCATCAGCTGTGGGCGAGTTGGCTGGTTTTTACAGTCAGGCGCAACAACGCGGTGATGGCATCGCTATTTTGATGAATCAGGAGCGACTCCATGCGCGTCGTTAAGGCGGTTGAGGCCGTTGATCCTGATCATGTGTTTACCGAAAGTCAGCTGCTTTACGTGTGGTGGCACTAGATGCAGCAACCGAGTGCTTTCTACGTGCACTACTGCTGGCGGGGGACGTAATACCGGTGGATCGAGCATCGTTTGATAGTTTCCGGGAGAATTATTGGAAAGCACGAGGATTGGAGTATTTGAATGGTGAATGAGGGCATGTCTGGTAAAAAGCCTGGACGTCTTTTTGAGGAGGAGTTGGATCCGGATGTAGTGGAGTTTGGGTTGTCGTGTGTGCCTGATTGGGTGCCTGGGGAATATCGGGAGTTTTTCAAGACCTACGTCGAGTTCGATTTTGGTGATGGTGATTGGCTTTCGCCGGCGTATGCGCCGAGTGAGCCACTGAGTGTTCAGTGGGGCTATACCTGTTTGCGTGAGGACGCGGAGGCGTTTGGTGCTGATCCGGATGCGTGGTTTCCGGTCGCTTCGGTAGACGACTCTGAATATGTGGCGTATCACCGTAAAGAGGATGGGTCTGTGGAGTTCGGGCGGTATCATTTTGGGGATTTGGAGTATTTGGATGGCCCGTATCCGGATATGGCCAGCTGGATGCGTACCTATGGGGTTGAGCTGTAGCAGGTTAGAGTCTCTCTGCGTGGCCTGAGGGCGGTAGATGCGAGGGAGTGAAGTAGTGATTTGCTACGAGATTTTGCACGGTTTTAGGTCTGCTGACTTTGGTTCTGACGAGTCCGTTGGCTCTTTTAAGATGACTAGAGTGCAGGATTTTGCTGAGTTTGATGGTCG
>NZ_KV786259.1:0-59265 GCF_001806875.1 Corynebacterium sp. HMSC29G08
CATCGACATTGCTTTTCGACGCCCACCTGTACGGCCTCATCATGTTCACCCTCGGCGCACCGTGTGTCCTCTATGCCATGTACTGCTTCTACGAGGCTGTCCTCCACTGGGCGCCCTACGGCCCTGGTTGGTGGGGCTCTACCTTCCCCGTGGGCACCCTGTGCTTGGGTGCTTGGGACGAAGGCTGGCACACACTTTCCTTGGCGCTCCTCGTGCTCTTGCTCCTCCACTGGGGTGTCTGCGCGGTGCGCTTCGGGGCGTGGCGGCTGAAACGAGTGTGATTGCGGGGATCTCAAACACGAGTACGTTGGACAGTGTTCCCAACAGCAAAGGAGTTTTCCCCATGCGAGCAGTTCGCTATTACGGCCAAAAGGACATCCGCGTCGAAGAAATCGAGGCACCAACCGCAGGTCCGGGCGAAGTACTCATTGATATCGCCTGGTGCGGTATTTGTGGTACTGACCTCCACGAATACCTTGAAGGCCCGATCTTCATTCCAGCCAAAGGCCACCCGCACCCTGTCACGGGGGAGGAAATGCCCATCACCTTAGGCCACGAATTCTCCGGCGTCGTGTCTGCACTTGGTGAGGGCGTGGATGACCTTGAGGTTGGTCAGCACGTTGTTGTTGAGCCATACGTTCTGCCTGAAGATGTGGACCCGAAGCAGCCCGGTCCGTACAACCTCCACCCGGATGTGAACTTCATTGGGCTCGCCGGCCACGGTGGTGGCCTGGCTGAGCAAATTTCTGTGCAACGCCGCTGGGTTCACCCAATCTCCAACGACGTCCCCCTCGACGAAGCTGCACTGATCGAACCACTGTCCGTCACCCACCACGCATTCGTCGCATCTGAAGCGAAGGAAGGCGACGTTGCCCTGATCGGTGGCGCCGGCCCCATTGGTGTTCTCACCGCTGCTGTGGCGAAGGCATATGGGCTCACCGTTGTCGTCTCTGAGCTTTCGGAACTACGCCGCCAGAAGGCACTTGACGCTGGCGTTGCCGATTACGCAATCGACCCAAGCGCAACCGACCTGAAGGAAGAAATCCTGAAAATCACCGATGGTAAGGGCGCTGACGTCGCATTCGAATGCACCTCCGTCAACGTTGTGCTCGACCAGCTCATCGACTGCCTGAAGCTCAAAGGCACCCTGGTGGTTGAGTCCATCTGGTCCAAGAAGGCCGAGCTGGACATCCACGCATTGGTGATGAAGGAGCTCACCATCCGCGGCATCATCGGCTACGCCCACGACCACCCAAAGACCATTGAACTGGTCGAGTCCGGCAAGGTTGATCTCAAGCCATTCATCACCGGAAAAATCGGCTTCGACGGCGTTGTCGATGAGGGCTTCGATACCCTCATCAACCGGAACGAAACCGCCGTGAAGATTCTGGTGTCCCCGGAGCTCTAGGAACCAAGAGTCCCGCTAGCAAGTAAGTGGCAAACTGCTCCCCAATCGCTGAGTTAATGAAAGCCAGCGAATGGGGAGAGACTCATCCCGGGCAAGTCTCTATAGTTCTTACAAAAACGGGCTTTCGTATGAACAAGGAGACTTAAGATGACTACAGGCGCGCAAAAGGAACCACCACGGGACTGTTACGGGTGGCGAACCACAGCCGTCGGCAAGCGGTAACGCCCTGCTCTGGCCCGTGCAACCGCACCGCTACCGCCTCATCGCGGCACGTGCCTGCCCCTGGGCACATCGTGCTGTCATCGTTCGACGCCTAATGGGACTGGAGCATGTGATCTCCCTCGGTCTGGTCGGCCCCACCCACGACAAACGCTCCTAGACATTCGACCTGGACCCGAATGGCGTCGACCCCGTCCTGCAGATCCCCCGCCTGCAAGATGCGTACTTCAAGCGCTTTCCGGACTACCCACGCGGCATCACCGTGCCAGCCTTGGTGGAAGAAGCAACCGGCAAGGTGGTCACCAATGATTTCAATTCCATCGTCCGTGACCTCCAAACCGAGTGGACCGACTACCACCGCGCTGGCGCACCCAACCTGTTGCCATCGGAAGATCAGCTGGAGGAGATGGAGAAGATCAACGACTTCCTCTTCCGCAAGTTCAACAACGGCGTGTATCGCGCCGGCTTCTCCACCTCCCAGGACACCTACGAAGAAGCCTATGCCGACGTGTTTGAGGTCCTCGATTGGCTCGAAGACCGCCTAGCCAGCCGCCGCTTCATCATGGGTGAACACATCACGGAGACCGACATCCGCGCCTACACCACCCTCATCCGCTTCGACGCCGTCTACCACGGCCACTTCAAAACCAACCGGAACAAGATCAGCGAAATGCCGAATGTGTACGGCTACCTACGCGAGCTCTTCCAAACTCCCGGTTTCGGTGACACCACTGACTTTGTGGAGATCAAGCAGCACTATTACATCGTGCACCGCGAGATCAACCCCACACAGATCGTCCCCGTCGGCCCCGACCTTTCCGGCGTCGCCCAACCCCACCGCCGCGACCACCTACCGGGTGCCCCCGTCGCCGCGGGCACCACCCTGCCCGGCCCACTGCCCGAGTCCGAGCGACTGAAGAACCCCACGGACTTCCAGCAGGAACTCTTCGGACTGGGCTAAGTCCTCTTAATCATCCCCTGGGATTACAGGTCGATGCAGCGGCGGCTTAGCCCCTAACGCGGTTGAACGCTCGGGTTAAGGGGTTAAGGCTCAAAACGAAGACGGCCGCCGCCATCGAAACGGTCGCTACCCGCCAGCCAACCAGTGTTGGCGCGCTGACCTTCACCGTGGAGTCCGGGATCATGTTCATCCGGCTTCCCTCCGGACGTCGCCTGGCTTATGTGAAACCCAAGCTGGGTGAGAACAGGTTCGGTGGTACTAGCATCACCCACGAGGGCATCAGGACGGGGCGCAAGTGGGGCCTGTTGAAAACCTGCGGTAGGAAACTCACCGAGAACATCGTCCAAGCCATCGCCCGCGACATCCTCATTGAAACTACGGCGGCCTCTGTAGACGAGATCTGCGTGCTCATGGCCACCGTGCCCGACTGGGCCGAGGGGCTGCCCCTGGAACCGATGGGTTCGAGTGCTCTTACTACATGAAGATGTGACAGCTGTCCTGTCCGCTACCGGGACTCTTGGATCCCGTGTTAGACTAGTGCCAGCTCATCAACCAGGTGTTGAAGGAGTATCTGGAGCCGTTCAATCAATGGGCGGCTCTTGCTTTTCGGCGACAACCAATCCGTTTCCGCTTGTTCGTTTCGTTTTGGAATACTCATGCCCGCAGTATGGCACAGGCCCACTTCGTACGTAATGTTGCACTTGTTCCGATGTGGAACACGTGTTACAGTTACGAGCATGACGACGCTACGAACTTCGATGACCGCCAATGAAGCTGTTGGTGCGAAAATCGACCAACTCATGTTTAGGTCGCGGACCAGCCGTAAAGATTTGGCAGATGCTCTCGGCATTACCGGAGCAGCTGTTAGTAAGAAAATCTATGGGCAAAATAGGTGGGCTCTCGAGGAGCTGTTTGATGCTGCCGACTTCTTCGGTGTTGAGGTCACGGACCTTCTCCCCCGTCGTGTTTCTCCCCTAGAAACAGGAAAAGCCCCCTCCGAAGAGGGGGCTGATCCGAAGTTGGTAGCGGGGGCAGGATTCGAACCTACGACCTCTGGGTTATGAGCCCAGCGAGCTACCGAGCTGCTCCACCCCGCGACGGGTGAGATATTCATTTCACCTGCTGCCGTAATCGGCAACGTGGACTACTATACGTCCACCGCCGCGGTGCGCCAAATCCGCTGGCTAAGGCGGAGAAGCCTTTGGCTTTAGCGGGTCAGGTCTTGGTACTCCTTTACCGCGCGGTCCAGCTGGTCAAGTGCGCGGCCGTATTCCTCGAAGGAACCGTCGCGTGCAGTCTCAAGCTGACGCAGTGCGTTGTTGAGGTTGTTCATTGCCTCGTCGACGTTCTCTGCCCCACCGGTAGGCTGCTCAGCCGGCTGCTCCCCGCTCTCATTCTCTGGAGCGGAAGGCTTATCGGCCTGAGCGTTCTCGTCCACAACCTCGATCTCCTGCACGGCAGCCGAGTTGATGCCAACCTGGCTCAAGGCCTGGGAGATGGTCGGCGCGTAGCCAACCTGGCCACGGTAGAACACCAGCACGCGCAGCAACTTCGGGAACGCAGACTCTTGGTCCTTACGCTGCGAGTAGATCGGCTCCACGTAAAGGATCTCGCCACCACCCACCGGCAAGGTAAGCAGGTTACCGTTCTTCAGGTCGTTGGAGCCCTCCCATAAGGTGCGGTCACGCGCCACCTGGTCAGAAGACATCAGCGCATCCTGAGCCTGCTTCGGGCCTTGCGTTTGCGTGTTCGTTGGCAAGACTCGCACCGTGATACGCCCGTAGTTCTCCGGGTCAGAAGACACCGACATGTGCGCGGACAGGAACTCACGGTTCAGACCGCGGTACGGCGTGATCAGCTGGAAGGACGGTTCGCCCGTCTCCGGATCAGATGCCACGATGTAGTACGGCGGCTGGTCCAGCTGGTCGCGGCCTTCCGGCGCGGTCGGGTCATTAGGTACGGACCAGAACGCATCGTTGTTAAAGAACACGCCCGGGTCATCCACGTGGTAGCGCGCCAAGAGCAGACGCTGCACCTTGAACAGATCCTCCGGGTAACGCAGGTGACCGCGCAGCGTGTCAGAAATTTCACTTGCCGACTTCACCGTATCCGGGAATACGCCCATCCATGCCTTCAGCACCGGGTCAGACTCGTCGAATGCATAGAGGTCCACGGTGCCGTCGTAGGCATCCACAGTTGCCTTGACGGAATTGCGGATGTAGCCCAAGTCATTATTAATCACACGCTGCGTGGTGCCGTCTGGGTTCAGCGCATCCACCGTCGCACCAGTCAGCGAGGTACGGGAAGAATACGGCAGTCGGCTGAGCGTGGTGTAGCCGTCCACGATCCACTTCACGCGGCCATCAATAACTGCCGGGTAGGTCTTGGAATCCGTGGTCAACCACGGCGCAACCTTCTCCACACGCTGGCGCGGGTCACGGTCATACAGAATCTTGGACTGGCCGCCAACGCGGTCAGACAACAGCAGGTTCAGCTCCTGGTACTTCACCGCATATGCGACGCGGTTGATCCAGTTACCAACGCCCACGCCGCCCTCACCGGTGTAGGTGTAAGTGGTGGTGTCCGTGTCATACTCCACTGGGCCCTGGCCGTTGTCACCCACAATGGCGTAATCCAAGCCGTCCTGGGCAGAAGCGATCACCGGGCCGTAGTAAATACGTGGCTCATCTACGCGGATACCCAGCTCCTCAGCCTCGTCGTTTTCACGAGCCTTCTCATTGGTCTGCAAATCAGACACCGTGAAGATGGGCAGGCCGCCACGGGTGGAACCTGCGTCCTGCGCAGCCTCATCAACCGTGTTCGCCTGCGCGGCAATAAAGCCGTTGCCGTGGGTGTAAACGGTGTGGCGGTTAATCCAGTCACGCTGGTTCTCCGACAGCGAGTTCGGGTTCAACTCACGCGCGGCAACAACAAAGTCGCGCATCTCGCCGTCCATCTCATAACGGTCCATCGCCAGCTGCTCCGGGAAGCCGTAGAAGTTGCGCAGCTGCTGGTTCTGAGTAAACGTCGGCGAAATGATGTCTGGGTCAAGCAGACGGATGTTAGAAATCGTTGCCGCATCACTTGCCACCTCAGCGTTCGAGGTGGTGGACTGGCCCCAGTTCTCCTCGTACGTCACCGTCTCATCGGTGAGACCGTATGCGAAACGAGTGGCCTCAATGTTGCGACCGATGTACTCATACTCCTTGGCCTGGCGGTTCGGCTTCACGCTGAACTGCTCAAGTAATGCAGGCCATACGTTGCCCACAACCAAGGAGCTGACCAGCATCAGCACGGTGCCCAGCACCGGAATGCGCAGATCCTTGTACACAACGGAAGCGAAAAACGCCAGGGCAACCAGCACCGCAATAATGGTCAAGATGATCTTCGCCGGCAGCATCGCGTTGACAGAGGTGTAGGACGCACCCGTGAAAATATCGTTGCGTGCGTACAGCAGCTGGTAGCGCTCAAGCCAGTAGCTTGCGGCCTTCAGCAACATCCACAATCCGGCGGTCACCGCCAGCTGGATGCGCGCAGCCTTGGACACACCACCGTTTGCGCCGGTGAGGTTGCTGGCAATGCGGATACCGCCCAATAAGTAGTGGGCCACAGCAGCGATCAAGAACGCCACAACAAGCAGCATGGACAAAATGTCCACCAGTGCGGTCACTGCCGGCAGCTGGAATGCGTAGAAGCCAAGATCACGCCCAAACTGCGCGTCATTAACCCCGAAGCTCTCACTGTTCAGTGCCAAAAGCAGTGTGCGCCACAGACCCTGGCCAGCAAGACCCGCAAACAGTGCGACAACCAGCGGCACCCACAGCAGGATGGAGCGGATCCCCTGCTCCAGCTGTGCGCGGTACTTCGCGTTCGGCGCAAATGGGTCACTGTCCAGACCAGGCCGGCCCTTCCACGCAATACGCGCAGCGAAGAAAGCTATCGCCCCGCCAATGGCAGCGAAGAGGACAAAGAGGATCACCCTGGCCAGGACCATCTTGTTGAACACGGAGCGGAAGTCCAGTTCACCGAACCATAAAAAATCGGTGTAGAGGCCCACCAGCATTGGTAGGACAATGAGGATGACGCCAAGAATGCTAACCGCGGTCCATAACCCCCGGTTCGGCTTACTGGCACTTGGTCTTGGCGGGTTGACGCGGGTAGCCAATCCTTCTCCTTTTATCGCGGCTGCAAACTTCTAAGTAGGCTTCTAGCCTAAATAGTCCAACGCACAAACCGGTAGAAGGGTTCCCAAGGCATGCAACAGCAGGCACTGAACAAGGCAATGATGGAGGCCGTTGAGTTCGTCCACGCGGAAGGATGGGACGCGCCCCCAACGCTGTTCGGCCTGGTACCTAGTGAACTTTTGGTTGATCAGCTGGAAGAACTCGACCGTGCTGATAACTCGCCGTTGACGCTTGTTGTGCAAACCCTGCCGGATCACATCCAGCCAGGTTCTGAGGAACTCGCCGACTACGTTGCGCGCGTTGCCTGGCCTCATGAGGTTGAAGGGGTGATCTTGGCCCAGGAGATCATCTTCCGCGATTCTTCCTCCGAGGATCCCTCGCCTCGCCCGGCACGTCTGTTTTCGGGGGCTCTGCGTGATAACGATATTGTGCAAACGCTCCTCCAGCTTCGCCCCACCGAGGAGGAGTTGGAGGCAGGCGGATTATTCGCGCAAGACAAGATTGAATTGCGTGGTGGGCCGGACGTAGCACCGACCGTGATTGCCGCGTTGCAGTATAGCCTGACGCATGACCCAGATGAGCTGGTATAAAATGACCTCTAAAATGAATTCTGTGCTGAAACGACACCTGACCATTCCCGCTACCGCAGCTGTTCTGGCATTGACGCTGAGCGCCTGCGGCAACGACACTGAAGAGCCGGAGCCTGCTCCTACCACGAGTGCTACGACGTCCACGGCCACTACCTCAGAAACCACTCCAGAATCCACGTCAGAAACCGCATCTGCGAGCACAACTGTTTCGACGTCGGCTAAGGAGAAGACGTCCACAAGCAGCAGCACTGCAACCAGTCCCACCTCCACCTCAAAGGAGAAAAAGGAAGGCGACACCACCCTGGATGAGGTTGCGGAGCACTTTGCAACCTTGGCGCCGGCGTCGTTTTTCGCCCAGCTGGATGAGTGCACCGAAGGCGGCTTCGACGGTGCGTATAACTGCAGCGGCCGTGAAATTGGCCAGTTCCAGTTCTTTGACTCTGAGTCGAAGGCCGCTTCCACCACCCAGCTGCTGACGCAGTTGCGCTCTTCACGTGTGGTGGAGGACGAAAATGACCGCATTGTTGGCTGGTCGGTACTGGCTAACTCCGCGATTATCACCGTGGTGGACAACAACACCGGCCAGGTGATGCAGCAGCTGATCTCCACCGACGATGTGGATCCCCGCACCCTCATCTACGAACTTGGCCTTGCCGAGCAGACCGGGGAAGTCTCCACGCCTGGCACGACTTCTGCAACCAAGTCGGAAGAGGCTGAAGCGGCTGAAGGCTAGTCAGCCTTACAGGTAAGCACGTCGTGGCCCGCGGCAAAATCATCAAGCGCCTTCACCGCGTCGTCAAGCGTCGCTACCTTGGCCACCACCATTTCGCCGGAATCAACGCGGTTCACCTCAGCACAGTTACCCGCTGGAGCTAGGAACACCTCCACGCCCGCGTCGCGCGCGCCGGCAAGCTTGTGGGAAATACCGCCGATCGGGCCCACTTGGCCTTCCTCATTGATCGTGCCGGTACCCGCAACGGTGCGCCCGTGCGTCAACTCGCCCGGAGAAAGCTTGTCAATCACCGCAAGCGCAAAGATCATGCCGGCGCTGGGGCCACCAACGTCGTTGAGGTTGTAGGTCACTGCCACGCCGTCGCCCGGTTCAGAGGTCATCAAAATCCCCAGCATGGCCACGTCTTTCTCATGCGGGTTTTCACCCAACGTGACATCTACGGTGTGCTCTTCGGCGCCAGCTCCTTCACCGCGCATCACGGTTACCGCAACATCGTCGCCAGGCTTGAGCGCACGCACCAGCTCCTGGACCTCGCCCGGCTTGGTTACGGCCTGGCCGTTGATGGCAGTAATGGTGTCTTCGGCCTCCAACTTGCCGTGGGCTGCGGCACCGTCGACCACCTCATGGATAACCACGCGAGTGGGCCTGCCCAAGTAATTCATCGCCGCAACCGTGGCGGAGGCCTCAGAGGCCACAAACGCCCGAGTGTTGTACTCC
Organism: Corynebacterium sp. HMSC29G08; assembly: GCF_001806875.1. GTDB lineage: Bacteria > Actinomycetota > Actinomycetes > Mycobacteriales > Mycobacteriaceae > Corynebacterium. Next base: position 8,813 of record NZ_KV786259.1, read on the forward strand.
TTGACTTCCTCCGGGCTTAAATCACGCGGCATGACCTGCTCTACGGGCACAATCGTGTCATCCGTAGTAATCCACCGGTTCAGGATTTGCAGCAGCGTCATGTTCGTACGCACAGACACCGTGGTCATGTTTAAGGTGCCGGAGGTTGGGTCGGTCTCGGCACCGTCGATACGCACGACAGGCTCCCCTGCAACCTCCCCGAGCGTGTCAAACATCGGGCCCGGGCCCTGGGCGGCAAACGGCACGGTCAAAGAAATGTCGGTGCCGGGGATGTGGTCAACCGTTAATAAACCCATCAGCACCGCAACCGGCACCGCACCCCATGCGATGGCGGCGCGGCGAGTATTGCGCGGATCCGGCGATTCGGGCTTACGCGCAGGCGGCTGCTGAGAAGGCTCCGGCGAGGGATGTACAACAGTTGTCACGGCCGATAAGCATAGACCAAAGCCGAAGCTAGAAAATTTTTCTGCATATGACCTGCGTCGTAACAACGTGTGGCACATGCCGGTAGTGTGGGCGGGTATGAGTAACGGATTTGGTTTCTCCTTCCCCAACGACAACAACGGTGATGACCACAATGGTGATAACCGCAACGGGGACAACGACCGCGGCGCAGGCGGCGGCAACTCCGACCCGTTCGCATCATTCGGCTTTAGTTTCCAACCCGGCGCAGGCTTCGGCGGTGCCGGCGGCGCTGGCGGTTTAGGCGACATTTTGAACCAGTTCGGCCAGATGCTCTCCGGCATGGGCAGCTCCATGAACGCCCAGAACGACGCCGATGCAGTGAACTTTGAGCTGGCAGGCCGCATGGCGCGCCAGCGCCTGGGCAACGCCAAGGACGCGTCTGCGGGTGATGCGAAGGCGGTAGAGGAATCCGTCAAGCTTGCAGATCTCTGGCTGGATGGGGCCACCACCCTTCCCGCCTCCGGCGCACAGGCGCAGGCGTGGAACGCGCAAACCTGGATTGCAGAGACCATGCCGATGTGGAAGCGCCTGGTCAACCCGGTGGCCGACCACATGAACCGCGCCCAACTGGCAACCATGCCGGACGAGGTCCGCGAAATGATGGGGCCGATGTCTGCCATGATGCGCCAGATGAACTCCATGCAGATGGGCATGAAGCTGGGCCACGCACTCGGTGACTTGGCGCAGCAGGCGCTCACCGGCACCGACTTCGGCCTGCCGGTTGCTCCCAGCAACGTCGCGGCAATCTTGCCGGGCAACGTGAGCGAGATTGCCAAGGGTCTTGAGGTACCTGGCCAGGAGGTCATTGTCTACATCGCCGCACGTGAGGCAGCGCGCCAGCGCCTGTTCAAGCACGTGCCGTGGCTGGTAGAGCGCATCGTGTCCGCCGTTGAGGAGTACGCCGCAGGCCTGGAGATTGACACTTCCCACCTTGAAGAGGTCGCACGTGGGCTGAACTTGGAGTCTGGTGACCCGCAGTCCATCCAGGAAGCACTGCAGAACCTTGAGGGCGAAGACCTGGCGCCGCGTGTGGGCTCGCGCAACGCCGCGGCCACCTCGCGCCTAGAGACCCTGCTGGCCCTGGTTGAGGGCTGGGTGGACGTTGTGGTCAACGAGGCCCTGGAGGGTCGTATCCCATCCGCTCCGCAGCTTGCAGAGGCCTGGGCGCGCCGCCGCGCAACCGGCGGTTCTGCGGAGCAGGCGTTTGCCAACGTTGTGGGTATTGAGCTGGCTGCCCCGAAGGTCCGTGAGGCTGCTGAGCTGTGGCGCCGTGCGGAAAATGCGGTTGGTGTTCAGCGCCGTGACGCTGTGTGGGACCACCCGGACTTCCTGCCCACCGCCGAGCACCTGGACAACCCGGCTGCGTTCATCGACATGCTTCTGGACGATCAACCGGACACCGACTTCGACGCCGAGTTTGCCAAGATGGAAGAAGAACTGCGCAAACAGGGATCCGAGGATCCGGAAAAGGGCGAGGAGGACTAGACGAAGCGCTGCAGCGCTTCCAAGTAGCCTTTCGCCCGCTCGGCGTGCGGCGCACGATCTGCCCACGCCCAGAACTCTTCCGTGTGCCCGCTGATGAAGGTGTGCGTGAGTTCGTGGATGATGACGGCGTCGATGACGTACGTTGGGGCGCTTATAAGCCTGCTGCTCAACCGGATATCCCCCGTGGACACGGTGCAGGAGCCCCAGCGCGTGGTCTGATTATCCACCCACCTAATGGAGCCGATCCGCGCGCGACCATCCAGGACCTGTTGGTTGAGTTCTTCCGCCCGGCGCGCCAACTGCTCATCCGAGCGCGGGTTGCGGGCGGATTTTCGCTGGAGTTTTGCCAGCATCTCTGCAACAACCTCGGACTCTTGCGCCTTGCTCATGCGTGCCGGGATGCGGATGACCGCCACCCCGTTTTCCATCCGGGCTTGCACCGTGCGGGTGCGTTTGGCGGAGCGAATCACGGTGTACGGGATGTCTGCCATGACTTCGCATTGTAGGATGGTGCGAAATACACATCGGGGGGTGTCTTTCATGGTGTCAACGAGCCAGCGTGTTGGCAGGTTTTCAAATGTGCGGCTTGCGCCGGGGGTTAGTGTGTTTCTACGTGCGCAAAACCTCATCCAGTTCGGGCTGGACGCCACGCGCACGGGTGTGATTGAAACACCCTTTGCCAAGGAGCTTTCCTTGCTTATCGACGCTGCGGTCACCCCCACCCCACTGCACCACCTGACGCGTGCGTTTACGGCCTATGTGGGCGCGAATGCTGCGGAGAGCATGGTGGCGGATCTGGTGTCCTTTCGTATTTTGGTACCGGCAGATCCGGTGCCGGTGATCCTGCTGGGCAACTCGCCGCTGGCGAAGCAGCTATCGCGGGTGCTGCGCGGGTGTGGTGTTGAGGTGCGCTCGCCGATGCGCAACACCACCGAGCAGCGGTTTGTGGGGCGGGCGGATCCGTGGGTGCCGGTGGTTGCCGTGGACAAGCTGGCAGAAGCTGAGGCGGTAGCGCGGATGACCAAGCGCCGCGTGGGTGCCACCGTGCCGGTGAACCTGGTGGACTCGCAGGTGTTTGTCGGCCCCTTGTTTGACGGCGAGGGCTCGGCCTGTCTTGCGTGTACCGCCCGGCACTTTTCGGATGTGGACGACGGGTGGGCCATTGCATTACGGCACTTCCCCACCGGACCACACTCCCCCGACCATGTTGTCTTAAGCGCTGGCGCTGCGGCCGCTGCGGCCTATATCCGCCGCGTGGCAGGTGTTGCGCAGCCCCCTGGTGTTTCCATGGCTGCGCCGGTGGCTGGTGAGCTGCACGTGGTTGACCCTTTTGCCACAACGTTTTTGAAGCGCAAAACGGTGCTGCCGCACCCGCGGTGTGAAGTGTGCGGTTAGGGTTTGACCCAATTCTGTTCCGCGAAGGCAAGCGCTGCCTCGATGTTCTTTTTGCGCAGGCCGTTTTCCAGTTCTGGCTTTGGAATGCCGGTGTCCACGCGGTAGCCCACCACGCCCCAGCCGTTGTTGAGGTTCAGCTCAACAATGGCCCGGTACCCAACTCCCGCAAGCTTGCGACCGCGGATTTGCAGCCAGTTCGAATCCGGCAAACGGAACTCCTCAGTCACGGCCTCTGTCAGCGTGCCGTCCGGCTGCAGGATGAGCACCGGGGCTGTGTAGTAGTGATCATCCGAGCCCTCGCTGAAGCGCACGACGCGCTTGTGCATCAACTCCCCAATGAGCGCTGGCCGGTACTCAACCCACCCGTTTTCCCACGCGGTACGCAGCCGCGTTGTTCGCCCCAAGTTTCCTCGCAGGACCAAAATCCCGACAACGATGAACACCACCGCAGCTGCGCCGTTGATCAGGCTGGCAATGGGAATCCCGTCGATGGTGCCCTCCGCACCGGGGAACAAAATGGTGATAAACAGCGTGTGCACCACAGCGAAAAACAACGCCATCACACCCATGGCGGTGAGGATGCCACCCACCAGCATCATGCTGAAACTCGATCGGCCAATGGGTGGCCCGGAGCTGTTGATGGCCTCGCGCATGCCGCTGCGATCCATATGCGTATTGCGCTGCTGATCGTTTTCCTTCATGGACTTCGGCGCTAGGGCCTCTGCGCTTTCAGACGAAAACTTCAACGGCGTTCGCGGCAGTGGCACTGGCAGCGACGGCGGCATTGGCGGTGGGGCGTGCGTCATGGCCGCCAGCATAAAAGGTTCTAGCTGTACTCGCTTAAGATCTCCAACACCTGAGGCCCGTACGCCTCCACCTTGACAGGGCCCACACCTGGCACATCCAGCAGGCTGGACACGTCCTGCGGCATGGCTTCTGCGATGGCAATCAACGTGGCGTCTGAAAACACCATGTAGGCCGGGTGGCCGGCTTCACGCGAGACGTCTAAACGCCAGCTCTTTAGCGTGGCGAAGAGGTCTTCGTTGTAGGAAGGTTCGCAGTCCACGTGGCGCCCCAACGCCTTATCCGCCGGGGTGTCCAAGAAGTTGTTGCACACCCGGCAACGACGGTTGCGCTTCAGCCGCTGCGGGGAGCGCTCCACCTCAAGCTCAGGCACAAGACCGTCCAAGAAGCGTGAGCGGGTGCGTGACTTCCTTCCGCCCTCCTGACGCGAGAGGGACCACGACATGTGCAGGTGCTCACGCGCACGCGTAATGCCCACGTAGAACAGCCGGCGTTCCTCTTCAATCTGCTCATCGCCCGCCTTAATCGCGTGAGAGATAGGCAACGTGTTTTCCACCAAGCCGACGAGGAAGACCGCGTCCCACTCCAGGCCCTTCGCGGCGTGCAGGCTGGCAAGGGTCACACCATCCACCGCCGGTGGCTGCTTCGCCTCGGCGCGCTGGCGCAAAGAGCGCAGCACACCCGCTAGGTCATCGGCCTCCTTAGAGTTCACAATCTCTTCAATCAGGTCCACCAGCGCACGCAGTGCTTGCCAACGCTCACGCGCCTGCGCACCCTCCGGCTCCTTCGGGGTCAGACCAAGCGGGGCGAACGCTGCACGCGCCACCTGCACCGGGTCATCAGGCAGGTCGCTGCGGTTTGCGGCGCGCGCCAACTGGTGGATGGCCTCGCGCACCTCACCGCGGTTGAAGAAGCCCTCACCGCCACGGACCTGGTACAAAATGCCCGCGTCTGCCAGTGCCGCTTCAAAGGCCGCGGACTGAGAGTTGATGCGATACAGCACGGCGATTTCGCGCGCCGGCACGCCGCTATCCAGCAGGCGGCGGATTGCCGCGGCTACCTCGCGGGCCTCCGTCGGCTCATCATCAAACGCCGAATACGTCGGCTCAGGACCAGGCTCGCGCATACCAATCAGCTCAAGACGAGTACCCGCTGCGCGTCCTGTGGCCTTGCCAATCACCGTGTTCGCCAGATCCGTGATCTGCGGGGTGGAACGGTAGTCACGCTGGAGTTTGACCACCGTGGCGTGCTCATAGGTGCGCGAAAAATTCAACAGAAAATCTGGGGTCGCGCCGGTAAAAGAGTAGATGGTCTGGTTGGCATCGCCCACCACCGTCAGATCATCGCGCTGGCCCAGCCAACCCTCCAGCACACGCTGCTGCAACGGGGTCACGTCCTGGTACTCATCCACCACAAAAGACTGGTACTGGGCGCGGAACTGCTCCGCCACCGCAGGCGCGTTCTCTAGCGCTGCGGCGACGTGCAACAGCAGGTCATCGAAATCCAACAGCATGCCCTCAGGGCTGGTCTTCTGCTCCTCATAGTGGCGATACACATCCGCCACCTTCTGCGCCTCCGTCGGCGCCGTGCGGCCCAACGTGCCAATGCGCTGGACATAATCCTCATGCCCAATCACATTCGCCTTGGCCCACTCGATCTCCCCCATCAGGTCGCGCACCATGTCCTTGCCGGTCTCCAACCCCACAGCTCGCGCCGCGCGCGCCACCAGCGGGTACTTGTTATCCAGCACCTTCCACGGAAGATCACCCGCGATCTGCGGCCAGAAATACGCCAGCTGCCGCAGTGCCGCGGAGTGAAAGGTTCGCGCCTGCACCCCGCCAATACCCATTTGGCGCAGGCGGTCACGCATCTCACCTGCCGCGCGTTGTGTAAACGTCACCGCCAGTACACGCTGCGGGCTGACCATGCCCTGGTCAATCAGGTTGGCAATACGGTAGGTAATCGTTCGTGTCTTACCCGTGCCCGCACCCGCCAAGATGCACACCGGACCACGCGGGGCGGTTGCCGCAACCCGCTGGTCTGCATCCAACAAGCTCAAATCAATAGCCACTAGAAATCACTTCCCCCAACGTCCCGAAACACAACATCGTTAAACACCACATCGTCAAAACCTTTGTCCACCCAACGTGTGATCAACTTGAGCGAAATGCTGCCCTGCGGCGGCAACGGCAGGTCCATAACCTCCTGCCTACTCGCCCACACCATGCGGCGTAGCTCCCCATCTGTCTCACCTGGCGTTGCTGTCTCATCAACCCGACTGACAAACCCCAACATCAGCGCCCCGGACAGCGGCCACGGCTGGGAGCCCACATACGCCAGGCTGCTTACCGTGTAGCCGGTCTCTTCACGCACCTCGCGCGCCCAGGCTGCCTCAATCGTCTCACCCGGATCCACGTAACCGGCAACGCTGGTGAAGTAACCAGGGCGGCGGACGTTTTCCACCATCAGGATCTTTTGATCATCCGCACTGGTGACAATGCCGATCACACTCGGGTCAATCCGCGGAAACACCACGTTTCCCTGTTCACTTTCCGCCTGCGTGCCATCCGCATCCCAGGTCAACGGCGTGCCATCTGTGGGGTGCACGCGCATGCGCTCCTGGGCGTTGAGCAAGGCGATTGCGCGAGCAATCAGCGGGTCTTCGGCGTGCGTGCGCGCATCACCGCTTACCTCGATATGGTGCCCAAGCTCGTTAAGCTCGCTTACCGCAATGCCATGGACGCGCATAGCAACCACGTCCTTGGAAAGCCGGATCGTGGGACCTGTGGGTAGGGCGCTGGGGAGGGTCAACGCGGCGTCGACAAGCAGAAAAGCCCTGCTGTCATCCACCAACAAGTACTTAGTCATCAGCCTGCTCAACAGGCTTGGTCATACGCACGTACAAAATGCGATCGCCCGGCTCCACCGCCTCCGCCTCAGGCGCATCAATGCGGTACAGCTCACCCGAGCGCACCACGCCAAGCACAATGTCAGCCAAGTGACGCGGGTTCGCCCCTACCTCATCATCCGCTGTCGGACGCTCAGCCACCGCAAAACCCTCATCCGGGCTCAGCAGATCCTCCATCATCTCCACCACCGGCGGAGTCACCGTAGCCAAACCAAGCAAACGACCCGTGGTTTCCGCAGAAACCACCACGGAATCCGCACCCGACTGCATCAACAAATGCTGGTTCTCACTCTCACGGGCACTAGCCACGATCATCGCGCTCGGCGCAAGCTCACGCACCGACAACGTCACCAACACCGCCGTGTCATCCGAACTCGGCGCGACCACCACGGAACGCGCACGGCTCACACCAGCGATCCGCAGCACACCCGACTTCGTCGCATCCCCATGCACCGTAACCAGGCCGCGGTTTTCCGCCTGCGACAAACTCACCGCATCCGTATCCACCACCACAATGCTGGACGGAGCGGCACCACCTGCCAGCAGCGCATCAATCGCCGAACGCCCCTTCGTGCCGTAGCCAATGACAATGGTGTGATTGCGCACGGATTGCCTCCACTGTTGAATCTGAAGCGTCTTGCGGGAATCTTCCGTCAGCACCGACAGGGTGGTACCAACCAGAAGCATAAGAAACGCCACCCTCGCCGGGGTGATCAAGAAAATGTTAACCAGACGCGCCCCCTGCGTCACCGGCGTGATGTCACCATAACCAGTGGTAGACAGCGACACCGCCGAGTAATACAGCGCGTCAATGTACGTTAATTCCTCGGAATAACCATCCTTGTCGATGTAGACCAGCGTTGCCACCACCACCATGAGCAGCATCGCGTACGCAAAACGACGCGCGATAAGGGACCACGGTGTGATCGGGGTAGAGCGCGGAATGGTGATGATCTCAGTGAGTGTATGCACCGGCATATCACTGACATCAATGCCCGAACGGAAGCGATCGCTCCACGCGCTCATATACGGCCGCCTCACTTGCGCCTCCCTTCCACTGTGCTCATTACGGTGCTCATTCCGGTGCTCATCCTGGTGCTTGCGTTGCTGGTTGTTTCACCGCAAGACACTGTAGTCCACTCCACAAGTCCGCTCCTAGGCTTCCTCAGGAGCAATCAGTGCTGCCAACTCGTCTGCACCCGGAAGATCGCGCGGGGCAAAGTCCTCGCCGGTGCGCACATAGAAGAACATCGCTCGCACCGGTTTGTCGTCCCCAGCTATACGACGCCACGCTTCCCTATACACCGCCAACTGCAGCTTCGCCGCCTCCATATCCGCGTGCGTGGGCTTCATACCAGTCTTCCAGTCCACGACGGTCCACCCCTCATCGTCTTCAAAGATGGCATCGATTCGCCCGCGCACCACCACGTTGCCAAGCGCAAGCTCAAACGCACGCTCCACAAACGCCGGGGTGCGGCCAGCCCAGTGGCTCTGCTCAAAGGAGCTCTTGAGTTGCTCAAGCACCGCGGCATCGACGTCTTCTTGCTCGCTTCCCGGCAGCTCATTTTCATCCAGCAGCGGGCGCGCACCGAAGAACTCTTCCAGCCACTCGTGGAATGCCGTGCCGCGCTTGGCGTACGTGTTCGGCTTAAACGGCACCGGCCTGCGCGCACGCCGGGCGAACTGGGCGGCGTCAGCGCGAAGCGCCACCACGTCAGATGCGGTGAGTTCACCGGGCAGCACCACCGGGACCTCGGCGCGCTGCAGCGCTTCGTGTTCTTCAATCAGGGCGCTAACGTCGCGCTCCCACTGTTCATACCGGGGATCTGCGTCGCTGGCTTCCGGCATTGCTTCGCGTGCGCTTGCCACCGCTTCGCCTGCCGCGATGATCTCCGGCGAAGGCACGAAGTCTGGCCACAGGCCCACGCGTTGCTCGCTGTTGGCGTCCTGTACAGCACGGGTGTCATCGCTTTCATCGGATCCGTCCCACCAGGTGACCACGCATTGCTCATCTACCTGCTCACGCATCTGAGCAAAGTGCTCATACGGCGCGATGTCCCGAGTGGTACCCGGCGCGGTGCGTGACGCAGTGACGTACAGATTGCGGGCCGATCGGGTCACGGCGACATAAAACAGTCGCGCTGATTCTTCTGCTTCACGCCCACGGACAAACTTCACCCACTGTTTCGCGGCCTTCTCAAACTGCGAGCGAGTATCCACCTCTGCAAACTCCGGGGTGATTTCAGTATCTGCAAACGTATCGTCCTGCAGCAGTTTGATCTGCCCTAAAAACGTGCCGGCTTTTGCCCCGTAGGTGCCTGCATCCGCGTGGAGCACTGCCACAGTGTCCCATTCCAGGCCTTTCGCCTTGTGCGCGGTGAGCAGCTGCACACGGTCGGTTTGCACGCTCACGTTGCCGGGCTCAAGACCATCTTCTAGCGAACGCGCCAGGTCAAAGTAGTCCAGCAGGCCGTCCGGACTGGATCCTGGGTACTTGGCCACCTCATCTAGCAAGCGATCCAAGTGAGCGGCACGGGTGACGCTGTCGCGGGCAAGAACCTCGGTGCGGATGTTAAAGACACTCATGATGTCTGCAAACAAGTCCGCCAAACGCTTGCCCAAGCTGTGTGTGCGCAGCCAGCGCAGTTTCGCGCTGAGGTCTTTCAGGCGTGCAAGGCCCTTGTCCGAGTAGCGTTCCGGCTCGCCCAGATCCGCCACCGCATCTGCCAACCCCGCGCAGCGCTCAGAACGGGCGTTGACTTCGGCAGCACGATCCACGAGGTCTTCCAGTTCGCGCTGCAGGCGCTCCTGCGCGCTCATCTCGCCAGCGGGTACTTCGGCACGCTCAGCGTTATCGGGATCTTGCCCACGTTCCCGGGCGCGAAGATTCTCGGCGCGTGCAGCAAGCGCCTGAAGATCCGCCAGGCCAAGGCCTACGGCGCGCCCGCCGAGTACCCGCAGCGCGGCCGCCGAGTCCCCTGGGCGTACCAGCATGGTGGCTATAGCCACGGTGTCTGCTACCTCCGGCACCGCCAGCAGGCCTGCCACACCCACGATTTCATAGGGCACGCCACGGGCTTCCAGTGCCTCTGCAATGGCCGCGGTGTGGCGGTTTTTACGCACCAACACGGCAGTCTTGAACGCTTCGCCTGTTTCTTGCGATGTCTCCCACAGCCGCTGCAGCTCATCAGCAACAAACGTGATCTCTTCATCCTGGGTGTTGAAGTAGCCCAGCTGCACCCGGCCGGCATCAGCACCCTCGCGCGGCTGCAACGGCTCAACGGCGCGATCTTGGCCTGTGCCCAAAATCTCGTCGGATACACCGTTGGCTAACTCCAACACCTCAGGTGGATTACGCCACGAGGTGGTCAGCTGCTTCTTCGGCGCCGGTGAACCGTCCGCCTGTGGGAAGTCTGACACAAACGCCGCTAAGTTCGCCGCGGTTGCGCCGCGCCAAGTGTAGATAGCCTGCATAGGATCACCCACCGCGGTCACGGTCAGCCCCGGATCCTGGTTTTTACCAAACAGGCTGGTCAGAAGAACACGTTGGGCGTGTGACGTGTCCTGATATTCATCCAGCATGACCACCTTGAAACGGCGACGCTGACTCTCCCCCACCTGTGCGTGATCACGCGCCATGGCTGCTGCCACAGACATCTGCTCATTAAACGTGACCACCCCGCGACGGCGTAGTTCCGCCTGCAGCTCAGCAGCCAGCGGCAGGTATGCCGCACGCTCCTGCTGGATGGCACGCCACTTGGTCATATCCGCCGAGTATTCACCTTTGGTGCGCTTGCTGCCGGTGAGCTCTTCAGTTTCTTTCAAGAAAATCGACGCGTTTTCCGCAACGTCTTTGGGGTCCGCCAGCTCATTGCCCATGGAGGTGACTAGCCCCAACAGGTTTTCCACAACGGAATTAATCTTGCGGTTCGAGCCGTCTTCAGCCAGCAGTCGGCCGGAGTAGTTCGCCACCACGTCTGTGGCCACGGCGTGCAGCTCTGCGTCTGTAATCAGGCGTGCATCCGGCTCCACCGGCACCAAAAGGCCATACTCCCGGATCAGGTCACCGGCGTATGCGTCATACGTGGACACCGTCGGCGCGATTACCTCAAGTGCTTCACCCAACTCACCGGTAGGGTCTAGTCGCGCAACCAGCGCGCTATCTGCAGCCAGGGTGGCCAGCCGGTCACGGATACGCTTGTCCAGCTCGCGTGCCGCCTTACGGGTAAACGTCAGGCCCAGTACTTGGTCGGGGCGCACAAACCCGTTGGCTACCAGCCACACCACGCGCGCAGCCATGGTCTCCGTCTTACCGGCACCCGCACCGGCGACTACGAGCAGGGGACCTAGGTCCGCGCCAATCACATCCGCCTGCTGAGGCGTTGGTGGAAACTTCTGCTTCAGCGCTGCTGACAGTGTCTTTGGCGGCATCACAGTTTTTTGGGGCATCGCATTAGACATCTGCAATCACCATTCCTTCCGGCTGCACCGGGCACAGTGAGCGCACCTGGCAGTACTCACACCCCGATCCAGTTGTAGCTGTCAGTGTTGGGCCCGCCATCGCCTCCGGCAGCGGGCGAATAAGCTGCGCAAACTCCCCTAGCTCCTCGGGCGATTTCGCTGACTGTTCACGGGTACCAACGGCTTTTGTTGTAGACCCTGGGTAGACCAGCACAGCACTGCCAATCTGCATACCATCACCGCGGGCATCCCGGATCTCTTCGCCGCGCAGCTCACCGTTACTCAGCGCCAGCTGGTACGCCAGCAGTTGTTTGTTGTCATCCGTTTCCTTTTGTGTGGGCATGTTCGAACCACTCTTCAGGTCCACAATGCGAACCAGCCCGCCTTCGTCTGCCTCAAGCCGGTCTACTCGTCCGCGAATTCGCAGCCCGGTTTCCATATCCACGGTCACATCCACTCCAGCCTCCACAGCCAGCAGCTCATGACGCGCTTGCGCAGCCACCACCCACGTATCAATACGATCCAAAAGCCGAGCAAAATCCGCCAGGTCACGTTCGTTTTTCCACGAAGGCCCGTCCTGCATTTCTTCCCTCGCCGCCATCACCGCCGCACGCGCTTTGGCTGCTTCCATACCGCGGCCCAGCGCCTCAAAATACGCGTGCGCAAGGGAGCCGTGAATCATGTTCATCGTCTCGTCCAGCCCCACCATGCGCTCAAGTACCTCGCGCATTGGGCATTCCAGGAGTTTCTCAATCCGCGAAGGCGACAGCGCCGTTCGTTGCTGCAGGGCTTCGCTTGTAGACGCCCCGCGCAACCCCCACCACTGCCCCTCACCGGCCCCACTGACACCAGCGTTATCAAGGCGCGCTAGCTGCCGCGCTGCCTGCGTACGAGCAACCGCGTCACACTCCGGGTCAGTCAACACACGCCGAAGCTGCGCAATGACTTCGTCTTTGGCCAGCACCTTAACCGTATCTGCGTCAGCCTCAACGGCTTGCACGTTGAAGCTGGTGCAGAACTCTTCAATAAAGCGCGAGGGGGTAACTACCTCATCGCTGTCCTGGTCATCCACTGCGGTAACCAAGAGGTGTTTCGTGGCACGCGTGGTGGCCACGTGGAACAGACGCCGCTCTTCCACCAAGCGCTCCGAGGCGTGCGAGACCGGCACCGCCGGATCCACCCCAGCATCAAGCAAATCAATCAAATCCTCTTGGCGGAACATGGTTCCGGTCTCCCCCAGCGAGGGCCAGGAATGCTCGTGCACGCCCGCCACAATCACCCGGCCAAACTCCCGGCCTGCCGCCCCGTGGGCGGTAATCACATGCACTGCGTCGGGTTTTGCGGTACGCCGATCACGCACACCGGTAGGCAGTTCCTGCTGCGCGATGTATTCAATGAAGGACCCAACACCTGCGGTTGGGCGCCGTTCCGTAAAGTCACCCGCAGCGTCAAACAACGCCATCGCCGCATCCAGGTCACGGTCTGCCTGCGAACCGGTTGCGCCACCGCGCAACGCCGCCGCCATCAGGCGATCCGACAAGCCCGTTGCCGCCCAGACTGCCCACAGCACTTCCTCCACGCTGCCGTTGGCCGCAAGTGCCTCACGGCCGGCCTCCAACACGGAGCGCATACGCGCCAAGATCGCTACCTCACGATCCGTAAGCACGCCCTCAAAGTCCGGCAGTTCCTCATCCGTAGCCAGCAGGCAGTGCAGCACCACCTCCGCATTTTCCTCTGGGGCAAAACGCCGTAAACCCCGCAGCAGTCTGCGCAGCGTCACCGGATCCGCACCACCGACCGGACCCAGCAAAAGATCGCGCCACTGCGTAGCTTGAAGCTCGCTTCCCAACGCCTCCAACCCAAGCAGGAGGGATACAACAATGCGTTGCTCCGCTAACACCACATCCGTGGGATCCAGCATCACCGGCACGCCTGCCGCCAGCATGCTTCGGCGAATCGGCTCAATCATCGGCGTGGAGCGCACCACCACAGCCATCGAAGAAAACGGCTCACCGTGTTCAAAGTGGGCACGCCGAATCGTATCCACCAGCGTTGCGTGGTGCGTTTGTTCCTCCGGCGCAATCACCACCTGGCGCTGCGGCGAACGACGCGTCGCACCCAAGTCAATCACCTGGTGATCTAATCCGCCCATGTTGGCAAAAAAGCGTGGGGACGCACCGCGGAACCTAAAGACTGCCTGCTCCACATCACCACCAACCACACCAAGCGTGGCGCGCTGCAACAGGTGCGAAACCAACTGCGCGGAAGCCGGGGCGAGATGCTGCGCATCATCCACAATCACCGCATCCCACGTCTCTGTAATCTCGCCCGCATTCATGCCTGCCAGTACCTCAGCCACCAGCTCAGAAGCCGAGTAGCGCAACGCACCCGTCAGACGCATCACCTGCTGGTATTCACGCAAGAAATCACCTGCAGCAGACCAGATCGCAATGTTGTGTTCCTCACCCAAACGACGCAGATCATCTGGGCCCAAACCACGCTCGACGGCGCGCAACAAAAAGTCACGCAGCTGCCGAGCAAAGCCCACCATAGGCAGCGCGGGGCGCAGCTCCTGCGGCCACGTGCCCGTGCCGTCTTCGGAGTTACCAATCAAAAGCTGGCGGATCATCGCATCCTGCTCAGCGCCAGAAATCAGCCGGATCTCCTTATCCGTCTGCTGGCGAAGCAGCGCAAACGCCAACGAGTGCACCGAACGTACCAAAGGCTCATCCACCACAAAGCCTGTGGCGGCAAGACGCTCCGACAGCTCCGCACGAAGACGTGCACCGGACTCCTTTGAAGAGGAGATCACCAACACCCGCCCGCGGGCCACGGCCTGAACAGCAGTGTCTACAAGAAAACTAGAAACACCTGCACCTGCGTCTCCCGTGACCTTCCACAAGCCAGCGCTGGGCAGATCAACAGGCCACGTACGTGGCGTGGTGTCAGTCGGGCGCGATACAAGGTAAGCGCGAGGTGTAACCGGTGAGCTCATAGCCACCATCGTTACACACTAGGGGCACACGATTTGCCCAACCCTTCGAAAATCAGGACCTATGTTCGATAGTGGCGTTGTGAGCTTGCGAAACTCCCACGCCTTTGCAAGCAACTGACGCAGGTTTGGAATGTGCGCCCAACGGTCAATCACACGCGCATCCACCGCATTCGCAATCAGTCCATCAACCATCACAATCGCAGCCGTGTACCCACGCGGGCGCAGCTCAGCCGACGGCGTCAACGCTGCAACCGCCGGTGGCGCGTAACCGTCAAACAAGCAGCGGCGCAGCAAATCCAAGTCCGCCACAACGTACTCGCCGCCATAGTCCTGCTCATCACCCGCCCAAACCGCGCGGTCAATCTCACGCCAAGAACCCTCCACGGGTTCGGCGGTGGGTGCGGGGGTGGTGGACAACGCAGCGTCGATAAGCAGGGAAGCCCCAACAACCTCATCAACGCGCGCGGCGGGCTGGCCCTCAACAAACTCTGAAGCCACGAAGCCGCCAACAACAAAGCGGCCATCAGTTGCCCGCACAGAGCGCGAAAACCGCACACCCAAGCTCGATTCCGCCCGTTCACGGAGCTTGGCGGACCACACAGCGGCATCCTGCGCCGGGGCAACCACAACCCGGCCAAAACGCACGCCACCATCCCACACCTCAGATGTAGCTTCGCCCACCTCACCATCAAGCTGGAAGGCGCGCAACACGTGCTCGGGAATACGCATCAGGCCCTCCCTCACAGCACCGCCGGGCGCGGATACGGCCATGGGTTATACCGACACGTATCGTCATTGTCTTCGTAGACCTCACCCGGGTCAAAGCTACGGAGCTGCGCATTGTTCAGGCTCAGCGTCTGCTGCATCATGACCGGCGCCAACGCACCATCCGCCGGGCACTGCTCATGGTGCGCAAAGCCCAGCGCATGGCCAACCTCATGGTTAATCACGTACTGGCGGTACGAACCAAGATCACCCTGGAACGGAGCTGCGCCACGCACCCAGCGCGACTCATTAATCACCACGGTGTCCTCGCCCGTAATGCGGGTTCGGCAGCTGGTTTCCAAACCAAGCTCACCACCACACAACTCACGCGTGGTGTTCACAGAAGCTAAGCGGATACGCAGCGTCGGGTTATCCTCCGGCGCAACGTGCTCAAGCCTAAAACGCGGGTCATTGGTCCAGCTCCGCGGGTCAAGCAAGGTGGCATCTACCATCGCAGACACCGCATCCGGTCCTCCATAGAGCGAAGTGTCAATGCCCTCTTCAACCTCAACCACGTAGCGCACTGTCAACTCCTCACCAATGCCGCCAGCGGCACCCGGCTGGCCAATGACAAAGAAGTTGCCAGTACCCGACTCCGTATATGGCCCACCCGGCGGCAAGTGATTGACATCCAGCACGGCCTCCGGCCTCTCCGCCGGCTCGCGGTGCGGCCAGTCGCCGTGTTTTTCGGCGCCGTGCTCCCCCTGCTCTCCACCGTCTTGCGCTGCACCGTCTTGCGCTGCAACCTCATCAGTACCTGCAGCGGTTACCACACCAGCATCTGGGTTCTGCACCATGTTGATCAGCACAAACACCGTGATCACAGACAGCACAGGGATGGCGTACGCGCGCCAGCCGTACTCGCGGGCAAAACGCACCCACCAGCCCTCAGTTACCTTGTAGGCATCTACCTTGTAGGCATCCGGAAGCTCATGGCGCGCATGACGCCGGCCACCTTTTTTCGGCTCAGGCTCCCATTCGTCGAGTTCATCAAAAATGAAGTCGTCAAAATCGTCCCAGGCGTCATCATTATTCGTGTCGCCCTCGTGGGTTCCTCGCTGGTGCCGTGTGGTCATATGCAGTTAATTTAGCGCATGAACCCCACGGAATGAGTTGCCGCCGAGCCCCGCTCGACGTACGCAATGCGATCCGTACGAATCAGGTAGCTACGCCCCTTCTCATCCTCCACCGTGATAGTCGGCGTGCCAGCCTCAATAGCGCTCTGAATCTTCGCAACAACCTCCTCGCTACCTTCCGGCAGGCGGATGGTCAGTTCACGAGAAATGTCTGCAAGACCAATCTTGATATCCATATCGGCCATTGTAACGGCCAGCTACACACCGCCTGTCTGCTGCCACGATCGCGGGCTAGACTGAAGCGCGTGGCTACAGACGCGTCTTACCAAAACAGTCCTGTCAAACAACCACCCACCTTTACGGATCTAGGGGTGGCCGCCGAAATTATTGACGCACTGGCAGAGCTGGGCATCACCTCCTCTTTCTCCATCCAGGAGCTGGCAATCCCCATTGCCCTCGACGGCCGTGACATCATCGGCCAGGCCCGCACCGGCATGGGCAAGACGTACGGATTTGGCATCCCGCTGCTGGACCGGGTCTTTGACGACGCTGACGTGGCCGAACTCGACGGCACCCCCCGTGCCCTAGTTGTAGTGCCTACCCGCGAGCTTGCCGTGCAGGTAGGCGAAGACCTGGAGCGCGTCGCGAAATACACGCCGGTGCGTCTAGCCACGATCTACGGTGGGCGTCCCTATGAGGAACAGATTGAGGCGCTGCAACGCGGCGTTGACGTGATCGTGGGTACCCCGGGCCGCCTGATTGACCTGCATCAGCGTGGAGATCTGCGCTTGGACAAGGTGGCGATTCTGGTGCTGGATGAAGCGGACGAGATGCTGGACATGGGCTTTTTGCCTGACATTGAAAAGCTCTGGGCTGCGGTACCCGCCAACCTGCAGACCATGCTGTTTTCAGCCACCATGCCAGGCCCGATTCTGGCGTTAGCGCGTTCCAAAATGAACAATCCGCTGCACATTCGCGCTGAGGCGGAAGACGCTTCTGCAACCCACGCCAGCACCAACCAAGTGGTGTTTTTCTCCCACCGAATGGACAAGCCCGAAGTTGTCGCCCGCATCCTGCAGGCCAATGGCCGCGGCCGTACCATCATCTTTGCCCGCACCAAGCGCAGTGCGGCCGAGGTAGCCGAAGATCTGGCAAAGCGCGGCTTTTCGGCAGGGGCCGTCCACGGGGACCTGGGACAATCTGCTCGCCAACGTTCCTTGGACGCGTTTCGTGCAGGCGATGTGGACATCCTGGTGGCAACTGACGTGGCGGCCCGCGGCATTGACGTTGATGACGTCACCCACGTGATCAACTATCAAACCCCGGATGACCCAATGACCTACGTCCACCGCATTGGTCGCACCGGTCGCGCGGGTAACTCTGGCACCGCGGTGACCTTGGTTGGTTTTGATGAGGCACACAAGTGGGAGCTGATCAACACCGAGCTAGACCTTGATAACCCCACCCCGCCGGAGTGGTTTTCCACCTCACCAGAGCTTGCGCAGGCGCTGGATATTCCGGACTCAGCTTCGGGCACGGTGGGGGCTCCGCGTAAAGTGCACGGGGCACGCCCAGCGCGACTGGATCGCAGCGCTCACATTCGATCCCGTTCCGGGGCCCGTTCCCGAACCAATTCTGGTTCCCGTTCCCGCTCCCGAGGAGGCCGACGCCGGTGACAAAGCCACTACGCCGCACACGCGGCGATGTAATCGCTACTGCGGTTTTTTCCGCGATTGCTGTGGTGCTGCTTGCCATCGCGTATTTCACAGCCCCGATCCGTGCGGCTGACTTGCAGTCAGCGCCGGAGGAACTGGAAAACGAGGGCCGTTTAGCCACCGCTCCTGCCAAGCTTGAGGAGCTGTTCCGGTTGCCGGATCACTCCCCTGAACTGCAGCCGGTTGTGGTTAATGGGTTGATCATTACGTATTACAACGGCACGGTGACCGCAACAACGCCTTCAGGCGATACGGCGTGGACGTACCACCGTCCGAATCACCTGTGCGCGCTTGGTCAGGCGTGGGGCAAGGTCGTTGCCGCCTACAAGGACAATGCTGGCTGCGGCGACGTGGTGGCAATTGAGGCTTTGACTGGCAAGTACGCCGGCACACGCTCCGCTATCGCGCCAACGGATATGACTTCCGTTGTGTCGAATGACCGCGTTGGTTACGTCAGCTCCACGCGTGCGGAGCTGTGGCGTTCAGACATGGTGCGCACAGTGGAGTACGGCGCAGTTGAGGCCCCCCAGGAGCCGGATATGCAGCCGAATCAGTGCCAGATCACCTCGGCGTTGACCCGGACGGAGCTGTTTGCGGTGACAGAGATTTGTACCGACGGCGCGTTTTTGCGGTTGCAGAACGCTACTCCGGAGGATTCCCGCAAGCCGGAGATCTACTCCAGCCAGGAGATTGGGGAGGATGCCTACTTGGTTGCTATTTCGCAGGACGCAGCGGCGGTGTATGACCCGGATACCCATGAGATCCGCTCCTACGACAAGGAGGGCAACCAACTCAGTGCGTCAACGGTGCCAGCGCTTGAGGCCCCCCTGACTATCGACGGCAGCACGCACATCCTGCCCGTCGCCGACCTGCCGCACCACATGACCTATTTTGAAGACGATTACCTGGTGCTGATGGAGCCGGCGAAGTTGACCGCCACCGGCGTGTTCCAGGGCGCGTTGGGCACCGGTTTCGCTGCTGGTGACCGCCTGCTGTACGCCTCCTCTGGCGGGGTTGCCGTGGTGGATTGGGACAGCAACAAGGTCGAAGACATCATCCCCGTTGACCGCGGTGATTACGCCGGCCCAGTCTTCATTGACTCTGCTGGAGCAACGGTGGTGGAAAAGCGCGGCGATGAGATCGTGGTGCTGGCCGCGAGCTAGTTTGCTTATCGACGCTCCGTTTTCTCCACATACCGCTCCTCCAGCATCTGCCGTGTCGTTGGATGCCACAGGCTTGCCAATACAAACACCGCTGTAACCAGGGTGGCCACGGCCATGCCCGGCACGCCTCCGCGGAACATGTAGATGGCCACACCCACCAGGATGCATTCCACGAGCATCAGCGCGCCCATGGCGCGCGGGGTGCCGCGCAGCGTAGAGATAGCTATCCACACGATGTAGCCAAACACGATGGTCAGAAACAGCGCGGTGCCGAGGTTGACGTAGTTGGCGGCGGCGGTCTCTGACTCTAGGACGCTCTGGTGGTCATCGAACTGATCAATCAGCAGCGTGATGATGTAGCCAAACACGGCAACGCATTGCACAAGTGCTACTACCGCGCCGTAACGCAAAAAAGGGGCAACAGGTCTATTCACAGCCATGCAGTGTATCCCTCTTGGTATCCCTCTTGCGTACCCCGCTTGTAGCTCAACACCGGTCGATTTGACCCGCAGTACCATTGTGTGCCGCCAACAGGAACTCCGTTTCCCCACTTCACAGCATTGACAGCAATGAGATGACTCACAAAATTGGGGTTAGGACCTAAGCATAAATGACGCCATAAATATGACTTCTGTCACATTTTTACAGTTACCTCTAGCGAGAAGTTAGCAATCATGTCATTATTCTCAAGTAGCAAAGACAACGGGCTGATTACACAGCCCTTAACCCTCAGCCACCACAGGGTTAACGCCAGGTTAAGCCGGTAGACGGGTCTCGGATCCTCCGAGTAACACCGCCCGGAGCCCTGGAATCAAACTTCGTTTGCAACATCCCAAGTAATTGGGGTTGAAGTGGTGCGCACTAAATGAAGTACAACGACGACACGAATTGGAGTTTTCATCATGGATTGGCGCCACGAAGCAATCTGCCGCGACGAGGATCCGGAGCTGTTCTTCCCGGTTGGTAACTCTGGCCCGGCTCTGTCCCAGATCGCCGAAGCAAAGATGGTTTGCAACCGCTGCCCGGTCACCTCTCAGTGCCTGAAGTGGGCCCTTGAGACTGGCCAGGACGCTGGCGTGTGGGGCGGCCTGAGCGAGGAGGAGCGCCGTGCGCTCAAGCGTCGCAACAAGGCTCGTGCCCGCAAGCGCGCAGCTGTAGCTGTTTAAGGCTGTGTCAATTTCTTTCCCCTCCATACAAGGCGATACAGTTACACCTGAATTTCCCGTATTGACACATAAGGAGGCCCCACATGAGCAAGCGTGGTCGTAAGCGCAAGGACCGTCGCAAGAAGGGCGCAAACCACGGCAAGCGCCCCAACTCTTAAGTTGACGCCTGCGTAACGCACAACACCGCCCCGCTCCCCTGGTTTCAAAAGGGATGCGGGGCGGTGTTCGTTTCTGGCCGGATTACCCGACACCTACATGCAGCTACCTACATGCAGCTATTCGCCGTTTTTTATCGATGGTAGCCGGGTGTAACCAGCTACAAACGCGCCTGGGAGTAGGCGGGGCCGGAGCCACCGCAAACGCGTACTAGTAGCGCACCTCGGTCACGCTCACCGTGGTAATAGACGTAATAATGCGCTGGCGCAGCGGTTCGGGCGCTTGGGCGTGCCCGCAGCATTCACGAAGCCGGCCGCGCACTGCCTGCTCGGATTCGAGGCGACTGAAGCACTCAGGGCAGGACTCAATGGTCGCACGGATTTCGTCGGCACGAGCGCGAGGTGTCGAAGGATCAAAAAGCTCACACAGAAGCGATGTCAGACGTGCGTCGCTGCAATCACCGCAGGTGCTGTTGCTGTCGGTAGCCATTTACTTGTCCTCCAGTCCGATGCCTTGCTCGTGTGCTACATCCTTCAACATCTCACGCAGCTGTTTTCTTCCACGGTGGAGACGGCTCATCACAGTTCCCAGTGGGATTTCCATCACTTCGGCGATTTCCTTATACGCCAAGCCTTCAATGTCGGCGTAGTAGACCACCATCCGGTAATCCTCATTCAACGAGTTCAAGGCGTCCGAGATCCGGGAGTTCGGCATCATTTTCAGCGCCTCCACCTCGGCAGATTCCAGGCCTGTGGAGTCGTGGGAGGAAGAGGTGTAGAGCTGCGAATCCGTGACGTCTTCGGCGGAGGTCTCCAGCGGGCGGCGCTTCATTTTGCGGTAGTTGTTGATGTACGTGTTCGCCATGATGCGGTACAGCCACGCCTTGAGGTTGGTGCCCGGTTTGAAGCTGTCGAAGGCGTTGTAGGCCTTCAAGTAGGTTTCCTGCACCAGGTCTTCGGCGTCTTGGGGGTTGCGCGTCATGCGTAGCGCGCCGCCGTAAAGCTGGTCCAACAGCGGCATCGCTTCTTCAGTGAAGCGGGCATTGAGATCAGTCGCAAGCTCGGTTTCGGGCATAGTGGCTATTGTAGGGCCCTTGGCAAACTGTGTTTCCACCCAGGCGCGCACATGGCGTTACGCTTAGGCCATGGCTGAGAAAACCCGGGCGCTGACCGCATTGAAAAACACCCCGCATGAGGTGCTCACCTACTCCCCTAGCCAGGATCATTTCGGTGAGCACTCGGTGCATGAGCTGAACTTGGATCCGAAGGCGACGTTAAAAACGCTCGTGATCCACCACGATCGGGACATGGCTATTTGCTGCGTGCCGGTCGCCGGGCACTTGTCGCTTAAATCCGCTGCGAAGGCGCTGGGGTGGAAACGCGCGGAAATGGCAGATCCGGCGAAGGCGCAGCGCGCCACCGGGTACGTGGTTGGGGGTATCTCACCACTTGGCACGCTGCAGAAACTGCCCACCCTTATAGACGCCTCTGTGGCCGATCTGCCTACCATCACCGTCTCCGCCGGCCAGCGGGGTTTGTCAGTGCAGCTCAGCCCGCAGGACTTAGCCAAGCTGACAGGCGCTCAGTTCGCGGATATCAGCTCCGCGTAGTCGTTTCGCACGTTGCCCACTTCCTTGGCCGCCTCGCTCCACTCCAGGCGATCCGCCACCCGCGAGGGGTGCACAAGCGCCAGGGCCTCTTCGGGGCTGCCTTCAACCCAGGTGCGGATTTCGTCTTCACGCAGAAACAGCGGCAGCCGGTGGTGCAGCCACGCCATGTTTTCGGTTGCATCCGTGGTCACCATGGTCACGGAGAGTTTGTCTAGACCGGTGTCCCACAGCGCCGCCGCGTACAGCATACCTTCGCTCGGGCGCACGTAGAACGGCTGTTTGCCGCCGTCGCGTTGGAGCCATTCGTAGTAGCCGTTTAAAAGCATCAGCCCTCGGCGGGATTTGAAAGCGGAGCGAAAGGATGGTTTTTCGGTGATGGTTTCGCCGCGTGCGTTAAATAGCGGCGGGCCGGTTTCGTCTTTCTTCCAGGTGGGCAGAAGGCCCCAGCGGGCGGGGTTGAGGTGGGCAGTCTCCCCTGCAATACGCACAAGCGGCACAGGCTGGGTGGGTGCAATGTTGTAGCGCGGTGGCGGGGTGCCATCGGGTGCTTCGACGGCAGTGATGCCGTCTAAACCCGCCACTTCATCGATGAGGTCTTGGCCTGAGGTGAAAAGCACAAAGCGTCCGCACATGCCTCCATTATGATGATCCGCATGACTAACCTGTGGCCTGCTCCGTTTGCGGCGTCTCCGATTATTCACACCGTTGCTATCCCGGGGTCGAAATCCATGACCAACCGGGCGTACATCCTTGCAAGTCTTGCCGAGGGTGAATCCACCATCACGGGTGCGTTGCGCTCGCGTGATACGGATTTGATGGAGGGTGCGCTTGGCGCCATGGGCGTCAAGTTCACGCATGAGGGCGACAGCATCCGCGTGACCCCGGGTGAGCTCAGCGGCTCGGAGGTTGATTGTGGCCTGGCAGGCACGGTCATGCGGTTCGTGCCGCCGGTTGCGGCTTTTGCGCAGGGGCCCGTGCTTTTCGACGGCGACGCCTACGCCCGCAACCGCCCCATGACCACCATCCTGGACGCACTCCGCAAGCTAGGCGTGACCGTCGCGGGCGATACCTTGCCGTTTACCGTCCACGGCCGCGGGCATGCAGAGGGCGGCGAGGTGGCCATTGACGCTTCCGGTTCCTCCCAGTTTGTCTCTGGCCTGCTGCTAGCGGCGGCGCGTTTTGATCGCGGCGTGACCGTGGTCAACACCGCTGGCATCTTGCCGTCCATGCCGCACATTGAGATGACGCTCGCCATGTTGAGAGACGCAGGCGTGCACGTGGAGGCCACCGGCCAGCGTTGGCGCGTAGATCCGCAGCCGATTAAGGCAACGCACTTTGCCATTGAGCCTGATTTGTCGAACGCCACGCCGTTTCTGGCGGCTGCGGCGGTCACTGGTGGCCGGGTACGCGTGCCGCACTGGCCGCTGAACACTACCCAGCCCGGTGATGTAATCCGCATGATCTTGGAACGCATGGGCTGCCACGTGGAGCTGTACGCGGACGGCAAGGACTACACCCTTGAAGTCCAAGGACCTAGGCCCGGCACCTTGCGCGGCCTGCGGTTGGACATGAGCGATATTGGTGAGCTCACCCCCACCGTTGCCGCGTTGGCCGCGCTTGCTACCACGGAGACTGAGCTGACGGGCATTGCGCACCTGCGCGGCCACGAGACGGACCGCCTGGCGGCGCTGACGCGTGAGATTAACAACCTCGGTGGTGATTGCGAGGAGCTGCCAGACGGCCTTCGCATCCGCCCCGCCGCCCTGCACGGCGGGACTTGGACTAGCTATGACGACCACCGGATGGCCACCGCCGGCGCCATCTTAGGGCTTGTTGTTGAAGGCGTTGAGGTGGAAAACATTGGCACTACCGCGAAAACACTGCCTGGCTTTGAGGTGATGTGGGACGAGATGGTGCGCTCCTAATGGCACGTCGCTTCCACGATTACGACGAATCTGACGTTCGCGTACGCCGCGGCCGTGGTTCACGCCCGCGCACCAAGGACCGCCCTACGCACGATGATGCCGAGTTTGGCATGGTGGTGACCAAGGACCGCGGCCGGTGGGGCGTGCAGCTAGATAGCGGCCCGCTGGTGGCCTGCATGCGCGCCCGCGAGCTGAAACGCACCTCCATTGAGGTGGGCGATCGCGTGGGCGTGGTGGGCGACACTTCGGGCCAGAAGGACACGCTTGCACGCATGGTCAAGCGTGAGGAGCGCACGTCGGTGCTGCGGCGCACGGCGGATGACACTGATCCGTATGAGCGCATCATCGTGGCCAACGCGGAGCTGATGCTGATCGTGGTTGCGGCTGCCGATCCTCCGCCACGCACCGGCTTTGTGGAGCGCGCCTTGGTGGCCGCATTTGATGGCGGCGTGACTCCGATTGTGTGCATGACCAAGTCCGATATCGCAGATCCAAGCGAGTTCATCCGGGAGATCGAAGACCTCAACGTTTCCGTCTACCAGGTGGGCGTTGAAGAGCCGATTGATGCGCTTTTGGGGCGCATCACCGGCAAAGTTTCTGCGCTCATTGGGCATTCTGGGGTGGGTAAATCCACGCTGGTCAACCGCATTGTTCCTCATGCGGCCCGTGCAACTGGTGAAGTTTCCGGCGTTGGCAAAGGCCGGCACACCTCCACCCAGTCTGTGGCATTCGCGCTAGGCAACGGCGGTTGGATCATTGACACCCCCGGTATCCGTTCTTTCGGCTTGGCCCACATCGCGCCAGAGGCCATCATTGACGTCTTTCCAGAACTTGCAGACGTCGCCGAAGCCTGCCCGCGCGGCTGCACCCACCTAGGTCCCCCGACGGACCCGGAGTGCGCGTGGGACACCGTTGAAGCTGACTCCCCCATTGGCCGCCGTGTGCAGGCGGTTCGCCGCCTGCTTGCCGCGCTTTACTCCAACAAGGAGTGGGAGTTAAAGCAGCTCGATGAGAACCGGTAGCTCGCTCGGATCATAAAACGCCATGTAGTTGTCTTGGGCGTCGCCCACAGTAAGCTCGGCGTCCTCATCCCCAAGATCAGCGGCGTCAATGCACGCGATGGCCTTCTTCGTGGCTTCCTCGGCGTCCTGCACGTCCACATGGATCGCGGCGATGTCCTCCAACTCCACCGGCGCGGACAGCTTGACCACAGATTCGCCCATGTCAGGGTGTCCGGTTGCCTCTACGTCCGCAGAGATCACCACACGGCGGTGCGGGAAACGTTCCTCGTCCCCAATGGCAAGCAGGCGTATCGACGCCAACGCCGCGTCATCAAACGCCACCGCCTCAATCTCCTCCATATCTCCCGAGGTGAAGAACTCCTGCAGCTCCTTCGTGGCAGCGAACGCCCACCCACTACGCGCGTGGATCAGGCCGTCTTTGCTCAGGGAGGCCAACATGCCAAACGTGGCCGGAATGTAGACGCGCACCTTAGAACTCGCCCTCAACGCCGAACAGGGTCTGTACCTCAACAGCCGTGCGCTCAAACGCAGTGTGCAGCAGACCGATCATGCCGTACTCAACCGCGGCGCGGACGATCAGAATGTCATTGTCCACCATCACCGCATCATTAATCACCACATCAAGCGCGTCCACAGCCGCTTGGAACGCTGCACGCTCCGGTTTTTCCACCCCAATCTCACCGGAGAGAATCACAGCATCAACATCACCGCGGAATTCCCACTCACGGATCTTCTCAGCCATCTCGCTGCCAGCTTCCTCATTGGACAAAATCGCAGTAGGCACGCCCTTTGCGCGCACAGCGGCGATCAGTTCACGCCAACGACGCTGCTCCTCTGCATCCCCATCAAGCACCCCCGCGTAATCCAAGATCAACGCCTGCATCCCAACTCACTTTCTTACGTTTGCTTTTCTCGCCCCACGGTTCCATGCCGCGTGCACACTTTAATGAGCACGACACTCTAGATAAAAGCGCGTGCGACTGGGCACAATAGTACCTACCTGACACACGTAACGTTTCACTGCAAAAAGAACCACAAAAGGAGCAGCCTGCATCATGTACTTCCCGGCGCCTGGGTACCAGCACATGAAAGTACTAATCCCTCGTGCAACGCTGCCTGAGGTCCCGCGCACCCCAGTGTCACCACTGGTCCGCCAAGCCCTCGACGCCGCTTTTGGTCACCGCGACCCTGCCACCCTCACCGGCGCCTTATTTGACTTGGGTGTTCGCAGCCATATCCGCGCCCGCCGCCGCACCAGCCCAAGCGTGAACAGATTCCAAATCATCTCCTGCCACGCGCGTGACAACGGCGAATTCTTCGGCAGCGTCTCCGCTGGCGAGCGCAGATATGCGTATGCCGCCCGTATTCAAGACGGGCGGCTTGTGTCTTTCAAAGTGCTCTAAGCACCTCTAAACACCTAGGCCGTAAGCGGCCTCTAAGCCTCGACCACTTCTTCCGGCTGCTCAAACTGCTTGCGCATCATAAACAGCTGGCGGACGGTCTCCTCCTGGACGGCCTCGTTCATAGCGTTGAACATGTCGCCACCCTCCTTCTGGTACTCCACCAGCGGGTCGCGCTGCGCCATCGCACGCAGGCCAATGCCTTCCTTGAGGTAGTCCATCTCATAGAGGTGCTCGCGCCACTTCGTGTCAATGACCGGCAAAATCACCATGCGCTCAATGTTGCGCATCTGGGACTCACCACCAATGGCAGAGACGTTCTCCTCCAGCTTGTCGTACTGAGCGAGCGCATCATCTACAAGCGCCTGGCGCAGCTGCTGGGAAGTGATTTCGCCGGCGCGGCCGTACTCGGTGCCGTCGATAAGCTGCTGTGCCGAAACCGTCGGACCGTACAGGGACTCCAGAGCATGCCACAGCTCATCCAGATCCCAGTCCTCCACGTAGCCCTCATGGGTAGCGCCGTCAACATACGCGCCGACCGTCTCTTCGATCATGCGGCGAATCTGGCCCGCGATGTCCTTCGAGTCTAGGATCTCCTGGCGCTCGCGATACACAACCTTGCGCTGCTCATTGAGTACCTCGTCATACTTCAAGACGTTCTTACGCATCTCAAAGTTCTGGTTCTCCACACGAGACTGCGCACTCTTAATGGCGTTAGAGACCATCTTCGCCTCAATCGGCACATCATCCGGCACATTCAGACGGTTCATCATGTTCTCCATGGTGTTGCCCATGAAGCGAACCATCAGCTCATCACGCATAGACAAGTAGAAACGCGTCTCACCCGGATCACCCTGACGGCCAGAACGACCACGCAGCTGGTTATCGATACGACGCGACTCATGGCGCTCCGTACCAATCACGTAGAGGCCGCCAGCCTCACGCACCTCATCACCTAACTGCTTGGAACGCTCCTTCGCAGCCGGCAGCTGCTCGTTCCATGCCTCCTGGTAACGCTCCTCATCCTCAAACGGATCAAGGCCCTGCGCCTGCAGCTTCGCATCCAGCAAAATCTCCGGGTTGCCGCCAAGCACGATATCCGTACCACGACCAGCCATGTTGGTAGACACAGTCACCTTGCCCGGAAGACCAGCCTCCGCAATAATGCGGCCCTCTTCCTCATGGTGCTTCGCGTTCAACACGTTGTGCTTGATGCCCTTACGCGTCAGCAACTGCGACAGGTACTCAGAACGCTCCACGGACGTGGTACCAACCAGGACCGGCTGGCCCTTCTCCACATGCTCCGCAATATCCTCAGCCACGGCGGCGAACTTCGCCTCCTGTGTCTTGTAGATCAGGTCATCACGGTCCACACGCTGGTTCGGCTTGTTCGGCGGAATTGGCACCACATCAATCTTGTAAATCTGGTGCAGCTCCGCAGCCTCAGTCTCTGCAGTACCCGTCATGCCGGCAAGCTTGTTGTACAAACGGAAGTAGTTCTGCAGCGTGACCGTGGCCAACGTCTGGTTCTCATTTTTGATCTCGACGTTTTCCTTCGCCTCGATCGCCTGGTGCATGCCCTCGTTATAACGACGCCCCGCAAGGACACGGCCCGTAAAGGAGTCCACGATCATGACCTCACCCTGACGGATGATGTAATCCTTGTCGCGCTCAAACAGCTCCTTCGCCTTCAGAGCGTTATTCAGGTAACTCACCAGCTGCGAGTGCTCCGGAGCATACAGGTTGTCAATGCCCAGCTGGTCCTCGACGAACTCAACGCCCTCTTCAGACACGCCAACCGTACGTTTACGCTGGTCTACCTCATAGTGAATGCCCTCACGCATACGCGGCGCAAGCTGCGCAAAGACGGTGTAGAACTGGCTGGAACCATCCGCGGAGCCGGAAATGATCAGCGGGGTACGCGCCTCATCAATAAGAATCGAGTCAACCTCATCCACAATCGCGTAATTGTGGCCACGCTGCACCATGTCAGACACCGAACGTGTCATGTTGTCACGCAGGTAATCAAAGCCAAGCTCATTGTTGGTGCCGTACGTAATGTCCGCCTCGTACGCAGCCTTACGCTCCGGCGGGCGCAGCTCAGACAAAATCACGCCAACGCTCAAGCCCAAGAAGTGGTGCACACGGCCCATCATCTCTGCGTCACGCTTAGCCAGGTAGTCATTGACCGTGACAATGTGTACGCCCTTGCCCTCGAGACCATTGAGGTACGCCGGAAGCACCGACGTCAGCGTTTTACCCTCACCAGTTTTCATCTCTGCAACAGAGCCGAAGTGCAGGGCAGCGCCGCCCATGATCTGCACCTTGTAGTGCTTCTGGCCCAGCACGCGCCACGACGCCTCACGCGCCGTAGCAAAAGCATCGAGCAGGATGTCGTCCAACGACGCCCCGTCAGCCAGCTGCTGCTTAAACTCGTCAGTCTTGGCCTTCAGCTCCTCATCCGTGAGGGCCGAATACTGCTCTTCCAGCTCCATAACCTGGTCAGCAATCTTTGAAAGACGCTTAACGGTGCGCCCTTCACCGGCGCGGAGCAGTTTTGAAAGTCCACCAAACACGTTACGACGAATCCTTTTGTAGGTTTCTGGGGGTATACCAACGCACCATTGTACCCATACTGACGTTGGGATCACTATGTGGCTGGCAGGCGGGCAGCTCGGAGCTGGGTTGCGGTTGCTCTGGGAGCTGGGTTGGGTGCTGGTAGAGCTTTTTGGAATTGCGGCAGCATGTTGCCAAACCGGGGATAGTTGCAGTGGTTGCCAGGTCATTGCCAGGTTTAGGGTGCGGCGGGTGCGGCGGAGCGCGCTGGGCTGTGGACGTGGCATGGTCGGCACGTTACTGCGACCCGCTGGGCGCGTCCCACTAGCAGACAAAGATTTTGGCCCTACGTTTCCCCAGGTCAGTTGTGTTTACTCATCACTATTTTTGCTTTGTCTGCTAGTGGATCCAACCGGAATTGTCTGCTAGTGGGCCCGACCGGAAGAGTCTTGCAGGGCGTGACACTGCCCCAATGCGGGCCCGTCGCTAGACAACTTTGAAAACCAACCCCCAAACCCCCAGGCCACATGTGGAGATATTTGGCGGATGTTGTGATGTCGTCTAGCAGAGCGCAAGAACAGCAAAAGCCCGCACCCCGTGCAGTACAGGGTGCGGGCCAACATTAGCTAGAGCACTAGCTAGAGCTAGCCGAAGCCCTACTTACTCAGCAGCCTCAACCTCGCCCTCCGGCGCAAGCGCGATCAGACCGTAGTCAAATGCGTGACGGCGGTAAACCACGGACGGACGCTGCGTCTCCTCATCGATGAAGAGGTAGAAATCATGGCCAACCAGCTCCATCTCGCTGAGTGCGTTATCCACGCTCATCGGGGTGTTCGGGTGCAGCTTGCTGCGAACGACCTGACCCGGCTCGAGGTCATCGAACTGGCCCTCGTACGGGTCAACGTCGTACTTACCCGGTGCTGCCTCACGAGCCTCAGCTGCCTCAGTTGCTAGCTCAGCTGCAACCCGGCCGGTGGACTTCGGCGCGCGGTGGCCGGAACGGGAAATCTCGCGGCGTACCTTCACCTTGCGCAGGGAGCGCTCCAGCTTGTCCACTGCCGCCTCCAACGCAGCGTAGAAGCTGTCTTCCTTGGCCTCAGCGCGCGCGAGGTGGCCCTTGCCGGTTGCGGTGATCTGAATGCGCTCTGCGTGAGCCTCACGACGCGGGTTGCGCTCGTGCTTGAGCTCCACGTTAAAGAAGGTCAGCGTTGGGTCAAGCTTCTCAATCTTTGCCAGCTTGGAGTTCACACGTTCCTGAAAATGCTCGGGAACCTCGACGTTTCGGCCGGTGATGGTCACCTGGGCGGCGGGGCTCAAACCGGCATTGTTGTCGTGTTCAGCAGCAGTCATGTCTGCTTTCCTCCTCAAAAGGTTGTAGGAACGGGGTCACTTCCCATCATACAAGTGGCATTTGTCTCCCAGCCGTTGCTATGCCTCACAGATAGTCAGGCAGGCAGCAACATTGACACCATGGGCCAGTAGCTTTTCGACGCTCGCCTGCAACGTCGCCCCTGTAGTCACCACATCATCAACCACAATGCATGGTGTAGCGGGGCCAAGAAACGGGGGTAGTGCAGCGAGCCGAACCGCTTTAGCAAGGTTCGCGCGGCGCGCTGTGGCGTCAAGCTCGGACTGGTCCGTCGTATGAGAATCAAGGTGCAAAACGGGCACAACGTTGCGCGAGGTTGTCGCGCAGCACGCCTTGACCGGATCCCCGCCTCGGGCACGCGCCGATGCAGGGCGTGTGGGTGCGGGGATAAGTGCGCAGCCGTACGGGATGTCGCCGCGCGCCTCTAGGTAATCCAGTGCGGATTCCACAACGGCTCCGACGTATTTGCGCACTGCTAGGTTGTTGCGCTCCTTCATGGCGATGACCACGCGACGGTGCGCCCCGTCATACGCCCCCAGGGTAAACACCGGCACGTGCGGTGAGGTTGGTGGAAACACACGCTGAGGTGGCGCGGCCAGATCACGCTTACACGTCGGACACAAAAGGTGGCCCGGCGCGCCACAGCCGGCGCAGTGTCGTGGCAACACAAGCTCTGCAAGCTCTGCAAACACAGTAAACAGTGCCATTTAGCGCGCCACGATAGGAAGGGCGCGCACACCTTGCAGGCCCGGAACTTCGCGCCATAACGGGTTGTCCTCTCCTGCGTTGGGCAGTTGCAGGATGGCGTTGGCGTCGGTGACATAGAGCATGTTTGGAGTGGCCGCCACGGCAACCACGGGAGCGGAGATGTTGCCCACACTGAGCGTGGTGGCAGAGGATCCGTCCTGCTCCACGCGCAGCACCGGCGAAATGGAGCTTGAGGTGCCGACGATCAGGGAGCCGTCTGGCTGCCAATCCGCAGCGACGACTGACCCGCCAAGTTCGGTGGCGTACTCCATGACGTTGACAATGGCACGCTCGCCTGGTGAGCGCCTGTCCACAATGCCGGTAAACAGCCTGCCGTCTATCACCAGCACTACCCGTGCGCCGGAGCGCGACAATCGCAGCACGGAGATGTTGCCGGTAACGCCCTCTGGCAGCTGGACGGCAATCTGCTCAGTGGTGAACTCACTGGTTGCCGCGGAGCGCACTGTGCGTTGGATGTGCTTGCCGTCTGCCACCGTCCACACCGCGTTAGCTTTCGTTTCAAACGCCGGGCGGGTAAACGTCTCTGCCTCCATCAGCTCGGTGTCGTTGCCGTCGAAGGAACCAATGCGCAGCTTCGCTGGCTGACCAGAGGCAGCAAATACGGCGGCCCACTTCCCTGCGGCGTTGATGTCAGCGCTTTGTACCGTGCCTTCGCGGGAAAGGGGGGAATCGATAAGGGAGGTCGACGCAGCGTCGACAAGCGAAATGCTCCCACCGGTCAGTGAGTACAGCCGCGACTCACCCGCGGCCTGCACCACTGGGCTGAGTTCACTGAAATCATCCGTGACCAGATCCGTAGCCCCGCTGATCAACGGGGCGCCGTCGGCGGTGATGCGGAAAGGCCCATTGATGCCTGCCGACGCCAACGTCCACACCACACCCGCCGCAAACCGCGCCCGGTCCTCATCATTAACCCCACCGAAACCGGAGAATGCGTACGCGCCATCTTCCATGCCAAGGTAGGACGCATCCGTCGGCGAGATCGTGGACACCGCGGGCTCTACGCGTGCCGACGGCCCCTGCATTAACAACGAAATCAACGTACTGGCCAAAGTCTCGCGCCGCGAGAACACCCATCGGCGGTCAGTGACCAACTCACCACTGTGTTCATCAAAAAAGTACAGGTTAAACGGCTGGTACTGGTTGCGCAGCTCGGTGCGCTCCAACACCACACCCGCAGGCAGTGAGGCGACACGCCACTCACCACTGACCTGATGCAGCTCAATCGTCGCCTCATAGGAGCCGCGCTCCGGGCGATACTTGCCGCCGACACCAAGCACACCGACCACGTTGCCGTGAACCGAAAAACTCCGACGATTCGGCGTGCTGCCGGGCAGGGTGGTCACGCCGATGCGATCCACCACCAACGTTTCCTCCGTGGGGTCCCACGCCGCGGACGCCTGCGACGTCATAAACGCACGCGCCGCCTCATAATCCGATGTAGGAATAGCCGACGCCGCGTAGAAGTCACGCAGCAGCAAGTCAGGCTCGCGGCCTTCTTCCGGAGCGATCACTGGCGATGCAGGCACTTGCGGGTTGAAGGAACGCAGCACGTGCGGGCTTGACGTTGATGGCAAACTGGCGCAGCTTGTCAGCCCCAGCGCCAAAGCTGTGGTTGTCAGTAGCGCTGGCAGCGACGTGTGCAGCTCTTTACTCATGGTCCTCCACCTCCTCAGGTGCCGGCAGTGCAGCGATTTCACCAGGTGGGGCAAGCTCCACCGGCGCGTGTGTAAAGCCTTCATCCGGATGCCGCGGCAGCACCAGACGGAACTGGGAGCCAACGCCGGAAACGCCTGCGGCGTCGAGGATGCCGTGGTGCAACTGTGCGTCCTCACGCGCAATGGCAAGGCCCAACCCCGTGCCGCCAGAGTGGCGCTTGCGGGACTTATCAGCACGCCAGAAGCGGTTAAACACCAACTCCTCCTGGCCGGGTTTTAGCCCCACGCCATGGTCAGTCACCGTCACCGCCACGGCCTCATCATTCTGCGCAAGCGCCACATGCACCGGGTTGCCCTCAGAATGATCAATCGCGTTAGCAATCAGGTTGCGCACAATGCGCTCAATCCGGCGCGGGTCCCCTTCAATCTGCACCGGCGCATCCGGCACATCAAAGGTCACCTCCACATCCAGCTCTTCCGCCAAATGCTGTGTTTGCGCCCACGCAGACTCAATAGGTGTGCGCACATCCATCATCGTGCTGGCCAAGTCGGCCACCCCCGCGTCATGGCGTGAAATCTCCAACAAGTCCGTCAACAACGCTTCAAAACGATCCAGTTCACGGATCATCAATTCACTGGCTCGACGCTGTGAGGGCTCCAACGCATCCTGGTCAGAAGCAATCATGTCCGCAGCCATACGCACCGTGGTCAACGGTGTGCGCAGCTCATGCGACACGTCAGAAGTGAACTGACGCTGCAAGTCACCGTACTCCTCCAGCTGATTAATCTGCTGGGAAAGCTTGTCCGCCATGTTGTTGAAGGACAATGCCAAAACCGCCATCTCGTCCTCCCCCTCAATCGGCATACGTTCACGCAGATGACCCGCCGCAAACCGCTCCGCCGTCCGTGACGCCGAACGCACCGGCGCAACAATCTGCTGCGAAGCCAACCACGCAATACCCACCAACAACACAATGACAATCAGCGCCGCAGTTGCAAGCAGACCACGCATCAGCGCAAGCGTGGACGCTTCATTATCAATGTTGGTGACCAGATACAGCTGCAAGTTAGGCACATCCGCGTCCGTTGGCGTGCCAATGATCAGTGCGTTGTACTGGCTCGAATCCGGCCGCTCAACCACCGCGAACTGGTACGCCACATTGCCTTGCTTGACGTACTCCACCAACTGGTCCGGCACCCGGTAGTGCTCTGGCGAAGACGTCACCACCCCCAGCGAAGACTCCACAAGCAACACCGGCTCATACACGTTGGCTACGTCAGTGCTTTGCTGCGTACGCTGCGTCAAACTGGCGCGCACCGAGTTCAGCCGCGACTGCAACGACGCATTCGAACCAGTTGTTTCCAGCTGCTCCTCCACCACCACGCGAGCACGGTCAATCTCCACATCTGCAGCGTCAATCTTTGACTGCGCAATGCGCTGGGTCATCACCGTAGCCAAGGTGAACCCCAAAACCAGCATCACCACGGTGGACACTAAAAGCACGGTGCCCACAAAGCGCACTTGAAGGGAAGTGCGCCAAGAATCGGCGACGTTCTCCCCTATCCGGCGCAACGGCCCTGGTAACGGCCCTGGTGCTTTAGGCACCCTCGGTCTTACCCGTCTTGTAGCCCACGCCACGCACCGTCAAAATGATCTCCGGATTCTCCGGATCATGCTCAATCTTGGAACGTAGACGCTGCACGTGCACATTTACCAAACGCGTATCAGTCGCATTGTGGTAGCCCCACACGTTTTCCAATAGCTCTTCACGCGTATGCACCTGGTTGGGACGACGTGCCATCTCCAGCAGCAGGTCAAACTCCAGCGGCGTGAGGTTAATCTCCTCACCCCCACGGGTGACCATGTGCTGCGGCACATCAATAGTCAGATCCCCAATGCTCAAGGTCTCACTCGGCTCATCATCCGTCCTACGCAAACGCGCCCGGATGCGGGCAACCAGCTCTTTAGGCTTAAAGGGCTTCGTAATGTAGTCATCCGCCCCGGACTCCAAGCCCAACACCACATCAACCGTGTCCGTCTTCGCAGTCAGCATCACAATTGGCACCGCGGATTCCTTGCGGATCTCACGGCAAATATCAATGCCATTTACCCCCGGCAACATCAAATCCAGCAGAATCAGGTCTGGGTTAGTGGAGCGGAACGTGGGTACCGCTGCAGCACCATCGGTTACCGATTCAGTGGCAAAGCCTTCCGCTTCCAACACGATGGTGAGCATCTCATTGATCGCGGGATCATCATCTACAACCAGGATCTTTGGCGGCATGGTGGCTCCTTAACTGCTTGGGCGACAGGCCTCAATAATACTGTTCGCATCACTGGTAACCAGCCAAGGGCTTGCCCACTCACGCTTGGCCATCTCGGTATACGCCGTATAGGTGGCAGCCTGCAGCAGCCGATCACGCTCATAACGATCACGCGTGCGGGAGTCATCTTCCGCCTCTCGCTTCTGTGCACGCTGGCCAGCAAGCTCCGGGTCCGTAGGCACGAGCACCTGTAAGTTCGGGCGCGGCAAGCCAAGGCGCTCAAACTCCAGCGCCTCAACCCAGCCGAGCGCGGTCTCGTCCCCGGTACGCGCCCAGGTATACGCCGCGTTAGATGCTGCGTACCTATCCAGAAGCAACACCTTGCCCGGGTTGCCGGCGTACTCCTGCAACACATCCATCGCACCATGCCTGTCTAGGGCAAACATGGCGGCCATGGCATACGCAGAGTCCGTCATATCCCCCATCTTGCCGTGCAGGGCCGCCTGCGCCAGCTGGGCTGCTGCGGAATCTTCATAGCGCGGAAACGCCAGCGTTGCAGCGTCAATTTCTTTCAGCACCGCGCTGACCAAGGTGTTCTTACCAGCACCGTCAATGCCTTCAACTGCGATGATCATTGGGTATCAGTAAACGTTTCCCTCTTATGAAAGTGCCTCGACGAACTGGTCTACATCCGCCTCAGTGTCACCGTCTTCGGCAGCTGTCTCAAGCAACGCCGCGGCAGTTTCAGCGATCTGCTCGCTGATCTCTCCTGGGTTGGATCGGATAAACGGGTAAGCCTCCGCAATATCGCCAGCAGAAAACGGCGCACCCGACCAAATAGCAGCAATGGTTGCAGCTGCGCGACCATTGGCAATCTCTTCTTCTGAAGCTCCAGCACCATTCGCCAGCAAAACGGCGTCCGAGACAGCCTCAAGAATTTCTTCCGGCTCGAGTTCTACAAGTTCATCGAGAAATTCCGCGTTCGTCTCATCGGAAAAAATCTCGCGATCCCACGTGCTCATCTGCATGTCCTTTCTGTATGCCGCCTGTATGCCGTCTCTACGCCACAGCGCTGCGTTCTTGCTACGTTCTTGCTGCGTTCTTCTCGCCACGGTAGTGCATATTGTCCACTGATTATGTTATAAACAGGTCACACAGTCGCCGTTATCAATTCGTAACCCCAGGGAGTCCCCATGAACCGGAACCAACGCAGCGTGGGTGTGTTCATAGCCGCTGGGCTAGCCGCAGCCCTCATAGTTGGTCTTGCGGTTTGGAGCGCCTCTACCCCGGGACGCCCAGTAACGGCAGGCTACACCGGCAACAAGACTGCTTCACCGCAGAACGCTGGGGCACTTTTGAGCGGCGGCACGACGTCTTCGGTGGCCACACCACCGCGTATCGCCCCTTCCCAGCGTCCGAAGAACCGTGGGAACGCTCAAGCGGAACAGGACACCAACTGGGGCGGAACCGAAGGCCACTTCGTCCAAGCGGCCCCACCTCCACGTGGCTACCGGATGGAAGATGACCCGCTAGCTCCCCCGCACGCCGTGTTTGGCACGAGTGCATCCGGTGTTCCCACCGCGCACTACCGCCCGACCAACGTGCGCGTGGCACCACCAGCGGAGCAAGACGATTTCCCTTCGGAGACGTACATGGCGGCGCCACCAGCACCAGTTGATCCTGCACCGCCGGCTAAGCCGGCGCCGCAACCCGAACCTGCCGAGCCAGCGCCTCAGCCGAAGCCGGACGCTACTGAGCCTTCAGCACCCAATGGCGCTGTGCCACCGGGTGCCGACGAGCCCACCACCCCTGCGGAGCCGAACGAGCCAACGGAGCCCACAGAGCCCACCGAGCCGAGCGAGCCAACTGAGCCGACAGACCCCACAGAGCCGAGCGAGCCAACGGTTCCAACGGACACCCCGGACTCCACCGAAGCTCCTGCTGAGTCGACTACACCCACAACTCCGGAAGCGAGCAAAGCCCCGGAGATCATCACGCCTCACACCGGTATAGAGACGACTACCAGCGAGACCAGTACCGCGGCAACCAGCGCTGCAGCGGACAGCGAAAACTAAGCGAGCAACTTAGGCGCGGACGAAGAACACTTCTGCGCCGTCATCGTCCTGCGCAACAACAGACACTGGCGCCTCTGACGCAGGAATCCACGCCCCCTGCCCCGGGCCCACAACGCAGTCCCCGTTGGTGATGTGGCCGGAGGTGATGAGGAGGATCGCTGGGCCGTCGATAAGCAAGCTAAGCTCCTCGCCCTTTGCCAACGTGTGTTTGCTCACCTCGAACTCGTTGACCGGCAGTTCGTACTCAACTACCCCGTCGGACTCACGCACAGGCACGCGCAGGTGTCCCGTAGGAGTGAAATCCAACACACGCACTAGCTCAGGCACATCAACGTGCTTAGAGGTCAACCCGCCGCGCAGCACGTTGTCAGAGTTGGCCATCACCTCCACACCTAGACCAGAGAGGTAGGCGTGCGGCTGTCCAGCGGCTAGGTACAGTGCCTCACCGGGAGCAAGCGTGGTCAAGTTCAGCATCAGTGCCACCAGCGGACCCTCATCGCTTGGGTAACGCTTCGCAAGCGCCAGGAACGTTTCGGCGGCGTCCCTGATCCACTCGGGCGCATCCCCGATGTTTTCGGCGGCGGCAACGACATCCGCCAACAGGCTCTTGCGCAGCGGCCCCGGCAGGGAAATCAACGTAGTAAACACAGCGCGAACGCTCTCTGTGGGCTCCGCATCTACAAGCATGGCGCTGTAGCGAGCCAACCCGCCGTCAGGCCCGCCCAAGGCGTCAAACAGCTCACGGGTCTGCGGCACCGGGCGAAAGCCCGCCAGGGCGCGAAACGGCGTCAACGCAACAATGATCTCCGGCTTGGAATTAGCATCCTTGTAGTTTCGGCGCGGGTCATCCAACGCAAGCCCAAGCGCGTTCTCACGTGCAAAGCCCACCGCCGCCTGATCCCCTGACGGATGCGCCTGGATAGACAACGGCTCGCCTGCGGCCAACAGTTTGACCAAAAACGGCAGCTGGCCGCCAAACGCCTTATCCACACGCGTGCCCAGCGCGGCTGCAGGGTCCGCACTAATCACCTTGTCCAACGGCTCACCGTTGATGAAAGACGGCGCCGCAGGATGTGCACCAAACCACAACTCCGCCTCCGGGGTAGGCGCGGGTGAGGTGGTGCCCCGCAACTGGGCCAGCAGGGTCCGAGAGCCCCACGGGTAGGTGCGTAGCGCAGCCTCAAGGTTGTGCATCGAATACGGCTCCTTCAGATAAAAGACCGACCGACAACGCTACCAGTTAGCCACGAATGACAGCTAGGATCTCGGTCACCAGCGCCTCAACCTCAGCTTCCGTGGGCGCCTCCACATTCAGCCGTAGCAGCGGCTCCGTGTTGGAAGCACGCACGTTAAACCACGCCCCAGAATCCAGTCTCACGCTCACCCCGTCGAGGTGGTCCAGCTCCACGGTGCGCTGAGCAAACGCTTCTACGACACGCTGGATGGTGGCCTGTTGGTCCGCTACCTCAGAGTTGATCTCACCGGAGGCGCAGTAGCGCTCAAACTGGGTCATCAGCGCTGACAGCGGCTTGTCACTTTCCGCAAGCGCCGCCAGCACGTGCAGTGCGGCAACAAGGCCAGAATCCGCATTGAAGAACTCACGGAAGTAGTAGTGCGCGGAGTGCTCGCCGCCGAACAGTGCTCCGCGAGCGGCCATCTCCGCCTTGATGTAGGAGTGCCCCACACGGGTGCGCACCGCGGTGCCGCCGGCTTCTTCGATCATCTCCGGCACGGCACGCGACGTGATCAGGTTGTGAATGATTGTCGCCCCCGGGTGTTTCG
The DNA here is from genome assembly GCF_001806875.1 of Corynebacterium sp. HMSC29G08. Classification (GTDB taxonomy): domain Bacteria; phylum Actinomycetota; class Actinomycetes; order Mycobacteriales; family Mycobacteriaceae; genus Corynebacterium. The sequence continues at coordinate 47,796 of NZ_KV786259.1, forward strand.
CCAACGTCCGAGTGGCAATCAGCGCCGTAATTGCAGACGGTGAGACCGGCTCGCCGCGCTCATCCACCACGAAGCACCGATCCGCATCCCCGTCAAAGGCAAGACCGATATCAGCGCCCTGTTCCACAGTGAACTTCTGTAGGTCTACCAGGTTTTTCGGGTCCAACGGGTTGGCCTCATGGTTGGGGAAGGTCCCGTCCAGCTCGAAGTAGAGTGGGCGAATATCCATGTCCCCCAGCACAGCTGGCACCGTCAGCCCAGCCATACCGTTGGCCGCATCTACCGCCACAGTCAGGTTCCCATTGACCGGCACCAGCTCCCGAAGGAACTTGGCATAGGCGTCCAGGACATCCTGCTTATCGACGCCCCCGTGCACCCCTTCATACGCCCCCACCCCATCAATCAGCATCTGGGTGATCTGGGCCAGACCCGAGTCAAAAGACACCGGGGTTGCGCCTGTACGGCACAGTTTGATGCCGTTGTAGCGAGCCGGGTTGTGGGAGGCGGTAAACATCGCACCTGCACAGCCGAGCGTGCCTGCGGCAAAGTACAGCTCATCCGTAGACGTCAAACCAAGCAAGGTCACGTCCAAGCCTTGGGCGTTGACACCTTCTGCAAACGCCTCAGCGAGCTCTGGTGAAGACGGACGCATGTCATGGCCCACCGCGACACGGGTCTCCCCTTCACCGCGCAGGATGTGTGCAAATGCGGCACCGATGTCGCGCACGAGATCTGCGTCGATGGTCTCGCCGACCACGCCGCGGATGTCGTAGGCCTTGATTACTTGCGCGAGTTGCTCGCTGGAATACACCATGCGAGAAGTCTAAACCCTAGGGTTTTGAGAGGTTTTTAGGGATCAGGCACCACACGCAGGTGAGAACGACGCGCTTCACGCTCAGCCGCTGCCTGTTCCTCGATCCGCTTCGTGCGGTGGACCGGGTGGTTGGAAGTCTCCGGGTCATTGAAGTCACGCGACGCCGGGTACTCAATCGGATCCTGGGAAGTGTCCACCAATCCGGTGGTCACGCGACCGGCCTCACGCACGGCCTCGGCCAGGGCGGTGAGATCCGACTCATCCATGTTCTCGAGCTCTTCGTCCGTAATGTCGATCTGCTCGACGCGCACCATTTCCCAGCCGACGGGAGCGGTGATGTGGGCGGAGTGGCGCTCACACAGGTCCCATGCGTGCGGATCCGGCACCGGCGCGAGTGGCCCGATGACTGCAGTGGATTCCGCGTAGGCGTAGACGAGAGTGGCCACGGCTGGGCGGCCGCAGCCCGGACGGCAGCATCGACGGAAAGTACTCACGGGGGCCAAGTCTAAACCCCTACTTGAGTAATTGGTAGCATGCGCGCGGCGCGCCACCCGCCTTTCACCGCAAACGCCCATACGATAAGTGTCCATGACCACCCACAACAGCCCGTCCCACCTGCGCCCAGGCCGCGACCGGCACGGGCGTGGTGTGCGTGGGCCGGTGTTCCCGGTGCGCGTGCCGCGCTACCGCAGCCGTTCGCAGGCGTTTGATCAGCTGGTGCTAGAAATGTACGCGCCACTACACAATGCCTACTTTGACCAGCTCAGCGGCGTGGATCTTGCGGTAGACACCATCCCGCGCATGCGCTTGCGTGCCGATATGACGGTGTTGCCGGATGAGATTGTGGCGGACGGGCCTGTTCCTTTGGGGCGCGTCCTTGAAGCTGGCGTGGACCGCGACGGAAACCCGACGCGCGCACGTTTTGTCATCTTCCGCCGCCCCATTGAGCAGCGCACACGTGGCGCCGAGGAACGCTCAGAGTTAATTACGTGGGTACTTACCGCGCTGGTGGCGTACTACCTCAACCTGGATCCACAGGACGTGAACCCAGATTTCCCCTGGTAAATATCCGGGAAGCGGCTAGCCGATCTGCTTTTTCAGACGGCGGCGCTCACGGTCAGACAGGCCACCCCAAATACCAAAGCGCTCATCGTGCTCTAGCGCATATTCCAAGCACTCGTCGCGCACTGCACAGGCCTTACAAATGCGCTTCGCCTCGCGGGTCGATCCACCTTTTTCAGGAAAGAACGCTTCCGGATCGGTCTGCGCGCAGAGCGCTTGGTCCTGCCACTCCTGCTCGACGGTGCCAAACAACTCATCCAGAGTCATGCCTCCGACATCTGCCATATCGTCCACGCCCTCCCTTCTTTTCCGTCTGTCGCGGGGAAGTGGATTACACGAATGCGATTCAACACCGCTCCACTAAATAGCCGCAACCTCGCTTCGCACATTCTAAGGGTTTCTTAGGGTTCCCCCAGTCAAGTCGCCACACCAGTCACACCAGTCACATTGGCTACAAGCCCCCGGGGACGGGGGTAATGCTAGGGGGTACTACATGTAGTAGGTATACCTCCTCCTGGCAACAAGCTGGCCAATTCGGCGTGTCACTTACGCATCTGGAGAAAAACGCACTCCCGAATCCGGGATCTCCACACCCGGCCACACTCGCATGCCGCCTTTGAGCTCACAGCGTGCGCCGACGCGGGCGCCCTCGCCGATCACGCAGCCGTCGATACGCGTGTTCGCCCCAATCGTCGCACCGGAGGCAATGATGGAGTCTTGCACCGTAGCGCCTGGCTCGATGGTGACGCCGTCGAAGATGACGCAGCCGTCGATACGCGAGCCAGCCCCAATGACCGAACCGCGACCAACCGCAGAGCCGCCAACTACAATGACCCCTCCGCTAACCCCCGCTGACGGGTCCACCAGCGACTCCCCCGTGCGTGCCTCCAAAAGCGGCGACGGCGCAATGCCACGCACCAAATCAGACGACCCCTGCACAAAATCACTCGGCCGACCCATATCTCTCCAATAGGACGAGTCCACATGCCCCAGCACGCTGGCACCTACGGCAAGCAGATTCGGGAACACCTCACGCTCCACGCTGACTACACGGCCTTCCGGGATCTGTTCAATCACCTCACGCTTAAACACGTAACACCCAGCGTTGATCTGATCAGTCGGTGGATCCTCTGTCTTCTCCAAAAAGGCAAGAACACGACCGCGCTCATCTGTTGGCACGGAACCAAACGCGCGAGGATCCAGCACGCGAACCAAATGCAACGTCACATCAGCATCGCCCTCAACATGCGTGTGCAAGATTCCCCCCAGATCCGCACCAGAGAGCACATCGCCGTTAAACACCATCACCGTGTCAGAGCGCAACTTGGGCAACACATTACGAATCGCCCCGCCAGTACCCAGCGCCTCTTTTTCAACCACGTACTCAATTTCCAAGCCGAAATCCGAGCCGTTGCCAAAGTACTGCTCAAATACTTCAGCGCGATACGAGGTCCCCAACACCACATGCCGCATGCCAGCGGCAGCGATGCGCGCCAACAAATGCTGCAGGAACGGATAGCCAGCGGTCTGCAGCATCGGTTTCGGCGTGGATACCGTCAACGGCCGCAGCCGCGTGCCCTGCCCGCCAACCAAAATGACGGCATCTGCGTCAACTGCATTACGCATTACGGCTTCCTCCCACATGTTTCACAGCGCCACGCACCTTCAACCCCACCCACAACACGCCACGCAGCGGTGCCTGCCACCACTGAGCATGACGGTCACGCTGGAACCTGTAGGCCGACTCATGGTGAGCCGGCACGGTGACCCGGTTGTATTTGCCCGCCACATGCCCCTGGTCATGCACGATGACTGAGGACGGGCAGTACAAGTTGTCCCACCCGGCGCGGCTGAGCCGATCACCAAAATCAATGTCTTCGAAATACATGAAGTAGCGCTCATCAAAACCGCCAATGGCGTCAAACGCCTCCCACCGCACAAGCAAGCATGCGCCGGAAAGCCAGCCAGCGGTGCGCCGCGTGTCCATATCCGCACCTTTTTTATAGGAGGCGGTGAAAGGGTTGTTCGGCCAAACCTCTCCAAGCAACGCGTGCCCAATGCCGTTGACCAGCCCTGGCACCTGACGAGCACTCGGGTACGCAGACCCGTCCGCTTCCTCAATACGCGGACCTACCGCACCGGCCCGCGGCGTGGACTGTGCACACTCCATGAGCTGGTCCACACTGCCCGGACAAAACTGCACATCCGGGTTCACCACCAGGAAGTAGTCCGGGTTGATCTCCCCCGCTTCTTTTCGCGCGCGCAGGTGCTCGACCGCCGCGTTGATTGCTGCGCCGTAGCCAATGTTGCCTCCGGTGGGGAAAAACTCCACGTTGTCGTGCTCCCGCGCCGCCTGTTCAGGCGCGCCGTCGTGTGAGCCGTTATCCGCGCACACCAACCAGGTGGGCACGTCCGTGGACTGCGGCAGCGAGGCAATTAGCTCCTGCAGGTGACGGCCTGGTGAATAGGTCACCGCAATGACAGCCAGGGGGCGCCGCGCGCCGGTGCCATGAGCTACGCCGTTTGCCGTTTTCTTCTCAATGTTCACAATGGCAGTCAGCTTACCCAGCGCTTCGTGCCCGATTGGGCAGGCGCGCGCACTATACTTGCCCGCTGTGACAGACAACCCCGACACCCCACAGGGCCCGACACAGGACTCGACTCAGGGTCCAAGCCAGCGGCCGTCCCGAAGGCCAGCTGAAAGGCCGGTTGAAAGGCCAGCTGACGGGTCACGGCGTGCGCGCAACATCGCGCCTGCGCCATCGCGCGCGCGGGATGTGCGCCAGTCTGGCCACCCTGTGTTGAAGGGGTTTTTGGCCCTCATGTCTGCAGCCACCATCTTGGTCTCCGGCGTTGGTTACGCCACCGTCGGCCGTTTGGACAGCCAGCTCAGCGCCTCTGAGCTCGACATTCCTACGCAAAATAGCGGCGACGGGAAGTCGTCGAAGAAAAAGAAGGGCCTGCAGGACGGCGCGCTGGATATTTTGCTTGTGGGCTCTGACTCACGCACGGACGCACAGGGCAATCCCTTGAGTGAAGCCGAGCTTGCGCGTCTCCACGCGGGCATCTCGGACGGCGAGATTAATACGGACACCATCATGGTGCTGCGAATCCCAGCGGATGGTTCCCGCGCAACCGCAGTATCTATCCCGCGCGATACCTATGTACATACGGATGACTACGGCAATCTGAAGATCAACGGCGTTTATGGCGCTCACGCGCTGGAGCGCCGCACAGAACTCACAGAGGCCGGCTACTCCCCTGGCCCCCAGCTAGAGCAGCGCGTGGCCCAAGCGGGACAGGTGGGCCTGATCCAGGCAGTGGCGGACTTAACCGGCGTGGAGGTGGACCACTACGCGCAGGTTGGCCTGCTGGGCTTTGCCTTGATGACGGATGCGGTTGGCGGCGTTGAGGTCTGCCTGAACCAGGCGGTCAATGAGCCGCTGTCTGGTGCGAATTTCCCGGCGGGCCGCCAGACACTCAACGGCGCTGAAGCCTTGTCGTTTGTGCGCCAGCGCCACGACCTGCCCCGCGGCGACTTGGACCGTATTGTGCGCCAACAGGCCTACATGGCGTCCCTGGTGCAAAAGACCCTCTCTGCGGGCACGCTGACCAACCCGGCGCGTTTGCGTGATCTGGCTACGGCCGCGGAGCGCTCCGTGACGTTGGACCAGGGTTGGGATGTGATGGCGTTTGCGCAGCAGATGTCTGGTTTGGCTGGTGGTGACGTCAGCTTCACCACCATCCCGGTGACCTCGGTCAACGGTGTTGGTGATTACGGCGAGTCCATTGTCACCGTGGACGTTGGGCAGGTCCGCCGGTTCATGGAGGAAGTTATTGAGCCGCCCGCGCCCGAGCCTGAAGGGCCAGAATCCCCAGGTGACTCGGTCGCACCTGCTGAGCAGTTCGCGCAGTACGAGGCGTATGTGCTCAACGCCGGGTCCCGTCCGGGCCAGGCGGCTGCGATGGGTGATCACTTGCGTAAGCAGGGCATCACGGTTGCCAACGTGTCCAACGCCATGGACGGGGTCTACTCCTCTTCCCAGATCGTGGCTGCAGACCCTCAAGATCCTGCCGCTGTGGAGCTTGCCAACATGCTTGGCGGCCTGCCGGTGACGGCCAATGCGGGCCTTGAGCCGGGCAGCCTGATTGTGGTGGTGGCTGAAGACTACGCGGGCCCTGCCATGGTGGAGCCCGGCGAGGTGGATGAGACGGAGTATTACGCGCCAGTGGGTACTCCGGGTGAGGATTTCGGCGCCGCGGAGGTTGGCCCTGCAATCAACGCTGGCGGCACCGGCCCGCGTTGTGTGAATTAATTGTCTACTGTGGGCGGGCATGAGCATGCTCAGCCCATTGATGCAGGATCCCGCTTCGCCCCGTCTGACGGTATATGACGAAGCACTGGGCACCCGCATGGAATTTTCGGGCCAGACCTTGGAGAACTGGGCGAACAAGGTTGCCAACATGTTGATTGAAGAGTTTGATGTGGAGCCCGGCTCCCAGGTGCACATCGATCTGCCCGCCAGCTGGCAGTCTGCAGCCATTGCGCTTGGCACCTACAACGCGCAGAGCTTCCCGCTTTTCGACGCTCCGTTGTCTCCCCCAACCGTCACCTTCACCACTACCGAGCGAGCCTCCTTATGGACGGAGGTTCCCGACGTTGTGGTTGTCTCCAACGATCCTTTTGGCCGCGGCGTTGTGGAATCCGGGGGTGAGTTGCCGTTTGGCACCGTAGATTTTGGCCCGACGGTGCGTTTTTATGGTGACCAGTATTACGGCGAGAGCGCGCAGTTGTCTGATTTCTCCCTGCCGGAATTCGGGCCACACCGTTACTTGGCTAACCCGTGGACCACGCGCGAAGAGTTTGAGTACAACGTGCTCGCCCCGCTTGCCGCGGGCGGCTCGGTGGTGGTGACAACAGGTCTGATCCCAGCGGAGCGCTTGGAGCACATCACGCAGGTGGAAAAAGTAACGCACTTCTTAACAGCAGGTTAACTCTCCTGCATTACCCCCATTTTTGGGGGAATGCGAAAAAACAGCGACTTTTTCGCCTTGGAGTTACTTACATTATTTACACCTCCAAGTTGAAAGGGTCCTTGCATGAAGCTTTCCGCTACCCGCAAGTCGGGCGCAGCAATCTGCGCCCTCGCACTGTCCACCACCGCTCTGGTTGCGTGCTCCAGCGATGAGGCGGCAACCACGGACACCACTACTGCAACGGCAACTGACGCTGCAGCAAGCACCGACGCTGCTTCTGCAGCAGAGCGTGGCCCAATCACTTTTGCCATGGGCAAGAACGACACTGACAAGATCATCCCGATCATTGAGAAGTGGAACGCCGAGCACCCGGATGAGCAGGTCACCCTGTCCGAGCTCGCTGGTGAGGCTGACGCTCAGCGCGAGACCCTCGTACAGTCCCTGCAGGCTGGCAACGCTGACTATGACGTGATGGCGCTTGACGTTGTCTGGACCGCAGACTTCGCCGCTAACCAGTGGCTGGAGCCGCTGGAGGGTGACTACGCGGTTGACACCTCCAAGCTGCTGCAGCCGACGGTGGATTCCGCAACCTACAACGGCAAGCTCTACGCCCTGCCGCAGAACACCAACGGCCAACTGCTCTTCCGCAACGTTGACCTCATTGAGTCCAAGCCGGACACCTTTGCAGACATCAAGTCCGCATGTGAGGCTGTTGAGACGGACTGCCTGACCACGCAGCTGAAGCAGTACGAGGGCCTGACGGTGAACACTCTGGGCTTCATCAATGGCTGGGGCGGCGCTGTGATCGATAAGAACGGCGAGCCGACCGTTGAATCCGCAGAGGCAAAGGCAGGCCTGCGGGCGCTTGTTGATGCTTACGCTGACGGCACCATTGCTAAGGGTTCCACCGCTGCAACCGAGGAGGAGACCAACCTGGCCTTCACCGAGGGTAAGACGGCGTTTGCTATCAACTGGCCGTACATGTACACCAACGCAGAGGAGAAGGGCCTGAACTTTGAGGTCCAGCCGCTGGTTGGCGAGAACGGTGTGGGCGTGTCCACCCTGGGTGGCTACAACAACGGCATCAACGTCAACTCCAAGTACAAGGCTACGGCTCGTGACTTCATTGAGTTCGTGATCAGCGAGGAGAACCAGCTGTCCTTCGCTGAGGCCTCCTTCCCGCCGGTTCTGGCATCCATCTACGACGATGCTGCCCTGATTGAGAAGTACCCGTACCTGCCGGCGCTGAAGGAGTCTTTGGAAAACGCTCAGCCGCGTCCGGTTTCCCCGTTCTACCCGGCTATCTCCAAGGCGATCCAGGACAACGCTTACGCTGCCCTGACCGCTGGCAAGAGCGTGGATGACGCAACCGCTGACATGGCTGCAGCTATCAAGCAGGCGCAGTAAGAGCTTTCTTACGCCTTGCGGCCAACCAACGCCCGTAACCGTTTACACTGCGGTTCGGGCGTTGCCCGTTTTTAAGCCCCCCCTACACATCTTCAGCTTTTTGATCTGAGGCGTTCATGAGCACTTCACTCCGGCCCCCATCACTCCGCAAGGGTGAGCGCGCCGATGCCCCCGCCGCGAACAAGCCCAATGACACCGGTAAAGCATTCGGGCTTGTCACTCCGGCGCTTTGCGTGTTGGCCGTAGTCATTGGCTACCCCATCGTCCGAGCGATCTGGCTATCTTTCCAGTCCAACCGCCACCTGGACCCAAAGACGGGGGTGTTTGTCGACGGTGGCTTTGCCGGTCTAGACAACTACCTGTACTGGATTACCAACCGCTGCATGAGCCCGTCCGGTGTGGTCGGTGCGTGTCCTCCCGGCGTGTTAGCCACGGACTTCTGGCCGGCGGTAAAGATCACGTTGTTTTTCACCGTGGTCACCGTCGCCCTTGAAGCCATTTTGGGTATGGGGATGGCGATGATCATGAACCGCCCGTCCAAGATGCGCGGCCTGATCCGTGCGGCGGTGCTTATCCCCTGGGCGATTCCCACCGCGGTGACCGCTAAGTTGTGGCAGTTCATGTTCGCCCCCAACGGCATCGTGAACTCCCTACTAGGTAAAGACATCGCTTGGACCACTGACCCGTGGGCGGCACGCTTTGCCGTGATTATCGCGGACGTGTGGAAAACCACGCCGTTTATGGCGCTGCTCATCCTCGCCGGCTTGCAGATGATTGACCGGGACATCTACGAGGCGGCCCGCGTTGACGGCGCGAATGCCTGGCAGTCATTCACCCGCATCACCCTGCCGCTGGTGCGCCCGGCACTGATGGTTGCGATACTCTTCCGCACTCTCGACGCGCTTCGTATGTATGACCTGCCGGTGATCATGATTTCTGCGTCCTCCAACGCCCCCACAGCCACGATTTCCCAGCTGGTGGTGGAGGACATGCGCCAGGGCAACTTCAACTCAGCCTCCGCGCTATCTACGTTGATCTTCTTGCTCATCTTCGCCGTAGCGTTCATCATGATCCGCTTCTTGGGTGCGGATGTTGGGGGTGCGGCGAAGCGTCGTGAAGCAAGGAAAGCTCAAAGGAAGGCAAAGCGATGAAGCGAATCGGGCACTACCTCGGCGTAGTTTTCATCATGTTCTGGGGGCTCGCACCGTTTTACTGGATGCTGATCACGGCGCTGCGGCATAAAAGCCACACCTTTGACACCACCCCTTGGCCCACGCACGTCACGCTGGACAACTTCCGCGACGCGCTGTCCACCTCTAAGGGCAATGACTTTCTCGGCGCTATTGGCAACTCCCTGATCATCTCCCTGGCCACCACCTCACTGGCCGTGATCGTGGGTGTCTTTACCGCATATGCCCTGGCACGCATGCAGTTTCCCGGCAAAGGCATCATCACAGGCATCATCCTGGCGGCCTCCATGTTCCCAGGCATTGCGCTGGTGACCCCGCTGTTCCAGCTCTTCGGCGACCTGAACTGGATTGGCACCTACCGCGCCATGATCATCCCGAACATCTCGTTCGCGCTACCGCTAACGGTGTACACCCTGGTGTCGTTTTTCCAACAGCTTCCCTGGGAGCTTGAGGAGGCTGCGCGTGTGGACGGCGCGACCAGAGGCCAAGCCTTCCGCCTTATCCTCCTGCCACTGGCAGCACCGGCGATCTTCACCACCGCGATCATCGCGTTCATCACCACCTGGAACGAGTTCATGCTGGCCCGCCAGCTGTCCAACACGTCCACCGAGCCGGTGACCGTGGCCATCGCCCGCTTCTCCGGGCCGAGTGCCTTCGAATACCCCTACGCAGCGATTATGGCGGCAGGCTCCCTTGTGACCATCCCGCTGATCATCATGGTGCTGCTGTTCCAGCGCCGCATTGTCTCCGGCCTGACCGCAGGTGGTGTGAAGGGCTAGTTGTACTAGGGGGCATCGTTGGATTTGTCAGGAGGTGCGGTTCCCGCTGACAAATCGTGCGGCGCACCCTCTCGGTCTTCGGCAAAACCCCAGGTCGCTGATTTGCCGGATACAAATTTGTCAGCGCACCGACCAAGCGGGACCTAGCGACACCCCAAAATCCTGAATTTGTTTCCCGAAAACGGGCGAAGAATTCAGTTTCCCCAGGTCGCTGAACACCCGAATCCAAAAGAATTCAGGATTCATCCCAGGTCGGTTCCCGCGCAACAGACTTCCGCCTCAACCACCCCAAGCGAAAAGTCTGACCTTTCCGTACCGTGGGTTGTGCCGGATATTTCGGCCCAGATCCTGAAACGCTATGAGAAGGAGAACAACATGCCAACGAAGTCCATCGACAGCAAGGTCGCCCTTGTCACCGGCGCCGCACGAGGCATCGGCCAAGCAATTGCACTGCGTCTTGCCCAAGACGGCGCGGACGTGGCGGTCCTCGACCTGAAGGAAGACACTTGCGCGGACACTGTTTCCCAGATTGAGAAGCTGGGACGCAAGGCCATCGCAATCGGTGCCGACGTTTCCAAGCGCGACGAGGTCTTTGCGGCCATCGAGCGCACTGAGAAGGAACTCGGCAGCTTCGACATCATCGTGAACAACGCTGGTATTGCCCAGGTGCAGCCGATCGACGCTATTACGGATGATGAGCTGGACGCCATGTTCAACGTCAACATCAAGAGCGTGGTCTGGGGCATCCAGGCTGCCGCTGCCAAGTTCAAGGAGCGCGGAGGCGGCGGCAAGATTATCAACGCTTCCTCCATCGCAGGCCACGACGGTTTCCCGATCCTGGGTGCTTACTCCGCCTCCAAGTTCGCGGTGCGTGCGCTGACCCAGGTTGCTGCACGCGAGTACGCAAGCGACGGCATCACGGTCAACGCGTACTGCCCGGGCATCGTTGGCACCGACATGTGGGTGGATATTGACCGTCGCTTCCACGAGCTGACCGGCGCGGAGCTGGGCGCTACCTACGAGAAGAACGTTGAAAGCATCGCCCTGGGTCGCGCACAGACCCCAGAGGATGTGGCCAACCTGGTGTCCTTCCTCGCTTCCGAGGATTCGGATTACATCACTGGCCAGTCCATCCTTACCGACGGCGGCATGGTCTACCGCTAAACACCGTTTCAGCGCCCGCCTTGCGTCTTGTGCATGAGGCGGGGCCACACTACTCGCGCAAGTGAATGCGGCACAGC
>NZ_KV786259.1:59285-60755 GCF_001806875.1 Corynebacterium sp. HMSC29G08
GCGGCACAGCAATCACTTCACGCGAGTAGTTTTTGTATGACTTTGCATCACGCATAGGCGATGAAGTTGTTGTGTTCTTGGTGGACGTACCACAAATCTAAGTATCGATCTTAAGACTTTGTCCTGGGGTTTTGTTGCGGGTGTTGCTCCTGTAACTGCCGTTTGGGTTTGGTGGGTGGAAGGCGGGGGTAACGGTTCTAGCGATCCTGCCGTGCTTCTGTGCGAATTCAGGAATACTTGAGACACAAGGACCAATCCGAAGGGGGAAATGCAGTGCTGAAGAAAACGCTAGTAACGCTCGTGGGGGCTGCGCTGATGCTGAGTGCTTGTGTGCCAAGCGGGAAGATCGAATCACTTGGTGGGGCTGCTGAAACTGAGTCGGAAGTGGAAACTGTTGAGCCAGGAGTGGATCCTGTTGAGTCGGAAGTGGAGTCTTCCGAACCGCGCGGCTTCGTCTTCGATTCGGGATTCCTGGAATTCGGCGACTTCGACCCTTACGCACTTGGCGATGACCTGTTTAACCCCTGCACCGAAATCACCCTAGAGGAATACGCCGCAGCAGGGTTCCCGGGGGTTGATATTACTGTCGAGAGTCGGCCAAATAGTGCGCTGAAATCCTGCTACATTCAAGGCACGGATGAGCAGTTAGACCGCGCAATCGCTACCGGATTCGACAACGGAAACACCACCCGCGAAATGATTGATATGCAAAGGTTGTTGCTCCCGCAGTACACCTCTGAGCTGATTCCCGAGCTATTCGCATTTGCAGGTAACAATCACGAGCCAGGTTTCTGCTTCGTCCAGGTAGACACAGTACGAGGCGGCTTCGGTGCTTCTGCTGGAAGCTTTGCACACGACGTAACCCAAGCAGAGATGTGCGAACTCTCAATTCAGATCGTTGAGCAGCTCTTCTTGGAGTACGGCACTGGCGATGCCCGTTAACGATGTCCACTAAAGTGTGCACGCAAAAAGGTTCCATTCTTCACAGCAACGTATTAGGGTTTTCTTCCAACACGTAAATTCATTCATAAATGGGGGTTATTGTGACTCAACACGTATACCTTGACCCTGACGCTCTATCAACTGGCATCCAACTGCTGAAAGACGAAGCAAGATCTCTAGCCCAGCCAACGAGGGGCGATATAAGAAACGATCTCGCAACGTTTTTCGATATCACTGGGTACCGTGAAGCGGGCCAGACATTAGGGCTCATCGCTTCAATGCATGCACCCCAATCATCCCGGGTGTTGGGCTCGCACATGATGGATGCTGCGAACATTTCCGAAGTCAGCTTAACCAACATGCAGCACGCCGATGAAGCGTCTGCACGCATCCTCAACAAAATCGCGTTGATCCCCTTGGATGCAACAATGGATACCCCACCCGGCCAGATGCGCGCATCGTTAAACGTGGTCAACGCGAAAGCAACCCCGTTTCACCCACACGCACCTGCGGTCATCCCGCCGATGA
>NZ_KV786260.1 GCF_001806875.1 Corynebacterium sp. HMSC29G08
GACTCACGGTACCAACTACCCCGAATCGACACCCCTATCGCATTTACGATCAGGTCTTTATCGACGGCACCTACTTTCACAAGAAATGCCTGCTGGTCGCCTGCACCGACACACACGTCATCGCCTGGCACTGGTGCTTGCGCGAAAGCTCATACGAGTACCTGAAACTGCTCGACAACATTGCTCAACCACTCGTTGTCACCACCGACGGGGCAGGCGGAGCACTTAAGGCACTGCGTATGAAATGGCCCGACGTTGCCATCCAGCGCTGCCTAGTTCACGTCCAGCGCAACACCTTCGCCGATATCAGCCGCAACCCGATTTATCCAGCGCATAAAGCCATCCGGAAACTGGGCTACATGCTTGTCCAGGTACACAGCCTTGAAGATGCTGCGCGGTTTACTGCTGCAGTCCACCACACCCGCATCACCTTTGCTGATTGGCTTAAACAGCGCACCTACCGCAGTGCTATACCTGCGGGCCAAGTGCCGAAATGGGTCAGCGCTAACCAGAAATGGTGGTACACCCACCGTAACGCCCGCAGGGCTCTAAAACGTTTGGAAAAACTCATCCACGCCGGACAATTATTTACCTTCCTTGCCCCGCCTGAAGGTGTCACACAGGACTTAAAAGCCACCACAAACCTGCTGGAAGGCGGCATCAACAAACAACTCAAAGACTTAGCCGGAAACCATCGTGGCATGTTCGATGAACATCAGCGCATCACCATGGACTGGTGGCTCTACACCCACACCGAAGCCCCGGTAGCCCCGCTGGAGTTAGCCAAGCAACAAGACTTCGGACGCCAAGGAGAAAAAGCCGCACGCAAGGCTTGGGCGAAAGAAGAACTTAAACGGCGCGGTCGCCCAGACGGGCGACCTGCCACATTCGACACCGGCATCGACAACGAATGGAACCCCAGCTTAGGCGTAAGAAAAGGCTGGGCCGGACGCGCCTAAATCCACACGAAATGTCCCTTAAGCCCAGCGCGCTTAAGCGCCTACACAAAACGCCCCGAGGAAAACCTCGGGGCGATATGGCGACCCTGACGGGACTTGAACCCGCGACCTCCGCCGTGACAGGGCGGCGCGCTAACCAACTGCGCCACAGGGCCGTACCCCCAACGGGATTCGAACCCGTGTTGCCGCCGTGAAAGGGCGGAGTCCTAGGCCTCTAGACGATGGGGGCGCTGAAAAGACAGCCCGATCATCATAAGTCAGCCCATGGATACAAAACAAACGAGCAGCTAGGGACCATTATCCAACTACCGGCGTGTAGCGCGATCGATCATCGTTGGAATCCACCACACGTGCACCAAACGGGAAACAAGTGACCGGGATCAGCTTCAGGTTTGCCCACGCCAACGGCAGGCCAATGATGGTGACGGCCTGCGCCGCAGCGGTAACAATGTGCCCAATAGACAGCCAAAGACCGGCCACAATGAACCAGATAACGTTGCCCAGCATCCCCAGCGCACCAACGTTGCCCTGGATCACCTCTCGCCCGAATGGCCAAATCACGTAGCCCGCGATGCGAAACGACGCCAGACCGAACGGGATAGTCACAACGAGCACACATGCCACAACGCCAGCCAAAATATAGCCAATGAACAGCCAGATACCGGCGGTGAAAAGCCAAATAACGTTCAGAATAAATCGCAGTAGACCCATGCGGAAAGTATAGGCCCAGCGCTGCTACCCCGGCAGGATCAGCAGACTTGCGGCCATTACTGCCATGCCGGCCACAGTGCCGTACATGGCGGCGTGGTGTTTGCCGGTAGCAATCGCCGTGGGCAGTAGCTTATCCAGGCTGACAAAGACCATGATGCCTGCGATCGCTGCGAACGTAATGCCCAGCGTTTCCGGGCCTAGGTAGGGCTGCAGCAGCAGGAAGCCAATCAGCGCGCCAAGGGGCTCCGCGAGGCCGGATAGCGTGGCCCAGCCGAAGGCCTTCCAGCGCGACCCGGTGGCCTCACGCATTGGCACTGCTACCGCCACGCCTTCTGGAATGTTGTGGATAGCAATAGCAAATGCTAGCAGTGCCGCTAGCGCAGGATCCGCCAGGGCTACCGCAAAGGTGGCAAACCCTTCCGGGAAATTGTGGATGGCAATAGCGGCCGCCGCCACCAGGCCAACGTTTCGCATTCGTGACCGCGAGATTCCGCTGGCGCTCAGGTGGCGGGGCTCTTCGTGGGGGTTAATCTCTTCGGGCACGCAGCGGTCTATAAAGGCAATCAACGCAAGCCCGCCGAAAAACGCGATAACGCCCCAGAGTTCAGCGCGAGCATTTCCGGCTTCCCCAAGCCCAGCGATGCCTTCTGGAAGCAGTTCTACAAACGAGATGTAGATCATGACACCGGCTGAAAGCCCAACGCGGAAGCGAGGAACGCCGCCCCTGGGGCACGTTTGAACACCACCACCAGGCCACCTAGGCCGGTAGCCAGCCCGGCCAGCAGCGAGATGCCAAGCGCAAGCAGTACTGCGCTTGAAGAAGTAGCAATGCCCATGGGCAAAACGTAGCAAAGCCAGAGTCGCAAGGTGCCGACAAACCGTGCGAACAAACCGTGCCGACAAACCCTGCAGATAAACCCTGGTACGCAAAATGCCCCGGCGTTAACCGGGGCATCACGGTGGGCCCTGCGGGGCTCGAACCCGCGACCTGCGGATTAAAAGTCCGTAGCTCTACCAGCTGAGCTAAAGGCCCGACGCGGATATCCTAGCGCCCCACCGGCTTCAGCCGGTAATTGGGGCGCGGACTACCCGCGGATACTGCACATCAGCAGTGCATCAGCTGCACATCAGCAGCACATCAGCAGTGCTTCAGGGTGCAGCCCTACTTCAACATCGTGCCCGTTTCCTCGATGCGGGTGTGGAAGTCGAAGGCGTGGCGCAGGTCGTGCGGCGTTGCCTGGTACTTGCACTTGGATGCAAGCTCGACGTACTCCTCCAGCAGCGGACGGTAGGTCGGGTGCGCGATGGAGATCATCTTTGCCACGCGGTCGCGCGGTGCGAGGCCACGCAGGTCTGCCACGCCGTACTCGGTGATGAACACCATTGCGTCGTGCTCCGTGTGATCAACGTGGGAGACCATCGGCACAATTGCAGAGATGGCGCCATCCTTAGCCACCGACGGGGAGATGAACGAGGAGATGTAGGCGTTGCGGGTGAAGTCACCAGAGCCGCCCAAAGCGTTCATCAGACGGGAGCCGTTGATGTGGGTGGAGTTGGCGTTGCCGTAGATGTCCGCCTCGATCATGCCGTTGGAAGCGATTAGGCCGGTGCGGCGGATGACCTCCGGGTGGTTGGAGATGGACTGCGGGCGCAGGATGATCGACTCGCGGTAACGCGAAGCCTCGTTGTTCATCTTCTCTGCGTACTCCGGCGACAGGGAGAACGACGTTGCGGAGGCAACGGTCATCTTGCCCGCGTCAATCAGGTCAACCATGCCATCCTGGATAACCTCGGTGTATGCCTGGATATTCTCAAACTTGGAGTCCATCAGGCCAGCCATCACGGCGTTCGGGACGTTGCCCACGCCGGACTGCATCACGTAGCCGTCGTAAGTAAGGCGGCCAGCCTTCACCTCGTTTTCCAGGAAGTCGAGGAAGTTGCCAGCGATCTGCTCGGAAACCTCGTCCGGAGCCTTGAACGGAGCGTTGCGGTCTGGGTCGTTGGTCTCAATGACTGCGACGACCTTCTCCGGGTCAATCTCAATGTAGGTGGCACCGATACGGTCACCAGCCTTGGTGATCGGGATCGGAATACGGTTCGGCAGCGCCGGCACGGTCCAGATGTCGTGCATACCCTCGAGTTCCTCGGACTGCCAAGAGTTGACCTCAATGATGATCTTCTTAGCCGCGTTGAGGAACTCAACGGAGTTACCCACAGACGAAGACGGCACGATGTTGCCCTCTTCGGTGATACGGACGGCCTCAACAATTGCCAGGTCCACCTGGCCGAAGAAGCCCTGCTCCACCATCATGCCGGAGTGCGACAGGTGGATGTCCTGGAACTTCATCTCACCAGCGTTGATCTTGTTACGCATCTGCGGGTCAGACTGATACGGCATGCGGTAGCGCAGCGCGTTTGCCTCAGCCAGCACGCCGTCGCACTCCGGCGCCGTGGAAGCACCCGTGTACAGGTCAATGGAGAAGTCCTGGCCCTTGGCGTGTGCTGCCTTAGCCTTCTCTGCGATTGCTGCCGGCATGGCCTTGGGGTAGCCAGCGCCGGTAAAGCCGGAGGTACCAACCTTGTCGCCGTGATTGACAAACTGGGCTGCCTCTTCGGCAGTCATGACCTTGTCACGCAGTTTTGCATAGGCGATGCGATCGCTCATGTGATCCCTCTCTTCATACGTACCGGTTATGCATCCCGGCGCGACGCCGGGGACAACCGATTAGTTACAGTGCGTCCCTATTGTGACCTATAACGCATCGGACGAACGTCGAAAAGCAAAAAGCCCTACCCCCGAAAGTGTGAGTCATGGGAAAATGGGCAGCCATGCGTATAGGGGAAATTGAGACAAACTCCCCCGTCATCCTTGCTCCGATGGCGGGGGTGACAAACATGCCGTTTCGCGTGTTGTGCCGCGAAATTGAGCAAGAACTCACCGGCACAGCATCCGGACTCTACGTCTGCGAAATGATCACCGCGCGCGCCATGGTGGAACGCAACGAAAAAACGATGCACATGACCACCTTCGCCGACGTGGAACACCCGCGTTCCATGCAGCTGTACACCGTGGACCCGAAGTACACGTATGAAGCGGTGCGCATGATTGTGGACGAAGATATCGCGGACCACATCGACATGAACTTCGGTTGCCCGGTGCCCAAGGTGACTCGGCGTGGCGGTGGTTCGGCAATCCCATACAAGCGCAGGCTGTACGGCAACATCGTGCGCGCTGCGGTTTCAGCAACGGAAGGCACCGATATCCCAGTGACGGTGAAATTCCGCATCGGGATTGATGATGATCATCACACGCACCTAGATGCCGGGCGCATCGCCGCCGAAGAAGGCGCTGCGGCTGTGGCACTGCACGCGCGGACCGCAGACCAGCGTTACTCCGGCAGCGCACGGTGGGACGAGATCGCACGCCTTGTGGATCACCTGGACGGCACCGACGTTCCGGTGATTGGCAACGGCGACATTTTCGCCGCTGAAGACGCAGCGCGCATGATGTCGCAGACCGGCTGCCACGGTGTGGAAGTTGGTCGCGGCTGCTTGGGCCGCCCCTGGTTGTTTGCACAGCTTGGCGCCCAGCTACGCGGCGAGGAAGTGCCGCCGGAGCCCACGCTTGGCCAGGTAGCGCGCATTATCTACCGACACGCAGAGCTGCTTGCGCAACATGATGGTGAGGACCACGCGTGCCGCGACATTCGCAAGCACACCGGCTGGTATCTGCGCGGTTTCCCCGTGGGTGGAGAGTTTCGTAAAAAGCTCGCACAAGTCACGTCACTGGCACAGCTTCAGGCGCTGCTGGACACGATTGCGGATTCCACTGAACTAGCCGACAATGCTAATGATGCGCGCGGCCGACAGGGCTCCCCGTCGAAGGTCGCGCTGCCTGAGGGGTGGTTGGATGATCCGGAAGATGAGACAGTTCCGGAAGGAGCGGAGATAGAAAACAATGGTGGATAGCACAGGCTTCGGGCGTGACCCGGTGCCGCTGCGCTTGGTGTACCGCGATGAACTGCACAACTACACCAAGGACATGGTCGCAATGGCCGAGCTTGCTCGCGCGAGCATGCGGCATGCTTCGCAGGCGCTAGCGGATCAGGACCTCGAGGCCGCTGAAGGCGCGATGACGGAGTCTGACGCGTTGGGGGAGATCCACCGCAGGTGTGAGCATCGCTCGTTGCAGCTGCTTGCGCGTGAAACCCCGGTGGCTACGGAGCTGCGTCAGGTGCTTGCGTACATCCACATCGGTCACGACCTGATGCGTATGAGCTCTCTGGCCAAATCCGTGTCCAAAATCGCGCGCCAATACCACCCTTCCCCCACGCTGCCTGCAGATATTGTGCCGTTGGTGATGGATATGGCCCAGGCCGCCGACACCATGGCCCAGCGGGTCTGCGCAATGATTACGGATGGCACACAGGAGCTTTCGCTTGACGACGCCGACGATGCCATCGACACCATCTCCGCCGAACTGACCGACGCCGCAAAAAGCGAAGCGTGGCAGTACACGAACCGCCACGCTGTTGATACCGCGCTGATCTCTCGCTTCTACGAACGTTTTGCTGACCACTGCGTCAGCATCGCCCGGCAACTGACGTTTATCGCCACCGCCGAGCGGTAGCTAGCCGAAGCGTCCGGCGATGTAATCTTCGGTTTCCTTCTGGTCCGGGTTCTCGAAGATTTTAGTGGTGTCGTTGAACTCCACCAGGTGGCCCGGACGGCCGGTTGCCTCAAGCGAGAAGAACGCCGTCTTGTCGGACACACGCGCAGCCTGCTGCATGTTGTGGGTCACGATCACGATGGTGAAGTCTTCCTTCAGCTCGTGGATCAGATCTTCGACGGCCAGGGTGGAGATGGGGTCGAGGGCGGAGCACGGCTCGTCCATAAGCAGGACCTCCGGGCGAACCGCAATCGCACGAGCGATGCACAGACGCTGCTGCTGACCACCGGAAAGACCGCCCCCCGGCTTGTCCAGACGGTCCTTAACCTCATCCCACAGGTTGGCGCCGCGCAGAGACTGTTCAGCAACCTCGTCGAGCTTCTTCTTGTTCTTCTCGCCCGCCAGGGTCAGGCCAGCAACCACGTTGTCACGAATAGACATGGTGGGAAACGGGTTGGCCTTCTGGAACACCATGCCGATGGTGTTACGCACAGACACCGGATCAACGCCCTTGCCGTAGATATTATGGCCGTCCAAAAGGATCTCGCCCTTCACCGAAGCGCCGGGGATCACCTCGTGCATGCGGTTGATAGTGCGCAGCACCGTGGACTTGCCGCAACCCGAGGGGCCAATGAACGCGGTGACGGCCTGGGCCGGGATCTCCATGTTCACGTTCTGCACGGCGTGGAAGTCGCCGTAGTAAATGTTGACGTCTTTCAACGAAAGCTTGGACATCAGTAGTTCTCCTGTAATTCGAAGGGGTTACGGCGGGTTACTTCTTCTTCACCGAATACTTAGCTGCGATGAAGCGGGCAAACAGGTTCAGTGCAACAACGATGATCACCAGGGTCAGCGCCGCACCCCACAGGCGTTCATTCGCCGGGCCGGTAGCGCCGGTCTTCCACATGTCAAGCATGAACAGCGGCAGCGAAGACTGCGGCTGGTTGAACATGTGGGTCAGGTTCATCGCCGGGTTGGACCCCACAAGGATCAACACCGGAGCAGACTCACCCATAACACGTGCAATTGCCAGCATGATGCCGGTGACAATGCCAGACAGTGCGGTTGGCAACACGATGCGTGCGATGGTCTTCCACTTCGGCACACCGAGCGCGTAAGAAGCCTCACGCAGATCCATCGGTACCACACGCAGCATCTCTTCCGTGTTACGCACCACGACCGGGATCATCAGCAAGATCAACGACAGCGACACCGCGAAACCGGAACGCTGCTGGCCCAGGATCGTAATCCACAGTGCGTAGATAAACAGCGCCGCGACGATAGACGGCACACCGGAGAGAATATCCACCATGAAGGTAGTCAGCTTGCCCAGCCTGTTGCCGTTGGAGTATTCCACCAAGTAGATCGCGGTGAACACACCCACGGGGATAGAGAACAGGGACGCAACGAAGGTTTGCAGCAGCGTACCGGCAATGGCGTGGGCCGCGCCGCCGCCTTCCTTGGAGGCGCGAACGCCAACCATGTCGTGTGTCCACCAGGCAGGATCAACAACGACCTTCCAGCCGTTAATAATCACGGTAAACAGCACCCATAGAAGCGGAATCAACGCCAGGATCATGCAGAACCACATGAGGCCCCCCATGATGGAGTTTGTGGTCTTACGCCCGCTGGAGATGTGGGTGAATGGGGATCCGCTCTGCTGCGGGGCAGGAACGCTTGGGCTGGTGCTTGAAATAGCGGTAGACATTGTGTTTACTCCTCCTGCCTACTTGCTCTTGTTCACAATCGCGCGGGCGATCGAGTTGACAATGAATGTGAGGATGAACAGCACCAAACCAGCAGCGATGTAAGCGCCTGCACTGATCGGGTTGTTGAACTCCGCTGCGGCGTTTGCAATTGCGGTAGCAAACGTTGTGCCGCCGTCAAAGAGCGAACCACGGTAGTCGTTCGCAGGCGCCACCACCATATAGAGCGCCATAGTCTCACCCAGTGCGCGGCCCAGACCCAGCATGGCGCCGGCAATGAAGCCGGACCAGCCGAACGGGATAACCGTCATGCGGATCACTTCCCAGCGGGTAGCACCCAGTGCCAAAGCGGATTCGATCTGGCCCGGAGGGGTCTGCACGAACACTTCGCGGGCGGTTGCCGCGATGATCGGCAGAATCATGATCGCCAGCACAATGCCACCGGTGAGCATGTTACGAGCCGTGGAAAACGGCGGGGAGTTTTGGTACGTGGCAAAGAGGAAGAACTCCCCTCCCCAGCTGTTGATCCAGTCGTAGAGTTTGCCCAGCTTCGGGCCAAGCACCTGCGCACCCCACAGGCCGAACACGATCGACGGCACAGCGGCCAGCATGTCCACCAAAGTGCCCAACGGTCGCACCAGAGACTTCGGGGCGTAGTTGGACAAAAACAGCGCGATACCAAGCGCGATCGGCATTGCAATCACAAGCGCGATCAGCGAAATAGTCACCGTGGAGAAGAACAGGTTCGGGATACCAAACTGCATGTTCTCCAGGTCGGACGTGCTCCACTGTCCGCCGTAGGTGAAGAACCCAAGCACACCGCCTTCATTACGAGACAGTGGTGGAACTGCCTGGCGGAGCAGGAATAGACCCACCGCCGCCACCAACACAGTGATCAGGGTTGCAGAGATAGTTGAGAGAAACTCAAACACTCGGTCACCGGGACGCTTCGTGCCAGCACCACGACGCGTCGCAACCGCAGACGGCGCACTCTCAGCCTGCGGGTCACCGCCCTCAATAACGGGAGTTGCGGTGGATCGTTGCGCTACCGGATCAGTGTTTGGTGACAGATCATTGTCAGCCATAATTCGCAGTTCCTTTGGGTGGATGAGAACAAAAGTTTCAGGGGCGGGTGTCCTGCGCAATTACGCCCCCCAGGTGACGAATGTCATGTGGGGGGCGCACTCGCCATCCGCGCTAGTAGCGCGGGGAGCAGAAGGTCAACGACCTCGCTTACTGGATTGCGTTGATGGCGTCGCGGAGACGCTCAGCGTGAGCGCCGGTGACCGGGATGAAGCCCTCGGACTCCAGCTCCTCATCCTGGTGGTCAAGCGCCAGGTTCAGGAAGTCCTTGATCTGGTTGGAGGTTGCCTCGTCGTAACCAGCGGAGCAAACGATCTCGTAGGTGGTCAGGATCAGCGGGTAGGAGTCAGCCGCGTCAGAAGCAAACAGCTTGTCCGCGTCAACCACCATGTTGTGGCCTTCGGTCTTGAACTCCATGTTGGCCAGAGCGTTGCCAACGGTGTCCGTGTTCAGCTCAACCGGGCCGTGGCCGAAGTCAATGTTTGCCTTGTTCTCTGCAAAGCCGGCCTCAACGTAGGTGATTGCACCGTTGGTTGCGTTGACCTCCTGTGCCACACCGGTGGAGCCGTTCGCGCCGGTGCCGACGTTCTGCGGGAAGGCCTTGCCCTCGCCAGTCCACTTGCCGTCAGATGCGGCAGCCAGGAACTTCTGGAAGTTGTCGGAGGTACCGGACTCGTCGGAGCGGAAGACAACCTGGATCGGCAGATCCGGCAGGGTTGCCCCCGGGTTGGACTCAGCCAGAGCCGGGTCGTTCCAGTTGGTGATGGTGCCCTGGAAGATGTCAACGATGTTGTCAATGGTCAGGTTCAGCTCATCAACGCCCTCAACGTTGTAAGCAACTGCAACCGGGCCGATGACGAACGGCAGGTGCCACGCCTCGTTGCCGCCGCAGCGTGCAGCTGCCTCCTCAACCTGCTCATCCTTCAGCGGGGAGTCAGAGCCGGCGAACTTCACCTGGTTTGCAATGAAGTTCTTCTGGCCAGCGCCGGAGCCGGACGGGTTGTATGCCAGGTTCGCACCCGGAACTTCCTTGGCGTAGATCTCGCCGAAGTAGTCCATTGCCTTCTGCTGGGAGGAAGCGCCCTCAGCAACCAGCGCGCCGGTCTCGCCGGACAGTACGTAGTCGCCAGCAGCTGCGGTCTCAGAACCCTCAGCCTGGGTCTTGGCAGCCGAGGACTCAGCAGCAGTCTCGGTAGCGGCGGTGTCGGTGTCATCGGAGCTGTTGCAAGCAACGAGGGAGACAGAGGAAACTGCAACGACGCCAGCGATTGCGGCGGTGCGCTTAATGTTGCGGATCACGGGATAACCTTTCAGGTCATTGGTAGCTCGTTCAAGGAGAACCCGCGCGGGCCCTACGCCATAGGCAGGCAGCAGCGCTGATTACTCACGGCTGATAAACCTAGAACCCGTGGGTTAACCGAGGGTTGCGTGCCAAGTGAACAATCAGTGAACACGCCATCTGTGCGCACATATCCGCAGCGTATCGCCCTATTTCTGGTACATCACGTGTGATTCAGCAATTGTGAAACCAGCCTGAGAATACCGCTTTACCGCGGGCTCATTATCGGCCTCAACATAGAGGATGACCTGCGTAGATCCACCGGCTAAGAGGGACTCCAACCCCAACTGCAGCAGCGGTACCCCCAATCCCTCCCCCCGATGGGCTGAAGACAGGCCAATGACATACACCTCGCCGACGTTTTCCGGGTGGCGCTTGGTCCAGTGGAAGCCCGCTAACTGCTCCCCCTTATACAGCAGCCACACGCCTGCCGGATCGAACCAGTCGGTGTCCATTGCGCTGCGCAAACGTTCAAGGTCCCACCCACCCTGCTCAGGGTGCCAATCAAAGGCGTCATTGTTGACATCCAGCCACGCCTGCTCCACACTCTCACGCCCAAAACGCTCAACGGCCTGCCCATACGTCAACGCTGCAAAGCCTTCCGGAAGCTCGGCGGGGGCGCGACTGACCTGGTCAGCGTCGATGGACATGACCAGCAGCTCGCGTACCGGCCGCAGGCCTAAAGACTCCGCTGTGGCCTGGGCCGCGGGTAGATTGCCGTGGGCCCACAGTTTGGGGTGGTTCACGTTGGCGTCGACAAGCTTGAAAAGCTCCTTCGCTTTGCCCTGCCTGCGACAATCCGGGTGGACAACCAGCTCAACGCTGCCATCCGGCGCCGCAAGGGCCAAACCCCCATCCACCGTAAAACGTGCATAATCGCCATCCAGGCCGCGCAAGAAAGCCTCCGACAACGGAGCCACACCATCGTGTTTTTCCGCAGCTTGCACAAGCTCTACGTAGTCAGTCATGCTGCCAGGCTACCCTTGAAGGCATGACTGAAAATGACAAACAAACCGACCAGCAAAGCGACATGCTCAACGGCAGCGACGCCGTCAACCTCGCCGCCGAACAGTCCAAAGCAACCGCCCACCGCAACATCCCAGGCCTCGGCTTCGAGGAGTTCCCACTGGAAGACGACACCGCGAACCTGCGCCAGGGCCCCTCGCTTCACGACGGCCTGCTGGCCCTCCTCCCCCTCGTCGGCGTCTGGCACGGCAGCGGCCAGATCAACGAACAGGGCGAAGAATACGCCTTTGGCCAGCAGCTCATCTTCTCCCACGACGGTGGCAATTACCTACGCTTCGACTCCCGCATGTGGCGTCTGGACGAAAACGGCGAGTCAACCGGCCCGGAGCAGCGCGAACTCGGTTTCTGGCGCATCTCCGAAAAGGACGAGATTGAGGTTGTACTGGCCAACCCCCGTGGCCTGGTGGAAATCCTCTACGGCAGCATGCGCAACGAGCGCGCCTGGCAGCTAGAATCCGCATCCACCATCGCCACCGAAACCGGCCCGGCACACCACGGCCCAGGCCGCCGCCTCTACGGCCTGATGCCCAACAACAATCTCGGCTGGGTCGACGAGCGCGTAGTAGACGGCGAGTTAGTGCCGTACATGTCGGCAGAGCTCAAGCGCATCGCGGGCTAGCGCGCCGCAGCGGAGATCAGCGCCTTGATCTCCGCTTCATTTTCAGGGGCGGCAAGCGTCGTGCCATCAATGTGGGTGACGCGTGCACACATGCGCGTCGAGGACACGAGCCACACCGACTCCGCCTTCAGCAGCTCGTTGAGGTAGATGTCTTTGGCTTTACACTTGAAGCCGTCTTTTTCTGCAAGAGCAAACAGTGCCGCCTGCGTGGTGCCGGCCATAACCCCATGCCCTGGAGCTGGGGTGCGCATGCGCCCGCCCTTCTTCAGCATGATGACGGTACTTGTAGCGCCTTCCAGCACACGGCCGGTCCCACGCTCAACGTAAATCACGTCATCAGCACCCTGCCCGCGCGCCCAGCGCAGCGCCGCCATGTTTGCCGCGTAGTTCAGGGTTTTCGCCTCCCCCACCATCCACGGCACGTCCGGGTCCGCCACAAACCCGCGCGGGGTGGTCACTACCTTCACACCGTTTTCACGTTGTTTGCGCACTTCAGGGTCAATATCGCGCACGGTCAGCCACGCGGTGGCCACACCTGTGGTCTCCCGTCCGCGGCTAAGCGTCCAGGTGCATTTTGCTTCCTTGACTTCCTTCGGGTTGCCGCCGCGCTCCCGCACGTAATCCGCCACCGCCTCCTGGGTGGCTTTCAGCCAGTGTTCCGCGTCCGGCACCGGCAGCTGAAGCGCCTCCGCGGAACGGGCGAAGCGCTCCAGGTGGCGCTCCACGTTTCGTGGTTTGCCGTTGCGGATCAGGATGGTTTCAAATACGCCGTCTCCGCGCGTGACGGCTGCGTCGTCCCAAAACACGTGCGGTGTGTTCGGGTTTTGTCTGCGGATGGATCCGCCGTAGGGCTCTACCAGGTAGATGACGGGTTCTGGCGCTAGGAGTGACATATCTACCCATTATGCCCTTATGATCGGGGCCGTGACTCGAATGTTCTCTGTTGATCTTCCTGGTGCCGTTGCTGATCCGGAGACGCATGTTGCGCTCCACTTTGGGGATCCTTTAGCGGAGCAGCGCGCGTTGGCTGAAACGCCGACGCTGATTGACCGCTCGTATTACGACGTCATCGCCGTTTCCGGCCCTGATGCGCCGACTTTTTTGAACAACCTGCTCTCCCAAAAGCTCGACGATGTAGCCGCCGGTTTTGGTGCTTTCGCGCTTGATTTGAACGCTCAGGGCCACATCTTGCACCACGTGGGCGTGATGTTTGACGGCACGACGTTCTACCTGGACATGCCACCACAGCAGCGCGAGTCCTTCCTGGAGTTCCTGCGTCGCATGGTCTTCTGGTCCGATGTCACCATCGAAGAATCCGACCTGGTGTTGGTCTCCACCTTCGGCCGGCCTGTCGATGGCGCCGTTGCCACCCGCACCCGCCAGTTCGGGAGCTTCTTGCTTCACGACGCCCTGTTGTCCCCCACCACCGTCACCCCCACCCTGGAAGCGTGGCAGGCCGACGGCGGGCGCGTTGCCGGTTTGATGGCGTACACCGCGGCACGCGTACGCGCAGTCGAGCCGGAGCTGGACGTGGATCTTGATGATCGTTCCATCCCCCACGAGGTGCCCACCTTCATCGGCCGCGGCGATCATCTTGGCGCCGTCCACCTGCAAAAAGGCTGCTACCGCGGCCAGGAGACCGTGGCGCGTGTGGAAAACCTGGGCCGCTCCCCGCGCCTGTTGGTCATGTTGCAGCTCGATGGCTCCGCCCCTGAGCTTCCCTCCCCCGGCGCCGACATCACGCTTGGCGGCCGCAAGGTTGGCAGGCTTGGCACCGTGGTCCAAGACGCCGACTACGGCCCAATCGCGTTGGCGTTAGTGAAACGCTCCGCACTTGCAGACCCAACCGTACCGCTGGACATTTCCGGGGTAGCCGCCAACGTTGACCCGGATTCGCTGCCCGCGGATGAAGGCGAGCGCGCTGGACGTGTCGCCATTGAAAAACTCCGCGGCGGCCCGAATCTGCGCAGGTAGATGGGTAGAGGGGAATTTTTTAGTGGCACAAGCTATTATGTCTGGCAGGACAAATACGATTAGATAAATAGCACCTCAAGGGGGTCACGCCATGGGCCGCGGACGCGCCAAAGCAAAGCAGACCAAGGTAGCTCGCCAGCTCAAGTACAACTCTCCGGAAATGGATCTCGATTCCCTGCAACGTGAGCTTGCAGCGCAGGTCCCAGGAGGCTGGGCTGAGGATGACGATGAGGTGGACGACCAGTACGGCGACTACGCCGACTACGCCGACTACGGCAACTGGGACGATGAGGACGAGGACAACCGCGGCCAGCGTCGCGTTGCTCGCTAACTCCCCCACCTTCTGAACGCAGCGAAAAAGAGCGCAACTCCGAGCAAATACCCGGGGTGCGCTCTTTTCGCGCGCCGTTTTCAGGCGCTGCGACTAGTACTGCGGGTGTTCGCCGGTGAGCAGGGCGCGGGGTTCGTCGTCGCTAGTAGCGGCGCGGACCTCACCAAGCACCCAGCTGTCAATGTGGCGTGCGGCCAAGATGGCAAGTGCACGGTCGCGGTCGCTAGGCGAAACGACGGCAACCATACCCACACCCATATTGAAGGTCTTCTCCATTTCCGCATCCGGCACCTGGCCAACAGAGCGGATGGTGCGGAAGATCTGGCCCGGGGTCCAGGTGGCGCGGCGCATCTCTGCAACCAGGCCCTCTGGGATGATGCGCTCCATGTTGCCTGCCAAGCCACCGCCAGTGACGTGGCAGAAAGTGCGCACATCGCACTCGGCGGCCAACTCAAGGCAGTCAAGGGCGTAGATGCGGGTGGGCTCAAGTAGTTCCTCACCAAGCGTGCGGCCAAGCTCTTCGATGTGGCCGTCCAGCGGCAGCCCAGCACGCTCAAGAAGCACGTGGCGGGCAAGAGAGTAGCCGTTGGAGTGCAGGCCGGAGGAGGCCATGGCGATGATGATGTCGCCTTCGCGCACCAGGTGGGGGCCGAGCAGCTCATCAGCCTCGACGATGCCAACTGCGGTTGCGGAGACGTCGTAGTCATCCGGGTTCATCACACCGGGGTGCTCTGCGGTCTCGCCGCCGAGCAGGGCGCAGCCCGCCTGGACGCAACCCTCGGCAATGCCGCCGACGATTTCGGCAACCTTTTCCGGAACAACCTTGCCAATTGCAATGTAGTCCTGCAGGAACAGCGGCTCGGCACCGCAGACCACCAGGTCATCCACGCACATGGCTACCAGGTCAATGCCGATGGTGTCGTGCTTGTCCATCGCCTGGGCGACGGCCAGCTTCGTACCCACGCCGTCAGATCCTGCCGCCAGCAACGGCTCCTTATACTTGCCCAAGGCAAACAGGCCGGCGAAGCCGCCGAGGCCGCCGCGGACCTCCGGACGCGTGGCACGCTTAGCGTGCGGCGCGAACAGTTCAACGGCCTTGTCGCCGGCTTCGATGGATACGCCTGCGGCCTCGTAGGAAATCTCGGGGTTACTCATTTACGCTTCGGCGCCTTTCTTCATGCGACGGACAAGGTCCGCGTTCGGGTTACCCTCCGGCAACCCTAATGGGTAATGGCCGGTGAAACACGCGGCGCAAAGATTGTCAGCATCCTGATGGGATGACGCAACAATATCGTCAATCGGCACAAACGCCAGGGAGTCTGCACCAATCATGGTGCGGATGGATTCCGCAATCTCCTCATCCGAGCCACCGCGACCATGGTTTGCAATCAGCTCACCGGGGCTGGCGAAGTCAATGCCGTAGAAGCACGGCCACTTCACCGGCGGTGAGGCAATACGCACATGCACCTCCGCGGCACCTGCCTCACGCAGCATGCGGATCAGCTTGCGCTGCGTGTTGCCACGCACG
The DNA here is from genome assembly GCF_001806875.1 of Corynebacterium sp. HMSC29G08. Taxonomy (GTDB): domain Bacteria; phylum Actinomycetota; class Actinomycetes; order Mycobacteriales; family Mycobacteriaceae; genus Corynebacterium. The sequence goes on from NZ_KV786260.1 coordinate 15,946, forward strand.
ATGGAGTCATCTACCACGATCAGCTTCTTGCCTTCAATGACCTGGCGCACCGGGTTGAGCTTCAGACGTAGACCAAGCTGACGCAGCGTGTCAGAAGGCTGGATGAAGGTGCGGCCCACGTAGGCGTTCTTCATCAAGCCCTGTTTGAACGGGATGCCGGACTCCTCGGCGTAACCAATCGCGGCCGGGGTACCGGACTCCGGCACCGGCATCACCAAGTCGCCCTCAACCGGGTTGACACGCGCCAGCCTGCGGCCAATCTCAATGCGAGAGTTGTTTACCGTCTGGCCCTCAATCACAGAATCAGGACGGGCGACGTAGACGTACTCAAACACGCAGTGAGCGCGAGTAGTCTCGGCGTAACGCTTGGAATGCACCCCCGTCTCATCGATCCAGATCAACTCACCTGGCTCGATCTCACGGACAAAGGCCGCACCCACAATGTCCAAAGCACAGGTCTCAGAGGCCACAACCCAACCCTCTTCAAGACGCCCCAACGACAGCGGCCGCACACCATGCGGGTCACGCGCGGCGTAGAGAGTATGCCCGTCCGTGATCATGAAGCAGAAAGCACCGTGGATGCGCGGAAGGAGTTGCTCACATGCGTCGAGAAGCGTGTGATCCTCACGAATCAGATCCGCCAGCAGCGCAGAGACCACCGCAGTGTCAGAGGAAGAACCCTGGCCTTCCACCCCATCAGCGGGCACCAACTTCTCCTCAATAGCTTCTGCCTGCAGCTGAGCGTAGTTGACCAAGTTGCCGTTGTGCGCCAACGCCACATCGGTGCCGTTTGGCGACGTCCGGAACATCGGCTGCACGTTATCCCAACTATTTCCACCCGCGGTGGAATAGCGAGTATGGCCAATCGCCACATCACCCTGCAGCGCACCCAGGACGGTTTCATCGAAAACTTGGCTGACCAAGCCAGTGTCCTTAAACACCACGATGTTTTCCTTATCGCCAACAGCAATGCCGGCGCCCTCCTGACCGCGGTGCTGCAGCGCAAACAGCCCAAAATACGTCAGTTTAGATACGTCTTCTTTCGGCGCCCATACCCCGAAGACGCCGCACTCTTCCCTGGCTTCACCTTGCACGACCCCTATGGTATCCGACTAGCGCCGAACCGCCGAAAGTGAAACGACCGGAAGCCCCCGCGCCACCTCGCCCGCGCGAGAACCAGAGGAGGTGACGTGGGGGGACTGCAACGCGGCGTCGAAAAGCAAGAGCCCTGTTGCAAGCCGCAACCAAGTCTCCGGATCCATCTCCACAACATTCGGAGGCGTACCACGCGTATGCCGGGGTCCCTCAACGCACTGCACAGCCACAAACGGCGGAATACGCAGCTCAACCGCATGCCCCGGCAACTCCTGCGCCAGCGTGCGAGCCGTCGTACGACAGGCTGCCGCAAGCTGCGCACGCGTCGGCTTCTCCCCCTCCCCCTCAAGCCACGCTGCCACCTCCGCAACAGCCTCCGCCATCTCCGCCGGATCAACCTTCTTGCTCGCCATAACTGCATAGTGCCATGACGCCTCAACATGCGGCGGTGGCTATTGTGTTGCTATGTCTGGAAGCAAGTCCGAAACACCCGTAGCCACTGAAAAGTCCCCCTCCATCACGCTGCGCTTTATGGCCGCACCAACAGACGTGCTGCACGCCGGCGCCCAAGGCGTCAACGGCGGACGTGTCCTGGAATGGATTGATAAAGCCGCCTACGCGTGCGCCGCCCAGTGGTCATCCACCTACTGCGTGACCGCCTACGTTGGGCACATCCACTTCACCCGCCCGATTCCTTCCGGCCATATTGTGGAAGTCCGCTCACGCGTGGCCATGACCGGACGTTCTTCCATGCACATTGTCAATGAGGTACTATCGGCGGATCCTCGCCAGGGCATCTTCACGCGCGCCTGCGACTGCCTAGTCATTTTCGTAGCTAAAGACACCGAGACCGGCAAACCCACCCCGGTTCCTGCCTTTGTGCCATCCACCGATGAGGAACGCCGCGTGGAGCGGGCAGCGCTGAGCCGCATTGACCTGCGCAAGGCCATCGAAACAGAGATGAGCGAGCAAACCTACACCAAAGACTCCACCGCGCCGCGGGTAGTGCACCGTTTCCTGGCTAAGCCAACGGACGTGAACTGGGGCGGCAACGTCCACGGCGGCACAGCTATGGAGTGGATAGATGAGGCGGGGATAGCTTGCACCATGGAATGGTCGGGCGAACGCACCGTTGCCGTGTATGCGGGCGGCATTCGTTTCTACCGCCCGATCCACATCGGGGATCTGATTGAGGTTGAGGCTCGCCTAACGCGTACAGATAACCGTTCGCTGCACACCTCAATCCACGTGCGTTCCGGCGACCCGCGGGGCGGGCGCGAGAATCTCGAGGAAGCCATCCATGCGTCCGTGACCTACCTGGCCACGGACATCGACGGCACCCCGCTGCCTGCCCGCCAGTTCACCCCGGTAACGGCGGAGGACAAGCAGCTATGGGAGCACACGCAGACCTTGAAGGATCTGCGCGGCCAGTACGAGCCGGTGCCTTTGGTGGAGATGCCAAAGGCCACCCAGCGCGTGGACTAGCTTCCCGGTTTAGACCGCAGCGTTCGGCGCCACACTGTGGCCGAAGTGCTGCGGCAGGGTCGCGGCCCAAGCTTCAGCCAGCTCGTCCACTGCGACTTCCTGGTTACCGAAGGAGAGCTTGCCGCTTGCCGACGTCTCGCCAACCACCACAGCCGACACCCCCACAGCGCTGGCGCGCTCAAGTGCTGCATCAACGCGGTCGCGGGACACGGCAACGAGTACGCGGGACGCGGACTCGGAAAACAGTGCGGTAAACGCATCCTCGTGCACAGCCTCCAGGTTGAGGTCTGCGCCCAGGCCGGAGGCGAGCAACAGCTCGAAGACCGCCTGGGACAGGCCACCCTCGGACAGGTCGTGGGCTGCGGAAATACCTTCAACACCACCAAAGAACTGCGCCAGACGCTCTTCATTGGCCAGATCCACTTGCGGGGGCAGGCCGGCAAGGCCCTGGCCGGAGATGTCCTGCCAGACGGAGCCGCCGAACTCATCGCGAGTCTCGCCCAAAAGCACAAGCACATGCTCTTCAGCACCGGCAGGCAAGGCGTGCGGGATGGAGTTTTCCACGTTTTCGATCACGCCGAGCACGCCAACCACCGGGGTCGGCAGAATCGGGGTGCCGCCCGTCTGGTTGTAGAAAGACACGTTGCCGCCGGAAACTGGGACGGAGAGTTCACGTGCGCCGTCGGCAAGACCATGCACTGCCTCAGCGAACTGCCACATCACATCCGGATTTTCCGGGGAGCCGAAGTTCAGGCAGTTGGTCACGGCAACCGGGGTCGCGCCGGTGACGGCAACGTTGCGGAATGCCTCTGCCAATGCCAAGCGTGCGCCCATGTTCGGGTCCAGGTAGGTGTACCGGCCGGAAGCATCCGCGGAGATGGCCACGCCGCGGCCGGACTCCTCGTTGATGCGCAGCACACCAGCGTTGGCGTGCTTGGCCTGCACGGTGTTGCCGCGCACGTAGCGGTCGTACTGTTGCGTGATGAAGTCACGCGAGCACAGCGCAGGCGATGCAACCATCTGCTTCCAGGTGCCCACCAGGTCATCGGACTTGGTTACCTCGGTCTTTGCCTGGACGCCATCCAGCCACTCCGGGCGTGCGTACGGACGCTCATAGACTGGGCCCGCATCAATCGTTGACGGCGGTGCATCCATCACCAGCTCACCCTGGTGGTAGACAGCCAGGCGGTCAGTCTCATCCGTCACCTCACCGATGACGGCTGCGCCAACCTCCCACTTCGCACAGATCTCCATGAAGCGGTCCACATTCTCCGGGGCCACAACAGCACACATGCGCTCCTGCGACTCAGAGGCGAGGATCTCTGCGGCGGTCATGTTCTCTGCGCGCAGCGGGACTGCGTCCAGGTCCACGCGCATACCGCCGTCACCGGCAGCAGCAAGCTCGGAGGTAGCGCACGACAGGCCGCCGCCGCCCAAGTCCTGGATGCCCACAACAACGCCGGCCTGGTAGAGCTCCAAGCAGCACTCGATGAGCACCTTCTCTGCAAACGGGTCGCCCACCTGGACGGCAGGCAGCTTGCGCTCCTCGCCCTGCTCAAACGTGGCGGAGCCAAGCACGGACACGCCGCCAATGCCGTCAAGGCCGGTGCGAGAGCCGAACAGGATCACCTTGTTGCCGGTGCCGGAGGCGAATGCCAGGTGGAGGTCTTCCACCTTCAGCGTGCCCACACACAGGGCGTTGACCAGCGGGTTGCCGGCGTATGCCGGGTCAAACACGGTCTCGCCACCAATGTTGGGCAAGCCCAGGCAGTTGCCGTAGCCGCCAATGCCGTGCACCACGCCCGGCAACACGCGCTTGGTGTCATCTGCATCAATCGCGCCGAAGCGCAGCTGATCCATCACGGCAATCGGGCGTGCACCCATGGCCATAATGTCGCGCACAATGCCACCGATGCCCGTTGCGGCACCCTGGTATGGCTCCACAAAGGAGGGGTGGTTGTGGCTTTCCACGCGGAAGGTCACCGCATCACCGCCACCGATGTCCACCACACCAGCGTTTTCACCAATGCCGGCGAGGATCTTGGAGGCCATTTCCTCCGTCATGGTCTCGCCGAAGTAGCGCAGGTGCACCTTGGAGGACTTGTACGAGCAGTGCTCAGACCACATCACGGAGTAAACGGTCAGCTCCGCATCCGTCGGTCTGCGGCCCAGGATCTCCTTGATCTTCTGGTACTCATCGTCCTTCAACCCCAGCTCAGCGTATGGCTGCTCAATTTCCGGGGTTGCTTTTGCATTATCGACGGTATCGTTCACCACAGTCACAGCGTCTTACGCTCCAATCTTCGAAATCGCGTCGATGGCGGAATGGAACAGTCCCAGCCCGTCAGTGGAAGGGCCGGTGAGGGCTTCGATAGCGTGCTCCGGGTGCGGCATGAGTCCGACGACGCGGCCGGTCTCATTGGTCACGCCCGCGATCGCGTTGATCGAGCCGTTGAAGTTATCGGTGTAGCGGAAAACCACGCGGCCCTCCTTCTCCAGCGCCTCGATGGTTTCCGGCTGCGCCTGGAAGCGGCCCTCACCATGCTTGGCGGGAACGAGGATCTTGTCCCCCTGCTCGAACTTACTGGTCCAAGCTGTATCGGCGTTTGCCACCTCAAGGTAGGTGTCAACGCAGTGGAAGTTCAGGCCCTGGTTGCGGGTCAGTGCGCCCGGCAGCAGGCCAGCCTCGGTGAGAATCTGGAAACCGTTGCAAATACCCAGCACCGGCATGCCACGCTTCGCAGCGTCGATCACAGCCTGCATCATCGGCGCCTGCGCAGCAATCGCGCCGGTGCGCAGGTAGTCACCGTAGGAGAATCCGCCGGGGACGACGACTGCATCAATACCGTCGAGCGAATCATCCGCATGCCACAGCTGCTTCGGGGTTGCGCCGGCAAGACGGACTGCACGCAGGGCATCTACGTCATCCAGTGTGCCGGGAAAAGTAATGACTCCGATAGTTGCGCTCATCGCACAACCTCGAAGTCCTCGATCACAGTGTTGGTCAGCAGGGTTTCAGCCATGTGGCGAAGCTGTTCATCAGTTACGGAATCATCTACCTCGATTTCGAACCGCTTGCCCTGGCGGACGTCAGTGACGCCCTCCACCCCGATGCGGCCCAGTGCGCGCAGCACTGCTTGGCCCTGCGGGTCCAAAATTTCAGTCTTGGGCATGACATTGACGACGACTCGTGCCATGAGAATCCTTCGTGTTGAGGGAGGTTGGACGCCTTAAACGCCTTTCTTACAAGGACGCGCACCAGTATATCCGACACCAACACACACCCCTCGAACATACGTTGAACAGCACAAAGACGTCTTCGCACAACTGAACATGGCAGCAGGTATCGTAACCGTCGTCACGCTAACTGCTCTTGCAGCTCCGGACGGCTCCAACGTTGTTATGAACGAGGTCTACGGCGGCGGCAACTCCGGCGCGACCTACACCCACGACGAAAAACTCCGTGTCTGTCCAGCGCCCGCAGGTCGGAGAACCCACAGGCGCCGCCTCCCCGCTGGAGGGTCGAACGGTGACTGCGGAGGGCGTCGATACGCGTGACCGGCAAAGTCAGTGAGTATTTCAAGCAGACCCAACGCACGGCCTCTGCAATCGAAGAGCTCAGCGAGGCCCTTGAGGCACTGGGTGCGCCTGCAGCCACCTTGCAGCAGCAGGATTTGGAGCTTGTCACGCTTGACGACGTCCGCACCCACGACTACTTCCAGACCGATGATGTTGCGGATTCCTCCTTTGACAAATGGCGCTTCCACCCGCTGCAGCCGATCACCGGCAAAACCGCGGCGAAGGAGCTGCCGATTGCGTGGGAGGATTCGCGCCAGACGCCGTACAACGTGCCGGACCACGTTAAAGGCGACTACTCCATCGGCTTTTTCAACGTGTTGAACTACTTCAGCAGCCTGGGCGAAAACGAGACGGGCTGCACGACGCACAACGATATTCACGGCGACCCAGTCGCGACGAACCGCTGCAACGTCCGAGGCGCGTTTCCCCAGCAAGCGTTCCGGGACCAGCAGGCGAAGATCGTTTCTGCGATTAACAAACTGGACACTGACGTACTCGGGCTGTCTGAGATTGAAAACACCTACAGCGCGACCGGCGATGTGTCGAAGCGCGATGAGGCGCTGCAGAAACTCGGCTCTGACGAGGACGTCATTCGCGTCGCATTCATCTACCAGCCAGCGAAGGTGGAGCCGGACCCTCGGCAACGATGAAGATGACAACTTCGTGGCTGTAGTAAACCACTTCAAGTCCAAGGGTTCCGTTGCCAAGGGCGACAAAGACACCGGTGACGGTCACGGCAACAACGCGCGCCTGCGTGTCCAGCAGTCCAAGTGGGCTGAGCTACCGACGTTCTTGGTTGGAGACTTCAACACATACTCCAAGCAGGACGCCATCGGCGTCGTTGAGCAAGGTGGCTTCAGCATCGTGGAGTCCGAGCGTGACTTTGACCAGGCGTCGTACCAGTTCAGCGGCCAGTTGGGGTCGGTTGACCACATCCTTGCCAACGAGGCGGCGCAGAAGCTGATCCAGGATTCTGCGGTCTGGAACATCAACGGCGATGAGTCGGACGTGTTTGAGTACTCCCGTCGCCTTTACAACGTCCATAATTTCTTCGGCGACGGCAACACGTTCCGCTCCTCCGACCACGACCCGGTGAAGGTTGGCTTTGGCAAGGCAGTCGAGGCAGTCACGGTTGCACAGGGCAAGTTGCTTACCGACGCCCCATCCGCCCTCACCAACACCACCCAACTGCCCGAGGGAACGACCTTCGAGTGGACCGCGACGGTGGACACCAACAACGCTGGCGATAATCAGCCTGGTGTGATCACCGTGACCTACCCGGATGGCAGCACCGACACCGTTGAGGTTGTGGTGAACGTCAAGCCGAAGGCCCGCTACATTGTCAAGGCCGAGATTCAGAACGGCAAGGACGGCAAGGACGGCATCACTCCGACGAATCCGAGCAAAGATACCAATCAGCGCTGCTTGCTCTGATCCCGCTGGGACTGGCTGCCACCATGGATATCCCGGCGCTGACACCGGTGAAGGATCAGACCAGCAGCACTATCGACCCGCTTCCGATCAGCAAGCAGGCTCTCCAGCTCGCTGGCGGCCTCGCGGTAACGGCGGCTGCAGTTGTGGCAATCGCAGATATTCCCGGTTTGGCAGCATGCTGGCGCAACGCAAAATGGTGTACCCGCACCCCAGCTCAAGCACCCGCAATGCCACCCCTCAATTGAAACCCGTTTTCAGTAGTGGTTTAATCGCTCGCATGTACAAAACGAAAAAGTTCCCCAGTTTTGCGGTTGTGGCGGCGGTGGCGTTGGTTGGGGCGTCGGTAAGCAGCTGCTCCTCTGAAAGCCAAAGTGATAACGCAGCAGACATCATTGCCACCACCAACGTGTGGGCCGATGTGGCTGCCGCGGTGACGGGCAACGAGGTTGAGGCCATTATTAACGACGCTTCCATCGACCCCCACCACTTCGAACCCGCAGCAAAAGACCTTGCACGCGTCAAGGCTGCGAACCTTGTGGTTGCCAACGGCGGCCACTACGACCAGGAAATTTACAAGGTTGCCGAACAAGATCGTGTGATCTTCGCAGTGCCGCCGCACGCACACGAGGGACACGAGCACGAGCATGAGCACGACGGCCACGACCACGAGGGCCACGACCACGAGCACGGCTGGATCGACTCCATCCCGGAGTCCATGGATGAACTCGAGCACGTCTGGTTTGCCACCAGCAAGGTCAAGGACGTGGCAACGCAGGTAGCGGACCGCACGGGCAGCTCCGCGGACGACGTCGTCGCCCGCATGGACGCGCTCCAGCAGCGTCTAGACTCCTTCAAGCACGTCCACCTGGCTATGACCGAGCCGATTGCCGCGCCGCTGATCTGGGGCACTGAGCTGCACGACATCACCCCGGAGTCCTACCTTTTGGCAACGCTTAATGAGGTAGAGCCGTCCGCTTCCGCCGTCGCGGAGACCCTCGCGCTGATTGAGAGTGGCTTCCTCGACTTCCTTGTGGTCAACCCGCAGAGCACCAACAGCGCTACGGATCGCCTGGCGCAGGCTGCGAAGGACAACAACCTGCCGATTGTTGAGATACGCGAGACCCCGCCGGAGGGCATGAACTTCCTGGACTACTTTGACCAGGTAGTTGATGAGATTGAGGCGATCGTGAATGCGGCTGAGCCTCGCCCGGACACGGAGCTTCCGCGTTTCAACAATTAAGCTGCTTTTCCGTGATCCTTCGATTCACTGACGCTGCCGTCGCCCCATTGTGGCACGGCCTGGATTTTGAGCTTGACCGTGGTGAGTTCCTCGCGGTGCTCGGGCCTAATGGCGTGGGCAAATCCACGCTGCTGGGCACGATTTTGGGCACGCGCAAGCTCACACATGGCTCGGTAGAGACCAATGGCCGAGTGGGGTTGATTCCGCAGCAGCGGATGTTTCCGCGTGATTTACCCATGCGTGGACGCGATTTGGTCTCGCTTGCGGTCAATCACCGGGCTCGTGCTGATCGTGCGCGGGTTGATGCGTTGCTTGACCGCGTCGGTGCCACACCGTTTGCGGATCAGCGCGTGGGCACGCTTTCGGGCGGCCAGCAGCAGCTGATTCGTCAGGCCCAGGCGTTTGCGCAAGATCCGGAGCTTTTGCTTGCCGACGAACCCCTGCTCTCCCTCGACCCCTCCAAACAACGGGAAGCCGTAGACAGGTTTATCGAATCCGGCGCCGCTGTGGTGTGCGTAACCCACTCGATTAACCCGGTGTTGGGTGTGGTCGATCGCGTCCTGTACCTCGGACCTGAGGGCCATGTGATTGGTGAGGTGGACGAGGTCATGCGCTCCTCAGTGCTTAGCGAGCTCTACGGCACCCACGTCGACGTTGCCGAGGTCGGCGGGAAGCTGGTGGTCCTGTGACCACGTTAGAGCTGCTGCAACTCGACTTTGTCCAAGCAACCCTGATTGCGTGTGCCCTGCTGGGGGTGCTCTCTGGTGTGATGGCGCCGCTGATTGTGCTGCGCCAGATGTCCTTTTCAGTACACGCCACCAGTGAGCTGGCTCTGATGGGTGCGTCTGCCGCGCTGCTGGTGGGCATCAACGTGGGGGCGGGTGCGATTGTGGGGGCGATCGTCGCGGCACTGGTGCTGGCCGCCCTGGGGCTGAAAGGGCAGCAAGACTCGGCTGTGGGTGTGGTCATGAGTTTCGGCATGGGCTTATCCGTGTTGTTTATCCACCTCTACCCCGGCAACGCCAACCGCGCGCTTGCGCTACTTACTGGCCAGATTGTTGGTGTGACCGGCCAAGACTTGTGGCTGCTGGCAGGGACCACGGCGCTGATCGTCGTCGCTGTGGCGGCGCTGTGGCGGCCGTTGTTGTTTGCATCTGCTGACCCAGAAATGGCTGCCGCCTCCGGCGTGCACGTGCGCACGATGGCGCTTATGTTCGCAGTGCTGGTGGGTATCGCCTCAGCGCAGTCGGTGCAGATTGTAGGCGCTCTGCTGGTTATGTCGCTGCTGATCACGCCAGGCGCAGCCGCCGCCCAAGTCACTGCCAACCCAGTGCGTGCGGTGTGGCTGTCCATCCTGTTTGCCGAGGCTGCCGCGGTTGGAGGCATGGTGCTTTCCCTTGCCCCGGGTGTGCCGGTGAGTGTGTTCGTGGCGTTTATCTCGTTTGGCATCTACTTGGTGTGCCGGGTTATTGCGCGGGTGAAGGACTCACGAATCAAAGCACAGTAACGCACAGTAACGCACAGTAACGCACAGTAACGCACGGCAGTCCGCGCTAGCCCGCGCTACAGGTACGCGCGGTAATCCGCAGGCACGCTGCCGGCGCTCACGGCCGCACGAGCGGCGGCCACAAAATCGCGGCAAACCTTCTTCTCCCCCAACTCACGACCCGAAACTGACAACCTGATCGTGTTGCCGCGCTCCGCGCCACGCACCGCGGCTTTCATGATGTTGCGGCGCCACCACTTCGCCGCGCCAAAACCCTCGCCCACGGACAGGTTGCGGCACTGCGTGAACTCGCCGGTGCGCAGCTGGTGGATACCGGCAGTAGATGCAGCCAGGTCAAAGCCAAAGTCCGGCAGCACTGCGAGTGTGCCCTCGGACATCTGCCAGCGCGGGGGCGCAAACATGTCAAAGGCAAAGCCCAGGGATTCCATCTGCCGTGTTGCTCCTTTGAGACGCAGCCGCGCCTCATGGCCAGGCAACGTGGCAAACTCCGCGCGCCTGCCTTGCACCGCCTGATCGAACCCATTGAGCAGTACCGCACGGGTGTCCACCTGGCGTTGAAGCCAGGCGCGGGTGGTGGTGTCTTTGGCGAGGTGCCATTTGGCGTCGATATGCGGGGCGATCAGCAGGGAGACGGGGATGTCCGCACGGTCGAGAGCATCGACGAGGGTGCGGACGCCGTCGAGTGTTTCGTCGAAAATCGAAGAGACGGAAACAAGCAGACGGCCAGACATAGGCACTAGTCTCGCACAGCCAGATCAGCCGCATCCACCGCACCCGCGGTCACTAGCGTCCACGCGTACTCGAATGCGGTTTGCTTCCACTTTGCGTAGCGCCCGGACACGCCACCGTGGCCGGCGGACATCTCCGTTTTCAGTAGGAATGGGCCACCACGGCCAATCTCGCGCAGTTTGGCTACCCACTTGGCGGGCTCGACGTACAGCACGCGGGTGTCGTTAAGACTGGTCACTGCAAGAATTGGCGGGTACTCCACGTCGCGGATGTTCTCGTATGGCGCGTACGTCGCCATGTAGTCGTACACCTCAGGGTCGTGGTACGGGTCGCCCCACTCCTCCCACTCCCCAACCGTCAGCGGCAGCTCCGGCTTCAAGATGGATGTCAGCGGGTCCACGAACGGCACGATCGCCTGGATGCCCGCAAATTTCTCCGGGGCCAGGTTCGCCACCGCGCCCATGAGCAGGCCGCCTGCGGAACCGCCCTCAGCCACCATCTGCTCATGCGTGGTCAGCCCCAGCTCAACCATCTTGTCCGCGCACGCAATGAAATCCGTGAACGTGTTGGTCTTGTGCAGCATCTTGCCGTTGTCGTACCACTGACGTCCCATTTCGCCGCCGCCGCGCACGTGCGCGCACGCCCAGATCATGCCGCGGTCCAACAGACTCAGTCGCGCGATGGAGAACCCGGGGTCCATGGAGGCTTCGTAGGAGCCGTAGCCGTACAGCAACAGTGGGGCGGCTTCAGAGCTTGCTGCTTTACGACGCACCACCGACACCGGCACCTCCGCCCCATCCGGAGCCTGCGCCCACACGCGAAACGCCTCATACTCATCCGCGTTGTAGCCGCCCTCAATCTCCTGCTCTTTAAGCAGGGTGAATGTGCCGGTGTCTACCTCGTAGTCCAGAAGCTGCGAAGGCTGCGTGTACGAGGTGTAGACCACACGCACCACGGGTGCGTCCCACTCCGGGTTACCGGACAGGCCCACGGTGTAGAGCTCCTCAGAAAATTCAAGCTCCTTGAACTCGCCGAACGTCTCCCCCAGCGGCGCCACGGCCAGGCGTGAGATGCCGCCGCGGCGGTATTCCATGAACGCGAAATCGCGGTAGGTATCCACGCCTTCGATGCGGATGGTGTCGCGGTGTGGGGTGATCACGTGAGCGTCGGCAAGCTTGGGAAGCTCCCCTGTGGGAACTAGTGCCACGCAAAAGTTCGGTCCGTGCGCATTGTGGGTCACCACCCAATGCTCCTGGCCCGCGATTTCGGCGAAGTTCACGTGGTACTCAACACCGGATTCGCGCGGCCACAACACCTGCGGGACGGCGGTCGGATCTGCCACCGGCACCACGCGATACTCCGTGGTCAACGAGGAAGACGCGACAATAAACAGGTAGCGCTCCGCGCGGTCTGCACCCACGCCGACAGCAAAACGCTCGTCGTCTTCCTGGTAGACCAGCACGTCTTCTCCGGAGCTGCCCACCTGGTGGCGCCACACCTGGTACGGACGCCACGCCTCATCCGCACGGATGTAGAACAGGTAGTCTTCACCTGCCCAGGTCGCGCCGTAAAACACGTTCTCCAGCTGGTCTTCTAACAGCTCGCCGGTGTCAAGGTTTTTGATACGCAGCGTGAACCGCTCATCTCCCACCGTGTCCACGGAGTACGCCAAAAACCTGCCGCTGGTAGACACCGAGGATGCACCAAGCGCGAAAAACTCATGGCCTTGTGCAAGCTCGTTGCTGTCCAGCAGCACCTGCTCGCCAGGCATGTCGTCGGTGACCTCGGGCGGGGTCCACGGGTCGCCTTCAACCGGCACCCTGCAAGAAATGCCGTAGCTTTTGCCCTCCACCGTGCGGCCGTAGTACCACCAGTTGCCTTGGCGACGCGGCACCGACATGTCCGTTTCCTTCACCCGCGACTTGATCTCCTCATAGACCTTCTCAGTCAGCGGAGCCAAGTTAGCGGTCATGGCCTCCGTGTAGGAGTTTTCCGCCTCCAAGTGCGCAATGACCTCAGGGGTTTCTTTCTCACGCAGCCACTCGTAGTTATCTACAAACTCACGGCCGTGGAAAGTGCGGGTGTACGGCTGCTTCTTCGCATGAGGCGGTTGCGGCTGTGTCTGGGAGTTGACCATTTACGCCCCCGGCCAGTCGGCGAAGCGTTTCCCACTGAGGCGCTCGTAGGCCTCAATGTAGCGATCCCTGGTCGCCTCCACCACAGAGCCCGGCAGCTCCGGCGGCTGCACACCGCTGGCCGGGTCCCAATCCGCCTTCGGGCCGGTCAGCCAGTTGCGCACGTACTGCTTGTCAAAGCTCGGCTGCACCTTGCCCACTTCGTACGAGTCAGCGGGCCAGTAGCGAGAGGAGTCCGGGGTCAGCACTTCGTCCGCCAAGACAATCGTGCCGTCAGCGTCCAGGCCAAACTCCAGCTTGGTGTCCGCCAGAATGATGCCGTGTTCCGCCGCATGCTCGGCGGCGGTGGTGTAGACGTGCAAGGTGAGATCGCGAAGTTTCTCTGCAAGCTCCACACCCAGCTTGTTAGCCATGTACTCGAAGGTGACGTTCTCATCGTGGTCGCCCTGCTCCGCCTTCGTCGCGGGGGTGAAAATCGGCTCCGGCAGCTTCGACGCCTCAACTAGGCCCTCCGGCAGGGAAACGCCGCAGACCTTGCCGCGAGCGTCATATTCCTTCTTGCTGGATCCGGTGAGGAAGCCGCGCGCCACACACTCAAACGGCACCATCTCCAGTTTTTTGACCACCATGGCGCGCCCCAGCACACTCTCCGGGATGCGCGGGTCTTCCACGCCGCCGACCAGGTGGTTCGGCACGCCTTCGAGCAAGTCAAAGAAGAACATCGACGTTGCCGTGAGGATGCGCCCTTTGTCTGGGATCGCCGGCTCCAGGGAAAAATCGAAGGCCGAAATGCGGTCAGACGCCACCATCAGCAGCGTTTGGTCATCTACTTCATAAATCTCGCGTACTTTGCCGCCAGAAATATGCTTGTAATCAGAAAGATCTGCAGGCATGCGTCACAGTGTATGCCCTTGGGCAGGTTTTCACGGTGGTAGGCTCCCGCTCATGAGATTGCGCAGGTGGACGGTTGGAGCCTTTTGCTTTACGACGCTCACGTTCACCTCCTGCACACCCCCTCCCCCATACACCGAATCCATTGCGGTGACGGAGACGAAAACCCAAACTCGATCATTTGGCCAAAGCGCCAAGGTGGTGACGCGAGATGTGCGGTATGGGGTGCCGGTGGTGTGGAGCGTGGACGTCGATAAGCCAAAGCTCAAAGCCGCAACCCCCACATTCCCGGAAGTGTTGTGCTTTGCGGTGACCATGACACCTGAGGAGATCGGTGAGTACCCGGTGGACGTCACGGTGGCAGTGCCGAAGTTCACCGCCGCGGCAGGTGACTTAGCAGCCAACTACCTCGACGACGCCTCCATCTGCGGCCCCGAAACCCCACCCCATGGCTACACCGGCGAGCTTAAGGTGGGCACCCCGTTTGAGTTCTATGTAGCCAGCTGGGACGGCCTCTACGGCACCGCAGCGACCGGGATCCGCCTGCGCACGCAGACACAGACGGTGACCTGGGAGTAACTGCCCCAGCTAGAGGATGTCGCCCGGGCGATACTGGGCGGCCTCTGGGTGGGCGTCCACAACCTGCTGGATGCGCGCCAACACGCGATCCACCTGAGACTCCGCCGCACCAATAAACGCGTGACGATCCGCCAGCGCCGCCTCCAGATCCTCCTGAGTCAGCGGCAGACGCTCATCCCGCGCAAGACGCTCCACCAGGTTCTGCTCCGCACCACGCTCACGCATATCCAACGCCATGGCAACCGCGTTTTCCTTGATTACCTCGTGAGCAGTCTCCCGGCCAACACCCGCGCGAACACTGGCCATGAGAATACGGGTGGTAGCCAAAAACGGCAGGTAACGGTCCAGCTCACGGCCAATCATGGCCGGAAACGCACCAAACTCATCCAGCACGGTGAGCATGGTCTCCAGCTGGCCGTCGATGGCAAAGAACGCATCCGGCAGCGCCACGCGACGCACCACGGAGCAAAACACGTCACCTTCATTCCACTGCTGGCCAGCCAAATCAGCCACCATCGTGAGGTAACCGCGCAGAATCACCTGGAAACCGCCCACACGCTCGCAAGAACGGGCGTTCATCTTGTGCGGCATCGCAGAAGAACCAACCTGGCCTTCCTTAAAACCCTCCGTGACCGTCTCGTTGCCGGCCATCAGGCGGATCGTAGTTGCCAAGCTCGACGGGCCAGCACCCAACTGCACCAACGCAGAAACCACATCAAAGTCCAAGGAGCGCGGGTATACCTGCCCCACCGAGTCAAAGACGCGCTCAAAGCCCAGGCCCGCAGCAATACCCTGCTCAAGCTGGGCAAGCTTCGCCTCGTCGCCACCCAAAAGATCCAGCATGTCCTGGGCAGTACCCATCGGACCCTTGATGCCACGCAGCGCATAGCGGCCCAGAAGCTCCTCGATGCGCTCAATAGCCACCAAGATCTCATCCGCAGCGGACGCAAAACGCTTGCCCAACGTGGTGGCCTGCGCCGCCACATTGTGGGAACGGCCAGCCATAACCAAAGACTTGTACTCGCCCGCACGGTTGCCCACTGCCTTCAGCAGCGCCACCGCCTTGTCGCGGGTCAGCTCCAGCGAGCGGTACAGCTGCAGCTGCTCGACGTTTTCCGTCAGGTCGCGCGAGGTCATCCCCTTATGGATCTCCTCGAAACCAGCCAGCGCGTTAAACTCCTCAATACGCGCCTTCACATCATGGCGGGTGATCTTCTCACGAGCCGCGATGGAGTCCAAGTCCACCTGGTCAATCACACGCTCATACGCCTCGATTGCACCCTTGGCAACCTCCACACCCAAAGCCTCCTGTGCACGCAGCACAGCAATCCACAGCTGGCGCTCCAGAATGATCTTGTGCTCAGGCGCCCACAGCGTCGCCATTTCCGGCGAAGCGTAGCGGTTACTCAAAACATTGGCGTTATTCGGTTTCACGGCACTCACTTTAGGGTGATCCTTCCATCAATAGCAGGGCGGGCAATGTCACGACGGTAATGCGCACCATCCAGGTTTATCGCTTCAATCACCTCGTAGGCGTTTGCAACCGCGGCCTCAAGCGTCTCGCCCTGGCCCAAAGCGTTGAGCACGCGGCCCCCCGTGGCCACCAGCTGGCCATCAGCATCCTTGCCGGTACCTGCGTGCAGCACGCGGGTTGGATCATCCAGGCGCTGACCCGTGATCACGCCGCCAGTTTTCGGCTGCGCCGGGTAGCCCTCGGCGGCCAACACCACCGTGGCGGCGTAGCCGGGCTTCCATTGCAGGGGTGGGAGTTCACGCAAGCGTCCACAAGCAACTGCCCAAAGCGGCTCCAAAAGCGGGGTTTCCAGCATGCTGAGCACCGGCTGGGTCTCCGGATCACCAAAGCGAGCATTGAACTCCACTACCGACGGGCCCCCGGCACCCCACGCCGCCCCCACATAGAGCAAACCGCTGTACGGGATGCCACGCTTGACCATCTCGGCCGCAACCGGCTTGGCAACCTCCTCAACAATGCGCTCAACCCCACCTTCCGGCAACCACGGCAGCGGACAGTACGCGCCCATTCCGCCCGTGTTCGGACCCTCATCGTTGTCATACGCACGCTTGTGGTCCTGCGCAGGCAGAAGCGGCACAACAGTCTCACCATCAACCAGACAGAACAGGCTGACCTCCGGGCCGTCCAGGAAGGACTCCATCAATACCGGGTTACCCGCCGCGATCACCGCCTGCGCGTGCGCTTTCGCCTCATCGCGATCATGGGTCACCACAACGCCCTTACCGCCGGCAAGACCGTCGTCCTTGACCACATACGGCGCGCCAAACACATCCAGCGCGACACCAATCTCATCCTCCGCCGTCACACGACGCGCCTTGGCAGTACGCACACCAGCTGCCGCCATGACGTCCTTTGCAAACGCCTTCGAACCCTCAAGCTGAGCAGCCTGCTTCGAGGGCCCAAACGCAGGAATTCCTGCCGCCACCAAGGCGTCTACCGCCCCGGCAACAAGCGGGATCTCTGGCCCGATAACCACCAATTCAGCGCTGATCTCTTTCGCCAACGCCACAATGGCCTCAGGGTTTTTCACGTCAACGTCACGAACCGTAGCTAAAGACGCCATCCCGGCGTTACCCGGCGCGACGGTGAGTTCAACGGAAGAGTCTTTGGCTAAACCTGCAAGCAGGGCGTGTTCACGGCCGCCCGAACCGATGACAAGGATGCGCATACAGACAAATTTACAGGTAGCTTGGGCAACCATGAGCACCGTATTCAGCAAGATCATCGCCGGCGAGATTCCCGGCCGCTTTGTGTACCGCGATGAGACCGTTGTCGCGTTCCTCACCATCGAGCCGATTGCGTACGGCCACACGCTGGTCGTACCAGTTGAGGAGGTGGATAAGTGGACCGACCTCTCCCCCGAAGTTTGGGCTCACCTTAACGACGTCGCGCAGAAGGTCGGCCAGGCCGTCCTCGACGTGTGCGGCAGCGAGCGTGCCGGATACCTCATCGCAGGCTTTGAAGTCCCCCACACCCACATCCACGTCTTCCCTGCCAATGACATGAGCGGCTACAACCTGGCAAACGTCATGGCCGCAGACGCTACGGACCCGGCCAAGATGGACGAGGTTGCCGAAGCGCTTAGGCAGGCATTGGCAGCGAAATAGTAAACGTTGAGCCTTCGCCCGGTGCGGTTTTCACGCTGATGGTGCCGTCGTGCTGCTCAATCAGCGACTTGGTAATAGCAAGGCCCAGCCCTGAGCCGCCGCCGGTGCCGCGGGTGCGCGAGGTATCCGCACGGTAGAAGCGGTCAAAGATGTGCGCCGCATCCTTCGGATCCATGCCAATGCCGTTGTCTGCGATATCTATAGACACTCGGTCCAGGTACTCCCTGAGCGTCACCGTGACTTCCGCGTCGGGACCGGCGTGCTTAAACGCGTTGGTGATCAGGTTCGTCAGCACCTGGTAGAGACGGTCCGGGTCCCCGTTTACTACAGGCGGGCGGCTGCAATCGTGGTTGACGCGAAGCACACGGTCAGGGAACGCCGCGCCGAGTGAGCTTGCCACGGAGGCGGTCAGCTCCAGCATGTCCACCTCACGCTTGTTTAAGCGTGCACCCTCGGCGCGGGTGAGCGCCAACAGGTCCTCCACCAGCAGCTGCATGCGTGCAGACTCCTCGTCGATCTTGCGGATCACCATGTCCGCGTCCGGCGCCATCCCCTTGTTGTACAGCTCCGCAAACCCGCGCACGCTGGTCAGCGGGGTGCGAAGCTCATGCGACGCATCGCCCACGAAGCGGCGCATCTGTTCCTCTTTCGCCTCTGCTTCCTTCACGGATTCCTGCAGCTGCGACACCATGGTGTTCATCGCGTAGGAAAGTTTGCCCACTTCAGTCTCACGCGACCAACGGGGCACGCGTCGTGACTGCTCGCCAGCCGCAATCGCCAGCGCGGTGGACTCCACCACCCTCAACGGCTCCAGCGCCCGGTCCACTTGCCTGCGGCCTACGTAGACAATGCCCAATGTAGCCAGCGCACCAATTGCGGACTCTGCAATCGCAAGCGCTGTCAGCGTCCTGCGTTCCTGGTCCAACTTCTTGGCCACAAACTTCACAGTCCCGTCCGGTTCTAGGCGTTTCATGGCACGCCACTGGCGGTTGAAATCTGCCCCCTCTTGGGAACCGATGGTTTGGCCATTGTTGAAGCTGCGCAGCTGGGTGTAGTCCGGCGGCGTCGCACTGTAAGATGGCTCCCACAAATGCGTGTATCCAGGAAACAGCATCCCCTGGTGGAAATCGCTCGGCGCACCATAGGACGGCAGCCACGCGGTTTGGCCCACCCAGGTATCCAAACCGTCTTCAAGCTGATCGTCCGCACGCTGGTACAGCAGCGAACGCATCAGCAGGTAGACGGTGACAAAGCTGAGCAGCATCGCCAGCGAAGACACGGCCACCACCACTGTCACCAGCTTCTTCTGCAGTGGGGTGTTCTGGCCGTAGGACTTGAAAAACAGCATTATTGGCGCGGGGTGCGCAGCACGTAGCCGACGCCACGCACCGTGTGGATCAGCTGCTGCTCGCCTTGGTCCACTTTGCGACGCAAATACGAAATATACGACTCCACCACATTGCCATCACCACCGAAGTCGTAATGCCACACGTTGTCCAAAATCTTCGCCTTGGACACCACAACCTCAGCGTTCAGCATAAGGTAGCGCAGCAGGTTGAACTCAGTCGGTGAAAGATCCACGATCTTGCCCGCCTTGGTTACCTCATGAGTCTCATCGTTGAGCGTCAGGTCCGCGTAGCGCAGGGTGCCGTCACCCTTCTCGTCCTCCATCACGTGTCCGCGACGCAGAATTACACGCAGCCGGGTAATAACCTCCTCCAAGGAGAACGGCTTGGTCACATAGTCGTCTGCACCAATGGTCAGACCGTGGATACGGTCCTCCACGGCATCCTTCGCGGTAAGGAACAGCACCGGCGCATCCAACCCCTCAGAGCGCAGGGCGGTCAACAACTCAAAGCCATCCATCCCAGGCATCATGACGTCCAGGATGTAGGCGTCCGGTTTAAAGGAACGCGCCAACTCAAGCGCCTCTTGGCCTGACGTCACGCTTTCAACCTCAAAACCTTGAAATTTCAGGGACACGGTCAACAGTTCAACAATGTTCGGCTCGTCATCAACAACAAGCACCTTTACCGCCTGATTTTCAGCCATGTGCGGGGTCATCTCCTTTTTGTTTCTGCCGAAGTCCTAGCTTCAGGGCCAGCTTTATGGCCAGCTGGATGGCAGCTCAAACGTGTATCTCACAGGTATCTAACACCTACAGACTGTACGTTTCCTGAACGTTCACTGCATGTGCAACGGGAAGTTCCGCGACGTTGAATCAGAGTGCAGAAACCCAACCCCCAAACAAACCCGCCCAAAAAAAGAAATGGAGCTGGAGACGAGACTTGAACTCGCAACCTACGGTTTACAAGACCGTTGCGCTACCGATTGCGCCACTCCAGCAATGGGAGACAGCCTACAGAACGAAACCGAAAAGTGGTACATCGGCTAGGGTTTGACGCGTGAAATCAATGTGGGACATGCTGCGCGGCTCGCGGCAACGCGTGGCCACAATTGACGCTGCACGAACTTCTCCGCCGCCGAGCGTGCTCGCTCCTGTCGTCCTGACGGACCCGACGCAGGTCGCTGCTGTGATGACTATCGCCGCGCGCATCGGCGAGATTTTGATTGCGAACGGCACGACGTCGTCGGACGCAATTGCCCAGATCCGTACCGTGACCTCCTCGTATGGCCTTCACTACTGCCACGTGGACATTACGGTGAATACGATCACGATGAATACGGTGATCGTCGGTAAGGAGAAGCGAACCCCGGTCACCGTCTTCCGTGTGGTGACCATGATGAGCGAGAACTACCACAAGCTGCAGGAAGCAGACCGGCTGATCCGTTCCATCCGAGCCGGCGCGACGCGACCAGAGATGGCCGAAAAGATTCTGGAGGACATTGATCGCTCCCCCATCCCGTACCGCAACACTCGTTTCCTCGCGGGCTGGTTTGTCATGGGCGCCGCCGTTTCCATTCTGCTTGGTGGAGACTGGCTGATGTCGCTCATCGGCGGTATCACCGCGTTTTTGATCATGGGGTTCAACAAAATCCTGTCCAGAAACTCGCTGCCGTATTTCTTCCACTGCGTCATCGGTGGTTTCCTGGCCACCATCCCGGCGGCGGTGTTTTATGACTTCTCGGCGCACATCGGCCGCACCATCGTGCCCAGCCAGGTCATCGCCTCCGGGATCGTGGTGTTGCTTGCTGGTTTGACGCTGGTGCAGTCGCTTCTCGACGGCATAACGGGCTCCCCCGTCACCGCCTCCGCCCGCTTCTTCCAAACAGTCCTTTTCACAGGCGGCATCGTTGCCGGCGTGGCCATGGGACTGTACGTCTCTGATGTGGTGGGCGTGAGCCTGCCGCCAATTGAAACGATGCTGGGCAAGCCGTCTTTGGACTCCGTAGTGTGGCGCATCCTCGGCGGCGCGACAGCAGCCGGCGCGTTTGCCGTGACCTGCTTCGCAGAAAAACCTGCCGTGTTTTTGTCATTCATCACCGCCGGCGCAGGTTCTGCGATGTACTACCTGTTCCTGCTGCCGCTTGGCACTGGGCGGTTCATTGCAACCACCGCCTGCGCAATCGTCATCGGACTCGCTGGCGGATTGATCGCACGCCGCTACCTGATCAGCCCTGTGATCACCGCCGTTGCAGGTGTCACCCCGTTTTTGCCGGGTTCCGGCATCTACCGCGGCATGTATGCGGTAATGAACGAGCAAATGGTTGTTGGCCTGACTAACATTTTCATGGCAATCGCTACCTGCATGGCTTTGGCCGGCGGCGTGGTCTTCGGCGAATGGATCGCCCGCAGGCTGCGCGCACCGCAAACATATCTGCCATATCGTGCACTGAAGCGCGTTGGGCGGATGACCTTCGGTAGCATGACCGGAGTATCTCGTAAACGTCCAAGGAGGAATCCCTAGTGCCACCGAAGATCACGGACTCGCGGCCCGCACCCGATGCTGTTCTTGAGATGGAGGAGCAGACCGCAGCAGGCACACGTCGGATCGTGGCCACCTACGCGGAGGACTTTTTTGACGGCGTAACGCTCATGTCCATGCTTGGCGTGGAGCCGAAGGGCTTTGTTTACAAGCGCTACGCAGAGCAGATTGAAGCGGAAGCAGCAGAGGCAGCGGCAGCGCAGCCTGCCAAGAAGACCACCAAGAAGACTGCCAAGAAGGCGGCGAAAAAGACAACGAAGAAAACTGCCAAGAAGGCCGCAAAGAAGGCGACCAAGAAAACCACCAAGAAGGCCGTCAAGAAGGCGGCGAAAAAGACGACAAAGAAGGCTGCAAAGAAAACGACGACCACCGAGTAGTCATGGCGCGTGCGCTTTACGCTCTTGCGACAGCCGCGGCGCTCACGCTGAGCGCATGCGGCGCCAAGGAGGACATCTGGCAGGTCACGGCGGTTTACACCGACCCTTCGGTTCCCGGGGATCTGCCTGCGGACGCCCACGGCTCCGCCAACTTCTCCCTATCCGGCAGCACTGTGCACGGCACAACTCCTTGCGCACTGGTCACTGCTCAGGTCACGCTAGAAGATGAGCAGGTGAGTATCGACAGCGTCGACATGCGCCCCCGTAGCGGCGTTGATTGCACCGGCGGCCGCCTCCACACGCACGAGCAGCTTGCGTCGCTTTTGGAACCTGGTTTGCTTTTCGACGTCAACGTCCACCCCAACTCCCGCCTCTCCCTAGTGAAAGTCGACCCGGACGTGGTGGACACCCCCATCATCACCCTGCGCAAGCTCTAACGCTGGGTCAGTCCGTAGGTCAGTCCGTGCGCGGGGGTGCGATGGTGGCGCCGGGGATGAACTCGGTATCAAGAAGCACGCGGGAAGCACCCGTGGAAAGGCTGCCAGTGTGTCCGGCAAGGAGACCGCTGAGCAAGGTGGCGGCTGTGGTGCCTTTGAGGTGGTTGGGTTGGTGGACCGTCGATAAGCTGCGAAGCTCTGCTGCCTCAATGCCATCGAACCCGGTGACTGAGAGGTCGTGAGGAACGCGGTCGCCATAAGCGCCGAGCACTCCAAGTGCCATGGAGTCCGTGGTACACAGCACTGCGGTGAGGTCCGGGTGGCGGGTGAGCAGTTCGCGGGCTCCGTCAGCGGCCGAGTCAATGTCGTTGAGATGACGGGTGACCACAGGAACGTTGCCCAGCACCGCGCGTGCACCTTCGACACGGGCGCGCTGCACTTGAAGGTCTGCCAGAGATACATCGGCAACCTCCCCGTTGAACGGTGTGGAGAACATGCGCTTAGCCAAAATGCCCACACGCGTATGCCCGGCAGCCTTCAACGCATGCGCCGCGGACTGAATCGCCGTGTAGTCATCAATGCCAACAAACGGGGCATCGATCTGTTTCGGCTGATCACACACAACAAGTGGCAGACCACGGGCGATGGCTTCCTGCAGCTGGGGGTCGTTTTCGGGGACGGAGTAGACCACGATGCCGTCCACAATCGCGTCGTGCACACTGGCGCACTCGGGGATCAACGTCAGCGAGTAGTTCTTGATGGACGACAGCCCTGCCAGGAAATCAACGGAGGCGCGGTCTTCGAAGGCGAAGCTGAGTTCTTCTGTCAGCACTACCCCCACAGCCCCGGTTTTCTGCGTACGCAGGGAGCGGGCCATGGGGTCCGGCCCTGCGTAACCTTGGGCTTTCGCGACGGCTAGGATTCGTTCGCGCAGCGCCTCTGAAAGCTGGTCTGGGTTGTTGAAGGCGTTGGACACTGTGGTGCGTGAAACGCCTAGTTCTGCGGCCAGTGAAGCAAGAGACGGCATGCAGCCGATAGTATCGCGTCCCATGCGGCACTCCATGGACTACGGCGGGCATGAACGCACTTGGATTCAGATCGACGGCAAGCATGACACGGCGATCATGTTTCTTCACGGCTCACGCCAGTCGGCGTCCGTGGTGCGTAACTTCACAAACCGCCAGTTTGAGGGCCTTGGAACCACGGTGATTTACCCGGATGGCTACCACCATCATTTCAACGATCTGCGGGTTGGGTTCCAGGAGCGTGCCCGCCGCAACAACATCGATGATGTGGGCTTTCTCACCGCACTGGCTAGCCGCTTCGACCGGGTTATCGCCTGCGGGTTTTCCAACGGCGGGCAGATGGTGCTCAGGCTCTTGTGGGAGTCTCCGGTCAGCTTCCAGGCGGCAGCGCTCTTCGGAGCCTCTTTGCCTATCGACGCCAACGTCATCCCCCTTACCACCCCCTTCACCCCCACTCCGCTGCTGATTGTCCAAGGCACTGAGGACCCGCTCGTGCCGTACCACGGCGGCATGGCTGGCATCGGCAACGCCAACCGCGGGGGCGACAATGTCCGCCATGGATTCCGCAAGGCGCCTGGCACGCTACAACGGTGCGGACCCGGATGCCGCCACAACCCAGCACACCCACACGCAGCATGACGGCTACACGCAAGATACCTGGCATGCGCCAGGCGCCCAGCCGGTGAGGCTGGTGTCGGTGGCGGGGGTGGGGCATCTCGTGCCCGTCGATAAGAAACTAGACCCCCGGCTCGGACCAGGAACCGACAAAGTGACCGGGGCGCAGCTGCTTACGCGTTTCCTCGACGCTGCCGCGCAAACTCACTGAGCACAACACCCGCGGCAACAGAAGCGTTGAGGGACTCCACCCACGGCGCCATCGGCACGGACATGATCACGTCACAATTTTCACGTACCAGGCGGGAAATCCCCTTGCCCTCACTGCCAACCACAATGACCACCGGGTCAGTACCACCGTCGAAAGTATCCAAGGTGTGCTCCCCACCGGCATCGAGGCCCACGACCATGTAGCCGTTGTCCTTGAACTGCTTGATGGTGCGCGTCAGGTTCGTCTCACGCGCCACCGGAAGGCGAGCCGCAGTACCGGCAGAGGTACGCCACGCCACACCCGTGACCTGTGCGGAGCGACGCTCCGGGATCACCACACCGTGGCCACCAAACGCTGCGGTTGAACGAATCACCGCACCCAGGTTGCGCGGGTCTGTGATGTTGTCCAGCACGACGAACATGCCGACCTCGCCACGCTCCTTCACACCAGCGATCAGGTTGAAGACGTCAGCGTACTTGTACGGCTGGATCTTCAAACCCACGCCCTGGTGCATACCGTTGCCGGTCATGTCATCCAGCTGCTGGCGCGGCACCTCATGCACCGGGATGTTACGAGAGTGTGCCAAGGTCACGGCTTCGCTCAAGCGGTCATCGTGGCCGGTGCCAAACGCAACATAGAGTGCTTCTGCAGGCACCTTGGCGTGCAGACACTCCACCACTGGGTTGCGGCCAACAACCAGGTCAGCCTGCTCCTTTTCGTGGCGACCCTGGTTGCGACGCTGCTGCTCCAACTTGCGCTTGTGTGCCGCGTGGTACACGCGGTCCTCCGCCTTCGGCGTAGCGCCCTTGCCGCGCAGCCCGCGGCGGATCTGCCCGCCAGAGCCTTTCGTTGCGCCTTTCTTGTTTTTCTTCTGTTTATCGGGACGGCCGTACGGTTTCGCCATTTACTTCATCTCCCATTTCGGTCCCTCGGGGGTGTCCGTGACCTCGATGCCGGCCGCGGCCAGCCTGTCACGCACTGCGTCCGCCTCGGCCCAGTCCTTATTTGCACGTGCCGTGGCACGCCTCTCAAGCTCTGCGCTGACCAGCACGTCGAGTGCCTTGGTGCTGTCAGCGGCCTCGTTGTCACGCCACTGGC
This sequence comes from Corynebacterium sp. HMSC29G08, assembly GCF_001806875.1. Classification (GTDB taxonomy): domain Bacteria; phylum Actinomycetota; class Actinomycetes; order Mycobacteriales; family Mycobacteriaceae; genus Corynebacterium. The sequence goes on from NZ_KV786260.1 coordinate 41,411, forward strand.
CTGGGTCAATGCCCAACACTGCCGACATTGCGCGCACTTGTGCCGCAGCCGCAGTGACTGCCTCAGCGTCTTTCGCCTTGTTGCCTTCGCGCACCGTGTTGTGGATTTCTGCCAGCGCGCGCGGTACCGCGAAATCATCGCACATCGCGGCTGCGAACGCATCGGTCCAGGTTGTCGGCTCAGGGTAGCCGGCGCGCTTCACAAACTCCTCAATGCGCCTGTAGCCCGCAGCCGCCTCTTGAAGTGCTTCTGGCGAGTACTCCAGTACACTGCGGTAGTGCGCGGAGCCCAGGTAGTAGCGCAGCTCCACCGGTCGCACCGGCATGGCATCTAAGGAGAGCACGTTGCCTAAAGACTTGGACATTTTCTCGCCCGCCATGGTCACCCAGTGGTTGTGCATCCAGAAGTTGGCAAAGCCATCGCCCGCTGCGTGTGACTGTGCCTGCTCGTTCTCGTGGTGCGGGAACTGCAGGTCAAGCCCGCCGCCGTGAATGTCAAACTCTGGGCCCAGGTACCAGGTGGACATTGCCGAGCACTCCAGGTGCCAGCCCGGCCGTCCGTCACCCCAGGGAGTTGGCCAGTGCGGCTCACCCGGCTTGGCCGCTTTCCACAAGGCGAAGTCCAGGGCATTTTGCTTATCGACGCCCCCCTCACCCCTCAAATCCTCAACCCTATTACCGGAAACCGAACCGTAGTCTCCGCCAGCCGAGACCCACGCGTTGACGTCGAAGTAGACCGACCCTTGAGATGCGTAGGCAAAGCCCTTGTCAATCAGGCGCTGCATGTAATCCACCATCTGGGTCACGTGCCCAGTGGCGCGCGGCTCAGTACTTGGCGGCATGACACCAAGCGCGTTGTAAGCGCGGGTGAACTCGCGCTCATAGGTGGACACCCACTCCCACCAAGGCCGGTTGTTGTCTGCAGCTTTGGTCAAAATCTTGTCATCAATATCGGTGACGTTGCGGACAAACGCCACGTCATACTCGTTGGCCAAAAACCAGCGACGCACAATGTCAAACGCCACGCTGGAGCGCAAATGCCCAATATGTGGGGCGGATTGCGGGGTGGCTCCGCACACGTACATGGAGACGTGGCCGGGTTTTAGCGGCTCGAAATCTCGAAGCGTTTTGGTGGCAGTGTCGAAAATCTTTTGTTGCACGTTTCTTACCCTACTTTGACCAGCGCCGTCGCAATCGCAGCGCGCCCCTGACCAGACCCGGTGAAACCCATGTGGTCCGTAGTGGTTGCAGACACAGACACCGGCGCGCCCAACGCATCACTCAACACCCGCTCGCATGTCTCTCGCACTGCCGCCATTTTGGGGGTCTGCGCGATGAGTTGGGCAGAGGCGTTGATGATGGTGACGCCTTTAGCGTCGCAAAGCTGCCTCAGCTCCTGCAACAACTGCACACCGCGCACACCGTCATACTCCGGTCGGCCGACACCAACAAAGGAACCGAGATCACCCAACCCCGCGGCTGAAAGCACAGCATCCACGATGGCGTGGCTGACCACGTCTCCATCAGAATGGCCCTCACAGCCATCCTGATCAGGGTGAAGAATGCCAGCGATCCAGCAATCCTTGCCAGGCTGGATCTGATGGGCGTCAAAGGCGGTACCAACGCGGAGGACGGAAAGCAGGTTCGGGGTCTGGGTAAGTTCCATGACCCACGATCCTAGTTGGCGTGAACTACCACCTTCGCCGGGTCGTGGTTGAACAGGGATCGCATCCCGCCGAAGGGGTGCAACTTGTTCGCCCGGGCGAACCCACGTGGGGAGACCCACACCGGTGCCCCGCCACGCATTTCGACGTGGCCGCGACGAGCCAAGTGCGCGTCATCGTCGTTGACGCGGTTGTGGTAGCGGCACAACGGCGCCAGGTTGTTCACATTGGTCTCACCACCGTTCTTCCACGCTTCAATGTGGTGAATCTCGCACTGGTCCGCGCCACGGCGACAGTCCGGGCTCGTGCAGATCGGCTGCGTAGCCCTCGACATGTCACGCTGCTTCGCGTTGGCGAAGCGACCCAGACGGTACTGGTTCACCGCGCCTTCCGTGGGGTGGAAGACCACCGCTTCCAATTCGTTGTCCGGATTGGCGGTGTGGGCAGTGAGGAACTCGGCGCCGGTGATGGTGGTACCGTCAGTAAGACCAAGCACGACATCATCGCCCTCGCCGCGGATAATGCGCACCCACTCTGGCAACGGGATAAGCAGCTGCGGCCGCGGAACGGCGTGCGGCACTCCCCCGCCACTGCGTATGAGCGCAAGGAAATGTTCAAGCAATTGCTCCGCAAGAGGTAAGTCTGGGTCCACCCTCTGCAGCAACGCATGCTCCAAGTCGGCGACATCGCGCTCATCCGCCCAAAACATCACCCGACGCCGACCATAACGCGACGCCGAAATAGTCATCTTCTTCTCCGGCGCCTTGTCCGCACTCGGCAGAATCTTCCTGACCAGCGCGAGAAGCGCCGTGTACGTGCCGCGCACGGAAAGCATAGTCAGCCGGAGCTTGTTGCGCGTCCGGTTGTTCTTAATCTGCTTGAGCTTTTTCTCAATATGCACAAGTTTGTCAAGGCTCACCCCCTCCGCCCGAGCTTTTTCCCGCGCCTGTCGTTGCTTCGACGGCGACGTCGTCGGACCGTAATACGCCTCGTGCACGAGCTTCCAGTTATTCGCAGTTGTCTGCGACATCCCGGCGTCCAACGCGGCTTCGCGGTCAAACCCTTCCAACATTTCTATTGCGCCCCCCGATAAGGCCGCGATCACATTTTTGAAGTTCATGCCCCCAAAGATATTGATCAAAAGTGCCCTTCTACAAGGGTTTTTGAGATTTCCCACATTTCCAAAATTTATGGAACCAACAAGGAATACAGGCAGTCTAAGTAAGGATGGGGGTTTTAAGCGCCCGGATTGTCGGGCGCGCCCAGAACGGCAGGTTGCGCCTCGTCGGTAATGCGCTGTGCCAACACAAGGTCGATCGGAGTGGTGATCTTGAAGGCCATCGGGTCGCCCTGCACCGTGAACACGGGAATATCGAACCATTCCATGAGGCTCGCGTCGTCGGTAGGCACAAAATCCACGCCATCACCGGACGCCGAAGCCGCGAAGTAAGCCCTGTTCGCCTCACGAAGTGTACGCAGGTCAAAACCCTGCGGCGTTTGCACCGCACGCAGGCGAGAACGATCGGGCGTAGACTCCACGAATCCGTTGTCCACCACCTTGATGGTGTCAGCCACCGGCACAACCGGAATCACCGCTTGAGCGCCGTCTTCAACAGCGGCGGCAACGCGCGCGATCATGGCAGACGGGGTAAGGGCGCGGGCGGCGTCGTGGATGAGCACCGTTGCGTCGTCAAGCTGAATGCTCTGCAACGCATTCCACACAGAGTCGGCGCGCTCGGCCCCACCGTGGATAAACGTCACATCATGGCCCTGCAGCAAACGTGCAGCGAGCGGCTCCATCTCGGGGGACACCACAACGTAAATAGCGTCAACTACCCCCGATTGCGCCATCGCACTCACAGAACGCTCAAGCAAACTGCGGCCGCGAAGCTCCACAAAAGCCTTCGGCAGCGCAGCACCCAGACGAGTGCCCAAGCCCGCCGCCGCCACAATAGCGATAACGGAGGGCTTAATCCTCATCCTCATCGTCGAAGCTTAGGTCATCCAGATCCAGATCCTCATCGTCCACTACATTCGGATCCTCGCTAATACCGGCTTTTACCTGCTCCTCGATGATCTTGGCAATGCCGGACTCCATCTCCTCGACCTTCTTCTCATCCACCGGCTCAGCCAGCGCGAGCTCACCCACCAGAATCTGGCGGGCCTTGCCCAACATGCGCTTCTCGCCCGCAGACAAACCCTTACCCTGGTCGCGACGCCACAGGTCACGCACCACCTCAGCAACCTTGTTGATGTCACCTGACGCCAAACGCTCCTGGTTTGCCTTGTAGCGGCGAGACCAGTTGCCAGCTTCCTCAACGTCGGTTTCACGCAGCACCGAGAACACACGCTGCAAACCCACTTCATTGACCACGTCGCGCACGCCGACAAGCTCAGCGTTCTTGATCGGCACACGGACCTCAAGATCGGACTGAAGAATCTGCAACACCAGGTAGTCGAGGGTTTCCCCGCCAATCTCACGCTGTTCAATATCTGCGATCTTTGCGGCACCGTGGTGCGGGTACACCACGACTTCCCCGACCTTGAACTCCATACGTCACTCCTTAGTGGCTCAATTGCCCCACAAGACTACCACTGGGAAAGTTAGAAATAACTGGCAGCGGAGACTAGAGTTATTCCCATTGTCATTGCCTTGGTTATTGCCTTGCGCGAAAGAATATCCAAAAAGATTATGGAGGCACTCCCCGTGAAGTCCCTGAAGCCGGTTGCTGCAATCGCTTGCGCTTTGGTCCTGGCTGGCTGCTCTGCAGGTCAGATCACCCAGACCGCAGACCAGGTCGCTGCTGTTGATGGCGCCACCGCATTCACCGAAGACGGCGCAGTGTCCGTCCAGGATGTCACCCTGGTTCTCACCGAGGACGGCCATGCTGCACTGAAGTTTGTGGCAACCAACCAGGACACCTCTATGAAGGACCACACCCTGCAGTCCGTCAGCGTTGCAGGTACCCCGGTCAACCTGGGCGTGTCCAAGCCGGTGACCTACAACTGCACCCTGGTATCTGACTCCGCTGAGGGCCTGAACCGCATCCCGCAGTCTGATGATCCCTGCATCCAGTACGTGCCCAACACTGTTGTAAACAAGGACTTCGCATTCGCAGGCAACGTCCCGGTTTCCTTCACCTTTGACAATTCGACCGTTGAGGTGGACGCAACCGTGTCCGCACCAAACGTGGTTTCCGGCCAAGAAGACCGCGACGTTACCAAGTAAGCACGCAAAGGCAAAGTAGAAACACTTGGCCAAAAAGGCGCGGGTAATCCACACCTGCTCTGAATGCGGGTATTCCTCCCCCAAATGGTTGGGGAGGTGCCCCGAATGTGGATCTTGGGGGACGCTGCAAGAAGAAACTCTTGTCAGCACTGGTGGTGCCGCAAAAAGCGGCATCGGGGGAAACGTCAGCGTGACCGCAGGAGCACTGACTCCTGCCACCCCGGCACGCCCAATCACCAAAGTTGCGGCCGACGCCGCCCATGCTGTGCCTTCCGGTATCGGCGAACTTGACCGCGTACTTGGCAACGGCGTGGTCCCCGGCTCCGTTATTTTGCTTGCCGGTGAGCCTGGCGTGGGTAAATCCACGTTGTTGTTGGAGGTGGCGTCAAGGTGGGCGTCGATAGGCAAAAAGGCTCTTTATGTCACCGCCGAGGAATCTGCCGGACAGGTGCGCGGGCGAGCAGGGCGCACAGGCGCACTGCAGGACACACTGTTTCTAGCCGCAGAATCCAACCTAGATACAGTGTTTGGGCACGTCAAAGAGGTCAAACCCAGTCTGCTGATTGTGGATTCGGTACAGACCATCCACGCCTCCGGAGTGGAAGGAGTAGCCGGCGGTGTGGCGCAATCGCGCGCCGTGACCGCCGCCCTGACCACGCTGGCCAAAACCACAAACCTGCCAGTGCTACTGGTGGGGCATGTGACCAAAGACGGCAACGTAGCCGGCCCCCGGGTGCTTGAGCACCTCGTGGATGTGGTGCTGAACTTTGAAGGCGACCGACAGTCCAGCCTGCGCATGCTCCGCGGGCTGAAGAACCGGTTCGGCGCCACCGATGAGGTTGGCTGTTTCGAGCAGACCGCGGACGGTATCCGTGAAGTGTCGGATCCATCGGGGCTATTTTTGAGCCACCGCGGCCAAACCCCGGACGGCTCGGCGGTAACCGTAGCCATGGATGGTGTGCGCCCCATGCTGGCTGAGGTGCAGGCGCTGACGGTAGACCCGGTAAATAAGTCGCCACGCCGCGTGGTCACGGGCCTAGACGGCAACCGCGTGCCCATGGTGCTTGCGGTGCTGCAGGCTCGCTGCGGGGAGCGCACCAACGATAAGGACGCCTACGTAGCCACTGTGGGTGGCGTGCGCATTACGGAAACGGCCACGGACCTGGCGGTGGCGCTGGCCACATGGTCCTCGCTGCACGAACAACCACTGCCGGAAAAGACGGTGGTGGTGGGCGAAGTTGGCCTTGCAGGCGAGTTGCGCCGGGTGCCTAACCTTGCCCGTCGCCTGCAGGAGGCCGCGCGCCTGGGCTACACGCGTGCGATCGTGCCCGCCGGCGAGAAGATCAGCGTGAAGGGTATGCGCGTCCAGCAAGTATCCACGGTGGCCGAGGCGATAGGGTTGCTTGCGTGACACTGCGTGAAATCTTGGCCAAGCTCTCCCCCGGCACTCCGCTTCGCGACGGCTTGGAGCGCATCCAACGCGGCCGCAGCGGAGGGCTGATTGTGCTGGGAGATCCCCCAGAGGTAACCAAGATTTGCGACGGCGGCGTAACCTTCGACGCCCCCTTCTCCCCCACCTTGTTACGCGAGCTTTCCAAAATGGACGGCGCGGTAATCCTTTCTGCCGACGGCTCACGAATCACGCGTGCAAACGTCCAACTTGTGCCCTCGCCGGAGTATTTGACGGTTGAATCCGGCACCCGCCACCGCGCCGCCGAACGCACCGCCCTGCAGACCGGCGTTCCGGTGGTCAGTGTGTCCGCATCCATGAACACGGTGACGTTGTACCACGACGGCACCCGCCACCGCTTGGAAGAATCCGCCGTGCTGATTGCACGCGCAAACCAGGCGCTTTCCACCATTGAGCGCTACCGTCAACGCTTGGACATGGCAAACCAGCGCCTGTTCGTCGCAGAGATGAACGGCTACGCCACCGTAGGTGATGTGGTGGGCACGCTGCAGCGCCAAATGATGCTTGAGCGCGCCGCCATGGACCTAGACCTGACGATTGTGGAGCTTGGTTCAGACGCCCGCCAGCTGATCCTGCAACTGACTGAATTGGAAGGCTCCAACGCCACCGACATTGAGATGCTGGTGCGCGACTACATCGCCGCCGACACGGTGCCAGCCGATGAGCAGGTCGCCCACGCCGTGCGCGCACTCGAAGCGCTTCCGGACGCTGAGCTTTTGCACAGCTCTGCACTCGCGCGCCAACTTGGGCTTCCGGCTTCCGAGGAAAACCTCATGCAATCAGTGGTGCCGCGCGGCTACCGCGCGCTTTCGCGCGTACCGCGTGTGCAGAAGTTCCTCATGGATCACATCGTTTCGGCCTTCGGCGAGCTGCCCGCGATTGTCAACGCCACGCCCGAGGAGCTCGCCAGCGCCAACCACGTTTCCGGCCTGTGGGCGCGCCACATCGCAGAAGGCCTGCGCCGGATTAGCTAGCGCAGGTTGGAGGTGAGCGGCTAAGCCGTGAAGTTGAACGGTGCGGCGTCCGAAGCGTTGTCACCGATCACCGCGTGCAGGTAGTAAGAGCCCGTCGGCACGGTCTTGCGGTCAGTGCACACACCCGGCGCGGATGCGGTGCCGGACCACACTGCCTGGTACGGGCGTTTCTCGCCTGCTGGGAAGGTCTCCTGGCCAACCACGATAGAGGCGTAGCAGTCCGTATCACTCCACACTCGGGCGTTGGTGGCCATGTCGTAGACTTCGAAGCGCATGTCGCCGTCGTTAAGGTCGAGCACACAGTCGGTATCGGTGGGGTTTTCCACCTCCATGAAGATCTTCGGCGAATCGCCCACCTTAAACGATGGGAACTCCGTCAGTGCGGTGATGCGCAGGTCAGACAGCTCGCAGGAGCCTTTCGCGATGGGCTCGTCGCTTGCCGACGCCTCCTCGCCCTCCCCCTCCGTCTCTTCCTTGGTTGCCGCAGTCGTGGCCCCGGTGGTGGATTTGGTGGTGGATTCGGCATCCTCCGGGGCAGGTACCGTCGGCTCGGTCACAGGTGTGACACTCGGGGTGGAGTCAGTGGTGGACACCGCAGCGTCGGAGCCGTCGCCGGACCTATTTCCGGACTTCGCTACCGCACTTAAACCCCAGATCACCAGGGCAACAAGGACCAAAAGAATGACAAGCGCACCGACCCTGCGGCGCACATAGATCTCATCTGGGAGCGGGCGCTGGTTTGTCATGCCCTCACTCTAGTTCGCGAAATGCTCCCAGACGGTCTCGACGCGGCCGCAGTCAAGGAGGTAGCGTGCAGCCACCACACCCGTGCCCTCTTTGTTAATGGAGGGGATGCGCTCCACCAGGTGCTGCGCCGTGATCTTTGCGTGGGTCTCTTCGATCTTCTCACGGGAGTTCTCGCCCGCCGCACGCGCAGCCAACACGGACGGTGCGATCTTTTCCGTAAACACGCGGGTCAAGCCGTGTGGGGCGTGTTCCGGGTCCTCCACCGAACCAATTGCTGCACCGATAGCGCCACAAGACTCGTGCGTTAGCGCTACAACCAGTGGGACGCCAAGGCCCTCAACGGCGTACTCCACACTCGCCGAAACTGCCGCGTCCACGCAGCCTCCTGCGGTACGGATGACAAACAGGTCTCCGAAACCGGCATCAAACAGCAGCTCTACCGGCACGCGGGAGTCACTGCACGCCACGATCGCAGCGACCGGGTTTTGGCCTTCGATGATCTCTGCGCGGCGCCGCGGATCCCTATGCGGTGTCGTTGCCTGCTCTGAAGCGAAGCGCTCGTTGCCTTCCAAAAGGCTGTTCCAAACCTGACGTGGGGAAGAATGTTCCATAGCCACTATTGTTGCACTCATTGTGAGCCTGCAAGACGAAATCATCCACTGGTATTCCAACAATGCCCGCGACCTGCCGTGGCGTAATGAAGCGACCACCCCGTGGGGCGTGTTGGTCAGTGAAGTGATGAGCCACCAAACCCAAGTTGAACGCGTGGCACCCATCTGGGTCGACTGGATGCAGCGCTGGCCCACCCCCGAAGCGTTTGCCGCCGCCAGCACCGCCGACGTCCTACGCGCCTGGGGGTCGCTGGGTTATCCCCGCCGTGCGCTGCGGTTGAAGGAGTGTGCGCAGGTTCTTGTGGACGATTACGGTGGGCTGGTTCCACGTGACGTCGATAAGCTACTGGCCCTTCCAGGGATTGGTGAGTACACCGCGCGGGCCGTCGCCGCTTTTGCCTACGGGCAGAACGTAGCGGTGGTGGACACCAACGTGCGCCGCGTCCATGCCCGTGTGGTGCTTGGTGAGGAAAACCAAAAGCCCCGCAAATCAGAAATCGCCGACCTTGCTGAGCTGCTGCCCGCTGAGCAAGGTCCGGTGTTCTCCGAGGGGCTCATTGAGCTCGGCGCGCTGGTCTGCAAAACCAAACCGCTGTGCCAGGTGTGTCCGGTCAGCTCGTGTCTGTGGCGCGAGCGCGGCTGCCCCAAAGCGTTTGTGAAAGCTCCCTCGCAGAAATTCGCCGGCACCGACAGACAGGTGCGCGGCAAAATCATGCGCGTGCTTCGCCAGGCCCCCGACCCTGTCCCCCAATCCGACATCGACGTGGTGTGGCCCGACGATGCGCAACGTTCGCGAGCGTTGTACTCCCTGCTTGAAGACGGCCTTGCCGTCCAAAACGAACGCGGCTACTTCCATTTGCCGCACTGAGCTTGATGCTTGTCGTGGCAGCGGGGCTCGGTGGATATCTGTGGATTTCCGTGGATATATAGCGTGGGCGCAGCGACGGAGAATCTTTGGGTAGATGCTGAGCCTACGACCCACCCCTGAAGGTTACGATCAAAGACCCCCTACACGCCACCTTTTTCCCAAGACCTCTCTACACTCCCTCTTATGTCATCTTCAGATAATGCGGCTATTGAGAAGCAATGGGACACCCTCGTTCAACAGCTCTACGATGGTATGCCAAAGGTGGATTTCCTCGTCGGAGTTGAAGGGCTGCTTGATCAGCTCGACCCGGCTGACCCCTTGGCATACGCAATGCGCCTGCACGCCATCTACCCCCGCACCTCCCTCGACCCAGTTGCGGCACTGGACGAGTTTGAGGCGCTTTTGTCCATACATGAGTCAAACCCGCAAACCTATGCGGCGCACCCTTTTGAGCAGGAGGGTAGCTGGTTTGAAACCATAGCGGAGTACCTCATCTGGTGGCTCACGCAGAAGTCCGGCCGCGAAGCAGTCGAACGGCTGATGTTTCTTGCTCCGCGGGTTTTCCATGACCCGGAGGGTCTTCGCCACCTTCAAATCATTGCCTACACAAACCTGGGCGAAGGCGAAAAAGTGATTCCGCTTTTGCGCGGCTACCTGCCTCCTGTAGAGGCGTATGAGAACCAGCAGATCAGCGCGGATGATTGGTTAGAGCGCTATGACATGGCGGCGATGGCCTACCTGCAGCAAGACATGCTGGAGGAATGCAACACCACGGTCGATCAGATGCTTCGCTCCGGAATTGCACATGACACGCAGCCGCTTGTGATGGTGGCTGAATCCTTGCTGCCCTTGGCGGAACACATCCCGCTTGAAACCTCGGTAGACCGCAGCCTGTTCGTGTTGAAAGGCTGCTTCGCATCCCCAGAAAAAGCCGAGGCGACAATTCAGGCGGCGACGTTTCTTCTGCTCGGCGGGCTTGTCCAGGAGGCGTTTAATCTTGTGCATTTCACGGAACCATTCATTGCACAGACGGAAAACGCAGTTGAGGCTTTGTACCGCTTCTTCCGCTTTGCTACGGAAAATGGCTACGGCGACCGGGCGTCGATACGCTATAGCTCGCCGCGTTGGCAGATGGAGCTGGGAATTTCGGCATCCCCACTGGTAGCTGATCTAGCGGAGGGTTTCGAACGCGCTGCACGTGCGGAGGCGCTCAAGACGAAGGAAACCACCGGGTCGGAGGTGGCGTTGCGGCGTTTTGAGCAGCGTTTCTCTGTGCCGCAACTTGACCCGGAAGTGTACGCACTCACTGTCGCAGCCTTAGCTCAAACCATGGCCGACCGCTCGCTGCACTACTACGCTGTGGGCACTGAACTTCACCCTGAGCTGGTTGCGTTTACTGAGGCACTGCTGGGCAACAGGGCTTCATTTAACTTCGATATGATCCCGCAACGTGTCCTGGATGATCCGCATGTAGGACATCTCTGGAAGCAGTTTCCGGTGGACAGCTTGGGACAGCTTCACGACATCATGCAAGAGCTGAGCCAGTGGGTCAGCAGCCGGGAACTTGACCCTTTTGTCCGTCAGGTCACTGAAGTCTTCATATTGAGCCACGTTGGTTTTGAGGGTCTCCATCTTGGCTCAGTGGCGATTGCAGCGTTGCCTGCGGCTGCGCACGTCATTCCACAACAGGCTGCGGCGTTTGCAGTTGGCGTGTTGGAGGACCTGTGGAAGCGCGACGGTCATCTTTCTTCCCCGGAAGCGCATACCGTTTTCGATTTCGTTGGTGGGCTGGTGCGCACTGGCGCAATCACTGTGCAAGTGTCGGAGTACTTAAAGCAGCAAGCTCTTGCGGCGAATCGCGGCATGGACGTCCTAGCCTTCATCAGTGTCACTCAGGAGGCACTTGCTATCGACCCTGAGCTTTCAGAAGATGCTGAAGCTGACCTCATCACCAACCGAGCTTTGAAGGGGATTCGCCTCACGCGCCTGGGCAACCCTGTGGGAGGCTCAAAGGAACTGGTCGAGGCTGCGCGAATGTGCCTGCAGCGCGGGGATATGACCAATTTTTTGGCTAACCTTGCTTCCGCCTCCAACTTGCTGATGGACTACATGGAGTTTGAACGCGCCGGCGTCTTACATAATGAGCTGACTGAGATTATCGATGACCCCAATCTCGGTGCTGAGCCGTGGGCGCAGCTTGAAGGCGCCAAAGCAATTGCTCGGTTCATCACGCTGTTGAAGGATCCGTTTTTTGGCCAGTCATGGCCGCAGGCGCGGGAGCGTGTTCAGCGTTTGCTCATCCAGGTCCTTGAAGAGGATGAGGATGCGCCAGACATGATGGACACGCTTGCAAATGTTGCAGTTTTGCTGATCCGCGGGTTGAGTTGGCAGGATCGCCACGAAGAGGCGATCGATTTCAGTGTGTGGGCGCGCTCGGTGTTCAGCCAGGACGGTGAGACTGACCAAAGTGTGCTGCTTATGGGCGAGTACGCCATTGCGCTTGGTAACGCGGGGCGTGATAAGGATGCGGCGTTGGTGCTTGAGACCATGTGGCAGCGTTCAAGGGACGCTGGTGCCAGCCATCTGATGGACTTCGCCGTGTCTCACCTCAAAAAGTTTGCTGAGTGGGACAACGTCGGAGACCCGGCGCCGTATGTTGAAGTGCTGTCCCGAATGTAAGAGGTTTTACTTCCAGCGGCCGCGGTAGGTCATGCCGCCGGGCAATTTGACCCACACGCCGCCGCGCGAGTTAAACGTCACCGGCCCAACCTTGGTGGATACTGAGGCGCCGGTGCCTGTCTGGTTGATCCAGACGTTTTTGCCCACTTTGTGTTTCTTCCGATACTGAAGGCCCATGCGTGAAAGCTTACACTTTGTCTATATCTCGTTTCCTCCCCTTGGCGCTCGCAGCTGCCGTCACAGTCCCTTTGTTCTGCGCTCCTGATGCTTCTGCTTCAGATGCTTCCACTACTCCAGATTTGAGTGCTGATTCCCTGTCATCGGGCGCTGATTTTGGTTCGTCGATGGCGGGGGTGTTGTCGAGCGTCGGCAAGCAGCGCACTGGTGAGCGTATTGTGTACGACTCGGTAGATGAGCGGGGGGAGGCTGTGCGGGTCAGTGGTGCCTTGTTTGATGTGGATAACGCCAAGGGGTTGGTGGCGCTGGCGCCGGGTACACGCGGCATGGGGGTGCATTGCGCGCCGAGCTCGCCGAAAAATGGTGTGTCTTCACTCAGTGGCAGCTCGGTGAATGTGAACTATGAGGCGCCGGTGGTGCGCATGCTCAATGACGCCGGCTACCGGGTGGTTGTCACGGATTACATGGGCTTGGGTGAGCGCGGCACCGTCCGGACACACACGTATCTCAACAGGATTGATCAGGGCCATGCGCTTATCGACGCCGCACGCCACACCGCCCACGAAAACGAAAAAGTCGCGTTTTGGGGCTACTCCCAGGGCGGCGGCGCGGCCGCTGCGGCAGCCGAGCTTGTTGCGGATTACGCGCCGGAGCTGAACGTGGTGGGCACGTTTGCGGGCGCTCCCCCGGCCGACCCGCTGCGCGTGTTGGACCAGCCAAGTGGTGCGTTGCTCACCACCGTCGCCGGTTTCGGCGTGATCGGTTTTTCCGATTCGAACCCCGAGTTCAAAAAAGCCATCGAAGAGGTGATGAATGATGAGGGCTTGGCAATGCTTGAGCAGCTGCGCACCGCGTGCGTGCTCGACGGACCGAAGATTGCCCCGAAACCGTTTGAGGCGTACACCAAAACTGGGATGTCGCTAGCGCAGCTGGCGCGTTCAGACGAACGTATCTCTTCCGTGTTGGCCCGCAACGCGCTTGGCCATGCAACCACGTCCGCGCCGATTATGGTGCTGACGAACCCGGATGATGATTTGGTGCCAGAACCGCAGGCCACGCAGCTTGCGCGTGATTACTGCTCGATTGGTGCGCCGGTTGAGTACCGCAAGGTACTGGTACCGGGTACCGCGTCAGCGCCGCTGTTCACCGCTTCCAGTGGCGGCTCGTCGTACCCCGCGAAGCGTTTTCCCGGCAGCGGGCATGCGGTGCCGGTGCTGCTGCAAACGAAACATGCGATCGCCTGGCTAGACGATCGCATGGCGGGCAAAGAATTTACGCAGGTTTGCCCCGGTGAGGACACCCCGGTAGAGCTTGACGGTGAGTTGAATTCCGTGGAGAAAACCGCCGTTGCCTTAGGCGTGCTCGCGGCGGTGGCGGGGATTGTCGGGTTGGGCGGCTGGGCCGCCTACAACCTGGGACTTATCCCCAGCGAGTGGCTGGGGATGGTGCCGCAGCTTTAGCGTTTAGGCCGGCTGGCGCTTAGGCCGGTTCCATCGGGCCGCGGCCGCTCGGGCCGGCCTCGCCGTCCTCGCCCTCACTGTTGTCGGTGCCGGTGCCGTTGCCGTTGTCGCGGTCGTCACCGTTGCCGGTGTTGTTGTCGGAGTCAGCAGCGTCGTCCGTGTTCAGGTCCCGCTCCAGGTCCCGGTCCAGGACAGTGCCTGCCGACTCCTGATCAGCACCAGTGTCCACAGTGTCAGCCTCGTCCGGGAACTCTGAGGCCGGGCTTGCCGGCTCAACGCGGGACGGGTCGATCTCGCGGACTTCGCTTTCCAGCTCGATGTCAGCCTCGTCGAAAGTCTCAGCCGGCAGCGGACGCGGACGCGGGGTAAACGTCAGCTTTGCGCCCTTCTCGTCGGCTTCGATGTCGCCGTCGACGTCGACAGTAATGATCTCGCCAGCACCGATCTCGCCGAAGAGGATCTTCTCCGACAGGACGTCCTCCACCTCGCGCTGGATGGTGCGACGCAACGGGCGCGCACCCAGCACCGGGTCGAAGCCACGCTTGGCCAGGAGGTTCTTCGCAGCGTCCGTAAGCTCGATGCCCATGTCCTGAGCAGCCAGGTTCTTGTCCACTCGGCCGATGAGCAGATCAACCATCTGCACAATCTCTTCCTGGGTGAGCTGGCGGAAGACCACAATCTCATCAATACGGTTGAGGAACTCGGGGCGGAAGTGCTTCTTCAGCTCATCATGCACCTTGTTCTTCATGCGCTCGTACTGCGCATCCGCATCGGTGGCGGTGCTGCCGGAAAAGCCCAGGCCGACAGCCTTCGAGATGTCACCAGTACCCAAGTTGGAGGTAAAGATCAGCACGGTGTTTTTGAAGTCCACCATGCGGCCTTGGCCGTCGGTGACGTGGCCCTCTTCCAGCACCTGGAGCAGGGTGTTGTAGATCTCCTTGTGGGCTTTCTCGATTTCGTCGAAAAGCACGACCGAGAACGGCTTGCGGCGCACCTTCTCGGTGAGCTGGCCGCCCTCTTCGTAGCCCACGTACCCCGGAGGCGCACCGAACAGGCGCGAAGCGGTGAAGCGGTCATGGAACTCACCCATGTCCACCTGCACCAGCGAATCCTCATCACCAAAGAGGAACTCAGCCAGCGCCTTCGACAGCTCCGTCTTACCCACACCGGACGGTCCGGCGAAGATGAACGAACCGCTTGGGCGCTTCGGATCCTTCAGGCCAGCACGGGTACGGCGGATGGAACGAGACACGGCGCGCACCGCTTCGTCCTGGCCGATGATGCGCTTGTGCAGCTCGCCTTCCATGTTGAGCAGACGTGAGGACTCGGACTCGGTCAGCTTGAACACCGGGATGCCGGTCCAGTTGGCCAGGACCTCTGCAATCTGGTCCTCACCAACCTCGGCGATGTCCTCAAGGTCATCGGAGCGCCACTTCTTTTCCTTCTCCGTGCGCTCCTCACCGAGCTTGCGTTCGGTGTCGCGCAGGCCAGCGGCCTTCTCAAAGTCCTGGGCGTCAATCGCCGCTTCCTTCTCGCGGCGGACCTCTGCGATGCGCTCATCCACCTCGCGCAGGCCCTCCGGCGCCGTCATGCGCTTAATGCGCATGCGTGCACCTGCCTCATCCAGCAGGTCCACGGCCTTATCCGGCAGGAAGCGGTCATTGATGTAGCGGTCCGCCAGGTTGGCTGCGGCCTTCAGCGCATCGTCGGTGTAGGAGACGCGGTGGTGTGCCTCGTAGCGGTCGCGCAGGCCTTTAAGAATCGTGATGGTGTCTTCCACACTCGGCTCATCTACCTGCACCGGCTGGAAGCGACGTTCCAGCGCCGCGTCCTTCTCAATGTGCTTGCGGTACTCATCCAGGGTGGTGGCACCGATGGTCTGCAGCTCACCGCGGGCAAGCTTGGGCTTGAGTAACGACGCCGCGTCGATCGCACCTTCCGCCGCACCCGCACCAACCAGCGTGTGGATCTCATCAATAAACAGGATGATGTCGCCGCGCTGGTTGATCTCCTTGAGCACCTTCTTCAGGCGTTCCTCGAAGTCACCGCGGTAGCGTGAGCCCGCAACCAGCGAGCCTAAGTCCAGGGAGTACACCTGCTTGTCACGCAGCGTCTCCGGGACCTTGCCGTTAGCAATGTCGAGCGCCAGACCCTCCACGACGGCGGTCTTACCCACGCCCGGCTCACCAATAAGTACCGGGTTGTTCTTCGTGCGGCGGGAGAGCACCTGCATGATGCGCTCAATTTCCTTGTCACGGCCTACCACCGGGTCCAGCTTGCCTTCCTTAGCAGCTGCGGTGAGGTTGCGGCCGAACTGGTCAAGCACCAGCGAGTTAGAGCGCTCGCCCTGCCCACGCGGGCCCGGGCCGGCAGCGGCTGGGGATCCCGGCGCTGAGGTCGGAGCCTCCGGGTTCTGCGCCTCGCCGCCCTCGTAGCCACTCAAAAGCTGGATAACCTGCTGGCGCACACGCGGCAGGTCTGCGCCCAGCTTGATCAGTACCTGCGCTGCTACGCCTTCGCCCTCACGGATCAGGCCGAGCAGCAGGAACTCAGTACCGATGTACTTGTGCCCCATCTGCAGACCCTCGCGCAGGGAGAGCTCCAGGACCTTCTTGGCACGCGGGGTAAACGGGATGTGGCCGGTAACCGGCTGGGTGCCGTGGCCGATGATCTCGATGACCTCATTGCGTACGTCATCAAGATTGATGCCCATGGACTCTAAAGCCTTGGCGGCAACACCCTCGCCCTCCTTAATCAGGCCAAGCAGGATGTGTTCGGTGCCCATGTAATTGTGATTCAGCGCGCGCGCCTCCTCCTGGGCAAGAACGATGACGCGACGGGCGCGATCCGTAAACCGTTCAAACATGTGGGCTACCCCTTCTCAAAACAGATTCCCTAAATAGTCGTTCTCACACCATAACGCCGAAGCCCCACACTTCTTCCCTGCATTTCGGTCAGTGTGGGGCATATCTGCAGGTAGGGGGCAATGTTCGCCAGTAGCGAACGGCTAGTTCACCGGCAAAACAGCATTGCCGTACTCCTCACGAATCCACTCGGCAGCCTGATTCGACTGCAGCGCTTCGGCCACGTCCTTGACGCGCGGATCGACGGCGGATTCCTGGCTTGCAACAAACACGTTGACGTACGGGTTGTTTTCGGGGGACTCGGACAGCACCGCGTCATCCACCGGGTCATAGCCGGATTCTAGGGCAAGGGAGGACGCCGCGATGACGCCGTAGACGTTGTTGTCACGAATCGACTGCAGCACCATCAGATCCTCCACCGGCACGATATTCAAGTTGCGCGGGTTGTCTTTAATGGACAGCAGGTCTATCGACGTCACCGCCTCCGGATCCAAATCCGCATCCAACGTAATCAGCCCATTCTTTTCCAACAGCAGCAGACCACGGGCGAGGTTGGACGGGCTCGACGGCACCACAATGTCCGCGCCGTCCGGAATCTGGTCCGCAGAGGTGATCTTCTCCGAGTACATCGACGTCGGCTCCAAGTGCACACTGGCCAAATTGACCAGCTGCTTGCCGGTCTGGGCCTCCCAGTCACGCAGGTACGGCACATGCTGGAAGAAGTTCGCATCCACCGAACCATCAGCGACGGCCATATTCGCCGCCGACACATCCGTGACGGTTTTTATGTCCAACGTGAACGAGTCATTGATCTCGTCCAGGTGTTCCAGAATCTCCAGGTGCGGCACAGGGGAGGCAAGAATCGTCAGCGGGGCAGCTGCATCAACGGGCGCACTGTCACCAGTTGCATCGGTTGAGGCAGAGGGCGAAGACCCGCAGGCGGCGGTGGTGAAGATAATGGCGGTGGTGGCGAGGGCGGTTGCGATGGGGCGTCGAAAAGCAAGAAGGCTCATTTACAGCTCCTGGAATTGATCAGCAATAGATTGGTTGAATTTCGCTGTGGTCTCGGGGTGCGCACGAATGCGGGACTTCAGGGTGTTGAGACCCGAGTTTCCATAAATCTGCTGCCCCTGCATGTCCTGGCCAACACCCCGCGACTCCGCACGGTAGGCCTCCGGCAGCTCAAGCGTGGGCAGCGTCGTATCCAGATTCGGGGTGAGGAAAAACGGGAAGGAGTAACGCTCCGAACCCTTCGCCGTAGGCAGCACGCGGTGGCGCGTGGCCACGAGGTAGCCATCGGTGGCGCTTTCCAGCAGCTCACCAATATTGACCACGTACGTGTTTACAATGGGCTGGACATCGATCCAACCGTTGTCCGTCTCCACCTGAAGCCCAGAAGAATCTGGCTCAATGTAGAGCAGCGTGATCACTCCCGAATCCTTATGGGCGCCAACGCCCTGGGTGGCCTCGTTATGCTCAACCGCGGGGTAACGCACCAGTTTCAGCAGCGGGAACGGGTGTGCAAACTGCTCATCAAACACGCCTTCGTCCTGGCCAAGCGCTTTCGACCACGCGCGGATAATGTTTTGTGAGATCCCCGTGAGGTGCTGGATGTACCCGTTGACAGCGTCCTTCAGCTCCGGCACCTGGGCTGGCCACGGGTTCGGCCCCTCAACCACGCGCCACGGGCGCTGTGCGTACTCAGCCTCGTCGTGCGCGGGCAGGTCGAAGGAGTAATCCAGTTGCTCGCGCCAGTCCACCTTGTTTTGCGTGCGCTCATCGCCGAGGCTGGAGTAGCCGCGGTAGTGGCGGTTGTTCAGGTTGGAAATCTCGTTCTTCTGCTCCAGTGGCAGTGCGAAGAATTCTTTGGACTTGGCAATTACGGTGTTGCGAAGCTTCTCGTCCACACCGTGGTCCGTGAGGTAGAAAAACCCGATCTTGTGAGTAACTTGGCGTAGTCGATCTATTTCTTCTACATCTCCGGCCGCAAGCTTTGCGTAGGAGATGATGGGAAGCGCGGCTTCTGACATGGTCAATCCTTTCATAATGAACAGCTTGGTTCAGTTTCTAGAAGGCAACCCTAGACCGTTTTGTTCGTTCTGAAAGTATGCGGCAGGTTTTTATTCAACGCCGTCCCTAGCGGGCATACTCCTGCGCTGCCTGCCGGCACTCCTCCAAGCTGCTGCTACCCAGCGCAGCCTGCACCGCCGGAATCTTCACGGCGGCCATGGACAGCGAGCTAACCCCCATCCCTACCAACACCTGCGCCAGCCTCGGATCGCCCGCGGCCTCACCACACACCCCGATGGGCTTACCCTTCACGACGCCCACCTGTGCCACCATCCGAACCATCCCCAGCACCGCCGGCTGCCACGGGTCCTGCAACGCACCTAAATCCCCGTGCATCCTGTCGGCTGCCATCACGTATTGCGCCAGGTCATTCGTGCCAATGGAGGCGAAATCCACCTCCTCCAGGATCTCTTGCGCCATGATCGCGGCCGCCGGGGTTTCAATCATCACGCCCACGTTTTTCAGCCCGTGAGCACGGGCGCGCCGCGCGAACCAGCGCGCCTCATCTGCCGACACCACCATCGGCGCCATCACCCACAGCTCCGAGTCCGGGACCTGCCCGGCGGCGTTCGCAAGCGCTTCAAGCTGCGTCTCCAACAGCTCTGGGTACCGCTGCAACATGCGGATCCCCCGCAGTCCCAGCGCCGGGTTTTCCTCCTCCTGTGCAGGCACGAATCGCAGCGGTTTATCCGCCCCCGCGTCCAGCGTGCGCACCACCACCCTGCGTCCGGCCGCTGCCCGCAGCGCTAAAACATACTGATCTGTCTGCTCCTTGACCCCCGGCGCGTCATCACGGTCCAAGAACAGAAACTCCGTCCGGAACAAACCAACGCCCTCCGCAGCCAAACTTTCCGCAGCCAAGGCGTCCATCTCGGCGGCACTGCCGATGTTGGCCAGCAGTTTCACCGGGTAGCCGTCGCTGGTCCGGCCAGCGCCAGCGCCTGCCCCAGCGCCAGCTTCAGCCACAGCGCCAGCACCAGCGCCAGTACCAGCGCCTGCGCCAGCCTCTCGCACGGCCAACTCCAAGCCAGCCACCTCCTCGGGCGTGGGGTTGACGTGCACTTCACCGGTGGTGGCGTGGAGGGAGATGCGGTGGGCGTCGCTAAGCAAAATGCCCCTGACCTGCACCACCGCAGGAATCCCGAGCTGCGCCGCGAGGATCGCCGTATGCGATGTCGGCCCACCCGCCTCCGTGACAATGCCCGCGACCAGCGCCGGATCCAGCGAGGCTGTCTGCGCCGGCGCCAAATCGTGCGCCACAATGATGCTCGGGCGCTCAAGCTGCGGCACCCCCGGCTCCGGCAGGCCGCGCAGCCGCGCGATCGCGCGATCTCGAATGTCATAGAGATCCACCACCCGCTCCGCGAAGTACCCGCCCAGATTACGCAGCTTTTCCGCATACACCTCCACGGCATTGGCCACCGCGGTAGTTCGCCCCGC
Source organism: Corynebacterium sp. HMSC29G08 (assembly GCF_001806875.1). GTDB lineage: Bacteria > Actinomycetota > Actinomycetes > Mycobacteriales > Mycobacteriaceae > Corynebacterium. The sequence continues at coordinate 61,664 of NZ_KV786260.1, forward strand.
GCCGCGCGCCAGCTCCTTGTCAATCGCCTTGATCAGCGCCCGATCAGTAGCCAAAGAAGCCGTGGCCTCGAGCATGCTCTTGTGCGGCCCATCGCCCGCAGCCCTCACCGACGCAGCAACCGCATCCAGCGTTTCGCGGATCTGCTGGCCGTCGGCTGTCGGATCCGTCGAGGGAGCCTCTTGCTTATCGACGCCCACCGGACGCCCCACCCCCACAACCGGCGCCGTTACAAACCCCGGACAAACACTGATGCCGCGCAAAGTAACCATAGTTTCTCTCGGCCGCTAGCAGATGGGCAGGCGCATGCGCAGGTTCGCCGCACTATCGCCGTTGACCAGGATCAGGTAGTTGCTCCAGTGGCTGTTCGGCGCCATGTAGTACGTCTCGGTGTCCTGGCCGGGGATTTTCGCGGAAGTGAACTCGCAAACCTCGTTGCCGTAGTGCTCTACTGACTCGCTAGGCGGGATGGCTGCCTCGCGGGCTGCTTCCGTGTCGTACTGGATTACGGTGATGCCAACCTTGTCATCGACACAGCGGATCTTCGCCGTCTCATCATTGCCGTATTCACGCGCGGTGCACGGCAACCCGTCGATGCCGCGGCCGCCATCGTTGGCAGCGATGATGTTCGGAAAATCCTCCGCCACCATCGCATACGGCTGCTCCCAGGCCGTGCCCTGCGTAGCGTTTGGACCTGTGCCTTGGCCAGCGAACCACCACAGCCCGCCACCCACAAGTGCCACTAGCGCCACCGCCGCGGCAGCGATCGGCCACACCGTGCGCTTCTTTTTGTCAGACTCTTGGCCTTCCTCCACTTTCGGAATCGGCTCGGTTGAGTGGTGCTGCTGCGGGAGCGACGACGTCTGCCTACTCGGCCCATACTGATACGGCCGACCCGTCAACGGCGCAGCCTCCGCAGGTTTCTCCGCGGTCATGCCTGCATCCATGCCCGAAGCATTGCCCGAAGTCATGCCCGAAGCATTGCCCCCGCCCAAATTCGTGTGGGCCAACTGACGCAAAGAATCCGGCGTCATCGCCGGCGCATTCGGGTCGTTCAAGCGTTGGTCGTAGGCTGAACGTCGATAAGGATCCCCCAGCACCGCACGCGCCACCTGCAGTTCCTCCAACCCGCCCGGGTTCCGCGTGCTGCCAGCCTGAATCCGCTGGTCAATCTCCTGGGCCAACGCGGCCGCGTCCTTCGCCCGATCAAGGCGAAGCGAGTCATACAGGTTGTAGTGGGCCATCATCCAATCCTCACGGTTCATCCCTAGCAGGGATCAAAATACTCAGCACGGTCAACCAGCACGCGACCATTACCACCGTACTGCGCCTTCGCCCGACACATCCCATCAACATCGGACAAAAAATCCAGATACACCGGGTAAATGTCATCACCTTCGAGCTGCCCGCGTAACGACGCACACCGCCCCGGCACCGTAAACTTCACACTCCTACCCGACGGGTGCGCCGCCAACACCTGCCTTGCAATCTTGTGTGCGGTATCCGGCTCATTATCAATCACCGAATCCAAGATCAGAATGTTGCGGCCATCGCAGGCGGGGTAGCTGGCGGCCTCACCGGCCTCACCAAGATTGACCACCGTGATGTACGGGCTCGACGGGTCCCCCTTCGGCGCCGTCTCAACATACTCATCAAACCCGGTCTTACCCGTTGGGCACTTGCGCATCTTCACCAAAATGGTCTCCGGCACCCCAATGTCGCGCATGTGTGCAGTGTCCCAGCAGGGGGCTTCGCCCCATTTGGTGTCGGTGACGTGGCCGTCGGCAAGCAAAGGCCCCCACTGGCTGCCATCCCACTGCAGGAAGCTGAACTCATCTGACGACGGCACACCCGCATACGCGAAGCCACCCTCGCAGTCGAAGAACTTGTGCTGCATGCCCACCGAGTTGGTGGGAAGCAGCGCGTTGTCGCACACCGGCGGGGATGTCGGCGTTTCCCTAGGCGCAGCTTCCACCGAGGTGAACAGCGGGGTCGGCTCCGCGATCTCCCGCACTGCTGTAGGCGTGCATGCCACCAGGCCGGCAGTCAGCCCAGCGGCAGTGATGAGCGTAAAGATCCTGTGAGAGCGCATGCGCGAATCCTAACCCACGCAAGCCAGCCTCATTTGCAATGTCTGCTAGGAAGGATCCCCTTACCTACTAGCAGATAAAGTTTTGGGCCGGGCATTTCCGCAGGTGGCCACTCGCTTCCAGAAGGCGAAAAAGCGTTATCTGCTAGGAAGGATTGTCTAACTCCTAGCAGATAACGCTTTTCGACAACTTCCCCCCCCAACGCCCCGGGCGGCTCGGCTCAAGCCTGGGCACAGCCCCGGCAGAACCTAGTTGGCTTCCGGCTTAACCAGCGGGAAGAGCACGGTCTCGCGAATGCCCAGGCCAGTCAAGGCCATCAGCAGGCGGTCCACACCCATGCCGCAGCCGGCGGTCGGCGGCATGCCCTGCTCCATGGCAGCCAAGAAATTCTCATCAAGCACCATGGCCTCTTCATCGCCGTGGGCGGCAAGTCGGGCCTGGTCCTCAAAACGCTCACGCTGGATCACCGGGTCAACGAGCTCAGAGTAGCCGGTCGCCAGCTCGAAGCCACGGACGTAGAGGTCGAACTTCTCGGTCACACCGCGCTGCTCACGGTGGTCACGAGTCAACGGCGAGGTCTCCACCGGGAAGTTGATGACAAAGGTCGGCTCGTAGAGCTGGTCGGAGCAGAGGTGCTCCCAGATTTCCTCAACAAGCTTGCCGTGCAGCCAGCCCTCGTCCTTCGGCACCTTCAGACCAATAACCTCAGCAATGCCCGTGAGCTGATCAACGGAGGAATCCACAGTCACCTCAGGCTGGCCCGGGAACTTACGCTGCAGCGCCTCGTTGAGCGAAGGGTACATTTCCATGACCTTCCACTCGCCGCCGAGGTCGTAGGAGGTGCCGTCGGCAAGCGTGACCGTCGTGGAGCCAAAGACCTCCTGCGCACAGAACTGCACAAGCTCCTTCATGGTCTTCGCGCCGTCCTTGTAGGTGCCCCACGCCTGGTAAGTCTCCAGCATGGTGAACTCCGGCGAGTGCGAAGAGTCAATGCCCTCGTTGCGGAAGTTGCGGTTGAGCTCAAACACGCGCTCAATGCCACCGACAACGCAACGCTTCAGGTACAGCTCCGGCGCGATACGCAGGTAGAGGTCCATGTCCAATGCGTTGGAACGCGTAATGAACGGACGCGCGGCCGCGCCGCCGTGCAGCGTCTGCAGCATCGGCGTCTCCACCTCAACAAAGTCATGGCCGGTGAGGAACTTACGCACAGCAGCAATGACCTTGATACGGGTCATGGCGTTGTTGCGGGCAGCGTCACGCATGATCAGGTCCGTGTAGCGGTGGCGCACACGCTGCTCTTCGTTCATGTCCGCAAAAGCCACCGGCAGCGGGCGAAGCGCCTTCGACGCCATGTGCCACGACTGGGCTTGTACGGAGAGCTCACCACGCCGGGAAGCAATAACGCGTCCGGTTACTGAAACAATGTCGCCCAGGTCCGTATCTGCTTTCCAGCTGGCCAGTGCCTCCTCGCCGACCTCTGCAAGCGACAGCATGACCTGCAGCTGCGTACCGTCGCCCTCCTGCAGGGTGGCAAAGCACAGCTTGCCAGTGTTGCGCTGGAACATGACGCGGCCAGCAACCGACACCACGTCCTGGGTCTCTTGGCCAGCCTCCAGGCAAGTCGCACCGTCGCCTTCGCCTTCGGGCACAACCTGGTACTTCGCGCGCAAATCACGCAAGCTGGTGGTGCGCTGCACCTCAACGGGGTAGGCCTCGCGGCCCTCATCAATCAGCTTCTGGCGCTTGGCGCGGCGAATGCGCTGCTGCTCTGAAAGGTCCTGGCCGTTTCCTGGTTGCGAAGTCGTCTGCTTAGTCACGGATGACCATGCTAGTCGCCCACAACGATTACTCACACACCGGCAGATCCAGCCGCATGTCTTCTGCCTGGTAACCATTCACGATGAGCAGGAATTGACCCTTGTCGTACGGCGCCATCGCAAACGCCTGCGGGTAGGCCTCCGGAATCTCATAGTCCGCAATCATGCACTCACCAGAGCCCAGCACGGTGGCGTACTCCTCGCCCGGCAACTCCTGGTCGCGCGCAGTCTGGGTCGGGTACTTCGCCACCGAAACCCCCAGCTCCTCACCCGCGCAGCGGATCTTCGCCTCCTGGCCGGCATCCGGTGCGGCAGACTCGCACTCTAGGCCCTGCCAGCCACGCTTGCCGCCTTTCTTTGACACAACGCCCGGGTACGCCTGCGCAATCTCCTGCTCCGCCACGCTCCACTCCTGCCCACGCTGCGTGGTAACAAACCACGCCACCAGCATGACCACAAGTGCCGCCGCCAGCGCGCCGATGACCCACGGCCACGGGTTACGCTTCACCCTCGCCGCACCGGCAGGCGCTACACCACCAGACGGGTACGGCTCCGGCGGCTTGCGGTAGCCATCCTGCGGGCGCGGCGCCACCGCAGCGGAAGCCTCCGCCGGCAACTCAGAGGATTCGGGCTTCTCAGCCGAGGTGACCTCCTGCAAGTAGCCCGCCGCGGTGGCGTGGCGAGCCGCCGCCTGCTCATCCACCGGCTGGCTGGTCACCTGGGCGACCACGTTCCAAAAATCGTGCAGGTTGTCCTCGGTGGCTGCCAGGTCAACGCTCGGCCCCACAAGCGCAAGCTTGACCGGCACCTTAGACCACGACGGCAGCACCAGCAGCTGGTCAGTGTTAATGGAACGCGCCAAAAAGCTCGGGTAGCCGGCGGCGTTGTAGGCGTCAACGGCCTCGGCGGCAGCAGTCAGCAGGTCGCGCGCTTCTTCGTTGGTGAAGGTCTGGCCCGCCTCGTGCTTCTCTAGAATCAGGTCACGCAGCGGTGTTCCTACGGTTGCTTCGCGCAGGACGTAAAAGCGGCCGTCCTCAGTCACGCCGGCGTGCCTGGGGCGAAATGCGCCGGGTGCTGCGATCTTGGCCAGCTCAGCGTCGAGCGAGTCCACGTCGCCACCGATGCCGCGCACCTCCGCATTATCAAATAGTTCAAGCTGGATTGCGGCGCCGTCCTCGTTGCTCGCCTCATAGAGTGTGGAGCCTTCGGTGCGGCCGGTCTCCACAATACGGTTGGCGGGAAACGTAAAGCCGTAGCGGCTACTGAGCAGTTCGGCGAGTTGAGGCGCAGACATGCAAGCGAGTGTAGCGCACCCTGGCACACGCGCCGCAGCTTCGGTTCCCGCTAGGGGCCTTCTGCTTCACGACGTCCCATTGCCCCCCTCCCACTCAAGCGTTCCTACTAGACCGAGTACACGGCGTGGTGCTCATCAACAAACTGGAAGCGGATCACTTCTTTGTCTGTTCCGTGAAGTATTTGACCGCCTTGCGCAAAATATCGCATTCTTCTTCCAGCTGAGCGTTTTCCCGCTGCAGCTGGCGTATCTTTTCTGCATCTGTAAGCTGCTTGGTCTTTGCACCGGTGCTGTATTTGTCCACCCACTTGTGAAGCGTAGTGCGGTTGATCCCTAAATCCTCGGCCGCGTCATTGAGCGCGACATCTGGATCGTTTTCATACATTGCGACCGCGTCGCGCTTGAAGCTACTTCGAATACACCTTCCTAGGCATGGAGATGGTTACCTTTCCCCGACTCCACGCGGTTGGAATCAGGGCTGTCTTCAAGCAGTGGCCTATAGTCGTGCTTTGTCTGGGCGTGGGGTGTCAATAAGGTTGTAAAAACTCAACGAGTCTTCAAGCGCAAACTCCAACACACGCGGGAAAACAGTCATCCCGCTGGATATCAGCTTGTCCTGGAATTCTTCACCCTCATTGAGTTTGCGGTAGAAACTATCGTTTGCATCAGTCACCGCAATCTCCTCTCGGCTGGTGGGGCTGATTTTTACCGTTCCATCAAGCCGAGTCACACCAGAACAACACTGAGCAAACCAACGATGCTCCGGATCCCAATCCTGCGCTAAACGGTTCACATAATAAGCCTCCAGCGGCACAGGCCGCGGTGCGTCAGCATCTTGGATTAATCTGACTGATCCACGAGATCTGCACTCAGATTTCGACAAAGTCACCGGTGGCAGCAATAGTTCATTGCGTCCCACAAGGGCATAGAACGACGTATCTGTCGCCGAATCCAACAAACAACGATAAACATGCACCTTGAAGCCAACGCCTCCGTCGACCGAGTCGGCAACAACACCAGCAGGAACAAACCCCAACGAGGTATGAATCAGACATAGCTGGCCAACAACTGGACTCCAGCCCTGCTCATTATCTTTAACAAGCTCAAGCACAGTTTCCCGTGGCGGAGGAGTATCAGCAGGTATCCGTCGCTTCTCCGCTGGTGTAAACGCGGGGATCGCAACATTCGGATCAGGCAGCGCTTCGTGAGTGTGTCCTGCAAGTATTGAGTCTGGCACGTCAATCATGTCAGCAAGAGAACCAAAGCGTGCATCAATATCGCGATACATCACTTCACCATCAGCAATGTAGTACTTCAACCCCGTCGGCTCATGCTCACTTTGCGCAAACAAGAGTGGAGTTAGCTTTGTTAACTCCAGCGCAAGGCGTCGATGCACCTCATCAAATCCCGGCGCCTCCGGATACACAGCCCCGGATTCGGCATGCAAACGCGAACCCTTCTCCACGTCGTAGTGGATAGCGTCGTATAAATAGGCCAGCGTTGGAATGGAAAGCTTTGCTATATCAGTCATAGAAATCACCTCACTGCAGTTAAATCCGGGAATCGTTTCTAGGCAATGAATGATTGACATACGGTGCAATCGTCGGTCCATCAACATTGACCGAACTTACCCACCCGTAAATCGGGTCGAGCTCATCATCGAGGCCAGTCAACACCCCGTCTTCAGTTTCAAAGAGATACTTCAAACCCGTGGGCCCCAGCTCATCCTCAGCCTGGTTAAACGCGAACGCCGAGCTAAACAAGGTCGCTAACGCAAGCTCACCGACATACTCCTGCCACCCAGGCGACTCAAGATCAAACACCCCAGAGTCAGCGTACTGTGCAGCAAACTCCTCAATACACTCATAGGCCGCGTCGTACATGCGCGCATAAAACCGAAAAATACGGTCAAGGATCTCATCCCGATTCACTGTGTTATCCAATGCGGCCCTTCCAAGGAAAATTAGTGGGTTTATCGATTCCGTTGTTTGTATAGTATTCGATTCCGGCATCAATCCACGGTTCAGAGAAAGCTCGCGGTATTTGAGCCGCATCATGAGCCTCAAGATCAAGCTCTCTTGCATCGTCCCAGGTCTTAATACGGCTACGATCCGCGCTGAGGAAAGCTTCATGCTGCGCATCTGTAATTTTCTTATGAATTTGTGCACCGGTCATCCCCTTAAATTTGGGTAATGCGTTCAGTTTTTCTAGTTCTGCGATTGGAATCGCTGGCGCACCGTTTTGGAGTGCTGTTGCATTTTCTGCTCCGATGATCAGGGCTTTCATCGGGGTGTGATGGCCTTGGCCTGCGTTGTAGGCGACCATCTTTATGGTGATCTCACCAGCATCTGTCTTTAACGTGGTGGTAAGCTCACCAAACTTTTCAATCTTTACGTGGCTTTCGAGCCCGAAACAATCAACCCAATGCGCAGCATGATCCACATAACCTTGGGCAGAGGCCACACGAGGTGTGACACCAAGTGGATCTTGAGCGTTATAGATCCCCGCATCCGGCTGGTAGTAGCGGAATCGGTTATACGCCCACCCCGATTCATCATCGAGATACTGGCCAGCAAAAAGCAGCGGCGAGGTGCATTCACCATGCCAACGACGCACACCATAAAGCGTCTGTGTTGAATATCCGACGATTGCTCCATCGACAGGATCAACGATTTCTTGCGGACTGCCAGCAAGATCAGTCATGACAAACATGAACGTCGCGTCAACTTTCACCGGCTGTGCGCGATTAGCCCTATCACTTGCTGTTAAGGAAATTTGGCCGATGACCTCGCCTGTGGCCGGATCTGTTGTCCATACGTAGCCTGCACCAACACTACCGTCGTTTGCGTAGCTGACTTGTTGGGCGCTTAATTGGTTGCCGCAGTAGCTAAACACCGTACGGCTCAGCACTTCACCTGTGGCTTTTACAAGCTTTTCCTTAGCCACTCGCCGCCCATAAGGATCATAGCTATAGCGGTATCCAACATCAGGTTCATCCGAGGTTTCAAACCCAATGGGTTGTTCACCAGTGCCGTAGTAAAAATGGTGTACAAGCGGCTTTTTACTGACCCGTGTAGTCACTGTTTGCACTACACGCCCCGCAGCATCGTAAGTGTAGGTGGTACGCCCCACCCGGGTGGGCATAGTCCCGTCGAATTCGATGCGCGCATCCGCTTTCACTCCACGTGGCGCAGCGACACCATCACCAGGCCGTGGTGCCCACGGCATGTGATGCTCACGTGTTGCCGGTGAAGTTGTCGCCACGTCGATGGCGTTGAGTACACCAGCAGTTGAAAATTCGTATGCCTCATCACCAAAACCGGCTACATGCGGTGGATTATTCGGATCCACGCTACGACGCACTGCGGTAGCACGCCCGATGAGATCTAAATCAAAGCGAGCTACCCCACGCAGGAAGTCAGTCACTGATTGCAATGCACTGTCATCACGCCACGTGAAAAGCCGTGAACTTAGCGTTCGCAAGCCGGTGGGACTGTCACTATCCAACGCGCTTAGGCTATCACCTGTAACCCGGCCTCGGATATCACTAGCCAGGCTGCGAACAAGCGCCCCAGTAGAGACCCTGTTGCGCATCCCACGTTGATCAACTGCATAGTCAACCTCAGCAAGACCGTAAGAAAATTCCCGATCAGCTGGAGTATGCACATGGGTGGTCGCGTTGATCTGCCCGGCGTGATCAAAATGGAAACGAGTAGAAAACGCATCCCCGAAACAAAGCGTGAGCGTTTCTTCACTGATACGCCCCGACGTATCTGCAACTTGGGTGGCATAGGTTGTTGATTCACCACTTGGCAATACCACCGTCTCAGCCACGCCACGCCCAAACTCATCACGCTGGTAGACAATCGTTGCCTGCGGGCCGACCACCCGCCCCAGCCTGCCATAATCGTCATAGTGATACGTCGTGACACCAAGCGAATCAGCAATCGTGTGGCTACGCCCATCAGTATGAAACGTATACGTCGTTGTCCCGGCAGGAGACGTCGTTGTCACCACCGACCCGTCCACACTGCGCTGCGTTGTCGTGACAATTTGGTTATAGTCACACTCACCGCACAACATGCCGTCTAGATCATAAGAGTACGTCCATACGCGATCATCGCCGTTGATCAGGCGCACCGGCTGCATCTGCGTGTTGTACTCAACTCGGGTAACCGCACCAGTCGGGTCAACAAAAACAACAGGCTTATCAAAAACCGTGTACTCCGCCGTCGATGTTGCCCCAATCTCATTGGTCGTAGCAACCTTATTGCCTTCCCCGTCGTAGGACGCCGACGTGGTTGTTGCGCGCGTGCATTTAGTAACACCGTGGTGA
>NZ_KV786261.1 GCF_001806875.1 Corynebacterium sp. HMSC29G08
CGGACTCACGGTACCAACTACCCCGAATCGACAGATCCGCCTCTCCGGCTCCGAGGCGTCGAACGACAACCTCCCAGGCGTTGCGCAGGGCGATGACGAGCCCGTTCATGGTGTCCTGGATCGTCTTGGACACGGGGAAGGTCTCGCCACCGGCGTTAGTCGGCTGGGAAACGCTGTGGTCCTAACAGTGCCCGACCGAGACAACCACGTTGATCATCCCAGTCTCGCCTTCCATCCCCAACCGCCACCCCGCCCGTAAGCGCTGGGTTCTGTCTACGCGTCACCGAAAGACTGCGCATCCCGAAAATACAGGGGTGACGCTCGATCCCAGATATATTTTTCCGCTACATCAGAGCTCCACTACCTCGTCTGAATTATTGGAAATAAACGCAGAATGGGTGGCTACGACGACTACTGCGCCTTCCTGAGCAAAATGGCGTAGATGTTTAAGGACGAGTTGCGCGTTTGCTTCATCGAGGGCCCCGGTTGGCTCATCCGCTAACACTATTTTCGGCTGCGCGAGAATGAGCCTTGCCAAAGCGATGCGTTGTTGTTCACCACCAGAAAGTTCGCTCACCGTTCGCTTTTCGGATCCGCCAAGCCCGACTTCATTCAAGGCCGCTTCCATTGTTTCGCGGGAGATGCGAGGAACAGCGATCTTGATGTTGTCGATTACAGAAAGATCGGAGACCAAACCGTAGTCCTGAAACAGATATCCGACGTTTGCTCGCCGAAATTTGCGACGTGCGCGCGAATTCATAGATGCGATGTCGAGCCCCTCGAACTCGATCGTCCCCGAATCCGGCGTAGTCAGCCCACCTAACATATTGAGTAAGGTTGTTTTGCCGCTGCCGGAGGGCCCCGTAAGCGCCGTGATTCGACCTGCCCTAAACGTGGCTGTGAAAGCTTGCAAAATCGTCCGCTCGCCAAATGCGCAGGATACTTCGTTTACCTGAATTGTCATTGCGGTTCCGCACCTCCTCTAGCATCCCACTGCGACGCAGCTTTGTGCATCAACCCCACAGAAACCACGAACCATACTGCGCCGAAACCTAATACTGCGAAAATGGTGGATGGTGTCCATTGATTTTCAAACCCGATACTCCAGGTTGACGGTACGCGGCTCTCGGCTTGAATCCAATGATCGCGGACCTTATAAAGCAGCCAACCAATCATGGCTAGGAAAAATGCAACTTCGAAAGCTACTGCTTCTTTTGCAACCCACCAAGGGCTTCGCCCACAAACATAGGCAACGTGGATTTTGCGCCGGTAAGTAACACGAAAAGTAAGGACCGTGGCTCCGACCAAGACCGACACAAGCAGGACTGATGCAAAGCCATTCAGCCCCCACAGAGCCACATTCTGCTCGGCGGTGCGAATGCTCGCCTGCCATGAGTCCTCGCGCGGCCTGAAGAAAGCAAGCGTATTCCCAGTTGCACCCTTCAACATTTGCGAAGGCACATCAGGGGAGGCAGTGAGAAGGACTTGCTGGGATACCTTTGACATCAAGTTGTGGTCCCCCAACGGGGCGAGGCCACGCGGAAGGATGACGAGAATCGGGTTATCAACTTGCGGACGGTAGTTAACGTCATAGGTGAATACCGAGCCTAAGCTGCAACCGTCCCGCCACTCTATGTCGGGCGCTGGTTCATTGGCATAGCCAGCCTCGAACTCGAGCGAATTCTCTATCACGTTTCTCGAGTGCACAGACAACTCTCCCGGCGAGCAGACCGTCACTACAGCACCATCCAACATCGACACTCCCGCCTGTCGCGCGAATTCCTGGTTCACTAATAGAACTGGTGCTTCCAATTGCACGGGCCATGTAATCCAATAAGGGTCAACGAGGAGTACGTCTCCCGCTTTATCGGCAACCCGGAATGGCGCTGCGGTCTCTGTATCTGACCAGTCTTCGAAGGCCGTGTTGGCGTTTAACGCCAACTCTTGCGGCCCACGGTGCGCATCCCACGCCCCCTGCAAGCGGTGACGCGCCTCGAGTTCCGCAGAAAACCCAACCAAGGTTGCAACCACACTAAGCGCAGCAACCAGGGTCACGCCGCGGACGACGGTCAGGGAATAGAGAATTGGCCGCGCGTGAATCTTGCCCTTGATGGATTGAGGTATCGATGTCCTGCGAACCAGAAACTGCCCGCCCAGGTAACCAACGAGCAAACACACAGACAGAATCACGCTGATCGTGAAATACATTCTCCAAAATACCCAGCTCTCCGCCCACCCGTTGTAGGCATAGAGAAGGCCAGCAACAAGCAGTGGACCTCCGAGGTAGACGATCGTAAGCGCAAATCTTTGCCGCTGAATTTCAATACGGGTCGTTTCCGCGACGCTGAGTCCAAGCAGTCGATGCACACCGACCTCACGTGAGCGGGCAAGAACATGGCCTGCGCTGAGAACCAGGCACAGGAGCACAGACAAGATCAGCAGAATAGGGATAGTCGAAGATGCAAAGATCTCCGTGAAATACCTGGTAAGAGGCACCGCTTCAAGCCCCTGCTCATCTAACCACCGCAGCAAGTGCTGCTCGTCCGTCGCAGACCCTTTGATATGGAGAAGTTGCCTCGGATCAGAGTATGGAAAGTCTTCCAGCGGATAAAGTATGTCAACTTCCCCGCGTTCAAAGCGCGGCCGTTCCACCCGACCGCCGTCAGGCGGAAGCGAAGATGAGTAGACTCGCTGCTCACCACCTGAGACAGCGAGCGACGAGTAGTTAACCGCGATATCGAAGTCATTGCTTCGCGCAAAGTCAGCCAGCTCAGAATAGAAACTCGCACGCTCCGAAGCGGTGCGATCTGATTCCACCTCTACCCCGTACTCACCCAGGTGACCATCGATCGTTGAGTAGAGCGTCACGCCGAGGAAAGCCACGGTAGTCGCCAGAATGGCCGTGGCGAATATCCCCACGGCCAATAGGCCTGATTTCAGGAAAGACATGCTCTAGCAATGTTGGTAGAAGGGCTCATTGTCAATCCTCTTGCGCGAAGCAGTGGCACGTGACCAGACGTTCCTGCTTACGCAGCCTCTTTCTGACTGAGACTTCCCCACAGCTGCAGAGCCATGTCGATTCTGAATTTCCATGGTCCCTCCCATCAGTAGATGTTCAGCGGCGGGGGCTTCCGCCATATCGCAATTATCGGGGTCAGATTTATTTTACCGCTAGCAGATAACCCTATTTTGTGATTTACCTCATAATACATCACCTTGCCGGGCCAGCCTGGGGCTTTCCTGGCGCGGCGTAGCGACGGCAGCTCGCCCATGGTTGTGATCTCGGCGGCCGGGGCCGTTTTCTTGCTTCGTAACCGGAAAATGGTTCCAAAACCACCCCAGAACACCCACAAAACCTTCACTGCCTGCGGAAACGTTTTCTTGCCTCTTTCTTGCTTCTGGGGGATACTTGAGACATGTCGCCACTTAATTCCACGCCGGAGCCTCAACTCATTGCCAGGATTAAACGATTCCTCGCTTTGCCTGCGGAACTCCCCTGGCTGGAGTTTAAGGAAAGCAGCGCCACGACCGGCCCGGAAATCGCCAAATACGTGAGTGCGCTGGGCAACTCGGCACGCCTTCATGATGAACCAGCAGGCTACCTGATCTGGGGTGTAAGTGACGCTCATGAAATCGTGGGCACTTCGTTCCAATGGGAGACCGCGAAAGGCAAGGGCAACGAAGACCTTTTCCCGTGGCTGCAGCGTGTAGTCTCCCCCACGCCAACACTCTCCTTCGAGGCGGTCACAATCGAAGGCAAAACTGTGGTACTCCTCCGGGTTCCCGCTGCACTCTCGGCTCCTTACGCTTACGACGGAACCCGTTACTTCCGACAGGGCAGTTACACCAAGAACCTGATGGACTTTCCAGATCGCGAACGCGAGTTGTGGAGAAAGCTCAACCAGTTCGAGTTTGAAACCAGCAATGCCGCGGAAGGCCTCGAACCAGAAGAAATCACCGACCTTCTCTCCTCCGACGCCTTCTTTAACAACCGGCCGGAACTGCCACACAATGTTGGCAGCGCTCTCATTGACACAATGCGAGCGGCAGAAGCGATTACATATTCCCACGAATCAGGCTGGTGCATTCCCGCTTGGTCCGCACTGATGTACGCGCGCTCCCTCAAAGACTTCCCACAGCTCGCCGGCTTGGCCCCACGCGTGATGCATTTCGACGACACGTCGAGGAAACAGCTGCAACGGGAGTGGGACTTTGACGAGGGATACGCCACGTCGTTTAGCAAGATTGTCACCTTGGTGAACACAGTGAGGCCTGGTGGGGAGACCATCGATTCAAGCGGACGCCGAGTTGAAACCCCGCTGCTACCTACGGTGGCATTTCGCGAAGTGTTTGCGAATGCGCTCATGCACCAGGACCTGGAGCAGCGCGGTCAATACTTAACCGTTGAAGTTTTCAGTGATCGTGTCGAAGTGACCAACCCTGGAACCCCGTTGGTCGATCCCCAGCGTTTTATTGACTCGGCTTCTACAACTCGCAATCCATGCCTCGGCGAAGCGCTTCGCCTGGCACACTTCGTCGAGCAACGTGGAAGCGGTTGGGACAAGATCGTTGCATCGCTGGAGGCAGAGCACTTTCCGCCGGCGCTCATTCGATCAAATGGCACAACCACCGTCACGCTGAGCGCCTACCGTCCGTTCAAGCTGATGACTACAGATGAAAAGATCGAAGCTGTTTACCAGCATGCGTGTCTTGGCTTTCTGGATAATCGCGCCGTCACGAATGCATCGGTGCGAAGTCGCTTCGGTCTCAGGGATACGCAGACCGCCCAGGCGACCCGTCTCATTAACGCCACGGTGGATGAAGGCCTCATCCGGCTCCACGACCCGAACGCGGGAACTCGCAACCGCCGCTATGTCCCTTTCTGGGCCGAGTAGGTTTCTTGCTTCGTAACCGGGAAAAGGTGCCTAAACAGCCCGAAAACCGCCCCAAAAACGCTCCTACCTGGAGAAACGTTTTCTTGCCTCTTTCTTGCTTCTGAAGCGGGTTGCAAGGCATCTACCCAGCGCCCCAGTCGCAGAAACCTACCCCGCGTTGCGCAGCGCTGTGGCCAGCCCGTTCATGGTGACCTGGATCGTCTTGGACACGAGGAAGGTCTCGTCGCCGGCGCGGTAGCGGCGCAACAGCTCGAGCTGCACAGCGTTGAGCGGCAGCAGGTAGGGGTAGCGGCGCTTCAGCGAACGGGCCTGACGCTGGTTCTCAGCAACCAGGTCGGTGTGCCCGGTGATGCGGAAGTAGACCTGCTTGGTGCGCTCGAATTCTTCGGCGATGAGTGTGTAGATGCGCTCGGCCACCTCGCGGTCTTCCACCAGGTCGGCATAGAGGCGGGCCAGCGACAGCTCCGCCTTAGCCATGACTTGAGCCATGTTGGACAGTACGGAGCGGAAGAAGGGCCAGTCACGGTAGAGCTCGCGCAGGTCCTCCCAGCGCTCTTCGCTTTCGCCTGCCCAGCGCTCGACTGCGGTGCCGACGCCGAACCAGCCCGGCACGTTGGTGCGCGACTGCGCCCAGGACAGGACCCAGGGGATGGCGCGCAGATCGGAGATCGCGGTGGTTTGTTTGCGCGACGCCGGGCGGGAGCCGAGGTTGAGCTCGCCGATCTCATGCAGCGGGGTGGATTGGGTGAAGTAGTCGATGAAGCCGGGGTCGCCGATGAGTTCGTTGTACTTTTCGCCGGAGTAGGCGGCAAGGGTGCGCATGATCTCGTAGGCGCGGGTCGGGTCGGCGATCGGCTCCGTGTCCAGCAGGGAGGCCTCGAGCGTGCCGGCGACGAAGGCCTCGAGGTGGCGGCGCGCAGTCTCTGGCGAGCCGTACTTGGCGGAGATGATCTCGCCCTGCTCGGTGATGCGAATCGAGCCATCGACGGCGCCCTTGGGTTGGGCGAGGATGGCGTCGTAGGTGGGCCCACCACCACGGCCGACTGCCCCGCCGCGGCCGTGCGCGAGCCGAAGGCGGACGCCGTGGCGGTTGCAGAGTTCGACGAGGGCGAGTTCGGCGTCGTAAAGCGCCCAGTTGGCCTGCAGGTAACCGCCGTCCTTGTTGGAGTCGGAGTAGCCGAGCATGACCTCCTGGACGTCGCCGCGGGCGCGCAGGTGTTCGCGGTAGAACGGCAGTGACCAGAGGTCTTCGAGGATGCGGGCACCGTGCGCGAGGTCCTCGATGGTCTCAAACAGCGGGACGACGTTGACGCTGCCCAGGCCGACCTCCTTGAGCAAGACCATGGGCTCCAGGATGTCGGAAACGGTCCCGGTCATGGCGATGATGCACTGCGCGATCGCGCCTTGGCCTAGGTCGCGGACGGCGCGTGCGGCGGCGGTGAGGATGCCCATTTCCTTGCGCGTGTCGTCGCTAAGCTGCGCCTCGGCGCGCAGCAGCGGGCGTGGGGTGCGCAGCTCCTCGACGAGCACCTCCACGCGCTTTTCCTCCGCAAGCGCGGCGTAGTCCTCGCACACAACGGCGACGCTAAGCACCTCGGCAACGACCTTCTCGAAGGATTCGGAATTTTGGCGCAGGTCGAGCGTGTAGAGATGGAAGCCGAAGGTGGTCACCGCCGAGCGCAGGCGGTTCAGTCGGTCGTCGGCGATGATGGCGCCGCCGTGGGCACGCAGGGAGGCGTCGATCACGTCCAGATCGGCGAGCAGCTCGCCGGGATCCGCATAGGGCGAGCCCTCGGCCACCGAGCCGGCAAGTACGTCGCGGGTGGCGGCGACGCGGTGGCGGATGCCGTAGATGGCGCGGCGATAGGGCTCATCGACGCGGGACTCGGCGGTGTTGTTGGCGGCGTCGGCAAGCTGGGAAAGCTCCGCCGAGCAGGTGGAATAGCGGTCAGAGAGGGAGAGCTCGCGCTCCAGCTCGCCTAATTCGTCGAGATAGTGGGCAAGCACGGTGTCGGCGGCCTGGCGAGTGGCGTAGGTGAGCGTTTCGGCGTTGACGTAAGGGTTGCCGTCGTGGTCGCCGCCGATCCAGGAGCCGGGGCGCATCACGGGGGTAAGGGCGAGGTCCCGGTCGAAGGTATCGCGCAGTTCGTAGCGGATCGCGCGGTTAAGCGCCGAGATCTGCTCGAGCAGAGAGAGTTTGTAGTAGCGCAGGCCGACGTCGATTTCGTCCTCCAGGCGCGGGCGCGCAATCCGGATGAGCGCGGTCTGCCACATCAGGGTCATGCGCAGTTCCATCTCGCGCTCGATGGCGACCAGATCGGCGCCGGCGTGGAATTCGCTCAGCAGGCGCTTGATGTGCGTCTGAGTGTCAAAAACGGTGCGGCGGCGGGTCTCGGTCGGGTGCGCGGTGAGCACCGGGGAGACCTGCGCTCCGGCGATAAGTTCGGCAACCTTGTCGGCGTCTACCCCGCTATCTTTTAGGTGTGCGAAGCTGGTGCGCAGCGAAACGGGCGCGGCCGCCTTCTCATCGTCGAGGTCCTCAACCAGGTTGGTCAGCAGCGCAAAGTGGCTAAACGCGCGGGCAACCAGGTTCATCTTGGTGATATCCATGTCACGAAAGACTGCGAGCAGGTCCTCCGGGGCGGCATCCCCGTGGGCGATGTCAAAGGCAGTGCGGCGGGTGGATTCGACCAAGTCGAAGATCTCCTGACCCTCCTGCTCAGCGAGCACGCGGCCGAGCACCCGGCCTAGGATTCGGATATCTTCACGGACGTGATCGGCGGGCTGGTCAGACACGGAGGCTTCTTTCAACTCAGGCGCGATAAAGGCGGGCGGACAAAGCGTTCTAGTTAACGTATCCCAGCCCACATCGACTGTCTCGGGAACGGAGGGTGCACTATCGCGAGCTGGCGTATTCGCATGATTTTTATTCACCCCCTCAACTCGCAAGACAGACAGCTTGGTACACATTGCCAGACAAAGCGGGCTACATTGTCCTGCATGACAACGAAGCAAAGCTACGACAATTCCAACGCAAACGAGTGGTCTTTTGGCACCCGCGCTATCCACGCCGGCCAGCAGCTGGACCAAGACTTCGCGGCCCGCAACCAGCCGATTTACATGACCACCAGCTATGTTTTCGACGACGCACAGCATGCGGAGAACCGTTTTAACCTCTCGGACGCGGGCCCGATCTACACCCGCATTACCAACCCGACCCAGCAGGCGCTGGAAGACCGCCTGGCTTCTCTTGAGGGCGGCGTTGCGGCAACCGCTTTCGGCTCCGGCATGGCTGCCGAAACCGCGGCAATTCTTACCCTTGCCCAGGCGGGCGACCACATTGTCACTTCTCCGCGCCTCTACGGCGGCACGGAAACCTTGTTCCAGCACACGCTGCCGAAGCTGGGCATTGCATTCACGTTTGTAGACAACCCGGATGACCCGGAAAGCTGGCAGGCCGCCGTGCAACCGAACACGAAGGCGTTTTACGGCGAAACCTTCGGCAACCCGATCGCAGACGTGCTGGACATCCCGGCTATTGCGGATGTCGCGCACAACAACCAGGTGCCGCTGATTGTGGATAACACCATGGCCACCGCCGCACTGGTACGCCCGATTGAGCTGGGTGCAGACATTGTGGTGTTGTCCACCACGAAGTTCTACACCGGCAACGGTGCGGCCATCGGTGGCGCGATTGTAGATGGCGGCACGTTCGACTGGACCGTCCAGCGCGACGGCAAGGACGTCTTCCCGCTGTTTACCACCCCGGACCCCGCGTACCACGGCTTGAAGTACGCCGACCTCGGTGCCCCGGCGTTCGCACTTCGCGCCCGCGCTGGCATCCTGCGTGAAACGGGTGCTGCGATTTCCCCCTTCAACGCGTGGGTGGCGCTGCAGGGTATTGATACGTTGGCGTTGCGCGTCGAGAAGCATAATGCGAACGCGAAGAAGGTGGCGGAGTTTTTGGCCGGCCACGACAAGGTAGCCAAGGTCAACTATGCCGGCCTGGATGACTCCCCGTACAAGGCCACGAAGGAGAAGCTGGGGCTGACCTACACCGGCTCGGTGCTCAGTTTTGATGTTGCGGGTGATCCGGAGGACCGCGCTGCGGCCTGGCGTTTCATCGACGCGCTGAAACTGCACTCCAACGTGGCCAATATTGGTGACGTGCGCTCGCTGGTTGTCCACCCGGCCTCCACCACGCACTCCCAGTCGGATGCTGCGGGCCTTGCGCGCGCTGGCATTTCGCAGGCAACGGTGCGTTTGTCGGTGGGTATCGAGGATGTTGCAGACATCATCGCGGACCTCGAGCGCGGCTTCGCGGCGGTCTAAATGCTCGGCCCGGAAGGCGAGATTTCAACCGTTGGCATCGGGGATGTCACCACCGAAGCCGACGCAGTCATCGCTGACGTGCAGATTGCGTACCAGCGGTGGGGCGAGTTTCGTGGAGACCCCCACGGCAAAAACAACATCATCGTTGTTGAGCACGCACTCACCGGCGATTCTGACGCCACCGACTGGTGGAGCGAAGCCGTCGGCCCAGGCAAGGCGCTAGACACGGACAAATGGTGCGTGATCTGCACGAATGCTCTGGGATCCTGCTACGGCTCGACCGGCCCCGCAAGCCAGCACCCCGACGGCGGGGTGTGGGGCTCTCGCTTCCCGGCAATCTCCATCCGCGACATGGTGCATGCGGAGCAGGCGTTTTTTGAAACGCTTGGCATCTCGCGCGTACACGCCATCGTTGGCGGATCCATGGGCGGCGCCCGCGTTTTGGAGTGGACGCTGATGTTTCCTGAGCAGGTGGACTACGCGCTGGTGTTGGCGGTCTCCGCGCGCGCGAGCGCCTGGCAGATTGGCATACAAACCGCGCAGATCACCTCCATTACGCACGACCCGGACTGGCAGGGCGGCAACTATCACGGCACCGGCCGCTCCCCCGACGCGGGGCTTGCTGCTGCGCGACGCGTGGCGCACCTGACCTACCGCGGCGAGATGGAGATCGACGAGCGCTTCGGCACCAGCGCCCAGCCCGGCGAAAACCCCCTTGGGGCTTTTCGTACCGACGATCACCGGTTCGCCGTCCAGTCCTACCTCGAACACCAAGGCACAAAGCTGACCAAGCGTTTCGACGCCGCCTGCTACGTCACCCTCACCGAAGCCTTAAACCGCCACGATGTCGGCCGCGGCCGCGGCGGGCTGAATAAGGCTCTGGCGTCTTCAACCGTGCCAACCATGATTGTTGGCGTGGACACGGACATTTTGTACCCCTACCACCAGCAGGAACACATCTCCCGCAACCTGGGCAACCTGCTGGCTATGTCGAAGCTGTCCTCCCCCGTCGGCCACGACGCCTTCCTGGTAGAGGCACGACAGATGGACCGCATTCTGCGGCACTTCATCGCGCTGACGGAAGAGACGCCGTCCGCACGCGACATGGCCGTCGCCCACGGTGCTTACGACATTTAGCAGGGCGCCTAGTAGCGGCCGTGGAGCGGGTACTTCGCCCACACGGATTCCGGGTGACGTAGGCGGAAGGCCAACATGTCACGGTGTTCAAGCGCTTCGTCGTTGACCTCCTCAAGCCAGTTCACACGCCCCAGGATGAATCCGTCGATGTGCTCACGCCAGTCGGTGCAATTGTCCCGCGTGATTTGGAGCGCACGCTGCGAATACGCGGTTGCTTCCTCAGCGCTCAGCATGCCGACGAGATAGCCGATACGCGCAAGACGCGCCGCGCGTGCCGTGTCCCAGCTGACCACGGTGCGCGGCAGGCGTTGCGGCAGCACCTTGGTGTTGCCGGGCTGCGTGTAGATGTCCAGCCAGCCGTCGAGGCTTTCACTCGCTACCTCAAGAAATTCCGGATTGATCTGCACCGACGCCAGAGCCTGCTGTTTGATCTGCGGAACCGCCTGTTTTCGTTCGTCCTGGGGAAGCTGAATCAGCGCTTGCAGCGCGGGGCGGAAAACGCGGTAAAAATGGTCATCAACTGACGGAGGATCCAGCAAGTGTTCCAGCATGTCAATCAGCTCCTCATGCTGCGAAATCCCCCATTGGATAGCCAGCACGCCGGAGAGTTGCTCGTGCAGGCTTGCTTCGTCCCGGGGACCGTCTTTCCGGAGCGGCTCAGGCAGCGCGTCCATCGGCGGTTTCTCGGATTCACCGAACGGCATCATCAGGGAAAACGCTAACCCGACGTCAACGGGGTGTTGCTTGGTCTCCACTCCCGGGAAGTTCACCTGGCGCAGTTGCTCAGGGTCGGGTTGGAAATCAAAAAACTCTTCGTATTCGGGCTCTTTGGCCCATTTTTCCTTCTTTTTCCAGAACATACCCCGCAACGCTACCAAACGTCTCAGGCAGCGTTAAGCGGTTACACATTAGGCACCACCCCCGGCATTTAAGACCCCAGCGCGTCAACCGACCATGCCAGCCACATCATGGCGGCGCCAAGCGCAGTGGTAAACAGAGCGTCGAAACGCCGGGAGCGCACGGCCAGCAGGCCGATGACCTGGGAGTCGCACGTCAGGCGCACCACTGTTAGCCACAGCATCGCCGCACCTAGCGTGAAGGTGGCGCGGCGCCAGTGCTCGGTCGCTGCGAACAGCCCGGAGGCCACAAAGCCTGCGAGAAACAGCGCCGTCATCGCCCGCTGCACACGCCGTGGGAGGACCGAGGGCGCGTTACCAATGTCGTGGGGGTTATCCAGCTGGCTGGCCAAAACGCGACTACACCCCGGCTTGGCGCTCCGCGCGCTCCACAATGTTGCGCACCAAGAACGTACGCGTCATCGGGCCGACACCGCCCGGGTTCGGGGAGACCCAACCGGCCTTCTCCCACACGTCCGGGTGCAGGTCTCCAACAGTTTTGCCGTCCACGCGGGACACGCCGACGTCTACAAGCGCAGCGCCCTCCTTGATCATGTCCGCGGTGATCATGTGCGGCTTACCTGCCGCCGCAATCACCACGTCTGCCCGGCGCGTCTCCGCAGCCAGGTCCTTGGTGCCGGTGTGGCAGAGCACGGCGGTGGCGTTGACGCCACGGGTGGTCAGCATCAGCGAGATCGGGCGCCCCACGGTCACACCGCGGCCCACCACGCACACGATCGCACCGTTTAAGTCCACACCGAAGCGCTCCAGAAGCTTGATGGTGCCGTTCGGGGTGCACGGCAGCGGTGCCGGCTCGTTGAGCACCAGCTTGCCCAGGTTCACTGGGTGCAGGCCGTCTGCGTCCTTGTCTGGGTCGATCAGCTCCAGGATGCGGTTTTCATCCAGGTGCTTCGGCAGCGGAAGTTGGACGATGTAGCCGGTGACAGCTGGGTCGTTATTGAGTTCATCGATGAGCTGCTCCAGCTCTTCCTGCATGCAGTCACCCGGCAGCTCCTTCATGATGGAAGCGATGCCCAGCTCTTCGCAGTCCTTGTGCTTCATGCGCACGTAGTTCTGGCTTGCCGGGTCATCGCCCACAAGCACTGTGGCCAAGCCCGGGGTAATGTCGTGGTCGCTTTTCAAGCGCTCCACGCGGGTTTTCAGGTCCGCGAAAATCTCCTCGCGGTAGAGTTTGCCGTCCAGTTTGATCGCAGTCACGGTCCTATCCTAACCAGTGCAGGCAAGTGGCTAGGCTGAGCCAGGTGTTTCACATTATTTTTGACAACCCCGTGATCCCCGGCAACACCGGCAACGCGATCCGCCTAGCTGCGAATACGGGCGCCACCCTGCACCTGGTGGAGCCGCTGGGTTTTAACTTTGATGACAAGCATCTCAAGCGCGCCGGGCTGGACTACCATGATCTTGCGGATGTGCAGATCCATCCCGACTTGGGCTCTTGCTTATCCACGCTCAACGCCTCCCACACCTACGCCTTCACCACCCAAGCCACCCGTTATTTCCACGAGGTGGAATACGTCGAAGGCGACGCGCTGCTCTTCGGCACCGAACCTACGGGCCTGCCCTACGAGCACTCCCACCATCCACTGGTCACCGACCGCGTGCGCATCCCCATGCTGCCCAGCCGCCGCTCCATGAACCTGACCAACAGCGCATCCATTGCGCTGTTTGAGGCCTGGCGCCAGCACGGCTTTGCCGGCGGTGTGTGAGCGCGCTAGCTCTTAGCCAAAGCGTTTGTCGTAGCGCTGCTGGTACAGCGGCGGCAGGATGTTCAGCTCCCACATGCGCCGAGCCAGGTCCGCGTTGCCCATCCATGCTGCGAAGGCTTCGCCCATGGTGAAGCCATGCTCCGGGGAGTCTAGTGCCTCGATTGCGTCGCCGGGGCGGATCACGCCCTCCTTGTTGACGCGGAAGTAGCAGCCACAGTCGCCGGATTCGGCGAAGCGTCGAACCCAGCCGGGCTCTCCCATCCATGCAGCGAACGTTCGGCACGGGGTGCGCGGCACGCTGACCTCCAGCTCCACCTCACCGATGCGGAAACGCTGATTCAAAACCACATCAGCCCACACGATGCCGCTGGTGGTGAGGTTTTCGCCGAACATGCCGTTAGGCAGGCTGCGGTTAAGCTCAGCCTCCCAACCGTCTAGGCATTCACGCGAGTACGCGTAGATAGCCTTTTGCTGGCCGCCGTGGTGTTTCGTGTCCCCAATATGGTCGCCGACCACGCCGGAGCCGTCACCGTAATCCGGGCCGGGGATGGTCACCACGATTTCATCCGCGGCAACCTTCTCAATCCCGCTGTGTCGGCTCTGGCCACCTGGGTCCGGTTGCGGCTTCGCTATGTTCGTCGAGAGCACTGTTGGGGTCTTCGCCGGGGAGTTCGCCGGGTAATTCACTGTCATGCGGCAAGGCTACAGGCTGCATCGGCGGCAGCTGACGTGCCCGCAGCGTGTTTACTAGTTCAATGGCATCTTCAACTCGCATGTCTCGGCACGACATGGAGAACGCGCCGGGTACCAGGTCCAAGTCCACACCCGCAAGTCCGAGGCGGCGCTGGATCACGCCACGCTCAAAGCTTAGTTCCTGAATGTGCGGGGTATCAACCATCTGGTACCAACGGCCGATCGTGCCTGCGGTCACGGCCACAACACCTGGACGCACCTTGACTGTTTGGCGTTTCCAGTCAATGGGCGAAACCCAACGAGCGTTGCTGGGTGAGCGGTAGTCGACGTTGCTGAGGTCGATCAGATCGTCGAAAGTCAAAGGCCCCAACGCATCCACAACATCGCGCGCCTGCTGCCAGGTGCCAACCGGCAAAAGTTTCGAGGTGCCGGTGGATTTGTTCCCTTCTGAGCCGTAGCCTGCCACCACAACAGAGACCGTCCACCAGCCAAACAGTCGCCAAAACATGGGCTGGCGCACCTGGACCGCGTGAACGCGGTCGCGCGGCACCGACTGGCTACGCCTATTGGCAAGGCCGTAGGTGAGATAGAACATGTTGCCGTCCGTGGAAGAGGTGAAGCGCCATGACTGATCGATCGTGCTCCAAATCCGCGGCAAAAACCCAATAGCAACCGGCAGGATCGCCGCGGCTGTCAGGTCCGTCATCAGCGGAACTGCCGCCCACGCCAGCGTGATGAGTGCGGACATCTGAAATGCCGTACCAATCAGGGAGCGCTGGATGGGAATCGGCGCAACCAGCTCGCGGGCACCGCCACCGTCTTCCCCCTGTGCCCGCTTGCCAATCTGCGTGTTCGGCTGCGTCAAACGAATGTGGTGCAGGATCTCCCTACGCACCTCCTCTGCCTCCTCTAAAGGCAGATACGTAATGTCCAGCCCGGCTGTGGCACTGCCTGCAGCTTCGATGCGTACAGACGCTAACCCCACCATCCGCGGTGCAAAGGACTCCACCACGTCTACTGCTTGCATGCGGTCGTATCGCACGGTGCGGACTTCGTTGGTGAGCACGCCGCGGCGGGTTTCCACCGCTTCGTTATCAAGCTTGAAGCCGCTGCGACGCCACCAGATTTGCGAAATCCCAAAAATCACCAGCAGTGCCGCCACCAGCCCGCCGAGCGCCCACGCCACTTCAATGACGCCGACGTTTTCTTCCTTCAACCAGCGAAATACCGGTTTGGTGAAGTTGAACAAGGCGATGGTGACAAGGGCAACGCCGAACGTCCATACGCGAAGAAGCGGCGTTAAACGATGCACCGGCCGGTAGCCCTCCATGCCGGCTGCCAGGGATTTCTTGGGCTTTGCGGTTCCTTCGGGGCTGGTCACAGGCCGCTCATCCGTTCACGAGCCTTCACCGCAAGGCGGTCACGCAGCGCATCTGCGTCAGCGGCGAGCAACCCCGGCAAATCCGAATTCGACGAGTTCGACGCCGTGTGCACCTTCAGCTCCTTCAACCCCAAGGCTCGGCTAACCGGTCCAGATTCAACGTCCACAAACTGGATACGCCCGTACGGAATCACCGTGATGGTGTGAAACCACTTACCGGTGCTCAAGATCAGCTCGTCTTCCGTTTCCAGCCAGCCCATGTTGCGCACCTGGAACGGGATCAGGAAGAACTGCCAGATGAAAAAGACACCAAAGACGCATAGGGGGATGAGGAACACTAGGCCGTCCCAACGCAGCCAGCACAAGTACAAAATGCCGCACAGCAACACCATGGACATGAAGTTGCCCACCATCTTCGGCCACGCCAGCTTCGGCGACACCCGGTTCATCGACTCCACGGATGTGGGCAGCGTCCGCACGGTGGTTTCTGCGGTGTGCGCGCTTTGCGTGGGTTCGGCGGCGTCTGCGAGTTCGGCGGGTTCGGTGGCTGGTTGGGGGTTTGTGGTCCCAGTTGGCACGTCTGACATGGCGATTACGCTACCAGCCGCAGCGTCGAGTTCAGGAGCCGCGGGGAGCGGGTACCGGGCGGTGGTGGTCTCAGCGTCAGGACTCAAAATAAAAGCGGACACCGAAGTGTCCGCTTCAAAGGGAACTGTCAACCTAGCGGTCCGTCTCCTTCTTCGCTGCCGAACCATCGACAGCGGGTTGACTCACTATATCAAACAGTTGACAGATATCGATGGCTACGCTGATTCTATGTCGCTAGGAGAGCCCTTAAATAGAGGGATAATTACAAACACGCTGCCACAACGTCGTTTTAGCAGTTATATTGACGCCGCCCAACTGTCGGTGGTTGACCCTGAAGCACTCTATGTTTGGGGAATTCGGATGGCGGGCGCTATCCAAGAAGCACTCGGTGTTACAGAAATCTATTTGCGGAATGCAATAGACGAAAGTTTAAAAAAATTCACCTGACGGTAACCGACAGTGGATTGCAAATTACCACCTAGTCCCACACCTGAATCAACTTCTCGATTCTCGCGGCAACCCCTACTTCCGAGAACGAACCCTGAAGGATCAAGTTCGGAGAAATCGCAGAGGATACAGCAGCTCTACCTCTAGAAACACTATAACTCATGACGATCTTGTAGCTCAAACTTCGTTTGGAGCCTGGGCATTATTGCTCCCCGATCGATGGGAGAGGAATACTCAGAAAAAGCGAGCCCGCGAAGAACTATGGAGGTTTTGCCTACATAGCGCATTCCCTTGTCAAATACGCACCGCTTCACGACGATCATCCGTCGGTGAAACTATTGGTGAATACACCCGAATCGCTGTTCACTTGAGGAATCGTGCGAATCATATTGATTCGCTTTTAAATATTGACGTGCTCGAGGCTTTCAATAAGTTTATTGTCCCTCTCATTTCCAGTATCGGCGCCAAGGAAAATGATGTCCTGATGTCCCTGGAACGTATTGAAGCCACGTGGCACCTCCGCCCCTGCCAGTTGGGTACGCCAAAATATGACCTGCAACTAGCAACGCGCAGCTAACAGATGACCCGGTCTCGTCCTGCCCCAAACATCGGATAACAAACATCGGATAACGCCGTTTTGGGCTCATTTTTGGCCCTAACCGATGTTTGCAATCCGACTTTTAACCGCTATCCGACTTTTAACCTGTATCCGATCTCTTCGCCACCCACGCAGCGCCAAGCTCAGGTCACCGGAAATCTCGCGAACCGCGAGTGAGCCACTGCCCCATCTCCAGCGGCTCTAGGCGATCAGCCACGATAGACACCGCCCCGGAGGCGTTTTGCACAATGCCGCGCACAATCATCGCCTTTGCGGTGCGCGCCACCACGCGCTGACGGTTCCATAATCCGACGGAGATAACCACGTTCATCAGGCCGGTTTCATCCTCCATACCAAGAAACGTCACCCCGCTGGCGGTAGATGGCTGTTGGCGGTGGGTGATAACGCCGGCGATGCGGACGCGTGTGCCGTCTTCAACCAAGCGCAGCTGATCCGCAGGCACAACGCCGGCCGCACCAAGAGCGCTGCGCAGCATCTCCACCGGCATCAGACCAGGGGTGACACCGGTGGCGGCAACGTCGGCTGCCATGAGCTCAAACGCGTTCATGCCTGGCAATGAAGGCGCAGCAATAGCGCTCACGCCCGGCAGCATGCCCTCGCGTTCGGTTGCGGCAACGCCCGCCTGCCACAGCGCCTGCCTGCGCGTCACGCCGAAACAATCCAAAGCGCCTGCGCGCGCCAGCGCCTCGACGTGCTCCACGCTCAACTCCGCCCGGCGCGTGAGATCCGTGATGTCCGCAAACGGGGCGGCGGCTTCCACCCGTGAAGCGGCATCCTCACCTAGGCCGCGCACCAGACCAAGGCCCATCCGGATCGTCTGGGAATCCACGCACAGCGCCTCGCGTCCGGAGGCATTCACACACACCGGCAGTACTTCCACGCCGTGGCGGCGGGTGTCTTGAATCAGTGACTGCGGCGAGTAGAACCCCATTGGCTGCGCACGAAGCAACCCCACGCAGAACTGCGCCGGGTAGTAATGCTTGAACCAGGCGGAGAAATACACCAGGGATGCAAACGATTGGGAGTGGGATTCGGGAAACCCGTAGGCAGCAAAGGCCACGATCTTCTGCCACAACCGCTCCGCAACCTCCTCAGGAATTTGGTTGACCTCCCAGCAGCCGGTGAAGAAACGTTGCCGCATGGCAGCCATCTTCTCCGGGGAGCGCTTTGAGCCCATGGCGCGTCGCACCGCGTCGGCTTCACGGCCGGAAAAGCCGGCGGCGTCCACGCAGACCTGCATCAGTTGCTCCTGAAACAGCGGGATGCCCAACGTTTTGCCCAGGGATTTCTCCAGCACAGGGTGGTCATACTCCACCGGCTCCAAGCCATCGCGGCGCCGCAGGTACGGGTGTACGGACCCACCCTGGATCGGGCCCGGCCTAATCAGCGCGACTTCGACGACGAGGTCGAAGAACACGCGCGGCTTCAATCTCGGCAGCGTGCTCATCTGGGCGCGCGACTCCACCTGGAACACGCCGACGGAATCGGCTTTGGCGAGCATGGAGTACACGGCAGCGTCGTCAAGCGGAAGCTCCCACAAGCGAACCTCACGCCCGGTGGTGTCCAGAACTAGGTCCATCATGTGGTGCAGCGCTTCGAGCATGCCCAGGCCGAGCAGGTCGAATTTGACCAGGCCGGCGGACGCGCAGTCGTCTTTATCCCACTGCACCACCGAGCGGTCAGCCATGCGTGCCCATTCCACCGGCACTACGTCTGCAATCGGCCGGTCACAAATCACCATGCCGCCGGAGTGAATACCCAGGTGGCGGGGCTGGCCGCGGAACTGCTCCGCTAGGGCAACCACGCTCGAAGGCGGCTTCTCAATCCCCTTGGACCAGCTGTCGGCCGCGCCCTGCGCGTACCCCAAAGCGCGCGCGGCGTCACGCACGGCGCCTTTGCGGCGATAACTGATCACATTGGCCACCTGTGCGGCATTCTCGCGCCCGTAACGTGCGTACACGTACTGGATGACCTCTTCGCGGCGGCCGGATTCAATATCAATATCAATGTCCGGCGGGCCGTCCCGATCCGGCGAGAGGAAGCGTTCAAACAGCAAACCAGCTGACACCGGCTCCACGTTGGTGATGCCGAGCGCGAAACAGACCGCGGAGTTCGCCGCACTGCCGCGCCCCTGGCACAGGATGTTTTCGCGCCGGCAGAAATCCACCAAGTCATGCACGATGAGGAAGTAGCCGGGGAAGTTCAGCTCCTCGATTACGCCCAGTTCATAGTCAATTTGGGCTTTTGCTTTACGACGCACCACCGCATCCCTCCCCACGTAGCGCACCTGCGCCCCCGCATGGGTGATTGAGCGCAAAAAGCTCATCTCGTTGTGACCTTCGGGGGTGGGAAACGTGGGCAGCTGCGGCGCAACTAGGTTCAGCGTGAAGGCACACTGTGCGGCAAGCTCCGCCGCATAGGCCATTTTCCCCTCACTACCTGGGCACATGCGCGCGATCTGGGTGGCACTGCGCAGCCAGTTCGCACCCATCGGGTGCAGGTCCCCGTGCGCCTGGGCGAGCGACTGCCTGCGCGCCAGCGCGCGTTTGGCGGCCGCCAGGCGTGCCGCGTCCCGGGTGGCGGCGGCAGGGGCGGCAGTAATGATAGCGGGCAGCTGTATTTGGGCGGCTATAGCGTCGAGTGCAGCGTGGTTATCGGCGTCTTCCGGGGTCATGGAGACCTCATATTCCAACACCACATTGCCGCTTCCAAAGGTATCGACCAAGTGAGCGATATCATCAGCCCAACGCCACCCCGCCAGTGCCACACATGTGTCGCCAAGTTCCTCCCCGATCACCTCAAGCGGCGGGTAGGCCACCTCCCCCTTTTCGCGTGTTGCCATATGCGCTCGCGCCATCAGGTGTGACAGGCGTTTATACCCCTCAGGACCGCGAGCGATGACGGGCAAGATTCGCTCCTCCAACCCCAGATTCAAGGTCAGCTCAGCACCGAAGACCGTATCCATACCGGCTTCAGCAGCGGCCTCTGCGAACTTTACGGCACCATAGAATCCGTCACGATCCAGCAGGCCAATCGCCTGCAGGCCAAGCTCCGCAGCACGTGCCACAAGTTCTTCCGGCTCACTCGCGCCACCAAGGAAGCTGTAGGAGCTCACAGCGTGCAGCTCTGCAAACGGCTCCGCAAACGGCACCGCGAACGGCGCCGCCGCCAACGGCCGTTCATGTCGCCCGGCAGGCTCCGTGCCCGAAGATGTGCCAACATGTCCCACCGGCACAGGCGCAGGCCCCGGCCGGCCGGAGAGAATGCGCTCCAGCCGCGACCAGGACAGTGACGCTCCCCCGTTGAATCTCATAGCGGAAACACTAGCACTATCCGCCTGTACGTTCTAATGCTAAATCTTGACCTACAGACAGCTTGGTCAATCATCGCACCCCTTATTTGGGCCGGAAATAGACTAAGCGGTACATGGGGTGCTAAATTCACTCCTCGTACATTCCCGATGCCTATAAAGGAGAATCCTCATGCGTGCATCTCGTATCACCGCCTCCCTGGCGGCACTGACCATCGCAGCAACCAGCCTGGTTGCTTGCTCCAACGAGTCCGACTCCGCTACCGACGCAGCTAGCCAGGACGGCGACAACGTCGTAGTCAAGATTGGCACCACCGACGCTGACCAGCAGGCTTGGTCTGTCTTCGCTGACCTGGCCGCCGAAGAGGGCATCACCCTGGACATCGTGCAGTTCTCCGACTACCCGCCGGTCAACGAGGCCCTGGCGCAGGGCGAGCTGGACCTGAACAAGTTCCAGCACATCCTCTACCTGGCTAAGTACAACGCTTCCTCCGGCAAGGACCTGCGAGTGCTCGGCTCCACCGAGATCTACCCGCTGGCACTGTTCTGGAAGGACCACGACTCCCTGGACGGCATCGAGGGCTCCGAGATCGCCATCCCGAACGATGACTCCAACCAGGGCCGCGCCATCAACGTGCTGGTCCAGGCTGGCCTGCTCACCCTGAAGGACGGCGCAGACGAGCTGGCTCCGACCCCGGCTGACATTGACGCTGAGGCATCCAAGGTCTCCGTGGTTCCGGTTGACGCTTCCCAGACCCCGACTGCCTACAAGGAGGGCCGCCCGGCGATCATCAACAACTCCTGGCTGGACCGCGCTGGCATTGAGCCGGGCGAGGCTATCTTCCAGGATGACCCGGCTTCCGAGCAGGGCGAGCCGTACATCAACGTGTTCGCTTCCCGCGCTGAAGACATTGACAACCCGACCTACCAGAAGCTGGCTGAGCTGTGGCACGCCCCGGCTGTTGCTGAGGCTGTACAGAAGGACTCCCGCAACACCGCTGTTGAGGTTGAGCGCCCGAAGGAAGAGCTGAACGAGATCCTCGACCGTCTAGTTGAGAACGAAAAGTAAGAAGCTGTAATTCATGGAAAACACCGGCACCCGGGTCGAATTCCGGGACGTAGAAAAGGTATTTAAAACGGGCGGCCGCGAGGTCAGGGCGGTAGATGGGGTAACCCTTACCGTTGAGCCCGGCGAAATC
The DNA here is from genome assembly GCF_001806875.1 of Corynebacterium sp. HMSC29G08. Taxonomy (GTDB): domain Bacteria; phylum Actinomycetota; class Actinomycetes; order Mycobacteriales; family Mycobacteriaceae; genus Corynebacterium. Next base: position 21,225 of record NZ_KV786261.1, read on the forward strand.
CTCGGCGTCATTGGCTACTCGGGTGCCGGTAAATCAACGCTTGTACGTTTGATTAACGGGCTTGATCAGGCAACTTCGGGGCAGCTGCTGCTAGACGGCACCGATGTGGTTGGCAAGTCCGAAAAAGACTTACGTAAGATCCGCCGCAACATTGGCATGATCTTCCAGCAGTTCAACCTGCTGTCTTCCCGCACCGCGGCAGCCAACGTGGAGTACCCGTTGCAGCTTGCGGGCATGGACAAGGCAGCGCGCAAGGCGCGTGTGGCTGAGCTGCTTGAGTTCGTTGGCCTGTCTGATCGCGGCCAGAACTACCCGGAGCAGCTCTCCGGCGGCCAGAAGCAGCGCGTTGGCATCGCCCGTGCCCTGGCTACCAACCCATCGCTGTTGCTTGCCGACGAAGCGACGTCCGCCCTCGACCCCGAAACCACCGAAGAGGTGCTGGGTCTTTTGCGCCGCGTCAACGAGGAGTTCGGCATCACCATCGTGGTGATCACGCACGAGATGGACGTGATCCGCGCCATCGCCGACAAGGTTGCAGTGATGGAAAACGGCCGCGTGGTTGAGTATGGCACCGTCTATGAGGTGTTCTCCAACCCGCAGACCCGCGTCGCCGAGCGCTTTGTATCCACCAGTCTGCGCAACACGCCGAATGAGGTTGAGGAAAAACAGCTACTCAACGCCGCGCCGGGACGCCTGTTCACGGTGGACCTGACCGATAACTCGGGCTTCTTCGGCGCTGCTGAGAAGGCTCGCGCACGCGGCGTATCGGTGCAGCCGGTCCACGCCGGTATTACCACCTTGCAGGAGCACAGCTTTGGCAAGATGACGGTGCGCCTCAACGGTGATGACGCCGCAATCAATGAGTTCCTGCACACCCTGCAAACCACCACCGATATTCAGGAGATCACCCGATGAGCGCAAACGTGAACGAGTTCCTCCTTGCGGAAGCCAACTGGGAACGCCTCGGCCCCGTGTTCGTCGAAGCGATCGGAGACACGCTGTGGATGGTTGCCATCACCATGGTTGTGGGCGGCTTCTTCGGCCTGGTCTTAGGTGTGTTCCTTTACACCACCCGCTCAGGCGGCATTCTGCAGAACCGCCTGGTGTACACGCTGATCAACGTGGCCGTGAACTTCTTTAGGCCGATCCCGTTCATCATCATGATCGCCATGCTCTACCCCATCACCCTTGCGGTGGTGGACACCACGATCGGCCGCTCCGCCGCAACGTTCGTGATGTGTTTCTCCGCTACGTTCACCGTGGCCCGCATCGTGGAGCAGAACTTGGTGGCCATTGATCCGGGTGTGATCGAGGCTGCGCGCTCCATGGGCGCCGGCCCGTGGAAGATTATTCAGTCCGTGATCCTGCCGGAGGCTCTCGGCCCGCTGATCCTGGGATACACTTTCATCTTCATCGCCGTGATCGACATGTCCGCAATGGCGGGCTACATCGGCGGCGGCGGCTTGGGTGACTTCGCCATTGTGTATGGCTACCGCCAGTTCGAGCCGGCCGTAACCTGGGCTGCGGTGATTGTCATCGTGGCCGTGGTGCAGCTGGCCCAGTTTGTGGGCAACTGGTTGTCCAAGAAGGTTATGCGCCGCTAGCTGCACATTTCGCGCACCACTACCATGGTGTGCGTGAAGATTGCGGTATTCGACTTTGACGGCACCTTGTACCACCGCCGCCCAGACGGCACCTACAGCTTCAACCCACAGGATTTAGAAGCAATCAGCGCCTGGCGCGACAACGGAAACCTGGCCATTGCGGCCACGGGCCGGTCGCGCTCGGCGCTTACGTTTGCAATGCCCCCGGAAGACGCGCTGGTGTTTGATTACCGCGTGTTGTCCAACGGGGCGTCTGCAACCACTGGCAACGGCGCTGATCTGATCTACTCCTACCCCATTGACACGGATATTCTGCGAGCCGCAGTCGAAAAGTTCGGTGACACCGAGGGCGTTGCTATTTTTGGCACCACAGTAGGTCCGGTGGATGGCGCGTTTAGCGTCAACACTAAGACTGGAGACTTGTTCACGGACCACTTTGCGCACATGACGCTCTCAGAGATCCCGGATCACACGTTTGCAGTCGTGCCGATCCGTGTGACGGATCCCGCGTTGAGGCGCCACGTTGTCTCCTGGGCCGAACAATTCCCCCAAGTCACCGTGGCACAGAACCTGGATTACGTGGACATCATGGCCAACGGCCGCAACAAGGGCACAGGCGTGCTTGAGTTGCTTGAGCACCTGGGCATCAACCGCCGGGACGTGGGGATCTACACGTTCGGGGATTCCTGGAATGACCTTGATATGCACGCCATTGCGGATCAGTCTTTCAGCTTTACGCACTCTCCTGCAGACGTGAAAGAGGCCACCGACCACGTCATCGAGGCTGTGGCCGACGTGCTCAACGGCCTGGCGTAATGGTGTCCACGACCCAGCCCTTGCCGGTCTTCGGCGCCTTGCCGCAGGAATCCACCACGCCTTCGATGTCCTTTTGGCGTAGTTTCACCTCGAACTGGTGGCCAGTGTCCCGGTCGATCACGGTCACTGTCGCGGTTGCACCTTCAACGGTGTTGTCACGCACCTGCAACTGATCAATCCCCACTTGGATACCCTGGTGGGACAGTGCAGCCGCAACGGCGATCTCCGCGGTCTGCTCTGGCGGAGTCAGCGTGCCGCGGCCGCGGTTGCCGGGCACGAAGAACAGGCCGTCATCGGCGTGCTCCAACATCGCGGAGGTCGCCTCACGGCTCATGCGTCCGAAGCTGAACGCCCACGGCATCAGCATCATCGTCGGGGCAAACCTGTGGCCCTTGATGTGGGACGTCTCCCACACCTCATCACCACGCCGCAGTTCATTGACCAGCGGCCGGCCCTTGACCGCACAGCAGGTGTCGCGCTTGCCGTGTGTACAGATCAAAAGCAGGGGCTTTTGGCGTAGTTGCGCCCCGTTTTTCCCCACCCCCGACAAATCCAACCCCAGCACGTCCTCCGGACCGTCCACGTGCAACACCTCGGTCACACCCTGGTCGGCGAAGACAAGGTAGACGTGGTGATCCGTAATCTGACGGGCTTCTCGTGTGGAGTGGCGGATCAATAGCAGCGTGGCGTTGTAGCGCTTCATGTGCGCTTTGAGCTTGGCGGTGAGTTCCTCACCGAACGTGCCGCCGTCGAGCACGTCGCGGCCCCACGCTCCCGGCCATTCGAAGAGTACGTAGGTCGAGCCGGGCTTCGCGGTTCCAGGCAAGGCCTCAACCGCAACATCTGAGCAGGGCGGAGTAAGGGAAGTCATACCTCACACCATACTGTCTAACGTTTTGATAACCATTCCTAATTTTCATACTTGTAGTTTTGCCCAGTACGCGGCGTTGGATAGCGTGAAAGCATGTTTGTTGCTGGGCGTACGATTGCGGTGTTAGTGGGGACCTCGCTCTTTTTGGGTGGCTGCGCTACTGACACTCCCCCAGTCGCCGGTCCTCCAGTCGCCGGTCATGGACATCAGGCACAAGGCGTGACAACTGCTCCAGCCACCCCAACCCCCACTGCAACCCCCACTGCCGTCTTAGCGGGCATCAACCGCGACAAGGCAGATCACAACCCAAACCTCTCCCCTGAATCCCAACGCCCATCTGAGCCTGCCCAGCTTGTGGTCTCTAAGGTGCGGGTGGACACCCACGATGGTGACAGCGGTGTTGTTGATCGCATTGAGGTGCAACTAGAAGGCGACGGTGAGCCCGGCTGGTTTGTGGATTACACCTCAACCCCAATGAAGGTTTCCGTAGGCAAGCCCCTGACTATAGACGGCCAGGAGTTTCTCAACATCAACGTCGACGGCACCATCCACCCCGGCGAAATCGGCGTTGACATCACAGAACTTATACAGGTAGCTAACCCATCGGACAACGTGGTTGCCGTAGTCAACGGCGGCACCTCGGAAGGGCGCAGCCAGATCGTAGTGGGCTTGCGTGACAAGGCGCCCTACTCGGTGCAGATGCTGGATAACCCGAAGCGTCTGATTATTGATCTTCAGCGTTAATACTGCGCCCGCAACTAGTACACGGCCTCTACGCGCCAGGCGCGCCGCGTCCACACCAGCAGCCACCCGGTGACCTCGCCTGCGGAATCGCCCGCGAGTTGACCGACAACCTGCATGCGTGCCGCCTTGTTGTGTTGCGCCTCATGGCCCCACCACCCCTCATCTACCGGCCACGGACCCGCCCATGCGGTAACCAGGTATTTCTTCTCGCCCCACTTGAGTGCGTAGGGCTTGGATGACAGGAGGGCTTCGGCGGTGACGGTGATGGGGTTGGCGGTGGCGTCGATAAGCAGAATGCTCGAAGCGGGGTGATCGATGCCGCCGCCGAGGCGCGCGGGCAGCGGTGCGGGGATGGCGCCGGGCCAGGTGTGGTCGGTGGTTTCGGGTGGGGCTTCGCCGAAGGGGACAAGGCGGATGCGTTCGGCGACGCCACGGCCGCCAACCAGGCGTGGTTGGACAACTGCGTCGATGCCAAGCTGGGACTGCACCCGCTCAATGACGCGGCGTGCGCCGTCGGATGATGCGCCTTGGGACCACAGTTCGCCCGCGATGTCTGGCTGGGCGAGTTCGAGTGGCTCCAGGATCAGTGAGGTGATCGCGCCAGCGCCGCCGGAGGTCAGCCAGCCGTCAAGCTGCCAGCGCACGCGATCCGCCGTGGCGTGCTCGGTGAGCGCTTCGCGGGTGCGCCAGATGCGTTCCACACGGGTGCCGTCTGCAAGTTCCGCGATAACTTTCAGGCGCAGGCAGTTGCGGCCGGTTTCTTTGAGACGCTCATGCAAACTCGCGGCGAGCGCGCGGGCGGCGAAGGCTGCCGCGTCTACACGTTCGATGGGATCTTCAGGGATGATCGCCACAGCGAGGTCCTCTGTGGGGAGCTCTGGTGCTACTCGACGATCCGGCGCAGCCACCGCCACCCGATGAATATGCATGCCATGCGCACCGAAGCGCGTAGTCATAGCGGCAGGTGGGATCTCAGCAAGCTGACCGAGCGTGGCAATACCGAGTTGGCCCAGCGTGCGCACAGTCTCTGGGTCGGCGGCAAGGGCGGTCTCTGCGGTCAAGGCAGTAATCGGATGGTTGGCCAAAAACTCGCGAGATTTTTGTGGCGGCACGATCTGGGAGGTACGCGCGGCGATCATGGCGGTGGCGATCTCATCGGCGGCACCGGCTTGGGTGTCGATGCCGCGTCTCGACACTGCGTCTATAAGCATCTCCAGCGCCACATCTTCACTGCCGTGAAACTTGGCGGCGGCCTGTAGATCCACAACCACCAAGCCCGGACGCAGTACTTCTACGCTTGCGGCGACGTCATCCAGGCTTGCGGCAAGGGAGGCGAACATGCGGCCGTCACGGTCCGGGTTATCGTCAATAACCATAAGCTCCGGTGCTGCAGCCTGGGCGTTTCGCACACGCATGCCGCGGCGGATGCCTACGCGACGCGCCGCCTGCGAGCACACCTTAATCCGATGCTGGCTGGCAATCGCGATGGGTTCTTCCAGCTCATCGTCATGTTCCAGCTTTGCCGCCTGCACCGGCCAATCCGGAAACCACAGTGCCGCGACCCGCATGGTTTAGGGCACCGCCCGGAGGTGGGTTGGTTGTTTCTTTGGGTGTTTTTGTTGCTTTTGGCCGAGCGTGACCGTGGTGCTGGCCGGGCGAGTGCCTTTACTCTCAGCGCGCACACGCAGGTCAATGCCGTTGATGCGGCCCAGGCCCTCGCCGATGCCGCGAAAGCCTTCGATGTGGCCGGTGATGGTGAGTGCCGGCGAGGGCACCGTGGTGTTGACGGTCAGCAGCGCCGCGTTACCTTTACGCAGACGCGCCAGCAAAGGACGCGCACGCACCGGCGTGAGTTCGAGCTGAGTTCTCGTGCGCAGAACAACCAAGTCCAGCCCCTCTGCAAGTACGCCCGCTACGGCGATGTCTTCAACCCCTGGGTCCGGCACTGCGATGATGCGTTCTAACCCTTCTGCAGGGATTGCCGCGTATGACAACTCCGGCCACCCAACCACACCAACGTGCCCGCCAGCAGCGGTAACTTGGTCGATGATCTCCACGATCAGCGCCGGAGTGTCACTACAGTGCGTGACCGCCTGCTTGGGCAACCCGTTGTTAGGCAGGACCTGGGATAATGATCCTTTGACAGTGAGAGTGCCATGCTTTTCGACGACCGGGCGCACCACCTCCCCACCCAACGCCGCCATCTGGGCACGCAACTGCGCGATTTGTTCAGCCCGACTTGGGTGTTCTGCTCCCACGACCTCCTCCGGGAGCGCCGCGAGCGATCGAATAGACGTTCCACTCACAGCGTTTAGTATGCACTCCACCCAAAACACAGGCAAGCGCCAAGGTCGAACAGGCTTTCTATGCGGGGGCCGCTTCCCGTCGGCTCAAAGCACTAGCGGAGGAGTCGCACGGTAACGTCTCTGACGTGATCCCCATCAGTGCTGCCGAGGCCCTTAACCGAAAAACGCCGATCCCCACGCCGATCATCGTGCACGTGATTGGCTCACTTGGAGTTGCTGGGTCGGTAGCAGCCCTAGTTTCACAGCTGGCCGTTGGCACTAAGGTGATGCTCGCGCTGGCGTGCGTCATCGCGGCAGTCGCAGTCACGCTTGCACACCCCTACCGCAAGCAAATGCGGGCGTATGGGGAACAAAAGAACGTATATACGGGACCACAGATAAGCATGATGCTTCCGCTTATGGCTTGGTGGCTGCTCCTCATGTTGGCGCCACTCGCAGCGTGGCCCCTATGGGGCGTGGCAGTGACGTTTGTCGTATTGTTCGGCGCCGCGTGGGTACTGTACCCGCACGTGGATGGGTCGCGCCGACTGGCCTACGCCTAAAGCGCGAGTACTCGAAACAATCTACTCGAAACCGTTTCGAGTAGATTGCTATCCGCAGGTCAGAGTAGGAAAATTCGTTTCGAGCACGTTTCAAGTACGTTTCAAGTAGCTCGAAATGCACTCAGAATTACTTAACGCAATATCCCCTCGACATACCAAACAGCGCGCGGATCACGCGGACCGTTTCCGCGCCACTGCACCAACCGTGCGTCGCGCATTGCCTGCAGCGCCCGGCGCACGGGCGGAGCGGAAAGCTCCAACACTTCAGCAATCTCACCTGTAGACATCGGCCGCCCATTTGTTTCAAGCACCGTCAGCACTTCCTCGGCGTAGCGAGGCAAGCTTTGCAAGACCTGGGGAGCTAAACGCTGAATCGCATTCAGCGTAAGCACGACACTGCCACTTGTTTGGTTATACACCGGATCAGCAAATCCCACCCTGCGCATGCTGGCGAACATACGCCGGATGCCCTCCCCCAGCCCCTGACCGAGACGAAGCTCCCTGGCTACACGGGCGATCATTGGGTTACGAACAAAGCAAGCTAACGATTCCGGCGTCCGCGGGTTAACCCACCCAAGAAACCGCCCAGGACTCGAAATCTCAATACGCCCCGGGTAGATTTCAAAGCGAATATGATCCCCGACCATGCTGTACGAGCGGTGCACTACTGCGTTGACTAACCCCTCAAGCCAGACGTCATGGGGAATCAGGTTCTCGTCCTCAAACAAGCCCGAGCCCGTCAACCTACGAACACTAGGCAGCATTGCGCCGATCACTTCTTGGGCGGCCTGGATTTGTTTCGGTATTGGTCCATCAAAACGCTGATCATCCATCAGCTGCTGCATCTGGCCAGGCAGTCGCTGATCCTCACCAAAGCGAAGCACCCGAATATGGGCGTTAGGGAAAAACTCTTGCGGGTTTTTAGCAAACAGCAAGATAGCGGCCGTACGCGGATTGCCTTCGCGGTCAATCAAATTCCGGGCCTTCAGAGCATCTTCCGTAGAGGATGACCCAATCGCCTCGGCATAATCCCCGACCAGCTCCAGATCCAGGTCACTGCGGTCTACCCTCGGCGGAACCGTCGCGTCGTACTGCTGCTCGCCCTTGGTGTAGCGAAGCTCAAGAATATCGTCTGCCTTCAGCTGACGAGATTCATCGCCAACCCGCAGATAGCACTCGCCGGATTTCAAGTAATGCACACGCTCACTTGGCAGTACATGGAAGAGATACACCTGCGCACCCTCCCCCACCTCGCAAACTTTTATCTGCACTCGGACTGTTGGATCTGTATGGTCCAACGCCGTCTGCCGCAGAGCATTGTCCTGCGTGGCACTTGGACGCCCATCAAACTCGCGGTCCGTAATACCAACGGCAATAATGCCGCCTTCAGCATTCGCCATCCCCACAATGGTTTTGGCCAAATCCTTCGGCTTAATGCGGAAGGATTTGCGCTCAAACCACTGATCCTCTGGGACCTGCAGAAGCTGGCGGGGATCCTCAGAAAAGTTGCGCTGCACACTCACAGCTCAACATTCTACTCGAAACCGTTTCGAGTAGAATGTTATTCCCAGGTCAGACTAGGAAAATTCGTTTCGAGCACGTTTCGAGTAGCTCGAAACGCACCCAGAATCACGCACCCCCAACCGCCTAGCGGAAGCGCTTCGGCACGTCCGGCGCACCGAGGGTGAGCATCAGGCGGTTTGCCCAGTTGAAGAAGGCGGAGGCGTTGATGACGTCGATAATCGACACGTCATCGAGACCAGCCGCGCGCAGTGCCTCCACCTCGGCCTTGCCAAACGCGAAGGGGGTGCAGGTAAGCGCCACAGCTGCATCCCGGATCGCGTTCCACAGTGGGAAGCCCAGGTCGGTTTCGACGCCTTCGGCAAGGAGACGATCAATAATCTTGGCGTCGCCGCCCTCGTCCTTTGCACGCGCCTGGTGGACGGAGGCACAGTACTCGCACCCGTTCAGCCGCGACACCACCGTCGCAGCCAGCTCACGCTCCGCGCGCGCAAGGCCGCCTTCCGTGTTGTAGAAAATGTCCAGGTCCGTCAGGGTGCGCGCCTTCAGCGCCGCCGGGTCATGCGCCAGAAGACGGAAGTACTCCATATCAATACGCTCAGGTTTGATCAGCGCATCAATGTGCTCCTCGGTGAACTCATCCTTCGGCAGCGGTGCAACCCATGGCTTCCATCCCAGCGAGTGGTTGACAAAGCCTGCCGGTGCCACAACCTCGGGCTGCAGGGTTGCTGGCGTTGGCGCCCAGCCCGGATCCGCAACACCAGCAGCGCGCGCGGGTGCTTCTACCGAAGCCCCCGAAACCCCAGCGGCACCAGAAGCGCCTGCGAGCACCCGCACGCCGTGCGCCACGCGCAGCTGAAACGCCACAAACGAGATCAGCTGGGACAACGATACGATGCCGGTTTCGGTGTAGCCAGCCTCCTGCAGGTGACCGATCGCCGCAGGTGAGGCATCCTTCGGGTGGAAGGTAAGCAGGTGTGCGAAGTCGAAAGCAGCGGCAAGTTTCGCATCCAGCCCCTCAACATCACCAAACAAGACGAAATCCCCGCCCGCATACGGACCTGTGGAACGGCCCGCTTTCACGGCGGCGGCGACAACCTCAACCAACGCCTCGTCCTCATCACTGAGCAGGTCGGCGTAGAAGTCGAAGGCGCGCGCGTCGCCAGAAATTCCCGCGATAAAGGCGGCGGTGGCGTAGCGATGGTTGGCGGGGACGTCGATAAGCAAACTGCTCTCAAACAGTGCCTCAAAACTGCGCTCAGCATTCGCCACCGCGTCCGGACGAGCCGAACGCTCAGGCAGCGTAACCCCAGCTAGAACATCAATAATGTTAGACAACGAACTCTCCTAACTGTCGGGCGCGGAACACGCTACCCGGAATAGCGTCAATCAACTCACGCGTGACCTCATGCCGCGGGTGTGTAAACACCGTATCGGTCGCACCGGTCTCCACCTGGCGGCCGCGGTGGAACACACTCACCGTATCCGAAATCTGACGCACCACCGCCAGGTCATGTGAGATAAACACATACGTCAAGCCCAGCTCACGCTGCAGCTGCTCCAACAACTCCAGAATCTGCGCCTGCACCGTCACATCAAGCGCAGACACAGCTTCATCCAGCACCACAAGCTCCGGCTGCACAATCAAAGCGCGCGCAATAGCCACACGCTGGCGCTGGCCACCGGAAAGCTGCGCCGGCATACGCTGGGCAAACACCGCCGGGTCAAGCGCAACGCGATTCAGGTACTCGTCTGCAAGCTTTACACTCTTCGACTTGCTCACCCTATGCAGGTTGCGCACCGGCTCCGCAACAATGTCACGAATCCGCATCTTCGGATCCAAAGACGCGTACGGGTTTTGGTACACCATCTGCACGCGTGCACGCATCGCGCGCTTCTCACGCGACGTCAGCTGGGTCAGGTCCGTACCGTCCAAAGTGACAGTGCCGGCCGTGGGCTGATTAAACATGGCAATCGCACGCCCCGTGGTGGTCTTGCCGGAACCGGAACCGCCAACCAGCGCGTGGGTAGAGCCGCGCTTGACCTCAAAGGAAATGTTCTCAATCGCGGTGAAATCGCCGAACTGCTTGCTCAAACCCTCAACGCTCAAAAGCGTCTCCGTACTTGGCGACGTGCGATGGTAGGCGTCCGCCACTGCGAGCGACGGCGCATTATCCAACAGCCGCCTGGAGTACTCCTGCGTTGGGTTCGCCAACACCTCGCCCGCGGGCCCGCGCTCAACCACGTGGCCGCGCTGCATAATCACCACGTCATCCGCGCGATCACCCGCAACAGCCAAATCGTGGGTGATCAAGACAATGCCCAGGCCCAGCTCCGCGCGCATCTCATCCAACAAATCCAGGATGGTTTTCTGCACGGTCACATCGAGTGCAGACGTCGGTTCATCCGCAATGATCACCTGCGGCTCAAGCGCAACCGCCGCGGCGATCAGCACGCGCTGCTTCATGCCACCAGAAAGCTCATGCGGGTACTGTGCGTACCTGCGCTCCGGGTCATCAATCCCCACACGCCGAAGCAACGCAAGCGTGCGCTCCTTGCGGCTCGCCGCGTCCCCGATCCCATGGATTGCCATCCCGTCCTCAACCGAGGCACCGATGGTTTTCAGCGGGTTCAGCGAGTTGTTCGGATCCTGCGGCACCAGGCCGATGTGCACGCCGCGCAACTGACGCCACTGTGCGTTGGTGGCGCCGGTAATGTCCTCACCTTTAAAAAGAACTGTGCCGCTGTGGATGTGCGCACTGGGGTCCAATAACCCAATCGACGCCATGGCAGACGTTGTCTTACCGGAGCCGGACTCACCCACAATCGCGGTGATCTTGCCGGCCTCCACAGCAAAAGACACGTCCTGCACCACCGGGTCTTTGCCGCCGTAGGACACGGTCAAGCCCTCGACGGACAACAGTGGTTCGTGTACTGGGGTGCTCATTACTTCTCCCCTTCCGATCGGATCGCCTCAGACAGGCGGTTAGCGGACATCACCGTGGCCACAATGGCCAGGCCAGGCAGCAGAATCAGCCACCAGGCGGTGGCCATGAAGTCGCGTCCCTCTGCAATCAACAGGCCCCACTCCGGCACCGGCGGCGGTGCGCCGTACCCCAAGAACCCGAGGATGGACAACTGCAGGATCGCACTACCAAATTGCAGCGCCGCCAGTGCCAACACCGGGGTCAGTGAGTTCGGCAGCACGTGGCGCACCAGCACCTGGGTCTGCGTTGCACCGGAGCCGTAGGCGGCCTCCACAAACTCAGCGTTTGCAATCTGGATGACCTGGGAGCGAGCCAACCGCGCAAACGTAGCCACAGACGTCATACCCACCGCAAACGCAGCCTGCAGAGAGCCGAAGCCGGTCACGATGATGATGGACAAAGAAAGCAGGATGCCGGGGATGGCTAAAAGCACATCGACAAAGCGCATCAGCGCAGTTTCCACCCAGCCGCGCTGCGTGCCGGCGATCAGGCCGATCAGGGTACCCAACACCAGACCAACAGCCACGGCAATCAGGGCGCCGAGCAGCGACTGGCGCGCACCAAACACCACGCGGGAGAACAGGTCGCGCCCCACCGCGTCAGTGCCAAAGAAATGCTGCGAACTCGGCGCAAGCAGCGCCACATCCGTGCCTTTGTACGGATCATGCGTAGCAAACACACCCGGGACCAGGGCCCACAAAAATGCGACGACCAGCACCACAATCGCGATAATGGTCCCCGGCGCGCTCCAGCGCTTGGGGGTGCTGCGCTTGAGACCACGCCTAGGGTCTCGCTTGGGGGAGCGTTTGTTGGGGTTTACGTGGGCGTCGATAAGCGAAATGCTCATTTCGCACCCTCCTTAGTGGGAGTTTTCGAAGTGGTGTCGCGCAGCCGGACATCCAAAACTGGGTACAGCAGGTCAACAACCAAATTGATAATCACGTAGGCGGCGGCAGCAATCAGCACCACGCCAAGCAGCACCGGCATGTCACGGGAGGACACAGCGTTGACCGTGAGCTGGCCAAGGCCCGCGCGGCCAAACACCGTCTCCGTGACCACGGCGCCACCGACAAGCTCGCCGAACAACAGGCCAGCCATAGTGATCGCCGGCAGCAGCGCGTTGCGCAACACATCGCGCCAGAAAATCCGTGACTCACTGGCACCACGCGCCCGCAGCACCTGTACGAAGGGCTTCGCCTGGACCTCATCAATCGAGCGGATCAGCACCTGAATCAACGGTGCCGCCATGGGCACAACCAACGTCAAGGTGGGCAGAATCAAGCCCTCGAACGCGGTCGGATTAACCACGTTGACCCAGCCAAGCTGGAAAGAAAACACCTGCAGCAGCACAATCGCAATGAAAAAGCCCGGAAGCGAAACCATAAACGACGGCAACGCGCGGAAACCCCGGCGAATAACGCCTCCACCCGGCAGGGTTGCCACCCACGCCACAGCAAGCGCAACCACAATAGCCAAACCAACCGAAGACACTGCCAACACAAACGTGTGCGGCGTGGCTGTCGCAATCAAGCTGGACACCGGGGTGCCGGTTGCCACCGAGTAACCCAGGTTGCCGGTAAACAACCCGCCAAGCGTGGCAAAGTACTGCTCAATCAGCGGCTTATCCACACCCATCTGCTCACGAATCTGCGCGATCTCCGTGTTGGACAACCCCAGTGCCGGATCCGCGTAGCGTGCCGCCACACCATCCGACGGCAACGCCGACAGCAGGAAAAACGCCAGCGTGTACGCCAGCAGCAACACAATCAGCGCCTGGCCTAAGCGCTTCGCAATGTAGCGGCCCATTAGTTCTCGGCCTCCTTTGCGGTGCCTTCTTCATCCTTGCCGTTTTCGAAGTACACGCTGTAGAAACTCGGGCGCGCCACCGCTTCGGGCGCAAAACCCTCCACGTACGGTGCCAGCGCGTAGACCTGCGGCTCTTCAAACATCGGCAGCACGTAGGCCTGCTCGGTGAGGTAATCCTGCACTGCCTTCGATGCTGCGGCACGCCCCTCGGCGTCGGCCGTGGACGAGACTTTGGATAACAGTTCCTCCAACGTGGGATCTACCGGGGTGTCGTCGCCAGCGTTGTTGAGCAATGCGTCTCTGCGCTTGAGCGACAGGTGGGACACAATCACGTCATAATCCGCACGCCCCACCACTGTGTGCATGATCTGCACCCGATCAATGTCTTTCACCGCTGCGTTTTGCGTTGCGCGGTCTCCCGCCACCATGTTCAGCTCAATGCCAAGCTCACGCAGGTCAGACTGCGCCATGGTCACTAGTTCCTTGGAACGCGGCTGCGGTTGCGCGTAGTTAATCCACAGGCTCAAGCGCTGCCCGTCCTTCACGCGGATACCGTCCGGCCCCGGGAGCCACCCGGCGCTATCCAACAACTCGCGCGAAAGCTCCGGGTCGAAGGTGTACTCACCGGCTTTTTCGGTGTAGCCGAGTGCGGTGGACGCCATCGGCCCGGTGGCCAACGGGTAAGAATCGCTATAGAGCACGCGCAGGATTTCCTCGCGGTTAATGCCGTGGATCAGTGCCTTGCGCACGCGGATGTCCTGCAGCAGAGGGTGGTTAAAACGAAACGCCAGCTGGTTGCTCATCCCGTTGGTGCTTGCAGAGACCACCTGGATGCCGTGGTTTTTCAGGTGCGGCTCCACCGGAGCGGAGATCTCGCGCACCATGTCGGCCTGACCAGAGATCAACGCGCCGGAGCGCACTGCTTCCTCAGCGGCAAAGGTGTAGTGGATGCCATCTAAACGCGCACGGCCCTGGTGCTCAAGCACTGGTGGCGCCCAGTCGTAATCCTCGCGGGCGCGCAGCACCAGGTCGGTCCCCAGCGTTTCAGACTCCACCACGAACGGACCAGACCCGATCACATTGACGGCGTTGCCGGGGCCGAAGTCTTCGCTGCGAAGCTTCAGCGAGGCGTTAGCAAGCAAGCCTGCATTGTAGGAGGAGGCTGCCTGCGCAAAGCCCGGGGAAGGTTTGCTGAAGTAGAAGCGCACCGTGTCCTCATCCACAACCTCCCCACGCTCGTAATTGGAGATCTGCTCCGAGACGTTGAACAGCCGTTCCTTGTCACCTAGGCCGTAGAGGTCAAAGTTGTCCACGATGTTCTGTGCCGTCATGGGGGTGCCGTCGGAATACGTCACGTCCGTGCGGATATCAAAGGTGAACACGGTTGCGTCCTCATTGATCTCCGGCAGGTCTGTGGCAATCCACGGGTGCAGCTCAAGTGTCTCGGGATCCTGGTAGAGCAAGCGGTCTGTTATCTGGTTAACCACGCCGCCGTTGGGGTAAAAGCCGGCCGCCGGCGGGTACAGGTTGTTAAACCAGCTGGATTCTAAGTAGGTCAGCACGTTGTCTGACTTCCCGCTTGTCGGCGGTGCACAGCCCGCAAGTAGGGCCGCTACCAGTGCAATTGCTATTGGGGGTGTCACCTTCCCTCTAAAGACGTTCATGGTGCCTTTCTTCGTGCCACTCATTATTAGACAAGTTTGTTTCGCAACAATAGACTATGCAGTCTAGAAGATGCCAACTCAACTATCCGGAGGATTTAGATTCGTGGCAGCATCCATCGCAATCATCGGAGCGGGCCCCCGCGGGATCTCCATCACTGAACGCCTCGCCGCATACCTGCGTGCGACGCCCAGCAAGGACCCGCTCACCCTCCACATCATTGACGACGCCCAAATAGGCGCCGGCCGCGTCTGGAACACCACCCAAACCCACACGCTGTGCATGAACACCCTGGCCGGCGCCGTCACGCTCTTCACCGAACCCGGCGCCACCGTCGGCGCCCCAGTGCTCGAAGGCCCCACCATGTACGAGTGGATCCAGGCCCTTCGGGGCGAGCATTCACACCCGCTTATCGACGCCCACCCGCACCCCCTCCCCACCACCTTCACCGAGGAGATCCGCACAACCCGCCCAGAGTCAAACCCATCGCGCGCGCTCTACGGCGAATACCTGCGCTGGGTCTGGCAGGTCGCACTCGCCCAGCTGCCTGAATATGTGACGGTGGTTGAACACAACACCCGCGCACGGAGCATTCGCGAGGACGGCGATGCTGACGCAATCGAGCTTGCCGACGGCACCGTTGTCCACGCCGACGCCACGGTGCTCGCCACCGGCTGGGTGCTGCCAGGCCTGTCACCGGCCCAGCAAGCATTCACGGATTCTGGCGTGACCTACATCGGCCCAAACAACCCCGTTGAGCAGGACGTGGACCGCCTGGCCCCTGGCGAGCAGGTGCTGGTGCGCGGCATGGGCATGGGCTTTTTCGACCTGATGGCCCTAGTCACCATTGGTCGCGGTGGGCGTTTTGTAGAGGATGCGTCTACACGCTCGGGTCTGCGTTATGAGCCCAGCGGGCGCGAACCACACCTTGCCGTAACTTCCGGGCGCGGCTACCCCTACCTGCCGAAATCGGAGTACCACTCGCTGCCGCCGAAAGCCGATCTCACGCGCCTGCGCGCCGCCATCGCCAATAGCCAGGCGCCGGTTTCCTTCGGCCGCGACCTCTGGCCAGCACTCGCACGCGATACCTACGCGGCGTACTACACCACGCTTGCGCGGGTGCGTCCGCAAGCATTGAAGCTCCCCTTAGACGAGGTGCTTGCCGCCATCGACGCCGTTGACCTAGACACGCACGCAAGTGCCGCCAGCATCTTCCCTGTCGCCGAAGCCTTAAGCGCAGCCTGCGCGGACCTTACAACCGAACCCTTCCACCTGGCTGACTGGGCCGACCCCCTCGCCGGCACCGAAACCCTGTCCCTGGAAGAGCTCAACCACCACATCGGGCAACGCATGGCAGCCGACATCCGCGAGGCCGTCGCCGCCGCCGACTCCCCCATCAAGGCTGGCCTGTGGGTGATCTCCGCAGGCCGTAAACCCAGCGCTATCGCCACCGAAAACGGCCGCGGCCCCCGCGAAGCAGCACTGTCGCAGTACATGGCATTCGGCCAAATGGTCGGCTCCGGCCCACCACTATTCCGCACCCGCGAGCTTCTCGCGCTTACCGACGCCTCCCTGGCCACCTTCCTCGGCCCCAACCCCACCACCGAAGTCTCCACCTCTGACTCCGCCTCTGACTCCGGCTCTGACTCCGGCACCGAAGGTACCTATACCGCCAGGAGCCACTCGCGCAGCGTTAGCGCAACGGCGCTGGTAGACGCGTTTCTGCCGGGCCCGGATGTGCGTACATCGGGCGACGCGCTGGTGGCGTCGTTAAGAAATGGCTCCCGCGTGCGCCCGTTTGCACCCGGCGGGGTGGAAACGGCCGCGCCGGAGACCGACGCCTCCACCCGACGCACAGTCCACCCCGACGGCACACTAGATGCCCGCCTGCACATCGTGGGTATTCCCACCGGCAAGCAGTGGGCAGATACGACCATCTCACCCATGCCGGGCACGAACCCGCTGATGCTGCAGGAAACGGACAAGACTGCATTGTCGCTCTTGCGGCAAGCGGGCCTGCGCTGAGCTGGGCTTGCGCTGGGCTTGGGTTGCGCTGGGCTTTTGCAATGTCTGCTAGTGGACGGCGGGATACTCCTAGCAGACAATGAAAACCGCCCTCTATTTCCCCAGGTGAAATGTGCAGACTTTCGGCCATTTTTGCGTTGTATGCTAGGAGCCCGTCTCCCCTCCTAGCAGATAAACGTTATGTCAAGTAGAAGGCAAGCAGAGGCAGACAGGGACAAACAGAGGCCGGCACTAGCCCAGGTCGCGCGCCACCGCCCAGCGCGTGAGCTGATGCCGGTTCGACGTCTGCGTCTTACGCAGGATGTTGGAGGCGTGCGTCTCCACCGTCTTGACCGAGATGAACAGGCGCTGCGCGATCTCCTTGTAGGTGTAACCACGCGCAAGCAGCCGAAGCACCTCGAGTTCGCGCCGGGTCAGCGAGTCCACCTCTGGGTCGTCCTCCTCCACAACCGGCCCGGAGGCAAACGCGTCGAGCACAAACCCGGCAAGCCGCGGCGAGAAATACGCGTCACCGCCACGCACCCGCTCAATCGCCTGCACAAGTTCGGTACCTGC
The DNA here is from genome assembly GCF_001806875.1 of Corynebacterium sp. HMSC29G08. Taxonomy (GTDB): domain Bacteria; phylum Actinomycetota; class Actinomycetes; order Mycobacteriales; family Mycobacteriaceae; genus Corynebacterium. Next base: position 38,664 of record NZ_KV786261.1, read on the forward strand.
AATGTTCTTGGTTACGTACCCGCGCGCCCCGGCACGGATCAGCGCGATGACATCCTCGGCAGCGTCGGAGACACTCAGCGCCAAATACGCAGGCCCCGGCGCGCGCTTGAGCACAGCCAACCCGCCACCGTCGGGCATGTGCACGTCCAACAACACCACATCCGGATGCGTTTTTCCGATCCCGCGCACCGCCTCCGCAACCGTGCCCGCCTCCCCGACAACCTCCAGCTGGCCGTCGCCTGCGGCGGCCAGCTCAGCTTTTACCCCGGCCCGAAAAACCGAGTGATCGTCCACCAGAAACACGCGCGTCATAGGTCTAACGCTAGTTCGATCTCGGAGCCATTGCTTATCGACGACACCACGTGCACCTCTCCCCCAACCCGCTCAACTCGTCCCACGATGGAGTCACGCAACCCGTGCCGGTCCGTTGGCACGGTCTGTGGGTCGAAGCCGGCACCCCGATCCCGCACAAACACCCCGAGCCTGCCTGCGAGGTGTTCAGCGTAGACGTCGATCGTGTCCACGCCTGCGTGCTTGGCGGCGTTGACCATTGCTTCTCGGGCGGCAAGCACGACCGCTTCGGTGCGCTCGTCGAAAGGAATGTCGTCACCCACCGTGACCGGTTGAATCACGACCCCGTAGGCATCCTCGACCTCGCCTGCGGCCTTGTGCAACGCGGCGAAGGTGGTGGTGTGGTTGGACACGGTGTCGTTGAAAAGCCATGCCCGAAGTTCGCGCTCCTGACCACGGGCAAGGCGCACCACCTCGTCCGGATCATCCGCCTGGCGCTGGATCAACGCCAGGGTCTGCAGCACTGAATCGTGCAGGCGCGAGGCAATCTCCGCGCGCTGATGCGCCACTGCTTTTGCCTCACGCTCCGCGACAAGCGAGTTGGCCAACTTGGCAATCAGCGGCACCACAAGCACCCCGACACCAAGTACCGTCACCAGCACGGAGACGACCACCCCGGCGACCCCGGCACTCTCCCCAAGGAGTGCCACAGCCAGCACCCCGCTCATGACCAATAGCGCGCCCAAGGACAGCGCTGCGATGTTGCCCCACGAATCCGTGCCACGGTCATACGCCTGCAACGCGATCACTGCACCGACGATGAGCACACCGATGATGAACACCACCATGGAGCCCGCACCGGAGGAAATCTGCAGCGACGTCAACGCACCCGCAAACCCCGCCAATACCAGGAAGATATCAAGCGCACTCGAGCGCTGCCGCGGCGCAGCACTTTCAGCAACCGGGGTAAACACCCACAGCCCCGCATACAGCAGCACGCCGAAGCCGCCGGCGAAGCTCGCCGCAACCAAAAACAGACGCACCCATTTCACGTCCACCCCGAGCAGGTCAGCCGCCCCGGACGCCACGCCGGCAATGACGCGGCGGGAACGGTCACGGGTCAGCCGGGGATACAACGCAGACATGTCCCCCATCGTTGCACGGCAACCCCCTCAGGCACATCGGGGTAAACCCTGAGATGAAAAATCAGGGTCGTTCCCGATACCGCGCTTGGCGTTGCCTCGCAACAATAGAAGCCATGGAAACCAACACGCTGAAGCGCATGTGGGAGACCCGCCCGCCCCGCATCCCGCAAGACCAGGGCGGCAAGGCATTCATCGGTGGTGTCTGCGAAGGCATCGGTGCCCGCTACCAAATCGACCCAACGCTCATCCGCGTCCTGTTCGTCGTATTGTCAATCGCCTTCGGCGGTGGTCTGTTCCTTTACCTGTTGTGCTGGATCAACATGCCCCGCTTCGGGCTGACCCGCACCCCAGCAAGTTCGATCGCCACCCCGAAAGAGCAGCTGACCAAGGTAGAGAAGAAAGAGCGCGACACCGGCTGGCTGCTGCTCCTCGGCCTTGTTATCTTCTTCCCCTCAGTCGCCGTTGCCAGCGACCTGCGCGGGGTTTTGGTCACCTTCGCGCTCTTCGCACTTGGTTGGTACCTCGCCTACCAGCGCCAGCCGGAAGTGCCGGAGGGACTCGTGGTGGGCGTGAAGTCGCAGACAAGCAAAGGCCCTGTTGTGGACACCTCCCACTTGACCGTGCCGGACGGCTACGAACACCCCGGGCAGAAACCACCCGCATGGGATCCACTCGGCGCGGCACCGGGACTGTGGCACCTGCCGGACCCTGTCGAGCCGGCGCCGGAGCGTGCGCAGACAAAGAAGCGCTACTGGCTGTGGATCCCCGTCACACTGGTGCTGACAACGGCAACATTCTGGACAATGCTCGTGGTTAGCCAACTTCGCATCGGCGCAATCGGCAACTACGGCGTTGCAAATGTCTCCGCCTACTCCGCGGAGGCTATACCGGAATTTAAACACAACATCGGCGAAGCTCGGATCGACCTCACCAAGCTCGAGCCACTGAGCGAGCCGAAGACAATCAACATCCGCAACGGCGTCGGCAAGATCGACCTCAAGCTTCCCAATCACATTCCCGTCGACGTCAACTGCAAAGTGACCATCGGCGAAGTCGCATGCCCCGAAGAACGACAAAACGCGGACACAGACAGCGCACTACTCACGATTAACGTGTCGGAGCGCGTCGGATCCGTGTCCGCGTACTACGCCCGCGAGGACGCGGGCGAAGGAAACTGACTTACTCCCACTCGATGGTGGCCGGCGGCTTGGATGTTACGTCCAGCACCACGCGGTTGACGTCGGCCACCTCGTTGGTGATGCGGGTAGAAATCACCTCAAGGGTCTCATACGGCACACGCACCCAGTCTGCAGTCATCGCGTCCTCGGACGCGACCGGGCGCAGCACGATCGGGTGGCCGTAGGTGCGGCCGTCGCCCTGCACGCCCACGGAGCGCACATCTGCGAGCAGCACCACTGGGCACTGCCAAATCTGCTCATCCAAGCCGGCGCGGGTCAGCTCCTCGCGGGCGATGGCATCGGCGGCGCGGAGGGTTTCCAGGCGCTCCTCGGTGACCTCGCCAATAATGCGAATCCCCAGGCCCGGACCCGGGAACGGCTGGCGGTTCACAATCACCTCAGGCAAGCCCAACTCGCGGCCAACCGCGCGAACCTCGTCTTTAAACAGCAGACGAAGCGGCTCTACCAGCTCAAACTCCACGTCTTCCGGCAGGCCGCCGACGTTGTGGTGGCTCTTAATGTTCGCGGTACCAGTGCCGCCGCCGGACTCCACCACGTCCGGGTACAGGGTGCCCTGCACCAGGTAATCGACGTTTTTGTCGTTTCCGGATTCTGCAAGAATCCCGGCAACCGCACGCTCGAAGGAACGGATGAACTCCGCACCAATCGCCTTACGCTTGGCCTCCGGCTCGGTCACACCGGCCAGCTTGTTCAGGAAGGCCTTGCGCTCATCCACAGTGACCAGCTTCGCGCCGGTGGCGGCGACAAAGTCCTTCTCCACCTGCTCGCGCTCACCCTGGCGCAGCAGACCGTGATCCACGAACACACAGGTCAGACGGTCACCGATAGCGCGCTGCACAAGCGCCGCAGCGACGGCCGAATCCACACCACCAGACAGGCCGCAGATGGCGTAGCCGTCCCCAACCTGGGTGCGAACCTGCTCAATGAGCTGCTCCGCGATGTTGGACGCAGTCCAGTTCTGCTCCAGGCCAGCGATCTCGGTAAGGAAGCGGGTCAGCACCTCCTGGCCGTGCGGGGAATGCATAACCTCCGGGTGGTACTGCACACCAGCAAACTTGCGCTCTACGTTCTCAAACGCAGCAACCGGCGCACCCGCGGTCGAGGCAGTGACCTCGAAGCCCTCCGGCGCCTGCGTCACGGAATCACCGTGAGACATCCACACCTGGTGCTCATCCAGGCCAGCGTGCAGCACGCCGCCGTTGACACTCATGGTGGTGCGACCGTATTCGCGGGAGCCGGTCTTGGCAACCTCGCCGCCCAACGCCTGCGTCATCACCTGGAAGCCGTAGCAAATGCCAAAAATCGGCAAGCCCAGCTCAAAGATTTCCGGATCCAGCTGCGGGGCGCCCTCGGCGTACACCGATGACGGACCGCCGGAGAGCACCAGGGCCACCGGATCCTTCGCTTTAAGCTCTTCTGCCGTGATGGTGGAGGGAACCACCTCCGAGTACACGTTCGCCTCACGCACGCGCCGCGCGATGAGCTGCGCGTATTGCGCGCCAAAGTCCACTACAAGTACAGGTCTCACGCTTTCAAATCCTAACTGATGCCACCCACAATCCCCCAGACGTGTTCTGGCCATGCATAATCCATGCATGAAAACCGTCCGTCCCACTACCCCGCCGCAGGGTATGGCCATTGCTTGCATTCTTGGTTCATGCTTGTCGCTGCAGTTCGGAGCAGCTCTTGCTACGCAGTTGTTTCCGGCAGCGGGGACGTGGGCGACGGCGTCGCTACGCCTGCTCATTGCCGCACTTATCCTCTTCGCCTTTGCACGTCCGCGTTTCTGGGAGTGGAGCGCCGCCCAATGGCGCGGCGTGTGCCTGCTGGGACTGACCATGGGTGGGATGAACGGATCGTTCTACGCCGGCATTGCCACCATCCCCCTCGGCACCGCGGTGACCATCGAGTTTCTCGGCCCCCTGCTGCTTGCGGCGGTGCTTTCGCGCTCGCTTCGCGACGCCACCTCCGTCGCCCTCGCCATGATCGGCATGGCACTACTTGCCGTGGACTCCTTAACGGGCGACCCGCTGGATCCCAAAGGCGTGCTCTTTATCCTCATCGCAGGCGCATTTTGGGCGGGCTACATGATGGCAAACAAGCATGTGGGAGCCCTAGTGCCCGGCCAAGGCGGCCTTGCGGTGTCGCTCGCCGTGGGCGGGTTGATCCTGATGCCGCTGGGGTGGCGTGGATCCGTTTCCATTCTCACGGATTTCTCGCTGCTCTGGCTAGCCATCGGCACAGCGATCTTGGCGTCTTTGATCCCCTATTCGCTGGAGCTCATCGCCATGCGCCAGCTGCAACCAAACGTGTTCGCTATCTTCATGGCCTTGGAGCCAGCATTTGCCGCCACCATCGGCTGGATCGTACTTGGACAAGGCCCGAGTCTGCTCAAGATCGCCGCAATCGCGCTGGTGATCTTGGCGTCTGTAAACCAAAGCATGGGCGGGCGGCGCTTCCGACGCCGCCGCAGGTAGCGGCCCCCCAGGCAAGGGCCACTACCCAGCCACTACCCAGCCACTAGATCGTCGGCCGAACCGCCAGCTGCGCCTTTTGGAAGGCCTTGACCGTGGTGTAGCCACACTTCGCCATGATCCGGCGCAGGCCACCAATGAGGTTCAAAGTGCCCCAGACATCATTCGACGGGCCGTGCAGGACCACCTCAAGCGGGTAGTGATTTTCTGCAAAGTCGACCTGGATGCCACCACGCGGGTTGCGCGGGTGCGCTGCCTGCGGCTCCCAGTACGCGCCCTTGCCGGCGGCCTCCTCGGCGCACGCCAGCGGGCGGCCAACCATCACAGCATCAGCGCCACACGCCAACTCCACAGCAATCTGGCCCGCCGTGTTTACATCACCGTTAGCAACGATATGCACGTAACGGCCTTCCGTCTCATCCAGGTAGTCGCGCCTAGCTGCCGCGACATCTGCAATCGCGGTGGCCAACGGCACGCCGATGCCCTGCAGGCCAGCGCTACCGCTGCCCACAATCACACCAGCCACACCCGCGCGCATCAGGTGCATCGCCGTGGAGTAGTCATAGACACCACCTGCGATCACCGGCACCTCAAGCGAGCCGACGAACTCCTTCAAGTTCAGCGGCTCCCCGCCCTGCTGCACATGCTCTGCGGACACCAGTGAACCCTGGATAAACAGGATCTCTGCACCCGCCGCGAGCACCACAGGCGCCAGCTCACGGGCGTTCTGCGGGCTCACGCGCACCGCAACGGTCACCCCAGCGTCACGCACCTGGCGGATGCGCTCCGTCAGCAGGTCCGTATCCAAAGCCTGCGCATGCAGACGCTGCAGCGTCTCCACAGCCTGCGTCTTGGACGCCTCATACTGCAGGTAGTCCTTCCGGGAGTTCATCGTCTCCGGGTACTGCGTCTTACCGGTCACCTCTGCAATCGCATCTGGAATAGAGGCACTACGCCCCCACAGACCCTCAGCGTCAATCACACCCAGGCCGCCCTGCTTGCCCATCTCAATGACAAACTCCGGGCTTGCCAACGCATCCGTCGGATACGAAATGATCGGGGAATCAAAGGTGTACGCATCCACATGCCAAGTGGTGTCAACGTCCTTGGATGAGCGGGTGCGGCGGGTGGGGACCAACGTGACGTCGTCAAGCGAAAAAGCCCTCCGAGCGTCCCTGCCAATACCAACTTCAACAATCTCGCGCATGATACTCCTAACCGCGGTAGTTCGGGGCCTCGACGGTCTGCTTAATGTCGTGCGGGTGCGACTCACGCAAGCCAGCCGTGGTGATCTGCACAAACTGCTTCGTCTGCAGCTCTTCAATCGTGCCTGCACCGGTGTAGCCCATCGCCGCACGCAGGCCACCGACGATCTGGTGCGTGATCGCGTCCAGCTCGCCGCGGTACGGCACGCGACCTTCAATGCCCTCCGGCACCAGCTTGTCCTCGCTAGCAACGTCAGCCTGGAAATAGCGGTCCTTAGAGAAGGAACGCTTCTCACCCGTCAAGCCACGACCCTGCATCGCACCCATGGAACCCATGCCGCGGTAGCGCTTGTACTGCTTGCCACCAACAACGACGATCTCGCCCGGGGCCTCAGCGGTACCAGCAAGCATGGAGCCCAGCATGACTGACGACGCACCAGCCGCCAACGCCTTCGCCACATCACCGGAGTGCTGCATGCCACCATCAGCAATGATCGGCACACCCGCCTTCTTCGCCGGCACCGAAGCCTCCAGAATCGCTGTGATCTGCGGCGCACCAACACCAGCAACCACGCGCGTGGTGCAGATGGAGCCCGGGCCAATGCCAACTTTGATCGCGTCCGCGCCAGCATCCACCATCGCCTGCGCCGCAGAACGGGTAGCCAAGTTGCCGCCAATCACGTCAACGCGATCACCGAAGTCCTTCTTCACGCGGGAGACCATCTCCAGCACGCGGTTGTTGTGCGCATGCGCGGAATCCACCACAAGCGCGTTCACGCCGGCCTCAACCAGCAGGCCCGCACGGTCATAGGAATCCTCGCCGGTGCCCACACCGGCGGCAACCAGCAAGCGACCCTCAGCGTCCTTCGACGCCAACGGGTACTGCTCGCTCTTCACAAAATCCTTCACCGTGATCAGACCAGCAAGCGTGCCATCAACAGTCACGATCGGCAGCTTCTCTACCTTGTTCGCCGACAGCAAGTTCAGCGCCTCGTCCTTGGTCACGCCCTCACGTGCAACCACCAGCGGCATCGGGGTCATAACCTCAGCAACCTTGCGGCTAAAGTCCCGCTCAAAGCGCATGTCACGGTTGGTGATGATGCCAACGAGCTTGCCAGCACCATCCACCACCGGCAGACCAGAAATACGGAAACGAGCGCACAACGCATCGACATCAGCCAGCGTCATCTCCGGCGTGGCCGTCACCGGGTTGGTGACCATACCGGACTCAGAGCGCTTCACAATGTCAACCTGCTCGGCCTGCTCCTGCGCGCTCAAGTTGCGGTGCAGAACACCAATACCGCCCTGGCGCGCCATGGCAATAGCCATAAGCGACTCAGTCACCGTGTCCATCGCCGCCGACGCAATCGGAATACGCAACGAAATGTTGCGGGTGAGTTGCGTCGAGGTAGACACCTCAGAAGGAACGATGTGCGACTCCGCGGGGAGCAGCAGCACATCATCAAACGTCAAGCCTCGAAGGAGGACTTTTCCCGGATCATCGCCACCAGTTAGTACACGCTCATTTGCCATGTAGCCATGATATTAGAAGTAAGGGCCAGGGCATAGTCGAGATGTTTTCTTTAGCGGCTAGTCTGGTCTTCGTGAACTACGACGACATGATGCCACTCGACCCGTTCGCGGACGACCCGAACGACCCGGCATCGTTCATCGAAGATGACGAGCCGTTCGAGCCACTTAGTGACCAAGAGCGCGCCGAAGTCCTCCAAGACCTAGGACATGTGCGCGAATGCAAACTCCGCCTGCGCCCACGCGGCATCCAGGGAATCTTCTTCCAGTGTGAAGACTGCGAGCAGATGCACTACTACGACTGGGAAATCATGGAGCAGAACATGCTCTCAACCCTGCGCGGCGAGCTGCCCCCAGTGCACGAACCAAGCGCAAGCCCCAATGTTGAGGCATACGTGCCCTGGGATTACGCCATGGGCTTCCTCGACGGTCTTGACGCGCGCGGGCGCTAACTGGGGCTTTCTATCCCGGATCCTCTATCGCGCGCTACTGTCCCGGGACCGCTGGCACAACCGGCGGCACCGTCACGCCACCCGGGTGGTTTGGTTGTCCATCCGGCTGCGGGTTTTGCGGTGCACTGTGCCCCGGACTCGGCTGCCCCGGTTGTCCCGGCTGGCTCTCAGGCTGGGAGCTTTGGGAATCCTGGGCGTGCCCAGGGGTGCCCGGCTGCCCAGGCTGTCCGGACTGCGTCGGCGTCGGCGTCGACGAGCTTGGGGTACCCGTCTGCGAGGAAGGCACAGGCTGATTCACAGTCTCCGTCTGCGTCACGGTCACGGCCACAGTTACCGTTTCAGTGACTGTGTGCGGGGGCTCCGCCGGCTTTTCTTCCCGCTGCACATGTTCCTCAGCAGGCTGCGCATCCGCGTTGTTCACCGCCATCGCATCGACAAGCTCCCGCGCCTGGATCAGCAGCTGCTCAAGGTAATCAGCGTCACCGCCTTGGCTTGCTACCTCGATTTCTTCCAGGGTGGAGGCAAGCTCAATGGCTGCGGTGTTGCCGGAGCTCATGCTTGTCGACGGCTCCCGCAACGACGAGCCCTGCCCCAGATCAAGAAACGCAACACCCCCACCGACGACCAACGCCGATGCCGCCGCAGCGCCAATGAGACCAGCTGCCCACGGGTTCATCTGCTTAGGAGATGCACTCCCGCCGAAGGTACGCCTCTTAGCGGTAGCTTCTGCGCGACCCCCATCAATCGCTGTGAGCTTCGGAGCGGACACGTGCTCAACGCTGGGTGCGTCCGGCATCGGCTGTTCAACCTCCGCCCGCAGGTCCAAAAACAACCCAGCGAGCGGGTCTGCCCCATCGGAGGGGTCAACACCGCGGCCGAGCGAGTCTAAAAACGCGTCAGTGTCATTGACGTGTTCAGCCTGCGGCGTCGCATCATTCTCAAACTGCCCCGTATCGCGGCCTGTCATTAGTCTCGGTCCTGTTCTTCCAAAGCCTCACGCAGCTTCGCCAGTGCCCGGTGTTGGGCAACTCGCACGGCCCCGGGGGTGGACCCCACGGCCTCAGCTGTCTCTTCTGCGGACAGGCCCACGAACACCCGCAAGATAATGATGTCTCGAGCCTTGTCACCTAGTTCATCGAGCAAACCCCTAATTTGGTTACTACCGTCTGCTTCCAGCGCAAACATTTCGGGGGTAGCGCCGGTATCAACAGTGTCCGGCACGTCTTCCGTCGGTGTGAGTCTGTCTCTGAAAAGGCTGCGGTGCGCATCCGCAACCTTGTTAAACGCAATGCCGTATACGAATGCCATGAACGGCTTACCCATGTCTTGGTACTTGTCTATTGAGGTTGCTACGGCCAAGCAGATTTCCTGCGCGACATCCTCAGCCGTTGGCATCCGGCCACCACTGATGCGTGCACGCGCATACCGCAGCACCTGCGGATGAACGATTCGGATGACGCTTTGCAACGCCCGCTTGTCTCCAGCGGCGGCAAGCGGAACAAGGCGCTGCAGCTCATCCTCTGCATCCGGCTGGGACACGGCGCTCCTCTCCTCCTCGCTCACCTCGTGGGGGCGGCCAATACATCTTCGAACACAGTACCGTTGTCTGTATTTTCACACCAGCAACCGCGCCGAACATAAACGGCCTTTCGCGGTAGCCCCATAAGGGCCTAAAACGCCTGGGTAACAAGAATTCTCCCCGAATTTACCAACCCTTAACCTTTAGCGAAGGCGCAGCTTACAAGCATTTTTTCTCCAGATTCTCCGGTGGGGTCAGGTGCTCGTTACCGCGGCTTCACCAACCGTTTACCAAAGCGGAGCACACTGCTACATCGGCTGTACGAAAGCAGATTGAAGGAGCTTTAAGACTATGTCCCTGCCAAGCGCACTTCCCGGGCCAAACGCAGACTTCTGGGATTGGCAGCTACACAGCGCCTGCCGAGGAGAAGCATCTGAGATCTTCTACCACCCCGACGGAGAGCGTGGCCGTGCCCGCGCGCAGCGTGAAAACCGCGCCAAGGCTATCTGCTTCCAGTGCCCGGTGCTCTCGCAGTGCCGCGAGCATGCCCTGCGTGTAGCGGAGCCCTACGGCATCTGGGGCGGCATGAGCGAGTCGGAGCGCCAAGCGATCCTGCGCAAGTCCCGCGGCGCCGCCCGCGTGCCTGCCGCGGCGGCATCCGCGAAGTAAAGCGACAACCAGTAAAAACCAAAGCCCCGCTCAACCAGTTCACAAAACCGGTGAGCGGGGCTTTCGCTTTTAGTTTGGGCGTTGAGCCGGAGAAACTAGTGCATGTGGCCGTGGTGGCCGCCAGCAGCAGCTGGTGCAGCCTCTTCCTCAGGCTTGGTCACAACGGACGCCTCAGTGGTCAGAATCATGCGAGCAACCGACGCAGCGTTAACCACTGCGGAGTGGGTAACCTTCACCGGGTCGATAATGCCCTGCTCAATCAGATCACCGTACTCCAAGGTTGCAGCGTTGAAGCCGGAGCCATTAGGCATCTCTGCGGTCTTGGACACCACTACGGCGCCATCAAGGCCAGCGTTCTCAGCAATCCAGAATGCCGGCTTGGTCAGTGCACGAGACACTGCCAGCACACCGGTCTTCTGCTCTCCTTCAAATTCCTCAGCGAACTGCTCAAGTTCCTTCGAAATTTGCACCAGGGCGGAACCGCCACCGGCGATGATGCCCTCCTGAACCGCGGCGCGCGCGGCGTTAATAGCATCCTCGACGCGCAGCTTGCGCTCGTTCATCTCCGTTTCGGTGGCTGCACCGACGCGGATCACAGCGACGCCGCCGGAAAGCTTGGCGAGGCGCTCCTCGATCTTTTCCTTATCCCAGGAAGAGTCGGTGGTTTCCACGTCACGACGCAGCTGGTTACGACGCTCCTCCACAGCCTCTGCGGTACCGGCACCGTCAACGATGACGGTCTCATCCTTGTTCACGGTCACGCGGCGGGCAGAACCCATGTGTTCCACGGTGGCGTCCTTCAAGTTCACGCCAACCTCCGGATCAATGACTGTAGCGGCGGTAACCACTGCCAGGTCGTCCATGAATGCCTTGCGGCGCTCACCGAAGTATGGCGACTTGACGGCGACAACTTTCAGCGTCTTGCGCAGGGTGTTAACCACCAGGGTCTGCAGCGGCTCGCCCTCAATATCTTCAGCGATGATCAAAAGCGGAACGTTAGATTCCGCCACCTGCTCCAGCACCGGCAGGAAGTCCGGTAGGGAGGAGATCTTGTTGCGGACAAGCAGCACCCGAGTGTCTTCGAGAACGGCCTGGCCAGCGTCCGGATCAGTCATGAAGTACGGGGACAAAAAGCCCTTGTCAAAGGAGATGCCCTCTGTCAGATCCACGTAGGAATCGATGGAGGTGGACTCCTCGACGGTAACCACACCGTCCTTGCCCACCTTGTCCATTGCGCCGGAGACCATCTCGCCAACCTCCGGGTCCCGGGAGGACACGGTGGCAACGTTGGCGATCTCCGTGGTGGAGGACACGTCGGTTGCGCGGTTCAGCAGCTCCTGGACAACCTTCTCGGCTGCGGCACGAATGCCATTGTTCAGCTCGATCGGGTTCGCGCCCGCCGCCACGTTGCGCAGGCCTTCAGCCACCAGCGCCTGCGCGAGCAGGGTTGCGGTGGTGGTGCCGTCACCAGCAATGTCGTTGGTCTTCACAGCCACGGACTTCACCAGCTGAGCACCGAGGTTCTCAAACGGATCTTCAAGATCAATGTCGCGCGCGATGGTCACGCCGTCATTGGTCACGGTCGGGCCGCCCCAGCTCTTGGACAGCACCACGTTGCGGCCGCGGGGGCCGAGAGTGACCTTGACCGCGTCTGCGAGCGTGTCCACGCCGCGCTGGATGCCCTCGCGAGCCTCCTGGTCAAATGCGATCAGTTTTGCCATATCGGGCGCAGCCCCTTACTTCTCAACAACAGCGAGCAGGTCACGCGCGGAAAGGAGCAGGTACTCCTCGCCACCGTACTTCAGCTCGGTACCGCCGTACTTGGCAAACACGACGGTGTCGCCTTCCTTGACATCCAGAGCCACACGGTTGCCGTTATCGTCCAGTCGGCCCGGGCCGACTGCAACCACGACAGCCTCCTGCGGCTTCTCAGCAGCGGAGTCCGGGATAACCAGGCCGGATGCGGTGGTGGTCTCAGCCTCGGCGATCTGCACCAAAACCTTGTCATCGAGAGGACGGATGTTGACGTTTGCCATGATAGGTACTTGACCTTTCGTCTCTTAAGCGTTTAGAAAGTGTTCGCGGTTATTCCCATGTCGCGCAGCCGTCGTCGCGGGTGAACAACTGTGCTCGAGACAACCCGTTTAGCACTCTACCGTCGCGAGTGCTAAGTGACAACAACGCCGCTCAAACCCGGCCTAATCCTGCGGCGCACCCATGTTGAGCACCGCGTTTTCCCACAGCTGAAACTCCTCTGGGTTGTCGTCCCGGTAGTGACGTGCGGCGCGGATGGTCCGTTTGATTTCTTCCACGATGTCGTCGTTAATGCTGCTGCCCTTACGGCCGGTAAAAATTACCGGGCCGGAAATCGCGGTTACCGGGTCCTGCAGGAAGCTGGGGTTGCCGGTGGCTGCATGGTTTTTCGCCAGGGAGGCAACTGGGTTCGGCTGCGCGCGGTCTTCGCGTGCGGACGGCGAGTAGATCGCCTCGAATTCCTCCTCCGGTTCCATGAACGCCACACGCACGGTGTCAATGACCACGGGTCCGAGGAAGTGATTGGCGTCTGCGAGGTCGAACACGATGCGTCGATACGTCAGATCCGGGTTAACAAGCAGGCCAAAACGCTGGTCGTCTCCATGCATGGCGGGGTCCTTTCGCAATCAGGCAAAGCATGAATCCACAACAGGCTAACTGCACAAAGGCAATCCCGCTCGCTAACGTTTCCAGACAGTCGACCTGGCGTTAGACCAGCGGTACCTCAACCTCAAGCGAAGTGTCGGTCGCCGCACCCAGTCCGGAGGGCTGCGCGCCCTCATGAATCAGCTGGGCGGCAAGCGCCGCGATCATCACGCCGTTATCCGTACACAGGCTAAACCGTGGCACGCGAAGTTCAATCCTGTGCTCGGCGCACCGTTGTTCTGCCAGCTCACGCAGTCGCGAGTTCGCCGCAACTCCGCCACCCAACAGCAGCGTGCGCGCGCCAGTGTCCTCGCAGGCCAGCACGGCTTTCTTCGTCAGCACGTCACACACCGCCTCTTGGAAGGATGCGCACACGTCCGGCACGGAGTACTCCTCGGCAGATTCCACGTAGCGCGCCACCGCAGTCTTGAGCCCGGAGAATGAAAAGTTGTAGCGGTGCTCCCCGCGCATGTCCTCAGCCTTGGTCAATGCTCGCGGCAGGGTAATGTTCGGCGTTCCAAGGGCACTTTGCTTATCGACGACCGGCCCTCCCGGATACCCCAACCCCAAAAGACGCGCGACCTTGTCGTACGCTTCCCCGGCTGCGTCATCAAGCGTGGAACCGAGCTCGCGCATGGGCTTGCCAACGGCATCCACCTCAAGCAGCTGCGTGTGACCTCCGGACACCAAAAGCGCAATGGAGTGCGGCAACTCCCCTTCCCCGTCCAGGTTGGCCACCGCAACGTGCCCGCCTAGGTGGTTGACGCCGTAAAACGGCACGCCCCAAGCGGCGGCGTACGCCTTCGCAGCGGACGCGCCCACCAACAGTGCCCCGGCAAGACCCGGGCCCACCGTCGCTGCCACCGCATCAGGTTTTTCAATGCCTGCTTCTGCAAGTGCGGCCTCCATCACCTGCGGCATCGCCTCCAAGTGCGCGCGCGAGGCGATCTCGGGTACCACGCCACCGAAGACGGCGTGCTCCTCCATAGAAGAGGCAACCTTATCCGCAAGGATGGTCATCGTGCCGTCTGCTTCCAGACGCACAATGCCCACACCCGTCTCATCACACGAGGACTCAATACCAAGCACAATCATTGGGAATCACCTTTCGTGGCAGCGGGCTGGGTGGTGGCAGGTCGGGTCATAGTAAATGCATCCGCCCCAGAGGGCTGATAGTAGGCCTTGCGGGTGGCAAGGGTGTAAAAACCGTAGCTTTCATACAGTGCGATCGCGGGCGCGTTGTCGGTGCGGACCTCCAAAAAGATCGGTCCACCCAGAAGGTCCGCAGTGTGCACAAGCTGGTCCATCAGCGCCCGCCCAATGCCTTTGCCCTGGTGCGCGCGATCCACGCCGATGGTGTGTACTTCAAACTCTGGGTCATTGCGAGGCCCCAGCATGGCGAGGCCCGCGTAGCCGACCAAAAGCTCTTCCCCGGCTTCTTCCCCGGGCAGAAACGCCCCAACATAAAACGTGTGAGGGGCGGCAAACTCGGCGACAAAGGCCTCGCGTGACCATGGGTTGTCGTTAGCAAAGAGGTCGGCTTCGATGTGGGCGACCCGCGTTGCGTCGTCAAGCACAAGCTCCCTGATGATCATTTGGGGGGCACCGCATCGGGCCTGCGCAGATACAGCGGCACCAGCGGGGCCGGCGGGGCAGTGAAGTCCGCGGCCGCAATCAAGCCAGCTGTGCGCGGGCCGAGGTAGGTGACCTCGCCTGCTGCGACCTGCAGCTGATCACGGAGATGCAACGGGCAGCTGAGCACGTCGACCGACTCCACAGTAACAGCAGAAGGCGCGCACACGTCAGGGCCCGCCACGCGCGTGCCGCGCTCATAGTGTGCCCAGTACACCTCGCGACGGCGCGCATCCGTCACCACCAGACACGAGGGGGCCTCAACCGTCAGCCCTGTCGCATCGTGTGTGACCACACCGTAGACGGGAATCTTCAACGCCTGTGCAAATGCGGAGGCTGAAGCCATGCCCACCCTCAGGCCGGTAAACGGGCCAGGCCCGCAACCAACCACCACAGCGTCAAGGTCCGCGTAGGTAACGCCTGCTTTCCTCAGCATGGCCTCGACGGTGGGAACCAGCAGCTCGTTGTGGGCACGAGTGGCCTGAGCGGACTCCGCCAGAACGGTTAGCGCCCCATCTTTGCCACGCTTTGCAACACCAACGACCAGCTCAGCCGTCGCGGTGTCAATAGCCAGAACGAACTTGGGATCAGGCATTACTGCGCAATACCCAGCTGCCACTGGCCATCCGAGTAGAAGAACGGCATGCCAGCGTCCATAGGGTAGGTCTCAGTGTGCGGGGTGGTGCAGATATTGATGTCATTCAACGCAACCTGGTCCAGTCCCACCTGGGCGTCCACATTGTGCGGCAAAAGCAACACGTAGCCGTAACGGCCGTTCAGATCCATGGTCGGATCAAGCTCAAACGCCTCCAGCTTGGCGTTGATCAGCTCCGGCGGCTCATTCGGGCACAAGATGGTGTAAGCAGCGTACGTATCGGTGTCATAGACCAAGGCCGGGTTGACCAGGTTCGCCACAACAGCACCGCTGTTGGGGCGCGCCCCCTCAAGGGAAGTGGTCAACGAGTTGGTAGGAGCGATCTGCACCTCCGCCGCCTCAGGGCGAGACTGCGGGATAAAAATCAGGCCGATAAGGGCAACAATCCAGGCTGCGACAGCAAGGACAACCCAATTGCGCTGCGTGTTGGAGAGATTCAGCATGCGCTCCAGCCTACAACCCGCCGCCACAGGCAGTGAACCAGGTGATCACACGGCCTTCAGATTCCGGGTCTTGCTTAAACAGCGTTTCCCGATCCAGCTTGATAAGCAGGTATTTCGACGCGATCTGCTCCACCAGCCCCCCGCCCCACTCGGCGACAACCACCGCATCATCCAAATCCGTATCCAAATCCAGGGCATCCAGCTCCCCCAGCGGATCCCCGCTGCCGCCCTCACCAACCAACCGGTAGGCGTCCACGTGCACCAGGTTTGGCCCGCCCACGGTGGAGCGATGCTCGCGGGCAAGCACAAACGTCGGACTTGTCACCCTGCCCTTGACCTGCATGCCAGCAGCAATCCCCTGGGTGAGGGTGGTTTTGCCGGCGCCCAGTGGACCGTCCAAAATTACCACATCGCCGGCCTTCAGCGCGGCCCCCAGTTCGCGGCCCAACGCCTGCGTTGCAGCTGCGTCCTCACACACGCGGCTGCCCTCGGCAGGAAATGACGCTTTCATAGATTTCCTTTCAACAGTGCCTTTCAACAGTGCCTTTCAACAGTGCTCAGTCAGCGGTACTCGCGGCGGGTGCGGCCCTTCGGTGAGCACAACACCTCATAGTCAATGGTGCCAATGCGGCCGGCAAGCTCGGTGGCGCTCATCCCGCCAGGGCCGAAGATCACGGCCTCATCACCAGCCGTGACCTCATCCTCGTTGGCGTCTAACCAGATCACCATCTGATCCATACACACGCGCCCCACCACGGGGTAACGCTTGCCACGCACCGTGATCTGCAGGTGCGGCTGCCATGCACGCG
Organism: Corynebacterium sp. HMSC29G08; assembly: GCF_001806875.1. Taxonomy (GTDB): domain Bacteria; phylum Actinomycetota; class Actinomycetes; order Mycobacteriales; family Mycobacteriaceae; genus Corynebacterium. Next base: position 55,366 of record NZ_KV786261.1, read on the forward strand.
ACACACCATCGGCATAGCCAGCGGGAACCACAGCGGTAAAACCGTCGCGCGGCGCGTGCCACGTCAACCCATAACTGACTGGTTCGCCCTTGCCAATGTGCTTGACCGCCAGGATGTCAGCCACCCACGACATCGCCGGGTGCAGACCCTTATCTGTGCCTGTACCCTGCCCCACGATCGGATCCATACCGTACAGGCTGAGCCCGGGGCGGACCTGGTCAAAGTGCAGGTCCGGGCGCGACCACGTCGCCGCCGTGTTAGCCAAGTGGTTACACGAAAGCTCCAGGCCCGCCGCGCGTCCACGGCTGATCGCGGCGCGGAATCGCTCCGCCTGTGTATCGGTGTAAGGATCTTGCGGGTTGTCCGCATAAGCCAGATGGCTCATCAACCCCTTGACGCGGATGCTCCCGGCGCGCTGTGCCTCAGCTGCCAACGCGAAGACTTCCTCCCACGCGTTTTCATCGAAACCGGAGCGATGCATCCCAGTTTCCACTTTGAGGTACGTGGTGGGGGTAAACGGGGCGTCGATAAGCCTGTGCAAATGCTCCATCGTGGGGGCTGCAAGCTCGATGTCTTCCGGGATGTCGTCGCGCAGGTCCCACAGCCAGCACATGACCGGCAGGCTGGTGAGGCTGCGCGCCTCGCGTGCCTCTGCAAGGGTGGCCACACCGAAGGCGTCAGCACCGTTGGCTTCCATCACCGGAACACAGCGCGCAACCCCGTGGTTGTAGGCGTCTGCTTTGACAATGCACACCAGATTCGCGTCGCCTGCCTGGCGTTTCAACAGGCGGGTGTTGTGCGCGATTGCGTCAAGATCAATGCGAGCAGTCAAACTCATGCGTTCATTACAGCAGGTGCACCGCGCCAAGCACGACCAACATCACCGACACCGCCCATGTTGCGGCCAATGAGACGGTTTTCGGGTTTGCGCGTGCCCACTCAAATGCTCGCCCTGCCGCAGACTTCGGCTTCGCACGCACCCACCCCACCAGCAGGGCACACAGCGTAGGCAGCGACAGCGCAACCGTGGCATACAGCGGAATCGCCGCGTAGCGCTGCACCGGCTCAATCCCAGCCGCCGACAGCAGCGCCAGCCCGCCATAAAACGGCACTGAAGTCGCCGATTGCACCAGCCCCAGAACCACACCCGTGAGCACTGTGCTTATCGACGGCACCGCCAACGGCCCCATCACCTTCTGCACAAGACCCGCGTTATCGCCTCCCCGAAGAGCCAGAAGGCCAGTGACAACGCCGGTAGCGATCAGCAACATGCCGAACACTGGGCCCTCGACGAAACGCTGGACGGCGTCACCCAAGCCGTCGAAAATCAGCAGCATCAGCGCCGCCAGTAACGCCACTCCCAGCCAATCGCCCGCAATCAACAAGCCTGTGACCTTGGCGTATCTGCGGTTTGCTCGAGGCGCCACAATGCCCACGGCCACGATGACTGCAATAAGCAGCAGGTTGACCGAGTCAATGAAAGCAAGTGATAAGGCGCCTAGCATCCATGCCACCCTACGCGGCTTTCCGGCAGAAACATATGCCAAATCAAGTAGAGTTGCCCGTGTGTCTGCGAACTTGAAGCAACTTTCAGAACTGTCCAAGCGCGGCCCGCACCGTGTGATGGAGGGCGACCTTGGCCACACCGGCCTGCCCGGCAAGGTCTATGCACCCGCCAAAGGCAAGGACCTGCCCGCTGTCGCATTCGGCCACGACTGGCGCCGTGACATCGGTGCATACACCGAGACGCTTCGCCACCTTGCCAGCTGGGGCATCGTGGTGGCGGCACCTGATACTGAAACCGGTTTGAGCCCTGATCACGCTGGCTTTGCCGCAGATTTGGAAACCACACTGCAGATCCTCGGCGGTGTGCGCATGGGAGACGGCAAGATCACCGTCTCCCCAGGCAAGTTGGGGCTTGCTGGCCACGGCATGGGTGGCGGTGCAGCAGTGCTCGCAGCAGTTGGCAACGACAAGGTCCGCGCAGTGGCACCCCTCTACCCGGCAAACGTGGCACCGTCTGCAATCGAGGCGGCACGCCGCGTGTACGTACCCGGCATGATCGTGGGCCCAGGCGAGGACGCCAACTCCCTGTTCAACCCCGGAAACCCGGCCAAGCTTGCCTACAACTGGGCCGGCCAGGTTTCCTACCGCACGGTGAAGAAGGCCACGCAGCAGGGCTTTTCCAAAGACGGCCTGGGAATCCGCCTGCTGGGTCTTGGCTCAAATGACAAGAAGAATCAGGAAACCACCCGCGCCCTGCTCACCGGCTTCTTGCTACACAAGCTTGCCGACGAGAAGAAATACGCCGCGTTTTCGGACGCGGAGGCCACCGGTAAGAACGTGGACTCTCTCATCGGTGCAGACCTCGCTGAGGCGGCAGGCATCGCCCGCGACGACAGCAAGTTCTCCCTGTTCTAGCTGGCTTGTGTTCTAGCTGGCTTGTGTTCTAGCTGGCTTGAGCCGGCCTAGCGCTCGCTTCTGCTGAACCTCTGCTGGAGCCGGCCTAGCGCTGGCTTCTGCTGAACCTCTGCTGGCCTTCTGCTTGTCTTTGCTGGTCTCTGTTTGACCCGGCTGGCCCCTGCTGACCTTCTACTTGACATAACGTTTATGTGCTAGGAGGGCGGACGGACTCCTAGCATACAACGCAAAAATGGCCGAAAGTCTGCACATTTCACCTGGGGAAATAGAGGGCGGTTTTCATTGTCTGCTAGGAGTATCCCGCCGTCCACTAGCAGACATTGTAAAAGCCCAGCGCAAGCCCAGCGCAGCGCAAGACCAGCCAGGGGACGCGAGGATAAAGATGAGAATGCCGATTTGCAGGGTGCGTCGGCATCACTACAAAACCCCAATCCGGCTACGGAGCAGGAGCAGGGCCTCGAAAGCGGGAACATACGCGTTGACGATCCATGGCAGGTGGACCGCCGCGGCAGTGAGTTCACGCTGGATACTGGGCAAAGCGTGATCCACGATCGAGTCATCGAGCACCAGCATCAGCTGGGCCGTCGCGATGACCAACAGCGGAATCATTCCACTACCTGGTTTTTGTTATTGCAGGCACAAGCTCTCCTGCTCCATAGTCGAAAAAACCTTGTTCAAGCCATGGCCGTCCCCCAAGAAGGCGACACTGACGGGTAATCAAGGACATTGATACCCCTACCCCGTATAGATAAGCGAGAAGCGACTGTCAGGGAGGGCTTTTGGCCCGGCCGCTCGGACCTTTCTGCCCGCCCCCACTCCAGAGAACACGTGGACGGTTGCCGAAAGCCGCCCTGGACGGCCGCTGCCAGCATTAACCGCTGCTGCAGGCCTCTTTCACCCCGCCCTCCCCAACCTCTCGAGGAAGTACACCTAGCCGACTTTAGCTATCTGGCTTTTCGGACTCAGTGTCGGGGCCTTCCCGCCGCAGCACCGAACGCACCCGGCCCTGTCTCTGTTTCTCATACAGTTTGCGCGGCAAGGTGTAATCCCCCCGCGGGATATACACAGGACGCTGCGGATACAGCTTGCGTGCAATTGCATGCTGCTGCGCAGTGACCTCCATTGTGCGCTGCGCGGCCTTGATCGCCGCCTCAAAGTCCTGCAACCGTTTCGCAGTACGACGCTGATATCTTTCAGCAAACTCGGCGAAATCCATTACCACTCACCCACCTTTTTGCTACCCCAATTTTCGTCCGTGTTTGGCACGTGCGGCTGATTCGGCGCCGGTTTAGGGGCCGAAGTTTCTTGTGGACCCCCCGCGTCCGAGCCGTGTGAAGCAGCCTGTGTGTTCATCATTCCAAGTTTTTCCTGAGGAGGTGCCGGTTCCGGCACATCTGCTAGATGTGGAGGAGGCGTAATTACCCCATCACCCACCGGCGGCTGCGGAGTTGGTGCAGGTGGTGGCGCAGGTGGTAGCCCCGGAGCCGGCTCCGGGGCGGGGGTAGGCGGCGGGGTTGGTTCAGGGGTTGGTTCCGGTGCTGGTGGCGTACAGCACTGCTCGCCACAGACGCAGTGCGCCGACTCGGTCAGTGTTTCAGCGAAAAACTCGATGCATCCCAGCACCGCAGCGACACCCATCTGACCAAGCGGGCCGCAGGCAACGTTGGCCGGTGCACACTCGGGTGCAGGCTGCGGGTGAAACTGAGAAGTGACGTCGCACCCCACCGTGTTTGTCAAAGAGCTAACAACGGTTTCCAGCCCCTGCCCCAGATTCACGTCGGTATTGATCCCGCCATTGAGTGTGAAATCAAACTCCAGGTTCACTGGCATGTTCACGGGCATATTCACGGAAGCGGGCACAACCTGGGTCAGCCTTTCCAAGGTAGGGATCACCTGCTTGGCTACGTCAGCGACACCGCCCTCCGGAGCCGGTGGTGGTGGTGCAGGCACCGGAGCTGGTGGTGGTGCAGGCACCGGAGCCGGTTGTGGCGCTGGCGCAGGTCCAGGCGCTGGTGCCGAAGGCGGGCAGGGGTCTGCTTGGGGTTCCGGCTTGAGCGCAGGCACAGAAGGCGGGCACGCACAATTGCCATACTGCACCGGCGCCTGGGGCTGTGTTTCTGCGGCAGTGCAGATATTGTTCGCAATTTCATCCAGGGCGATTTCTACCGTGGTGTTGCAGTCTTGCAGGGTTTCAACCGAGCCGCGCATGGCATTGATCACCAAATCCGCGGCAACCGGAACGAGACTGCTAAAACCTGCATTCAGTAGGGTCTTCAGCATCCCCGCAGGTGGCTGGAGAAGCAGCTCCACACCAACCTTCGTGCTCTCCTGCACTGTTTCGATGCAGTAGCAGCACTGCGCAATGCGGGTAGCGACCTCGTCGCGACGAGCAAAGTGTTCCTTCTCCATCTTCACGTCTTTACACTCGCGCTCCGCGATGCCTTCGTTTTCAAACCAACGCCGTGCAAACCCAGGCTCCGGCAAAAGACCCGCCTGGGGTGCAAGCGCCAACCCGATTCCCCGCAACGCATCCGCCGCAGCAAGAAACGTGCGCAAATCTTGCCCCTCGAACTTGTTCAGCAGCAGCATCAGATCCGTTGCCAGTGACGCCGCGTGCGCACGCTGATCAGCACGCACCTGTGGCGAGCTATCTAACAAACTCACCACGTTTTTGATCTCTCGGCCAAGCGTGCTTAGCACGCTGCCATTAGTTGCCGTGCTCACAGCCCACTCACCCGCCAAACGCCGCGGAACCAGAACCATCTTGGTTTTCCACGTCAGCCACCAGTGCCAAGATGCTGTTCCACGTACCCCTGCGGTTGTCTAGGTAGGACAGCGTTGTGCTGTGGAGGGTCTCCAGTGCGCTCACAATCCGTGCGCCCTGGGCAGCAAAACCCTCGCCGAAGTCAACGGCGCGCACATGTACCTTCTCCCGGTTTAGTTGCGCTGCGGTTTCTTCATACGTTGCCATCGCCGCGCCGAAGCGCGAACGGAGCTCTTCAGTATCTAGTTCTGGGCCCCAGTGTGCCTCCATGCGCAAACCCCCAATCCTGGTATTGAAAAATCCTTCCTCATATTCAGACTGCGAAAAAGGCCCGCTGGTTCCCTGCCTGGCAGAAATATTTTTCTCCACAAGCAATACAGGGATCCGAGCGGACCTACACCTGACTAAAAATGAGGCCTTCGCCCCCAAGATGAGCTGCGCTACACAGCTGCGACTACCGCTGCCAGCGCACCTGCGACCTTGCGCGCGTGCTCCTCGTCGGCTGCTTCCACCATGACGCGGAAGAGCTCTTCGGTGCCGGACGGGCGAAGCAGCACGCGGCCGGAGGAACCCAGCTCCGCCTCAGCCTCGCGGATAGCTTCCTGGACCTCGACTGCGTCCATGATTTTGCCCTTGTTGGACACCGGTACGTTGATCAGCACCTGCGGCAGGACCTTCATCACGCTTGCCAGCTGCGCCAAGGTCTTGCCGCTTTCCGCCATGCGGGCCATGAGGCTCAGGCCGGTCAGTGTGCCGTCGCCAGTCGTGGCATGTGCCGGGATCACCAGGTGGCCGGACTGCTCGCCACCGAGGGAGTAGTCGCCGCGGCCAAGCTCTTCGAGCACGTAGCGATCCCCCACCGCGGTTTCTTTTAGCTCAATGCCCTGCTCCGCCATAGCCAGCTTCAGGCCAAGGTTGCTCATGACCGTGGCTACCAGCGTGTTGTCGTGCAGCGCGTTGCGTTCCTTCATACCGGTGGCCAGGATCGCCATGATCTGGTCACCGTCCACAATGTTGCCCTCGGCGTCCACAGCAAGGCAGCGGTCCGCGTCACCATCGTGGGCAAGGCCGATGTCGGCGCCGTGCTCCACCACGGCCTCCTGGATCTGCTCCATGTGGGTGGAGCCGGAGCCGTCATTAATGTTGAAAGCGTTCGGCTTGTTAAAGATGGCAACCACCTCAGCACCCGCAGCAGCATAGGCCTTCGGTGCCACCTGGGAGGCTGCACCGTTAGCGCAATCCACCACAACCTTGATGCCGGACAGGTCAGCAGAGACCGCCTCTTTCAGGTGCGCCAAGTAGCGCTCCTGCGCATCCGGTGCCTCCTCAATAACGCGGCCGATGCCGGTGCCGGTCGGTCCCGTCTCATCCAGCTGCGCCATCGCAGCCTCAATCTCGTCTTCCACATTATCCGGCAGCTTCTTGCCGCCGGCAGAGAAAAACTTGATGCCGTTGTCCGGCATCGGGTTGTGCGAGGCGGAGATCATAACACCGATGTCGGCGCCGTAGTCGTCGGTAAGAAATGCCAGGCCCGGGGTAGGGATAACGCCAACGCGCAGCACATCCACACCCTTCGACGCCATGCCAGCCGCCATCGCCGCAGCCAGCATCTCACCGGATACGCGCGGGTCGCGGCCAATTAGCGCAGTCGGCCGGCGGCTCTCGGAGCGACGGTTCTGGGTCAGTACGGTCGCGGCCGCTGCCCCCAGTTTCAGTGCCATCGGGGCCGTCAGCGCTTCATTAGCCAGGCCGCGGACACCATCAGTTCCAAAAAGTCGAGTCATGCGTTTCATTATGCACGCCCCCTTCTGTCTCAGCCCCATCATTCAGCTGTTTCGCTTCACAGCAGCCGGCATCCACGTTGCTTCTTTCCGTAGCTTGGCGGATCTAGGCACAGGGCAACACGGCCGCGAATGCCTTCGACACCGTCTACCCTGGCGCCGGCGCGACGATCGGCCAAGGCATAGTGGCGGGTTGGATCATTGCCAACCATGCCAAGAGCGCCTAATGCAGGGAGGAGCTGACTCGCGCAGGTAAGCAAAAGCGCCACCACCCAGGAAAATGGGTAGCGGCGCTTTTGTACGTACTGCAGTAAGTGCCAGCGATTAACGCTTGGAGTACTGTGGTGCGCGACGTGCCTTGTGCAGACCAGCCTTCTTGCGCTCCACTGCACGAGCGTCACGGGTGAGCAGGCCAGCCTTCTTCAGGGTGGTGCGCTCAGCCGGGTTGTAGATGTTCAGTGCGCGGGCGATAGCCAGGCGCAGTGCACCGGACTGGCCGGTCGGGCCGCCACCGGAGATGTTGGCCTTGATGTCGAACTGTCCCTCGCGTTCAAGCAGCGTCAGCGGGGTCAAGATGTCCTGCTGGTGCAGCTTGTTCGGGAAGTAGTCCTCGAACTCGCGGCCGTTAACGGTGATCTTGCCTTCGCCCTCAACCACGGTGACGCGAGCGATTGCGCGCTTACGGCGGCCAACGGTCTGGATCGGGCCCTCGTGCAGCTGCACCGGCTCAACTGCCTCGGCTGCCTCGTCCTGCTCAGGAGCGATAGCGTCGGCGATGGTGTAGTTGAACTCCTCGGTTGCAGCGGTAGCAGCGTCGATGTCGGTGTCGAGCGCCTCAGCTGCGGTTTCCTCGGTGTAGTTGTTCTGCTCGGTCATTACTGTGCCACCTGCTTAAACTCGTAGGTTTCCGGCTTCTGAGCAGCGTACGGGTGCTCTTCGCCGACGAAGACGTGAAGCTTCTTGATGGACTGGCGGGAAAGCTTGTTGTGCGGCATCATGCCCTTTACAGCTTCCTCGATCACGCGGTCCGGACGCTCGTCCAGTGCGCGGCCGAGGGTCATGGACTTCAGACCACCCGGGTAGCCGGAGTGGCGGTAGCGCATCTCACGATCGCGCTTGTTGGACGAGATGTGGATCTTGTCAGCGTTGATCACAATGACGTGGTCACCGGTGTCAACGTTCGGTGCGTACTGCGGCTTGTGCTTACCGCGCAGGATGTCTGCAACGGTGGAAGCGAGCTTGCCCAGCACCACGTCGGTCGCGTCGATGACGTACCACTTACGGGTAATGTCACCGCTCTTCGGGTGGTAAGTAGACATGCATGACTCCTTAAAGTCTGTCTAGATGGCTGCCGGCCAAATCAGTTCAAACATGTGCATCTTGCTTATCGACGGCGGCCGGTGGAGACCCGACGACAACCACGCACGACACACAGATGGATAACCTTACGTCATACGAGGTACATCCACCAAACCCCTAAAAGAACAGTGCCCCGCCCACCAGCCGAACCGGAGTTCATGAATGTTATGGCCAGTGTGCGAGGCGCCGCCTCCCCCATATTTTGTTGTGTCCCCCTTCCCCCCCGCTCCCCTTGCGTCCACGGCCCCCCATAACCCGTGCACCAAGGGGAAGTCTCAGCCGTTAGCCCCAGCTGTTGGCTGCGGCGTTGTTGACAGCCATCATCTGGTTGTTGCCCTCATCGACGGTCTCAGCGATCTGGTTGAGGATGCGATTGAGGTCTTCAGCCGCCTGGTCCCACTTCGCCTGGTGTGCGTAGTAAGCGTCGCGGGCTTCGCCTTCCCATGTGTCCGTCATCGGCTTGATGATGTCTTTGAGATCCCCCAACTGACCATTGATGCGCTGCGCGGAGGAGCGGATGTCCTGCGCCGTATTGGAGATCTGGGCGAAGTTGTACTTGATCTGCATGATGAAAGTCCTTCTCTACTCGTTTGCTCTGCTTGGTTACAGCGCCAGGCCAGGGGTGGCGGCGATGCGGTCGATGTTGTCGGTGGTGGTCACGTCCGTGTTCTCGAAGTTCTTTGCGTTGTCACGGATGTTGTTGGAGATGTCGCTGAGCGCCTCCGTCAAACGGCGCTGCGCATCGTCGTACTTGATCATTAACTGGTCGAAGCTCTGCTGCGCGCGGCCCTCCCAGGAGCTGCGGACAGACTGCGCCACATCCTGGATGCGGTCGATTTCACGGTTGACATCTGCGTTGACGTTGTCCGCGTGGTCCGCGGTGGAGCGCATAACGTCGGCTTCGGTCTTGAATTGGCTCATGGTGGTTTCCCCCTTGTAGGTGTTAGGTGAGAACAGCCAGTATGCGATGAACTGTTCACTTATTTGGACTGTCTAAAAGCCCTTCGGGTTCCATCGTTTTGCAAAAAACTTTCTGAAAACCCTCTGAACAGCTAAAACTCTGGGAAAATTTTTTGAAACTCGCCTGATTTTAGCCAGTTTTCCAGCCCTGTTTTAACCCGTTGCGGGCGGTGAGAACTCGGCAGAGTCGAATGCCATGCGGCACGTTGCTTGTTGCACGGTTGTTGGTGCGGTGCGTGTGTGGCACGCCACGAAGATTCGGTAGTTGTCGTGCAGCCAGGTCTTCCACCGCACCTCGGAGCCGTCACCGGGAAATTCGAGGTAAGTCAGCGAGTGGCCATCTGTATCCACCAGCTGCGGTTCCGAGTCCGCCTCAATGTCGCGTAACACCTCCTCCACCATGGTGTGCGCCGGCAGGTTATAGAGCAGCTCCACCGCCATGTGCAGGCGGAGCCCGGATCCAGGCTTCTTTAAAAGCAGCGTCATCACCGCACGGTAATCCGTCATACACGGACTCCTTCCAGTCACACGCCGCACCCGAGTGGTGCGGCTACCGGAAGTATCACCCCATACGATTACAGCTGCTACCAGATACTCACTGAAGCTCTACCAGATACTCACGACACTGCTACCAAATAGCCGGTCGCAACAATTTCACTTCGATCAGGCTCAGGCAACATCACAACCCTCCTTTTCTCTGCTACTTCGCCCCCCTGCCCTCTAGTCCTGCACTCAGCTAGTTACGAGGTCGGCAACGCCACAATGCCGACTTGAAGCGTTTGCGCTACGCATCAGATCTTGCATGCGTAGTTGCTGGCCTTGTCGTCCCACGGGCAGCTCAACCGCAAACGCTTCGCTACTCCACGGAAACCCGAAGCGTCCCCGAAGCAGCACCAAGTACGTGCAAAACCCGGTACCACCTACGCGGACAGCAGGTACCAACT
>NZ_KV786262.1:0-40074 GCF_001806875.1 Corynebacterium sp. HMSC29G08
CCGCGCCTGCTGCAGCCACCCCCGCGCCACCCGCGCCTGCAGCGCCTGCAGCACCGGCAGCGCTCGCACCGGAAGCCGCCCCCGCAGTGCCAGCGCCCGCAGCGGCGGCACTGTCGCAGCGAAGTAGACGCGCGAAGTTCGCCGCCATTTGGGGGCCGGCGGGTCGCGAAGAGTCGATGTCGCGACGCAGGTGGTGCTCGAGGTCGGCCATGAGGCGTTCATCCAGTGCGACTCGCAAAGAACGGGTGCGACACCGTGAACGCGAGAACGACGCGGTCTGCTCGTACGGCTTCTCTTGACGCGGAATCAGCTCCCGAATCGCCGCTTTCAAACCCCGCGGGCTGCGCGGTTGCGCCAGGAGTTGAAGGCGGGCGGTGGGGTGGGTTGACGGGTCGTCGATACGCAGAAGTGCTTTTTCGATGGTGATGAGCTGCTCAAGCGGCACCTGGTTAGCGCGGGCGAACATCAGGGATTCGCGGTCGGGGCGCGCGCCGAAGTACGCCTTGTGCACCATTTCCCAGTCCGCGATGAGTGTGGACGACAGGCGTGCGGCAAGGGCGGTGTCGCGGTCGAAGTCCGCAAGGGCATCGACGCTTTGCGACGCAATCAAGCCAGCAAACGAAGTCATACCCAGCACGCTAAACACCCCCGCCACATGAGGAAAGTGCGCCAAGCGCCACCCTGTGGATAACAAAAACCGGGCGCTGTGGAATTTCACACAACGCCCAGTTCGGCTCGGTTCGGTCTTGTGGGGGTGGTTAGAAGGTACCCCCGCGCCCGATGGGTCCGCCGCCGGAAAATCCGCCGCCGCCGCCGCCGAAGCCGCCTCCGCCGCGGCTCCCCCCGCCGCCTCCGCCGAAGCCGCCGTTCATAATCGAGCCCCACAGCACGGCTTGCGCCATGTTGTTCGCTGTCTGCCGATTTTGGGCGGCGCGGTAGCGGTTGAGGTCATCGTTGGCGGCTTGTGCGGCGCGTCGGGCGGTGTTGGTGGCGGTGCGTGCGTAGTCGATGGCGGCGCGGGTGTCTTTGACGCGCAGTTGGTGCGCCTGGGCGTATTCGCGTTTCGCCTGCGCAAGGAGGGTGCGTGCGTGGGAGCCGATGATGCGTCCGCGGGAGCGGATGAGGTCCTCGGCGCTTTGGATTTGCGCGGTGGCTACTTGCATTTGTTGGTCGAAAAGCTGCAGTGCGCGGCTTTGGTCGCCGGCGGCGCCTTGCGCGATTTCCAGCTGCTCGTCGATCCGCGCATCCACGTCGGTCAGTTCGGTGTAGAGGGAAAGTGGGTCATGGGCGGCGCGCTCATCTGCATCCGCGAGCACCTTCCGCGCCTCTTGCGCCACGTTGTCCAACGCGGCGATGTCGATCTGCGCACCCTGCTCACGCGCTGACTTTACTTCTTCGATCTGGCGCAGTTCGTCTTCGATTTCGCGCTGCAGTGCCGGGAGGTTCGTTTGGGCGTTGCGGAGGTTTTCTTCGGCGTGTTCGATGGCGGTGAGGTTGGTGTCGGAAAGGTCGACGGCGCGGGTGGCGGCGGTGAGGACGTCGATAAGCGAGGCCTGCCTACCCGCCCCCTGGCGCACGAGCTCGGAGGCGTCGTCGAGGTGTTTTTCGGCCTCGGTGAGCGAATCGCGGGCGATGTCTACGTTGTCCACGATGGACTGCAGTATTTCTTCGTTGTGGCGTGCGCGCAGCTCATCGAGGGTGCGTTGCGCGGGTTCGAGGCGCGCGCGGATGTCGATGGTGCGTGCGCGGACCTTGTCCACTTCCTCGGGGGCGCGCATGAGCACGCCACGCATTTCGTTGAATTCGGCGGTCTTGTCGCGCAGCGCTTGTTCCGCTTTTCCTGACGACGACACGATATCCACCAACATCGCCCTCTTTTCGGGTTCGGTTTCGGGGATTGCGTCGTAAAGCTTTTGGTGCGTGTTGAATGCGCGCTGCAGCGTGGAGGTTGCGGTGTTCATCGCGGAGGTAAATGGGCGTACGCGATCGGCGCCGAACTCGGCGGTGGCCAGGCGCAGTTCCTCTTTGCCTTGCGTGATGGATTCGTCCGCGGAGACGAGTGCGTCGCGGGCGACTTGTTCCAAGGTGTGCGTTGGCAGGCGTCCTAAAGCATCGGTGTCGGAAGGATCCAGGGCGCGCGCGGATTCGAGCTGTTTCGCGGTGGTCTTTTTCGTGTTGCGTCGAGACGCCGCGTATAACCCGCCGCCGGCCAGTGCTGCAACGCCCGCACCGCCGACAAGCCAACCCGCACCGCCAGAGCCAGAGCTAGACCCCGACCCAGCGCCAGAGCCCGACCCGGAGATCACCGCATCCGCCGCATCGATTGCGGCACCGGCCCAGTCTTCCTGCGCCAGGCGCGGGTACGCCGCGGAGTCCATGGCGTCGATTTCGCGCTGCGTCCACTGGTTGCCGCCCTCGATTGCGTAGGCGCGTTGGGATGGGGAGACCGCAAGCACCGCCGTGTTTGGCCCGTTCGCGTCTACGGCTTGGGATGCCCACGTATTCGGTGCTGTCCCGCCAAAGGACTCGACGAACACCACGCGCAACGACTTGCCTTTTTCCGCGCTGACCTGCTGCACTGCGTGTTCAACGCGTGAAAGATCGTCTGCGGATAGCACTCCGGCTTCGTCGGTCACCGGCGCGGTTAAAAGGCGTGGTCCGGTGGTGGTGGATTGGGCGTGGGCTAATGGGGCGTCGATAAGCATGGCGATCGGGGCGACGCTGAGGCCGAACCCGGCGGCGACAAGGACAGGGACGTGGCGAAGTTTCATGGCACTCAAGGGTAGTCCGATTATGCAGTAGATAGGCTAAGGAGTTGTGAGCCGATACCGTTATACCCCGGAAGATGCCGAGCGACGCGTCAGCGAGGCACCCAAGGGTTCCCAGATTGCGCCGGATGCGGATACGCGCGGCGCGTTTGCCCGTGATCGTGCCCGCGTGCTGCATTCGGCGGCGTTGCGGCGCCTTGCGGACAAAACGCAGGTCGTTGGCCCGCAGGACGGTGACACGCCGCGGACGCGTCTGACGCACTCGCTGGAGGTGGCGCAGATCGCGCGCGGTATCGGCGTCGGCTTGGGCCTGGACCCGGATTTGTGTGAGCTGGCTGGCCTGTCGCATGACATTGGGCATCCGCCGTACGGGCATAACGGCGAGCGTGCGCTGGATGAGGTTTCCGAGTGCGGTTTTGAGGGTAACGCGCAGACGTTGCGGATTCTCGCCCGCTTGGAGCCGAAGGTGCTTGACGGCGTGGACTCTTATGGGCTGAATCTGACGCGTGCGGCGTTGGATTCGGCGTGTAAGTACCCGCGTACTCGCACGAATGCGGACGGGACGGTGAACAAGAAGTACAGCGCTTATGACGAGGACGCGGCGATCCTTGCGTGGGCTCGCGAGGGCCATGTGGATGATCGTCCGCCGATTGAGGCGCAGGTGATGGATTTCGCTGATGACATTGCGTATTCGGTGCACGATGTTGAAGACGGCATTATTTCGGGGCGTATTTCGCTTAAGGTGCTGTGGGATTTCGTGGAGCTGGCAGCCTTGGCGGAGAAAGGCTCGGTGGCTTTTGGCGGCAGTGCTTCATTGCTTATCGACGCCGCGTCACACCTCCAATCCCTCCCCTCCATCTCTCGCGCCGCAGATTTTAATTACACGCTTGCCGCGTGGACGGAGCTGAAGCAGTTGACCAGTGAGCTGGTGGGGCGTTATGTGGGCGCGGTGACACAGGCGACGCTGGACGCGCACGATGGCCAGCCGCTCGGGCGCACCCACGGCGATCTGATCATCCCGCCGAATATTGAGGCTGAGGTCAAGTTGCTGAAAACGATCGCGGTGCTCTACGTGATGGATTTGCCTGCGCATACGGCTCGCCAGGACAGGCAGCGCGAAAGCATCTTCCGGGTCTACGACTATTTGAAGGCCGGCGCGCCGGGCACCTTGGACACGATGTTCCAGCAGTGGTGGCTGACCGCGGAGACGGAGATGGAGCGTGAGCGCGTGATTGTGGATCAGATTGCGTCTATGACGGAGTCTCGCTTGGAGCGCGCCGCGAAGAAGGCCGCCGCGTTCGACGGCTTCTTCTAGCCGCGCTGCTACGAAAGTGAGAGGAAGAGTTTCTCCAGCTTCGCTGCATCCACGGCGTCGGGTCCTTCCTCCAGGTAGCACTGCTTCAGTCCTGCGGCGATGATGGAGTAGCCGGCTCGGTCGATGGCTTTGGAAGCGGCGGCGAGTTGGGTGATAGCGGCCTCGCATTCCTCGCCGGCTTCCAGCATCCGGATGACCGCATCGATTTGGCCGCGTGCGCGTTTCAGCCTGGTAATGGACGGTTTGATCTTCACGGGGTCAAGCTTCATGCTGTTCCATGTTTCCAGGTGAGGTAGCCGCCGTCGAGGTTGGCCACGTCGTAGCCTAAGTTGCGCAGCAGGCTGGCAGCGTTGTGTCCGCGGAGGCCGACTTGGCAGTGCACGATCACGTCTTCGTGGTCGGCAATTTCGCTGTGGCGTTCGCGAAGTTCATCCAAGGGGATGTTCACGGCTCCCGGGATGGGGGCGGAGGTGTGTTCGGTGGGCGTGCGGACGTCGATAAGCAAGGCGCCCTTTGCCATCCTGCCGGCTAGTTCGTGCCACTGCACGGTGCGCTCGCCGCGTCGAATGTTGTCGTTGATGAAGCCGGCGAAGTTCACTGGGTCTTTCGCTGAGCCGAATTGCGGGGCGTACGCGAGCTCGAGGTCTGCAAGGTCAGTGGCGTGAATGCCTGCGCGTATGGCGGTGGCGATGACGTCGATGCGCTTGTCTACACCGTTTTCGCCCACGATTTGTGCGCCCAGGATCGCGTCGGTGTTCGCGTCGACTACTAGTTTCATGTGCAGCTGGGTCGCGCCTGGGTAGTAGCCGGCGTGGTCCGCGGGGTGGAGGTGGATGACGCGCACGTTGCGTCCCGCGGCCCGCGCGCGGCGTTCGTTCCAGCCGGTCGAGGCGGCAGTGAGGCCGAACAGTCCCACGATTGCGGTGCCGAGCACTGGGCGTATCGACGCCTCACGCCCCACCAACACATCCGCCACCAACCGACCGTGCCTGTTTGCGGTCTGGGCGAGTGGGACGAGGACGGGTTCGAGGGTGTGGAGGTCGGGTTTGAGGGTGGCGTCGCCAAGGGCGAAGATGTGGGGGTCGGAGGTGCGCAGCTGTTGGTCCACCACGATCCCGCCGTTGTCTGCAACTTCAAGGCCGGCGTCTTTCGCAAGTTCGCTTGCCGGTCGCACACCGATCGCTGCGATGACCACGTCTGCCGCAACCGTCTCGCCGGAGGCGAGGACGACGCCTGCGTCTGTGATCTCGGCGGCCTGCGCGTTGGTGCGCACCGTCACGCCGTGTTCTTCCAGGCGTGCTTGCACGAGGTGCGCCATTTCCGGATCCAGCGGCCCCATGATCTGGTTAGCGGCTTCCACCACGGTGGTATTAAGGCCCCGGTGTCGGAGGTTTTCGGCCATCTCGAGTCCGATGAAGCCGCCGCCGATAATCGCAACGGAACTAGCGCCAGCGCCAGCACTAGCGCCAGCGCCTTCGAGAGTTGCGACGATACGATCCACGTCCTCCACAGTGCGAAGTGTCAGCGCACGTTCGATGCCGGGGATCGGGGGTAAAAAGGGGGTGGCGCCGGGGGAGAGCACGAGGTCGTCGTAAAGGATCTGCTCCCCGGTGTCCGTGATCACGGTGCGGGTGGCGCGGTCGATGCGCACGGCGCGGGTGTTCACGCGTACGTCGATGTTGAAGCGGGTTTTCAGTGACTTCGGTGTTTGCAGCAGCAGTGCGGAGCGCTCTTCGATGACTCCGCCGACGTAGTAGGGCAGTCCGCAGTTGGCGAATGAGACATGCCCGGAGGCTTCGAGGACGATGATGGTGCGGGTTTCGTCGTTTCTGCGCAGCCTCGTCGCCGTCGACATTCCCCCCGCGACACCCCCGATGATCACTGTTGTTGTCATCGTGGACCCCCTAGCCGAAGAGTCTGGCGAAGAAGCCGCGCTTGGCGTCGGATGATGTCTCGCGTGGGCATTGGCACCACTGGCCGGGCGCGACGCCGGCTTTGACTTGGTCGATGTGTTGGCCGCAGCCGGCCCAGGTGGTTTTTCCGCAGGTTTTGCAGGGGACTGGACGGCACATGGGTGTCTCCTTAGGTAGAAACTTAGGTAGAAAAACGCCGTGTTGACGCCACCCAATATATACCCCGGGGGGTATCACTGCAAGAGGTAGCCTGCAATCTGGCCGAGTGCCTCACGTGTGCCTATCTCTCCGGCCAGCCACGGCAACTCCACGCGCGGCACCGTGGGCAGCAGCGTAGATAGCAAGGAAAACGCCTCGTCTTCGACGTTGCGGCGTGCCGCCATGAACTCCCCGTCATCGGCGGGGCTGCGACGGTTGATCACCAAAGAGCCCACGCGGATGCCGTGTTGTGTGAGCTCTGCGTGCAGCTCCGCGCTTTCAAGCACGGGCAGGCGTTCGGCGGTGAGCACGATGTGGAACACGCAGCGGGCAGGATCTGTGAGCACTTCACGCAAGCGCTCAAACTTCCGGCGCCTGCGCAATAGTGCCGCGCGGATCTCGGAATTCCGACGCTCCACCGGATCACCACTGTCCACTACCTTGCCGCTTAGGCCGCGCATGGCGCGGGAGAACGCGTCGGACTGTTCGCGGCGCTCCATCAGCCCGCCTGTGTACGCGGACATCAGCTCTGGCAGCGCAAGCAGGCGCGCGGTGTGTCCGGAGGGGGCGGTGTCGAAGATGACGTGGTCGTAGCCGTCGGCAAGCGAAAGCTCCGCCACCGCCTCCAGCATCGCGGCCTCGTGCATGCCGGGGGAGTTGCGCGACAGGTCCAGGTGGCGGCGGATCTCTGCATGCATCCGCTCCGGCATCATCGCGCGCATGGAGCGCTCGACTTCCGCCAGGTGGCGCTCAGTTGTCGCCGCTGGGTCTAGCTCCACCACATCCAGCCTCGGCTCCAACTCGCGGGGTGTGTCGGTCAGTGTCGTGGACCAGATGTGGCCGAGGTTGTGGGCGGGGTCGGTGGAGATGAGAAGCACGCGCCGCTGTGAAGCGGCAAGGCTTACCGCCGTCGCTGCAGACACCGTGGTTTTTCCCACCCCGCCTTTGCCGCCGAAGAACATCACGGGCGCGGTTTCTAGCAGCATCGGACTCCATCCAGAGGTGAGCGTTCCATACCCATGCGGGTGTGCCAGGCGTGGAAATCTTCATACATCAGCGGCATAAGTTCCAGCGTGTAGTAGGTAGCTGGGTTTGGGATGCCCAGCAGCTCGGAGGCGACCAGCAGGGTAAACAGGTCGTCTTCCTCGCGAGCTGCCCGGGCGAATTCGCGACGGTACGGCGCCTTGTAGAACTCGTCTAACCCGGCGCCGATTGCCTTAAGACGTTCGAACATCCGCCAATTCACCCGGCATCGTTTCGTCATCACGCCACTGCACTGCCGGCTCGCGGCGTGCCTTGGAAATGGCGGTGAACGCTTCGACGATGACCCAGATTGCGCAGCAGATGATGATCACGTCGAGGACCAGCAGCAGCCAGTTGCCGGAGTTGTAGAACGTGCGTACCTGCAGGATTGCCGCCCACAGGGACATGGCGGTGACAAACACCAGCGGCAAAAGGATCGGCAACGTCGGGCGGCGCAGCTGCGTGAGGATCACGGCGACGATGGACAGTGTCAGACCAGCCATGAGCTGGTTGGTGGTGCCGAACAGCGGCCAGATCAGCATGCCGCCGGAGCCGTCGGTGCCCATGGAGAAGGTTAGGCCCATCGCGCAGCCGACGGCGATGATGGTGGCAACCAGGCCGGAGACCTTGAATCCCATCAGCTCGCCGATCTCGCCGACAACCAGGCGCTGCAGGCGCACGCCGGAGTCCATGGTGGTGGCGGCAAACAGCACGGCCATGGTGGCCAGGATAGTGGCGGACAGGGAGGCTGGGATGCCCAGGCCCTCGTTCATCAGCGCGCCGCCGCCTTGAATGAAGGCGTTGACGCCGCCGGCGTTCCACTCGTTGTAAATGTTCTCCCAGTCGGTGAGCGTCTTGAAGCCACTGGTGGTGGCAACGATCGTGCCAAGTGCCAGCAGGCCTTCACCAACTGCGCCGAAGTAGCCGACGAAACGTGCGTCCGTTTCCTTGTCCAGCTGCTTGGAGGACGTACCGGAGGCCACGACGCCGTGGAAGCCGGAGATGGCGCCGCAGGCGATGGTGACAAACAGAAGGGGGAAGATGCCGGGGGTGCCGTCCGGGACGGTGTCGCGCAACGCGGGTGCCGCAACTTCTGGGCGAACCACCAGGAAGGAGCCGTAGAGGATGATCAGGCCAACGAAGAGCTGCAGGCCGTTGATGTAGTCGCGAGGCTGCAGCAGCACCCACACGGGCAGAAGCGAGGCGACGAATGCGTAGGTGAACAGGAAGATGATCCACCAGCCGCGGTCCGGGATGCCCAGCATGGTCTCTGGCAGGGCGAGTGGCACGCGATCGCCCAGGATCATCAGGCCGTAGAGTGCGGCAACGCCCACGATGGACACCAAAGGCAGGTTCCAGTTGAGGCGGTAGATGGCCTGGCCGATTAACAGTGCCACTAGGATCGCACCCCAGGTGGGGATAACGGCGGATGGGGTGGAGATCAGCAGGTTCGAAATCACCACGGCAAACGCGGTGTTGACCATGAGCAGCAGCAGGAAGATCACAACCAAAAACAGGTTGCGGCCGCGTGCGCCGATGTAGCGGCCGGACAGGGTGCCGATGGATTGGCCGCGGTGGCGTTGGGACGCCCACAGTGCACCCAAATCATGCATGCCCGCAAAGAACACTGTGCCAAGGGTTACCCACAGAAAGGCCGGCACCCAGCCCCAGATCACCGCGACGGCCGGGCCGATGATCGGCGCGGCACCCGCGACGGAGGTGAAGTGGTGGCCCCACAGCACGTATTTGTTGGTGGGGACGAAGTCCACGCCGTCCTCCATGGTGTGGGCGGGGGTCTTGTACGCGTCTGAAAGTTGGTAGACCTTGCGGCCGAGGAATTTGGAATACAGCAGGTATCCGGCGGCCATCATGGCCAGGCCAACGAATACGAGCAGAAGTGAGCTCATGTGGTGCTCCAGTCATGGGTAGGAACTTCTAACTACGCACAAAAGTATGACATAAAACACACTTGATTTGTAGAGGTTTTCACAGGCATTTAGCAGCCGCGTATGACTCGGTCCTTAGCTACCGCACGAGCTGCACGCCTGCATCTTCAAACGCATCGAGCATTTTGCTTGTTAACGCCCCCGTCAACCCCCAATCCGCCACCACGACCTTGCGGTAGCGCGGCGAAATTTCGCGCAGTAAGTCGGCCAGCGCGTCCAGGTTGCGGGCAACGGGACGTTCGGCAGCGGATTCCGGCCCGTAGGCGGCGACGTTGATGGCGGCGCCAAGGTCGGCCACGCTTCGCACGGGGCGGGTTACCCAAATAGTCAGCATTACTTGCCCTCCACTTCGTTGGCCGAGATTTCACAGAACGTTTCGTAGTGGTCGTCGGTGTAGAACCATTCGTTGATCACCCCGTCGCCACCCCCGCCGGTGACTATGCGGCGCACCCCGCGGTGGGTTACCCCGGGGGTGTCCACGGTGTATTCGCGGTAGTAATCCCGCGCCTGGCTAGGTAGGTGGCCTTCGTAGTTGCCGAAGCGTTTGTCGTCGTTAACCGGGTAGGGGTAGGGCCCACCTTCGTTGATCAGGGAGATGGTGTCTAAGGCTTGTGCGGGGAGGCGTCCACAAGCAGGAAGCCCCGACGGCCCCACACCCGTGCCTACCCCCACACCAGGTGCGGCGCACGCGCTGAAAACGCAGCAGGCGGCGAGTGCAATGAGACGTTTCATGGGTGTCTATCGTGCCACGCGCTACCATGTGCGCATGGCTAAGGGGAGAATTCCGGATAGTGATATTGAGGCTATCCGTGAGCGCGCGCCGATTGAGGAGATTGTCGGTGAGTATGTGCAGCTCAAACCTGCAGGCCACGATTCGCTGAAGGGGCTTAGCCCGTTTAAGGACGAAAAAACGCCGTCCTTCCATGTCCGTCCCGCACGGGGTTACTATCACTGCTTTTCCACGGGTAAAGGTGGGGACGTTTTTGGTTTCCTGATGGAGATGGAGCAGCTGACCTTCCCGGAGGCGGTGGAGGCGGTTGCGGATCATATTGGGTACCGCATCAACTATCAGGGCGGGTCCACGGGCGCGCGCGATGTGAAGCCGGGCACTCGCCAGCGCCTGCTGGCGGTGAATAAGGCGGCGCATGAGTTTTATCGGGAGCAGTTGGAGACTCCGCAGGCGCAGGTGGGGCGCGAGTTTTTGCTGAATCGCGGTTTTACACGCGAGCACATTTACCAGTTTGAGTGCGGCTACGCCCCAGACGGCTGGGACTTATTAACTAAGCATCTGCTGCGCAAGGGGTTTGACGTCCAGGAGCTCATCGCCGCCGGTGTGACCAGTCAGGGCAAGCGTGGCCCTATTGATAAATTCCGTCGCCGCCTGCTGTGGCCCATCAAGGATGCTGCCGGCAATGTCATCGGTTTTGGGGCTAGGAAGCTTTTCGACGATGACCCCATGGGCAAATACATGAACACCCAGGACACGCTTTTGTATCACAAGTCGAAGGTCTTGTTTGGCCTTGACCTTGCGAAAAAACACATCGCCTCTGGCCACCAGGCGGTGATTGTGGAGGGCTACACGGACGTGATGGCTATGCACGCCGCCGGCGTGGAAACCGCCGTGGCCGCCTGTGGCACTGCGTTTGGCCGGGACCACTTACAGACCATCCGGCGGCTCATGCTGGATGACAACTTCTTCCGTGGCGAGCTGATCTATACCTTCGACGGTGATGAAGCCGGACAGAAGGCGGCGATGCGCGCCTTTGAGGTGGACCAGGATTTCGTGGGGCAGTCGTTTGTGGCGGTTGCCCCGGACGGGATGGATCCGTGCGACTTGCGCCTTGAGCGTGGCGACGCTGCCGTGCGCGACCTCGTCGCCCGGCGCATCCCCATGATCGAGTTCGTACTGGAGTCTATGCTCGCGGACTTCTCGCTGGATTCGGCCGAAGGCCGCGTCCAGGCACTGAACCGCACCGTTGGCGTGGTCGCGGAGATCAAGGACCCCGTTCTGCGCACCGAATATGCACGCAGGCTTGCCGGCTGGGTGGGGTGGCCGAACCCGGATGAAGTCTTAGCCAAGGTGCGTGAGGCGGCGAAGGCTCCGAAGCGTGAGTTGAGACGTGAGTTGAGACGCAGCCAAGATAGCCCCACTAGCGGCACCGGAACAACGATGTCTGCCGACCCGTCCGCACCGCGCTTCCTCGTCCCCAACCCCGCGGACCCGATGCTGTGGCCGCAGCGTGAATCGCTGAAAGCGGCACTGCAGTTCCCGGAGAAAGCCGGCAGCTACTTCGACGGTATTAACCCGGATGCGTTTAGCAACCCGGCGTACCGGGAGGTGCGTGAAGCCATCGGTACCGTCGGCGGCGCGGCAAGCGCAAGCGGCAACTCCAACTGGATCGCCGCCGTGGCAGGGGAGATGCGTGAGGCCAACGGCCGCAACTTCGTCGCGGAGCTTGCCGTGGAAGAGATTAATGCCGACAACATCGACGTCTACATCGACTCTGTGCTCTCGCGCCTGCAGGAAACGCGTGTGGGCGACCAGATCGCCCAGCTCAAGGCGCAACTGCAGCGCATGCGCCCGTCTGATGACGAAACCGCATACAACGCACTATTTTCGGACCTGCTCGCGTTAGAGCAGGCGCGCCGGGAACTTAACACCCGGGCGCTGCGCTCCACCCCACCCGGAGTTTAATGGCAAGCGCGTGCACGACCCGCATGCGCCATTTCTTGTTCTTGGGGGCTTTGGGATTGATAGTGAGTATGTTCCGCAGCTCGCTGCCAAGGTTTCCGAGGTAGCGCGGTTGTACGGTTTCAACCTCGAGTATCCCAATGAACTGAAGTTTCAGCATGTGGCCACTCAGAAAGATAGTGAACGGAAGCCACAATGGATGATACGAGCAGGTCTCGAGACTCTGGTTGCTCGACGGGCCCTTGTGTATTCATGTCTGCGCGCGGCAGCCTCGGTCCCCACGGTGGAAGTTCTGTGTGTAGGTGTCAACGTTGGAAGGCTAGAGGAAACCCAAAATCCTATTCAACAGGTGGTTACACCCCTACTAGAGCGGATCGAACTCAATTGTAAGAAGCACAATACTCACGGCCTCGTAATGATGGATGAAGAACGCAAGGACGACAAGCTCCTTCGAGAGACGCTTCGGGATGGGTCGCCATTTTTTAAGTATGAGAGCCTGCCCGACACTATTGCGTTTATGCCTTCCCAGGAGAGCGCCGGTATTCAAATCGCTGACCTGATTGCAGGTGGCTTTCAAAGGTATGTGAATGCTTCTGATCCAGGTTATTTGCGCACTTTTCTCAAATCTGTCGACGGGTTTCCGGAGAATGTGGTTGGGAAGGGGCTTAAGCTCCTCGACCGTGCCGATCGATTACTCCTACCTGAACGCCGCACGGTGAACTGGTCTGAATTTGATAGGGCAATCCATACTTACGAAATGGAGGTCCATCAACCTTCGAAAAAACTAAGCTGGCGTGCTGATGGGGCACCTAATCTTTTGTTCGAGAACGACTGGGACACCGACTGGGACACTGCGGTGAAAAAATGAAGCGACCGAGTGCCTTATCGGCAACGGGAAACGAAGCGTCCCTCTCGGTCAATAATTCACAGAGTAGTGCGCTGGACATGCTCAGTCAATGGCATTTCCGAATTCGAGTGGGGCGACGGCCGGAGTATATGGAGAAATGGCAGGAAAGCGACAATTCGGAGAAACTCCGGTCTGCTAAGAAAGCGGGCGTCGTAGCCCGGGTCATTGAATCGTGCGACCTGAACGAAACGCCAGCAGTTTCTGGCGAAATCGTCCAAGCCGCCCGAATATTAGCCGAATCGAAGACATGGTAGTCCGGGGCCTCTGGCCAAGTTCAGCTAAAAACTTGCAGCTGTGGCGAACTACTTTTCGGCGGCCTTGGCTGCTTCGCGGGCTGCCAGCTCCACCGCATCCAACGCCTGATCGCCGCTGCGGGCGGCACGAAGGGCGTCGAGGTACTGGCCGTACTCTTCGGCGGTCCAGTCGGCGTGCTTAGTCAAACCCGCAATGCGTGCGCGGTTGGAGCAGATGATCGTCGGCTTGTTCTCCTCGCCATCTTCCTGCTCGCCGGCAAGGAAGTAGGCGATTGCGGAGGCGAACTTCGGTGGCAGGCCGGTGCCCACCAGCAGTTCGTAGGCGGCAACCGGCTCGATGTCGTCTTGCAGCTTGCGCACCGCGTTCAAAAGCTTCGCGGCGTTGCCCTTGTTGCGCAGGAAGGCCTGCAGTTGCGTGACCTGGTTGGACTTGCCGGCCATGTAGGCGAAGCAGGCGCCCAGGAAGTCGATGATGTACTCGCGCGAAAACTCGGACTCGTGGACTACGGATGCAAAGTCGAAGACTTCGCTGCGGGTGATGGTCGCGTTGGCGTCGTCACGAAATGGCGGGACGCGGCGCAAGTGGTGCGGCCAGCCGGTTTTCCAGCGGATGGGGGAGAAGCTGATGGAGTGTTCCATCACGTCGCCGTGGGTGGGCGCGTGGTTTTCAAGTGCCTGCGAAAGATCAGTCATGGGTTCTATCATCGCATGCATGCCTACGCTTGTGCTTGACCCTCGCTGGCCTGACATGGTTCCGGTAACAATCGCCCAGCAAATTACGGGCCCGGTTGAGTACACCCCCGAAGTTCCTGAACATGCTCGCGCGTGGCCGCACAAAAAGGGAGCTAAGTGGATTGTCACCACAGAAGATCGTGAGGGTATCCGCGTCTCGTCGCTGCATGACCCTGTCTACCAGGCGGTGCGAACGATGCATGCGGCGCGTACGCGTGGGGAGTGGGAGCAGGCGATGACGCATGAAACGTTGATTCCTTACCTGCTGGAGGAATCGCAGGAGCTTGCTGAGGAGATCACCAACCCCACCTCGGAGGTGAATCTGCGCAAGGAGCTTTCAGACGTGCTTTTGCAGGTCCTGTTCCACGCCGAGATCGCCGCAGAGCGCGGCGCTTTTACGTTTGAGGACGTCGCGGCAGCCTTTGTTGCCAAAATGCGACAGCGTGCGCCGTATCTTTTCGACGGTTCAACCGGCACCGTCCCTTCCGCCGAACAGGATCGCCTGTGGGAGGAGGGCAAGCGCCGGGAGCGCCGAGAGCGCCGGGAGCTCTAGTCCGAAACGAGATTACGGCAGCAGGTTGCGCAGCTCCGGCAGGCCGGCGCGCGAGGAGAGCTGCGAGACAAACTCGATTGCCTGGGACTGCGGGGTGACCGGGTCCGGCTTGACCACGCCGCACTGCAGCGCGCGGTCGCCCAGTTTGTTCACGGTCGGCGCGGTGACGAGGCGCAGGGAGGAGTCGTCGCCGATTGCGCCGTTGACCTTGGTTACCAGCTGGGAGCGGGTGGTGTCTGCATCTACAAGGCCGGAGACGCGCAGTGCCGCGCCGAGGGTGTTGCAGTCGGCGGTTTCAACTTCGCCGTTGACTACGCGGATGAGCTGGACGAGGGAGTTGTCGGCAGCGGCGGCGGGTGCAAGGGCGACGGCGGCTGCTACCAGGCATGTTGCGATACGAGTTTTGTGCATAAAAGCACTATAGCTGTTACGGAAGTGACGCGTGTGACTCGTGCTAGAATTTTTCGCCATGACTACCCGGCGTGCCTCCCGCGCGGCGAAGGGCTGCGGCTGCGCGGGCCTGTTCGCCGTGGTGTTGACCATTGTGTTGGTTGCCGCAGTTGTCGCCTGGCTCGCCTCGCTCATCAACACTCCGGTGCTTCCCGCACAGCGCAAGCCGGTCCCTACCCACATGCCGCCGGATGCGGCTTTAGCGCCTCCGCTTATTAACGTCCACGCTCCCGGCCGCACCGCCAACAACTTGGGGCAGTGGGCGCAGCCCATTGCGGACGAAACTCGCATCGACCCCCAGGCGGTGCGTGCGTACGGCAACGCCGCCTTGATTGCCGCCGAGGCGTGGCCGGCGTGCAACTTGCAGTGGAACACGCTTGCGGGCATCGGCTGGGTGGAAACCCGCCACGGCACCTACACCGGCCGCAGTTTTGACCCGGCGAGGTTGACGCCGGAGGGGACGCCGGAGCCGCAGATTATCGGCCCTGCCCTGGACGGTACGGGCAACTTCGCCCTGATTGCGGACACCGACGGTGGTGTGTTGGATGGGGATACGGAGTTTGATCGCGCGGTTGGCCCCATGCAGTTCATTCCGGAGTCCTGGGCGCGCTTTGGCCGAGACGCGGACGGGGATGGTTACCCAAATCCCCAGCAGATTGATGATGCCGCACTGGGCGCCGCCAACCTTTTGTGCGCCAACGGCCGTGACCTATCTACTGAGGACGGCTGGCGGCAAGCCATTTATGCCTACAACCACTCCAATGACTATGTGGCGAAGGTACGCGACGCCGCCGCTAACTACGCGTTGAACCAGCCAGCGCACCGCTAGGTGCACGTTTTTGCACATCCGACCCCACAGTCGGCCTGTATAAAACAATTGGTGTTCTCAATGCAGGCGGGGTGAAAACGTGCAACAATTGGACACGTACTAGTACTTGTTCCACACCAAGGAGTTGAACCGGCATGTCCGACATCATCCACGTATTTGCTCGCGAGATTCTTGATTCCCGCGGTAACCCCACCGTTGAGGCAGAGGTCTTTTTGGATGACGGTTCCCACGGCATCGCCGCCGTACCGTCTGGCGCGTCCACGGGTGAGCATGAGACGCATGAGCTGCGTGATGAGGACGAGCGTTACCAGGGCAAGGGCGTGCAGAAGGCCGTTCACAACGTTAACGAGAAGATTGCAGATGAGCTGGTTGGCGTTGAGGCTGATGACCAGCGTGTGATTGACCAGATCATGATTGAGCTGGACGGCTCGGACAACAAGAAGAACCTGGGCGCAAACGCAATCCTGGGTGTGTCCATGGCGGCTGCCAAGGCTGCGGCTGATTCCGCGAACCTGCCGCTGTACCGCTACATCGGTGGCCCGAACGCGCACGTATTGCCGGTGCCGATGATGAACATTCTCAACGGTGGCGCTCACGCTGACTCTGGTGTGGATGTCCAGGAGTTCATGATCGCCCCGATTGGTGCGGAGACTTTCTCTGAGGCGCTGCGGGTTGGCACTGAGGTGTACCACGAGCTGAAGGCTGTTATTAAGAGCAAGGGCCTGTCCACTGGTCTGGGTGATGAGGGCGGGTTTGCTCCGTCTGTCGGCTCCACCAGGGAAGCACTTGATCTGATTGCAGAGGCTGTGGAGAAGGCTGGCTACAAGCTTGGCGACGATGTCGCGCTCGCCCTCGACGTCGCCTCCTCCGAGTTCTTCGACAACGGTGTGTACAACTTCGAGGGTGGCCAGCACTCCGCTGAGGAGATGGCGAAGGTGTACGCAGACCTGATCAATGAGTACCCGATTGTTTCCATCGAGGACCCGTTGGATGAGAACGACTGGGAGGGCTACGTCAAGCTCACCGCTGAGATTGGTGACAAGGTCCAGATTGTTGGCGACGACTTCTTTGTCACTAACCCGACCCGCCTCCAGCGCGGCATTGATGAGAACGCAGCCAACGCGCTGCTGGTGAAGGTCAACCAGATCGGTACCCTGACCGAGACCTTCGATGCCGTGGACTTGGCTCACCGCAACGGCTACCGCACAATGATGTCGCACCGCTCCGGTGAGACTGAGGACACCACGATTGCAGATCTTGCTGTGGCCCTTGGCTGCGGCCAGATCAAGACTGGTGCGCCGGCGCGATCCGAGCGTGTTGCTAAGTACAACCGCCTGCTGCGCATTGAGCAGGAGCTTGGCTCGGCCGCTGTCTACGCGGGCCGCAGCGCCTTCCCGCGTTTCAAGTAAGCGCATATAGCGCCCCTGTCGCTGATCCCAAGGGGGGGGATCGCGGCGGGGGTATTTTATATTGCACTTGCAAGTGAAAAGTCCGTAGTCTGGTCTTCCAGATCAAATTACGCAGCATTGAGCATGTTGGAGGTGTTTCATGTCTGCAAAAGTTATGCAAGAAAGCCAGCTTACGATCAGTGAAAACACTGTCCGTGATGCTCGTGATGTGCGGTTGGAACCAGGTGTTTCGCTGTCACTGGTTGACCAAAACGGAAAAACCCTGCCGCTTTCTTCCAGCTTGGAAGATGTGCTGTTGCAGGCGCTGGCATCGATTGCCCGAAATGGTGAGGTGTCGATTTCCCGTGTGCCCGATGAGCTTTCGAGCAACGCTGCGGCAGATATCTTGGGGGTTTCTAGACCCACGTTGCTGAAGTGGGCACGTGAAGGTGTAATTCCGTCGTTCAAGGTTGGAACGCATACCCGCTTTAAACGTGACGCGGTAATGGAGCTCAAGGCGCAACGCGCTAAAGAGCGACGTGATGCGTTTGCTCGCCTGCGTGACTTTGAATGGGAGAACCGAGAAGTTCTCGATATTGAGTTCTAAGTTCGAGTCCATTTTCTTCTCGCAGCTGTGCGTCTCTCCTAGAATGAGGTGCTGTGACGCAACGAGTGTTTGTGGACGCGAATGTCCTCTTTAGCAAGACCTGCCGGGATTGGTTGTATTTTCTCCGGCAGGAAAACGAAGGCATGTTTCAGCTGAGTTCCACAAACGATGTCATGGTTGAAGTGCTTTATCATTTGAGAAAGAGAAGCCCCAAAGCTGGTAGTGACATTCTGAAAGCGCACTTTAACCAGATAAGGGACCTGATTGATGAGGTAGTTGAGTCATTCCCGGGTGATGCGCAATTCACAGGGTGTGATAAAGGGGACTACCACGTGCATGCGGCGGCGATCGCTTGCCAGGCAGATGTGGTTCTTACCAACAATTCGCCAGCGGACTTCACCGATAACGAAGATGCAGAGCCGTATGAGATTTATACTGCTGACGACTTTTTCGTACTTGTAGCTGACTCGAATCCAGCATCGATCTTGCGTGTAACTAAAGAGCAATTTGAATATTGGGGAAACAAGCCGGGAAGTCGGCCCCTTGACAAAGCCCTAATAGCTGCGGGTTGTCCGCAGTTTGCGGAGCGAGTTCGTGAGAACTTGAGGAAAATCGCGTTGATGTAGCTCCTGTCTAGCCTTCTACTGGTGCTGGTGTCCCGAGGAAGCCACGTCAAAACCCCAAACGCCCCCACCCCCGACTAAGCTCAACAATCACTATGACCCCAGATGCACCAAAGCCGCGCCGGAAGCGTCGCGCGCCGAAGACGGTTCCCGTTGCTTCCCGGGACCGCGCGCAGCGTGAGCAGGCCGAGGCCCGCAAGAAGCGGGGTCGCGCGAAGCCTTTGATCCTGCAGCAGGACCTCGCATCCACGGGCATCCTGATCGCGGTGATCCTCACCGTGCTGATCGCTATTGCGGTGCCGCTGCGTAATTACTACGAGGGGCGTAGCGAGATCGCCCGTGCCCAGGCGTCCATTGAGGCGCTCCAGCAGCGTAAAGACGAGTTGGAGGCGGACATCGCCCGCCACGAGGACCCGGTCTACGTTGAGCAGCAAGCACGCCGACGCCTCCGCGTGCTTGCAGAAGGGGAGTCTGCCTGGCGCATCATCGACCCGCGCATGACGCAGAACCCCGCGATTACTAGCGAGGAAGCGCCTGACGACCGCGAGTGGCACCAGTTCCTCTGGGACAGCCTCCGTGAAATCCCCGAAGTCGAAGCTCACGAGGCCGAAGCCGAAGCACCTGAAGCCGACATCCCCGTGCCCGAAGAGCCCGAGGAAGCTCCAGCACCCGAATCCATTGAGCATTAGACCGTGAGCATGCTTTGTGGCTGCATGCTCACGGCATCCTCTTCCAGGAGTCTAAAACTCTTGCATATTTCTGATTATCAAGTGCTGATGCTCTTTGTCTATTGGGTACAGACAGTCTTGAATCAGGCCCTCATCGTTTATGGGAGTTTGCTCTGCATCAGCAATGCTGGAGACCACGGGGGTGTCTCCGCTTGCGTCAAGCCAGAGTGAGAGGAGGTAATCATCCTCTATTCCCTCGGCGGATTCTCGGATAAGAAAATATTCAAGTTCAAGCCTGTGACGGCATGGCAATTCCGCAAGGGGGTGAATCTCAAACAGCGCACCTGGGAGGGTTTGGGATGCCCACCTGTCCGCCGGTGAATCCGTGAATACAGCGATTCTTTCGAGGTCTGGGAGTTCCTGAGCTGCCAGGTTCTCCTGTGGCTCAGAGACTGGTGTGTGTACAGGCTGTGGTGATTTAGCCGTACTAATGCTGTCGTGATTTATCTCAACTGGCTGCGAAATGCCGCGCAATGCAATCTCTAGACGGCTTTTGAGTGGCAGCTCTGTATTCCACCAAGCAAGTGTTCGTACTGCGGAGGGGTTGATTTCTAAGAACGTTTGCAGCGTATTGGGATTGGTTACCGCAATAGCATCTGCTTTCCTTGCCACTGCCCAAAATTGGCGCGGCAGAGGAGTCGGTGATTCCCATATGAAGCACGTCGTGGCACCGAGTAGTCGTGCGCGGTCTAGGAGCTTCGTGGCCTCACATTGGGATGTCTCATTTACTTGCTGAAGCTTCTTTTTCCAAGGACCGGAATTGTTTCCTGAAGGGTGAATAACTGCGACGTCAAACGTGGCGTCGAGAAGCTGCATGAAGGAGTCGGGGGAGAGGTCCACGGTGTTGAGAAGCTGGGTCCATTCCTTGCTCGTGGCGCGGTCAGACACTAGTGCGACGCGAGTATCAGCAATAGATTGATTCAGCACTGCGGGCGAGTTCGTCCGCAGCAGGGGTTGGTTACTGTAGTGAGAAGCGCTCGGTCGCGTTGGGTCCCACTGTGGGATCCCGTAGACATTTGGCAATACGCAGCAGTCGATTTCGGCAAGATGGAAATCTTTGGGCAGTGGATGGTTTCCAATAACTGCGCGGGCTGTCGCTGCTTGGAAGCTATTCCAAGCGATCTGCGCGCCAAAGTGAGTCCGTAGCTCACCATTCGAAGCTTTCGCAATCCATGACAAAGTCTCGTAGTCATCAATGAACCAGATACTAGGTATGCCAGCTTGGTCGGCGGCCTGAAGGACTGGTAGTGCTAGCCACCATGGCCCCTGTACCGCCAGTTCGGAGTGAGACAAGGCGACAGGCACTACCTGTGCCTTCACCATTTCAAACCAGCGGTCGACCCGGACGTACCCATCAACTTGGATGTGGACATCGTTCGGGGACTCTAGTGAAACCTTGGAATCAGCGAGAGGAGCGTAACCTTCGTTGTCAATAAAAGCTGGAGGTGTTACTCCGACGAATGTCTGAATCGCCGGAGCAAGTTCTGCCTCATCGAATGCGGCACCAGAAGGGCGGATCATTGCAATCTTGCCATTGGCGGGTTCGCTACTTGGCTGTGGGGGGAGGAACTGGGTGAATCTCTTCTCGTCTGCGGCGGCGATCCCCCGGAAAAACATTTCGGCGTCTTTCAAAGGACCGCGGTGGTCTCTGGTAAGAGGGATATTCTCATCCAGCACTGAGATAGCCGTTTCAGGATCGTTGTCATACCACGCGTCACGGACTGTCTGAAGTACTCGATCTGCCGCGGTGCTTGGTGTCTGTGCTGTGCCGGATGACCTGAGTGAGAAGATCAGATCCAGCCACTGAGCCCGCACTTCTGTGGTGCTGTATTTAGTGGCGTGATTCTGTGCAGACTCCGAGAGGCGTTCAAAGTCGATATCGGTGGAGACTTGAGAAATGAATCTGGCCGCCTCGGCAGTGGAATCGAAATTGAACGCTTCCCCGATAATCTCTTCTGATCCTTCGCGGCGCCATGCAATAGGAACGGCACCGCTTGCGGCTCCTTCGATCGCAGACAGGTGGAACGTTTCACGTGTGGACGGTGAAAGTAACCAGCCAATATCTTGGAGCCAGTTCGCCATATCCGGGGAGAATGGCTCAAAGACGAGCCTCTGTTGCAGCAGGGGGTTTGAACCGATTCGACGATAGAATTCTCGGTAAGAATCTTGATGGGCTGACTTCTTCCATTCCCACGCGTAGTTCCAAGGGGAATGACCTCGGATGTGGAGGGTGAAGCGCTCGTCGATAGCTACCAACGTCTCCAGGAGGTCAAGTGCTCGGTCGGGGCGTTTGAGGATTGGTACGATGCCCACGAGACCGATATTGAACCTGGCGTTTGGAGATTTGCGTCGAGCAAGGTCGCCAAAGTTAACGCTGTTAGGGATGACTATTAGCTTTTCTTCTGGCCACCCCCGCATGTCAATTGCCTTTTGCCGGTAGAATTCAGAGGCAAAAACGATGGCGGCGCAATTATCAATATTGAGCTCAGTAATCCAATCCTGCAGCAATTCGTACCCGTGCAGGTGCACAATGAGTTGCTGATCGGGACGGACATGCTGCGAGTACCAAATAGCGTTTTTAGAGGCGAATTCCGCGATGATTACCTCTGCAGCGTTAAGCAACGGTTGGCTTTTCTGTGGCTGTGGCTTTGCATTCGCTTCGAATAGATCGACGCTTAGGGCGATGTCTGAGCGTTGCATCAGTGAATCAACGAGGTCACCCGCAAATTTAAAGTCAGCACCGACCAGCAGCACACGAGTAGGGGTTTCATTGAAAGACGGGGTGCGGGCGTAATCGGGAAGATCCGACTCGAACAATCGGCCGAAGGCGGTTGGTTGAGCACCCGAAACTAACTCCTGTGGCGCAGCCAAGCTCTTGAGCGATACAGCGCGTTCTTGTAGCCGCAAAACAGCATCACCCTGGCGCAGGATACTTTTGAGCAGATTGACTTCGTCTTCGGTACAGGATGCGGGAACGACGTAGACGTAGGCGCAATCGGTATTCAGGCGCGAAGCGTCTTCAATGAAATGCGTGCCTGGATAATTCTCAAGGGGGTGGAACCCATCCTTCTTCTCGTCCTTGTTAGCAATTACTAGAACTGGTGGAGGTTTCCGGATAGGACTCGCTTCGCGGACAAGTGTCTCAAAAGAGTGGGGCATCCACTTCGCGCCGAAACGGTCAAAATCAAACACAAAAGTTATTGGTCCAAGAGCACCTGCTGGTGCTGCTTCAAGCGGCAAGGGCTCAAGCAGACGGGTTTTTGAGGTGGCGGAGGGCACGCGACTTTCCACGAATGCTCTCGCATCTGGAGTTGCAAAAAGTAATAGGCGGGCACCATTTGCGGTGATTTGGACACTGCTTAAATCGAGGTGTTTTGGATTACCGGGATTCAGTGGATCGTCGGCAAGGAGGGCCCAATGAACAGGTTGAATTGACTTCCCGCCTGCGATATAGCGGCTCAGGTCAATGCCCTGAGTTAGCACAATGTCGTACTGGATCTCCCTATCGATGACGGCTTCTCGTAGCACCGAGCGAGCATGAAAGCGGGGCGGGACAGAATCGGTCGATGAATCAAGATCAGGATCGTTTGTAAGGTTTAGCAAACGTGCACCACAATCGCTCAGCTTCTGTTCGAAGTTAGGAACGTCGCGATTCAACGCTACGGTGACGTCGAAATTCGACTCCTGCATGTATTGGGTAGAGGCAATGACCCATTGCAGGTGTAGTGGGCTTTTGAGGATTCCTAGGTCGGGGCAAAAAAGAATCGTCGGTTGCACGTCCATTACATAGTCCTCCTGTACTCATTTTCAAGAAAACGTTCGAGTAGGGTCCAGAGCTCCGATTGCGGTGCGTTCTCCTCGCGGTCTTCCTCGGGGATCTGTGCCAAGTTAACTGTTGAGGTGGACTGGATGAAGGCCTCGTCAATACCTAAAGGACGTTCGGGTCGTGGCAAGTAAAAAACAATTCCGCCGCGTGCACGAATTTGGCGCCCAGCGTCGAAGACTTCCTGTGCAAGGTAATGGCGAGCTCCAGAATCAGCTTTCAGCCAAGGGCCCGAGTCAAAAGCAGCGTTGTCAATTACTAGGGCTTCAATCTGACGTGGGCGCGCTTGATCTACGGCGGCTCCGGGCACCGCCCACACAGGGGCGAATCCATTGTCACAAAGTGTTTTGTGGAGTTCGGGCGAGCCGACGAACAGCAGCTGTCTACCTTCGGGGTAGTGATTTACGCCAAGGACTTCTGCGAGTGTGATCCCGTTTGGGGCCTGCTTAACAGGGGGAGTTGATGATCGCCCTAGTCGTTCCAGCAGTGTGGCGACATTTCCAGATGGGGAACGCATGGTCAGATTCGATCCTCCTCGGCTAAATTGGGAAATTTCTGAAGGACAAGATTCCAAAGTGTTTCACGGGCCTCATATGCGTCCCCTACTGGCGTTTTTATGTCGACGGGTTTGTGGGACAGAATTGATCCGTTCTCAACAAATCCCCAAGATTTAGCACGCGAACCTGCGTAGTCACTCCATTTAGAAGGCAGATAAGGGTTGACCGCGTGATGCTCTCCTGAAACTGCGTCGTTGACAATTAGGTAGTCAAGCTTGTCAGTCGTAGCCAAGAACTTCAGGTAGGGGAGCGAAGCATTGAATGAGACGCGGTCTTCTACCCCTTGGGCGCCTACCCCTTCGTAAGCACGTTGGACAAGTTCGTCAAATTGCTTCTTAGAAAAGTTTCGTGGGCGGCGATTCCCCTCAGAGGCGGGAATATAGTTGGTAAAGACGTGGAGATGCACCTTCTCCGCTATTTGCGCTGGCAGACTTCGCATCGCCGCGGTTACTTCGCGGATAGACCTCGAAGAGTAGAACTCACCGAAGTATCCCAAATTCAACTTATTCGGGTCAGGAAGAAGGGATGCTTCTTCCATTTCGTAGTAGCTACGTGGCAATGTGGGATGGTTGCTCACTTCTCCAATTTTGTCTACCCGTTCGCGAAGTGCGGTGGATGGAATGTGTGCGAGCATGGTCAGCTTTTGGTTCGAATTAGTAAAAATAATTCGGTCTGCAAAAGCGTATGCTAGGTTCTCCGCCAGTGAGAAAACGGTGAGCTTGCTCGCATCAAGCTCTGGATACTTTGACAAAAGTGCGTCAACCATCGTGCCGCTTACTTCGTCTACGGGTACTTCAGTGCCGCGCGGTAAACCTTCTACATCGAGTGAGAGAGGGTCGGAGAATTCAGCTACCCAGTCAACACTGGGATTTCGTTGCTTAAACAAGAAACCCGCGTATATCGATGGCGCCCACATAGCTCGCGAATACACCATCTCGTATTGCGTGTTTTGGTGCATGTCATCTGCGATCTTGGCGGCTCTAACAGCGAAAGCTTTAAAAGGCTCCCAAGATGCCCAAGAAGCAGGCAACGGCAGAAAGTATTTTGAAGCGACGTATGGTTCGGCGATCCGCTCAATTGTTGGATCTTGCTTTTTCTTGTGCAGGAAAGAACAAGCGATCACGTCAAAGGTTTGCGAGAAATTTCTCAAACGCTTTGACGCGACGGTAGCACCCGTGTCCTGGAACGGGGAAAAGTTGTACAACAGCGCAAGCGCTTTTGGTTTTGGTTGCGCGGCTGTCCACGGAAACCCATGAGGACAGTGGAGCTGTATGTAATCCGAGTATGCTTTTCGGTCCTCAGGGGTCGTCTCAAAATGGCTGGGAAGCCAAGACACTGCGGCTTCCGAGATTTCTTCTAGCTCCCGATTGAGGCGCCAGTCCTTGTTTTGCGCTTGTTCAACCTTGAGCAGATTTATGAGGGAACAAGTCGCCTTGAGGTTGTCTGGTTGCGCTCCGGACTGCGCAATCTGGCTTAAATCAATATCCAATAGTTTGGAAATGGTATCCAAGGCTTTTAGGAGCTGTGGCTCACTCGCTCGTTTGATGTCAGCAAGCAGCGATAAGCGTTGTGCACTCAGGTCGGTGGTATCCATTTACAGTTTTCCGGTGATTTGAGCAGCTGCAATCCTAGCCATGCGGGACTCTCGGCGAAGCTGGTTTACGGCTTCTTGGATTTGAGCAGAGATAAGCTCATCGCTGCTCCCATTGGCGGGGTGCTTGGCTTCAGCAAGTAAGGCCACACGGCGTTCCAAGCTTGAAAGCTGATCAGACAATGGTTGAGAATCGAAAGATCCACCAGGGGATTGCGGAATGCGGCGAATTGCGGAGAGCTGCTCTCTCATACGGAGGTGTCCCAAAACCGGAATTAAGGACAGGGACAATCCGAGAAGGATGAGTGCGCCACGAATTACATCAAAAGCGGCTAGCACTGCTCCGACCAGTGCAAAGCAGGTGACTATAAACGTGATTGCCCTGTAGGCAAACTTGTTATCGAATTTCACTTATCGCTCCTATGTCCGGCTTAGGACTGGCGGGGCCAAAGCCCCTTGGTATCGATAATGGTCTTGGCTGCAAGGTCTTGCCCCCAGAGGCCAACAAATTCTTTGTGGTCTACCAGTAACACGACGATGTCGGCCTCATTAATTGCTGCGTTGACCTCGGCAAGTTCAACGTTTGGAAAGCCTGTTAGGGCAGCTGGTAATTCATGAATGTTTGGCTCAACAGCCAACACCCTATGAGATGAGAAGCTTTTAGCTATCTGGGTAGCGATCTTCAGCGAAGGAGATTCTCGAAGGTCATCAATGTTTGCTTTGAACGCGAGACCCAATACAGCGATTACTGAATCTGGTTTTGCAGCTACCGCTTCTTCAACCTTGGACAGGACCCAATTCGGCTTGCCGTCGTTTACCTCACGGGCTGTTCGAATGATCCTGGAGTTTTCCGGATCTGCTGAGACAATGAACCACGGGTCTACGGCGATGCAGTGGCCACCCACTCCTGGTCCTGGCTGAAGGATGTTCACGCGAGGATGGTGGTTTGCAAGCTCGATGAGCTCCCACACGTCAATGCCAAGCTTGTCAGCAATGATTGAGAGTTCGTTTGCGAATGCGATATTCACATCTCGGAAGGAATTTTCGGTAAGCTTCGCCATTTCCGCAGTCACATCATCTGTCGGAAGCAGTTCGCCATCACAGAATGACCGGTACACCTGGGTAGCTAGCTCAGTGGCGCGGGGTGACATCCCTCCGATGATGCGGTCATTTGTCTTCAGCTCCTCGAGTGCCTTTCCTGGGAGGATCCGCTCCGGGCAGTGCGCGAAATAAACCACCGGTTTACCCTCGGGGTTCGGGTCGCCATCTGCTGCTAAATCGGGACGGTTTTCTAGAATCCGCTCTGCCATTTTCCGGGTTGTGCCGGGAGGCGACGTGGATTCGAGCACAACCAAAGCACCTTCTCGCAACTTTGGGGCGATTGCGTCCGCTGCAGAGAAGATGTATGACGTGTCTACCTTGTAATCGTCGGCAAATGGGGTGGGAACTGCGACGATGTAGGCATCAGTTTCCGGCATCTTTACTTGGGCCTTGAAGTGGCCCGCGGCCAACGTCGCCTGTAGTGCTTCCTCCAGGCCGGGCTCGACAATGGGGGATGAGCCGGAATTGATCTGATTGACACGGTCAGCGGAGATATCGACACCGACGACATTGACTCCGCTTTGGGCCAAGACAACGGCTGTAGGCAGGCCGATGTAGCCTAGCCCGACGAAAGCTAATGAATCGATCATCTGGGTATTCTCCAACATCTTGCAATTTGCATTTCTCAGGAAACTGTAGTCTATCTTCGGACAAGTCTCGACGTGCAGTTCAATAGTTATTTTAGGTCTACCATTGGTGTCTGATTCCAGTGGCCCGACTATGGGATAATTACCGGCATGTTAACTTCTCCCTCTAGTGAACAGCTCGCTCAGGTTGCTGGTCAGCTTGGACGTTCGCCGCGTGGTGTGCTTGAGATTTCCTACTTTACCCCCGATGGCCAGCCTGCGGTGGTGAAAACAGAGCCCCTGCTTGACGACGGCACGCCGTTTCCCACTCTCTACTACCTCACAGACCCGCGTCTGACTGCTGAAGCGTCGCGCCTGGAAGTGGCGCAGGTGATGAAGTGGATGGAGTCTCGTCTCAATGCCGATACCGAAGACGGAGAGGCGCTGCGTGCAGATTACAGGGCGGCTCACGAGCATTTCCTAGCCAAGCGCAATGCCTTGCATGACTTGGGCACTGATTTTTCTGGCGGCGGTATGCCGGATCGTGTGAAATGTCTGCACGTGCTCATCGCTTATGCGCTTGCGGAAGGCCCTGAACACTTCCGCTTCGGCACGGAAGCCGTTGCTCTTGCGGCAGAGCATGGGGAGCTGCGAGGCACTGCAATTCCGGCAGATTGGCCCATGCTTGCAGAACTCGGTATCACGCTTGAAGAAGCAGGGGAGGGCTTGGCATGAGTGCTATCGCCGACCGTGTTGCAGCCGTAGATTGCGGCACCAACTCCATTCGCTTGCTTATTCAGGACACTGTCGATGGTGAAGTAAATCGTGAAAACACCATCGTCCGACTCGGTCAAGGCGTGGATGAAACGGGCCAGTTCCACCCAGATGCGATTGAGCGCACACGAAAAGCTCTCGCGGCGTATGTGGACACCATGCAGCGAGAATGCGTAACCAGGGTCCGTATGGTTGCCACCTCTGCAACGCGTGATGCTTCCAACCGCGCAGATTTTTTCACCATGACACGTGATCTGCTCGGTCGTATCCAGCCTGGCGCCCAGGCGGAGGTGATCACTGGCGAGGAGGAAGCCGCATTATCGTTTGCCGGCGCGACTGCCGATATTGATCCGGCTCGTGAACCTTTCTGTGTGATCGACCTTGGTGGTGGTTCCACCGAGTTCGTCATGGATGGCCACGCTGTTTCCACCCGTATGGGGTGTGTGCGTGTGACGGAGCGTTTCATGCGCACGGATCCCCCTACTGAAGAAGAAACAGCAGCTGCCCGTGCTTACATTCGTCAGCGCATTGCTGAAGCAGCAGCCGAAGTACCCTTTGATCGAGCTCGGACGTTCGTGGGGTGCGCTGGTACGTTCACCACGCTTTCCGCTCTCGCACAGCACTTGGCCACCTATGATCCTGAGCGGATCCACATGTCAGAGATCCCATTTGACCGCATGCGCGAGGTGACTACAAGCTTGCGCCTAAAAACTGCGGCCCAGCGCCTCGAAGACCCCGTCATGCATCCGGGGCGCGCGGATGTCATTGGCTCGGGCTCCACGGTTGTTGAGGAACTGATGGACGCCTTCAAAGACGTAGCGGGTGCCTCAAGCTTCATCGTCAGCGAGAAGGATATTCTCGACGGCATCGTTGCCGGACTGCTTGAGAAGTAGCCGCCGCTCTACTCTTGGTCTGGCTCGAGGATCTGGTCCTCACCGCGTTTGCGGCCTCGGACTTCCTTCATTCGCGGCTCCGGATCAATCTTGTTTGCAATGGCCCGGCGGGCAGAGTCCGTGACGGACTTGGTAATGGGTGAGTTCATCACCGCCTGGGTTGCGTTGACGATCTGGTGGTAGCGCTTTCGCCCCGCTTTCGTCCCCAAAACGTAACCAGCTGCAGCTCCGACGATGTATTGGTACATGCACAACACCCTACCGGTCTATTTTGGCTGCGAACACCGGTCTAGGTGGCCTACAGTGTTCTATAAACTGTTCATAACTTATTGGATATACCCCTGAAGAGGCACAACTAGTGACGTCCGCTAAACCAAAGATCATGACCGTTTATGGCACTCGCCCTGAGGCAATCAAAGTTGCTCCAGTGGTCAGGGCGTTGCAGGACGATGAGCGTTTTGATTCTGTGGTGGTTTCCACCGGCCAACACCGCGAGATGCTGGAACAGGTGAATAAGCGTTTTGGAATTGTGCCGGACCATGACATGGCGCTGATGAAACCGGGCCAGTCCCTCAACGAGTTGGTCTCTCGCGCTATTGCTGGCCTTGACAAGATCATTGATGCTGAACAGCCTGACGTCATTATTTCCCAAGGGGACACATCGACGGCCATGGCTGCAGCACTCGCGGGATTCCACCGCGGCGTAAAGATCGTCCACCTTGAAGCTGGGCTGCGCACCGGAAATATCTTCTCGCCTTTTCCAGAGGAAGCCAATCGCAAGATTATTGGGCAGATGGCTAGCCTTCACCTTGCTCCCACGAACGAATCACGCGAGAACCTTCGCCGGGAGAACTTCCGTTCGAAGGACATCGTGGTCACAGGCAACACTGTGATTGATGCGTTGATTGCAGCTTCACAGTGGGACGTGCAATTCGAAGATCAGCGCCTTGAAACTATCCGGAACACCGAGGAAAGACTTGTCCTAGTAACCACGCACCGCCGTGAGAATTTGGACGCCATGAAGGAAATCGGCGGGGCAGTACAAGACCTTGCAAAGGCGTATCCTGATCACATTTTCGCGCTACCATTGCACCTCAATCCAAAGGTCCGGGATTCGGTGCTGCCCGAGGTTGAGGACCTTCCCAACGTGATCATTACCAATCCGCTCCCGTACGACCAGTTCACCGCATTGATGAGTCGCGCGTATCTCGTGCTCACCGATTCAGGTGGTGTGCAGGAGGAGGCTCCTTCACTAGGCAAACCAGTTCTGGTTATGCGGGAAAACACTGAGCGCCCAGAAGCTGTTGTAGCTGGCACTGTCAAACTGGTCGGAACAAACCGTGCTCGTATTGTTGCAGAGGCGAAGAATCTCCTTGACCATGACGCTGCTTACGCCGCAATGGCAAATGCAGTCAACCCCTATGGGGATGGCAAAGCTGCATGGCGCGCACTCGCGGCGATTGCTGAGCTGGTAGATGTGGGGCAGCGTGTTCCGGAGTTTGAACCTAACCTTGGTTAAAGCGATCGAGGCTAGGAAAACTAGGAAAACGCTATGCCATCGTTGAAGTCGTCTTCTCTCATCAGTTCGTCCCACCGGCCAGAAAATGAAAGACAAAACTGTAGAACAACCTCTTGAAGGTGGGCAGGCGGGGCTGCATGTCCTTCTCCCCAGTCGCCTTGGAGAGTGCACCAGCGTTCGCCATAACTTTCACTGAAGAGCTCTGCCCAAGGGCGGTAATGATTATCTAGGTGGAAGTGGTCTTTCCTGTTCTGCAGAAAAAGTGCATAGTTGGGAAAAGAGCTTGAGTAGGTCTCTAGCATATTCGTGTGCGCCTGAGAAGGAGTTGGATGTACTCCGCCCCAGCAAGTGTTGATGTATTTGAGCACCTTGTCTGGGTGGTACTTCGAGATATCTGTCTGAGGGTTGACAGGGATGGCAAGGGAATCTGGAAACGCATGGGAATAAAAGAGTGCCGCAAATCCACCTGCTGAGGATCCTTGGAAGATGATGTTGTCGGCTCCTAGACCATTCGCAATGTGGCGGATAACTTCAGTGAGGTCATCTTGGAGATGTCGATTATTGTCACCTGCAAACCACCCAATCGGAATGCCAAAATCGAGGGAAGGGTCTGAAACGAAAAGTACTGAAGCATCGAGATTTTTAGTGATCCCGTGGCCAACAAATATGGGAAGCGTGGTTTTGGCAGGATCTGCAGCTGCATGGAAAACTACGACAAGGTTTTCTGATTTCCGGTCGATGAGCTGCAGATCTAAGGTCCCTTGACCATAAAGGATCGATGAAATTCCGGTGTCTGGAACTTGATCCAGGAATTCACCCAAATTCCGGTACAAAAAGACATCTTCCCCGGAGAGGTGTGAATAACGGGCGAAATTTCGTTTAATGTGCATTGGTTCCCTTCCAACGTTGAGGTTGGTTTATGGTAGCTAATGCGTTATTAACTGCCGTAATATCATCAGCGGCCGCGTGCGGTGATGGAACATTCTGAGAGTTGAGCAATGAAGCCAGTTTTTATAGGGCAGACCCGATTTAGTCTCTTTATTCCCAATTCGGGGGCGTGGCGTGCCAGCTCTGCGGCTGGAAACGGAGAGTCGGAGTATCGGGACTATCTGTATGCGCCGGACCGTCTGGATTTTCGGGATAAGGTTTTTACGCAGTTAGCAGTTCCGGCGCTAGCTTCCGCAGCTGGGTCGCATGAAGTTTGTCATATTGTTTCGTACTCTGAGTCGCTGCCGGAAAAGTATGTAAATTCACTGATGCGGACCGCGGAACAGTACCCGTTCATCGTTCTTCAGGAGCTGCCCGATGGTGTTCCTGATTGGGGGCGTTCTGAAAGCATCATTAAGGAAAAGGTTGGAGTCGGGGTGTTCGGCCGGTATCGGCTTGATGATGATGATCTGCTTTCGAAGCACTATTTCGACGTGATGGAGCGATTCATCAAGCCCGAGTACGTGGGGATGGTTGTGAGCCTGCCTCGTGGCATCGAGGCAATCTATTCCGGTGGCCATTACTACAATTTCCGTGAAGCTCATGTGCCAATGAACTCAATGGGTATGCTCTACGTATCGGAGCTTGACAAGACAGGGAAAATACACGCTCCTCGTGCCGGTGCACACGACAAGGCAGATCGGCTTGCGCCTGTGATTATGGACGCGAGCAAGATTGCGTACCTAAGAACTAATCACTCGGGCCAAGATAATCTGCTCCGCCATCAATCCGCACTGGTCCTAACACAGCTCGTGTCGAGCATGGACAAGTTTCCAGCGCTTTCGAGCGTTGATGTGGTGAGGGAAAATTTCCCTGTTATTGCATCGGCAGTCCTCAATGACGAAGGGACGGTAACGAAGCACTGGAACGGCCAAGTAGACAACGGAATACGGATTGCAGTGGCTGGGGGTACTAGCGGCATTACCGTAACTATCTCCGGTGAAGCGCCGAAGTCGATTCGCAAGAACCCAATAGCATTGTCATTCACACTGGAAAGTGATTCAGGAAAAACTCTTTCTCCGCGAGCTAAGGTGAATGGGCTTGCGACTTCCGAAAATCCTCGCATTGGTCAGTTCGCTTACTTCGACATCAAACCGGGTTCCTTTACTGCAAGTGTCAGTGCTTATCTTGGCGGTGGGGTGAAGGTGCGGGAGGTTCGGATTGTCCCACTCGTCCCAGAAGCTCACGAGATTCGTATAAGTACATGCGTCGTGGATCAAGAAGCAGATCAAGTTCATTTTTCTGCCTTAGGTGATCCAGTACACTCTCCGTTGCCCTGGGAAGAGCGAGTAAAAATTCTCGTAGCGGACCTTGGTTCTAGGGTTTGGCGGCAACTCAAGCCGTTTCTTCACCGCGTTTTCGGGGAAGATCGAACCAATAATGCTGTAAAGTTCGTCACTGCTAAACTCAGGTAGATCTAGGGGCTATAGCTCAGTCGGTTAGAGCTGCGGACTCATAATCCGTCGGTCGCGGGTTCGAGCCCCGCTGGCCCCACGCTGTGACTGTCTTCGAACCATAAACAAGTAAGACAAAGGGAGGCTGGGATTGAAAATTCTAGTGCTTTCCCAGTATTGGTACCCCGAAAACGGGGTCCCCCAACGGCGATGGCTATGGCTTACTGA
The DNA here is from genome assembly GCF_001806875.1 of Corynebacterium sp. HMSC29G08. Taxonomy (GTDB): domain Bacteria; phylum Actinomycetota; class Actinomycetes; order Mycobacteriales; family Mycobacteriaceae; genus Corynebacterium. The sequence continues at coordinate 32,360 of NZ_KV786262.1, forward strand.
GATCCTGCGAAGCGCAGGACACGAGGTGGTAGCTGTCGTGCCGCCACCTCACTACAAACGCTCGGTGTCCATTAGACAGTGGGCGAAATCCAAAGGTTTCGCGCCGGCGCATTCTTTGAAAAGCGGAGAAAAAGGCGAAATGATTCTTCGCACCGGATATTTCCCAGCTGGGAAATCACTCACCCAGAGGATTTTCAATCAAGCGTGGATCGCGGTGAGCATGCTTCTCGCAGTTATACGCCCAAACGGTCCATTGCGGGACTACCCACCTGATGTTGTCATTGGCACCGTGCCTGCTTTACCAACCGCAGCAGTCACGTACTTTGCAGCGAAAAGATTTCGCTGCCCTTATGTTATTGACCTGAGGGATGCTTGGCCGGCGTTATTCCGAGAAAGTAGAAACTGGAATACGGGAACGGGGGCACCATCAGTCCGGGAGAAGTTCTTGACATGTGGCCCCTTACAGGTTCTTGTACTGGTTACCGAAAAAATGCTGGAACGAGTACTAGGCAAAGCCTCTGGGATCATAACAACCTCGACTGAACTGCAAGGGCTCCTTTCTCAAGAGTATGAGGCACATATAGCCACCGTCCGAAATGTCTTCCCGAGTCCTCCTCCTGTGCTGCGGAGGCAAGAGGCGAAGAACCGTCGTCAATTGAGAGTTCTTTATGCGGGCACTCTCGGGAGAGCACAGAAGCTAGATAATGCTTTGATCGCTGCAAAAATCGCCCAAGAGAGCGGAGTGGACGTAGCCCTCCGATTCGTAGGAGATGGAGCTACCTGGGATGCGCTATCTATGCGGGCGGAAGAACTTCAGATTAATTTTCAGTTAGAGCACCAACGTGATCCCGACGACTTATACGTTCACTACGAGTGGGCAGATACTGCGTTGGTTCATTTGACTGAATGGGATTCGCTAAAGACTGCAGTGCCATCTAAAACCTATGAGTTGATGACAAACCGGATTCATATCAGCGGTGTAGTTCGTGGTGAGACGGCTGAGTTGATTAACTCTTTAGGAGCAGGGGATGTCGTGGCTCCCAACGATCCGCGGGCTTTAGCTGAACTATGGGTGAACCTAGCAAAGAATCGTTCTCGTCTTATTGTGGGTGATAGGGGGAGACGGTGGGTTGAAAAAGAACGAGAGTATAGCGCACCAGAGGCGTTACTTTCGCTTCTGGGGAGGTGTAAGAAGAACCCGTGAGAATCCGTTCTTTGGAAGCATGGGCGCTTCATCGGCGGCCTGCGGTTGTCATAGCACAAGTAGAAGAGTTCAAAGTTGATCTGTCTGCTTTTGAATCTGGTTCTAGTTTCTATCGGAGTATTCCAGAGGCTATTCCTGCAGGCTTACCCTTGGTAGTTGTGAATCCAACCGTTGAGATTCTCGAGGAGTTCCAAACACGCACTTTCTGGAATGAAGCTTCAGAGATCCAGCTATGGGTTAACGCTGCTGGGCTTCAAGACTTTGCTGAGTGCCTATCCAAATTTGATGAATTTGCATTATGCGGCACATCTCTGGACGAAACATGGCTAAGAGCCCTATTGGGCCCCAGTGCGTCGAGCGACCGTTTGGCAGAGGATTTCATCACCGGAATCCAAACTGGGAGCCTGCGTCGAAGCACAGAATCTTTCGAGGTGGAAGTTTCGCCGCAGAAAAGCAAGGCAAAACCCTCAGTTCGCGCTGAGCTGATTCGGATTACGGCTAGTGCGTTAAAACCGGTCAAACCGTATTTGCCAACGCGACTAGTCCACACCTTGTACAAGATTCTTGGAGCATTGCGGTGAACAGTAGTTTTCCATCCATTTCGGTCATTGTGGCTTCGTACAGAGGAGTGGAGCGTCTCCCGCGCCTACTGGAATCACTGGATGCTCAGACCTTGGACCGTAACGAATGGGAAGTGCTGTTCGTTTGCAATGGATTAGATGACGGTACCGTCCGTCTGTTGGAAGAATGGCAAGAAGACTCAACAGTAATCACACGTGTTCTGTCTACGCCTGATACTGGCGCTGGGCTGGCACGAAATCTAGGGCTTGCGGCTTCGCGTGGCAGATTCATCACGTTTGTTGATGATGATGATTGGATTGAGCCTCACTACCTGGAGGTGGGACTTCGACATTCCTCGGACAACTCCGTTGTGCTGCTTGAAATCAAAGATGAAACAGATGGGGAACTGGACGAAGCAAACGCACTTAATGTGCGCCGGCGGCTTCTTGAAGGAACAAACGTACCTCTTGCAAGCACCGCTTGGGTCCTAGGGTTTAATGCATGCAAGCTCGTACCTGCGGGGGTTATGAAATGCTGGCGCTATAAGGAAGCACTCACATCCGGTGAGGACGTCGCCTTTTTTGCAAACCTTCTACGCTATCCAGGGTTGACGCTTGAGATTCCGAAAAATGAGGACGCGGCGGCATATGTGCGTACAATCCGCGCAGATTCTGTTTCGCGGCCAGCGCGTGGTTTCGATTTCAACGTTGCACAACGGTTAGATGTGATTGCCTCCTTGCAAGATATCCCTGTTCCTGAGGATGCATTGGCAGCACGTAAATCGCTCGAATCGTCTCAGTTTCAGTTTGTTACAGACTGGCTTCGAGATCACGAAGGGGATGTAAGCGCCGCAGCAAAGCATGGACTTTCGGTGGGGGCTGCTGATCTGGATTGGAAACGTGCCCACTCCCAAAAGGCTAGGAGGCTTGTGTTTTCATATTGTTTTCCTCCGTTCGCTGATCCGGCCGCAAATGTCGTGGCGAAGCGAATAGCCCAACGAGAAGAGGTCGTAGATGTCATCAGCGGGGATATGTCGGCGGTACGTGCAGTGGATCCTTCAACGAGCTTGCTGGTTGACCCTTGGATACAAAACCACTACGTGGTAAGCGGCTACCCGTCGTTTTCATCGTGGCCGGCTATTGCGGCGTTTGGAAGGAAAGCTGCCAAGCGTGCCGCTCAAGGAGACTACGCAACCGTATATTCGCGAGCACTATGGTCTGGCTCGCACGTTGCTGGTGCTCTTTATAAGATCAAGAAACCTCATGTGACCTGGGAAGCGGAGTTTTCAGACCCTATGCGCTGGGGTGTTAGGGGGGAGCCGCGGTTAGGGGGTCCTGCTAGTGGGCGTATTGCTCGACGGTTGCGTAAAAGCATAGAAGCTGCTGGGTGGGGGGCCGAACTTAGGAACTCCGTGGATGACCATTTCGCTCTTACTGAACTTGTAACTCTCTGTTTAGCGGACGAGGTTATTTTTACGAATCGCAACCAGCTCGAAGTAATTCTTGGTCCATATAGTGCGGAATTTGCTGAAGCAGTTCGAGCGAAAGCGACGATTCAACCGCAGCCACTGCCCCCACAGGAGGCATATATTGCGAAAGTACGGGACCTAGGCTTGGCGTTAGAAAAGCTCAACCTTGCCTATTTTGGAAACTTTTACGCGAACCGAGGCCTAAGTGACTTTGCTGAGGCTGTCAACGCATTGCCGCAGGATATGTATTCAAAGATCGTGCTGCATGTTTTCGCGGCCGAGGCAAACGACCCAGTGCTTCAACAACTAGTGGAAACCGGAAATGCCGTTGTACACAACGCGCTGAACTATCTGGAATTTCTTGCAGCCTGTAAGCAATTTGACATCCTTGTTGTCGTTGATGCTGCGACTAGGGGGACTGGATACCCGGTGAACCCATTTCTGCCATCGAAACTCTCGGACTATTTGGGTGCTGGAACTCCGATCTGGGCAATGGTGGAACCAGGTTCTACGTTGGCTGAAACATCAGTGGATTTCGTTTCGGAGCTAGGGAATTCGAGAGACGCCGCGCAGCAGCTAGTTCAAATGGTGAAGTCTCGCGGGTAAACACGGGTAAACTAGGTCACCGCACTATTTGCGGTCGATGGGAGAAAGTATGGACACCACCAGCGATTCGCAGCCGATTGACTCCGGCGGATCAGATCACCCTGGAGCAGCTCCGTCGGTTGTTGTAGATACGCGAAACTTGCATTCGCTTCAATCGCGCCCGGGATTCATTGAATATTGTCGGCAGCTTTGGGCTCGACGAGCGTTTATTTGGGCTGATGCCAGGTTCAAAGCTTTACGCACTACGAAGGATTACCGCCTGTGGCGCACGTGGCTCGTGCTGCAGCCCTTGCTGGATGTGGCATTTTACGCGTTCCTTTTCGGGCTAATACTTAAAACCTCGCGGGGTATTGATAACTTCATCGGGTTTCTTATCCTCGGGGTTATCTTTATGAGAATGATCACTGGTCAGCTGTCTCAAGGCATTATGCTGATTCGAAATTCGCGTGGAATGATTCAGACGTTTACGTTCCCGCGGGCTTCCTTGGCTATCTCACAAACGCTTCGCAGCTTGTTGGATAACATTTTGCCGGCGGTAATTGCGGTGATTATGGCGTTAGCGGTGCAAAATTTCTCTCCTTTGAGTTGGTCGGCCCTCTTAGTCATCCCGTTGTTTTTCTTGATTCATATCTTTGGATGCGGTTTGACCCTCATTACTGCTCGGCTTACCGCAGTCCTTCCAGACACGCGAGCGCTGATTGATTTTTTCTCGAAGGCTTGGTTTTTTCTTTCGGGCGTAATGTTTTCCATTGAGCGGTTTGTGGACCACCCCGTCATGTATGACGCGATGACTGCAAATCCTGCGTATATCTTCCTAACGGCGATCCGCGGGTCGGTGCTGTACGATGCGCCACCGTCTATTGGGACCTGGATAACCCTACTCGCGTGGTCTTTCGGCACGCTCTGTGTGGGCATGATCTATTTCTGGCAAGCGGAGGCACGATATGTCAGACTCACCTGAAACTGACAAAGAAGCAACAAACCGAATTGTAGAGCCCTCAGTTGTAGTTTCTAACGCAACGAAAACGTATGTAATTGGTCGTGGTCGGTCTGAGGATGCCTCGCTGGTGCGTTTTAAGAGAACGCGGCAGACCGTCGAGGCATTGAGAGGCGTGTCACTGGTGGCTGAACCTAGTGAAACGATTGGGATCATAGGCCTTAATGGATCCGGAAAATCTACCCTGTTACGGCTCATCGGTGGGGCAGAGGAACCTACGACAGGTCGCGTCATGGTGCGGAAGAAACCGATGCTTTTGGGAGTTTCCCCAGCGTTGCATGGAGATTTGACCGGTGCGCAGAACGTTTACCTTGGTTGTCTTGCATTAGGAATGTCGGCCAATGAGGCAAAAGAACAAATCCAGCTAATCGCGGATTGGACTGAGCTTGGCGAGGCCATTGATAGGCCGATGTCCACATATTCATCGGGAATGGGCGCGAGGTTGAAGTTCGCAATTTCGACGGCGGTTGAGCCGGATATTCTACTTGTAGACGAAGCGCTTTCCACCGGCGATGCCGCCTTTGGCTCGAAAGCAAAAGAGCGAATCAACCGCGTCATAGAAAAGGCTGGCAATCTATTTCTCGTGTCTCACGGTATTGGCACGATTGAAGATCTGTGTGAGCGAAGCATCTGGATTCACCAAGGAGAAGTGATAGCTGATGGTCCCACAGAGGAAGTCTGCCCGAAATATCACGAATGGGCCCGTCTAATGGGCAAGGAGAATAAAGACCCTGCATTTGCATACTTGGAGGAAGTTAGAGGTACCTACCGAAAACCTTTAATCAGCTTTGCGGCTCAGAATTCCTAATAAGCGCCGTCACCGGAGGAGTCGTGTTTGGGGCAGAATCTAGGCCATGGTGCCTGTTGGTTGTTTGATGGCTCCCTTTCGACAACAGGCGACGCTTTTCCATGGTGCTAATGTATTGATTGTTGAGTTCACGTGACATGACGGCGTTCGGGGTTGTGACCACTCCGCTGCCGCGAGAGAAGGACTTTGGAGAACGATGGTTAAACTAATAATTTGGGATTTAGACGATACGTTGTGGCATGGCACATTAGCTGAAGGGGACGATGTATCTCTTTTCGATGAACGTATTCATGCAATACGGCTGCTTAACAGCCAGGGTGTCGTCAACTCCATCTGTTCAAAGAATGACTTCGAAAATGCAAAGGCCAAGTTAACTGAACTGGGGATTTTTCAAGAGTTTGTCTTTCCAGAGATCAACTTTGTTGCAAAAGGTCAGTCTGTGCAGAGGATTCTTACTGATATGAATCTTCGGGCGCCAGACGTCGTTTTTGTAGACGATAACCCCCACAACCTTCATGAGGTCGAATCGGTTGTCGAAGGAATACAAACAATCGATGCAAATTCTCTTGAACTGGATAGGTTTTTGCTCACTACGCTTGCTGAAACAGCTGGCGGTAAATCCCGCGTCTCAAAATATCGGATGATGGAGGATAAAAGGTCTGCTCGTGCAGAATTAGAAGGATCGAATGAGGACTTTCTTCGCTCCTCCGGAATTAAGATGACGGTTGTGCGTACTCAGGAGAACGCTCCGTATGCAGGCAGGATCGAGGAACTGATTAACCGCACAAACCAACTCAATTTCTTAAAGACGCGCGTGGAACCGGGCTCTTTGGCACCGTTTATCGTTGATGTCGGCAAAAATCAGACGTATTCCCTCTTTGTCTGGGATAAGTTCGGAAACTATGGGCTAGTTGGATTTGCTTTCGTCCGGACGAATACTAAGGAAGTTCGCCACTTCACCTTTTCTTGCCGCATTATGAATATGGGTGTTGAAGAGCAATTCGCGTGGTACCTTCATGCAGCCCCTGATGGGCCGCGTGTACCTCTAGATAAGTTGCCCGTAGCAGCAATTAATCACGACTGGATCACAATTGTTGATTCGAATTCTGAGGAAGCGCGGGCAGCCGTTGCTGAGGCTAGTGGTACGTCTGGAGCGAGTGCTGCGGAGATAAGAGTAATGGCGAACTGCCAATCAGGGTCGATTGCGCACTACTTGCAAGTAGATACACCAGTAGAGATCGATAACTGGCCTCAAGCATTTCGTTTGGTGGACTGGATTCGTGATCAAGACATGCGCGGCCCTTGGACGCCGCACATGGTTTACGGTGCATTCGTTGACTACTCAGAGGATAAGTGGCGAGGTACTGAAGGATTGGCTGAATATACTAGCGCAGTTAAGCGTTTTGCAAGAGAGTGTGTCAGCCGGGGATCGAGCTTGACCGTTATTCTTCCCGTTGATCAATCGGTCAATAGCAGTGGTGTGACCTACGACTACTCTGGGCTGAATAAAGCGTGGCGCGATATTGCTGGAAATGAACCGGCAATAGAGGTTCTTGAGTTATCCGATTTTAACCCAGCTATGGGCGCTGATCCGCGCCACTTCACGCGAGAGACAATTATCGCAATAGCGGATGCATTGACTACCAAATTTCGAAGTGTGTCTTGATGGGTGACATTTTGTGAATCGATGCCTCACGGCACCTACCGAAGTTCATAAGCTCCGGTAGGTGCCGTTCTTGCAGGGCTTGATTAGGACTTCGCTGTTACGGAAGATAGCCAACCGGTGTGCGTAGAGCGTGCCTAGTCTAGGCAGACTTGCCGAGTGCGCTCACTTCCCATCCGGCTGCCTGCCAGGCTTCTACTGGCAGCACGTTGCGGCCGTCAATGAGCTTTTGCTTATCGACGACCCCCGCAACCCACCCCGGCTCCATCTCCTTAAACTCCTGCCATTCGGTTGCGAGGATGACAAGTTCGGCGTTGCGTAAGGCGTCTTCAAGCGAAGAAGCGTAATCAAGCGTTGGGAAGACCTTGCGTGCGTTGTCCATGGCCTGCGGGTCATAGACGCGCACAC
>NZ_KV786262.1:40094-40709 GCF_001806875.1 Corynebacterium sp. HMSC29G08
TGTCCATGGCCTGCGGGTCATAGACGCGCACACTTGCACCCGCGAGTGAGAGCTGGCCTGCAACGGCAAGCGCCGGCGAGTCACGCACGTCATCCGAGTTCGGCTTAAACGCCGCCCCCAGCACCGTGATGCGGGTACCAATCAGCGAGCCGAGCATCTCGCGCGCCAAGTCCACCACGCGCTGGCGGCGGCGCATGTTAATCGCATCCACCTCACGCAAAAACGTCAGCGCCTGGTCCGCACCCAACTCGCCCGCGCGAGCCATGAACGCACGAATGTCCTTAGGCAAGCAGCCACCACCGAAGCCTAAGCCAGCGCCGAGGAACTTGCGGCCAATGCGCTCGTCATACCCAATGGCATCCGCAAGCTGTGTCACGTCCGCACCGACGATCTCGCAGACTTCACTGACCGCGTTGATGAAGGAGATCTTGGTGGCCAAAAAGGCATTGGCCGACACCTTCACCAGCTCGGCTGTCTGCAGGTCAGTGACAATAAACGGCGTGTTATTTGCAAGCGGAGTGGCATACACCTCGCGGGCAATGGCTTCTGCCTGGGAGCCCTTTGTATTTACACCGAGCACAATGCGGTCCGGCTCAATAGTGTCTTTCACCGCGT